>NZ_JBQWTS010000004.1:0-303480 GCF_052600055.1 Ramlibacter sp. MAHUQ-53
CATCTCAGATCACCTTGGCTTCGTTCTTGAGTTTGTCGACGAGGGTGGCCACATCCGGCACCTTGATGCCCGCGCCGCGCTTGGGCGGCTCGCTGACCTTCAGCGTCTTGATGCGCGGAGCCACGTCAACGCCCAGGTCCTCGGGCTTGAGCGTCTCCAGCGGCTTCTTCTTGGCCTTCATGATGTTGGGCAGCGTCACGTAGCGCGGCTCGTTCAGGCGCAGGTCGGTGGTGATCACCGCCGGCAGGCTCACCGCCAGCGTCTCCAGGCCGCCATCCACTTCACGCGTGACGTTGGCCTTGTCGCCGGCCACTTCCACCTTCGAGGCAAACGTCGCCTGCGGCAGGTCGGCCAGCGCCGCCAGCATCTGGCCGGTCTGGTTGCAGTCGTCGTCGATCGCCTGCTTGCCCAGGATCACGAGACCCGGCTGCTCCTTGTCCACCAGCGCCTTGAGCAGCTTGGCCACCGCCAGGGGCTGCAGTTCGAGGTCGGCCGGGGTCTCCACCAGGATGGCGCGGTCCGCGCCAATGGCCATGGCCGTGCGCAGCGTCTCCTGGCAGGCCGTCACGCCGCAGGACACGGCGATCACCTCGGTGGCCGCGCCCTTCTCCTTCAGGCGGACCGCTTCCTCCACCGCGATCTCGTCGAACGGGTTCATGGACATCTTCACATTGGCGATGTCCACACCCGTGTTGTCCGACTTCACGCGGACCTTCACGTTGTAGTCCACCACGCGCTTGACCGGTACCAGGACCTTCATTGCCAGGGGCTCCTCATGTCTTTGGAATTGACGTTTACGTAAACTGCGGATTCTAGGCCCCGGAGGCCCCGAAACGCAAAAAAGAACGACCGTTCGAAAAAGCGATTATAGGGTTCCGGCCGGGGCCGCCTCAGCGTGGCGGGGCCTCGCGGTGATGCACGACCCGTTGCGGATACGGGATCTCGATGCCCGCCTCCCGCAGCCCGCGCAGGATGCGAAGGTTCACGTCCGAGCGCACGTTGAGCTGGCCGTTGCCCGGGTCCGCGATCCAGAACAGCAGGCTGAACTCCAGGCCGTCGGCGCCGAAGCGCGCCAGCCGCGCCACCGGCCCCGGGTCGGCGAGCACGCGCGGCACGCCGGCCGCCGCCTCGACCAGGATCCGCTGGACCCGGTCCACGTCGCTGTCGTAGCCCACGGCCACGTCGCAGGAGAGCAGGATCAGCGGGTCGGCGAGGGAGAGGTTCTCGATGCGCTCGGTGATCAGCTTCTCGTTGGGCACCACCGACTCGCGCCCGTTGCTGGCGCGGATCAGGGTGTAGCGGGTCTTGATGTCCACCACCTCGCCCTCGAAGCTGTCCACGCGCACGGTGTCGCCGATGCGCAGGCTGCGCTCGAACAGGATGACGAAGCCGCTGACGTAGTTGGCCGCCAGCTTCTGCAGGCCGAAGCCCAGGCCCACGCCCAGCGCGCCGCCCAGCACCGACAGCGCGGTCAGGTCCACCCCCACCGCCGACAGCGCGAACAGCAGGCCCACCAGCAGCAGCAGCGCGCGCAGGGCATTGGCCGCCACCTTGCGCAGCGACAGGTCGGACACCGTCTGCCGCAGCACGCGCCGCTCCAGGGTCGCCGAGATCCACAGCGCCAGCACCAGCACCGCGCCCGAGGACAGCACGCCCTCGACGAGGTTCAGCAGGCTCACCTTGGTCTTGCCGAAGGTGAAGCGGATCGCGTCCATTTCCTCGGTGACCACCGGCAGCAGGCCCAGGATCCACAGCACCGCAGCGATCCAGGCCAGCCAGGAGAACAGGCGCTCGACCAGCCGCGCCGCGCCCGAGGCGGGGAAGACCACCGTGAGCACGCGCGCCAGGAAACGGATGCCGGCCAGCGACATCAGCACCGGCACCGCGATCCGCAGCAGCGGCACCGGCTGGTGGCGGGCCAGCGCCACCTCGGCGCTGTACACGAGCGCCAGCGCCAGCAGGGGGAACAGCAGGCCGTCGACGATGGCCCGGCCGAACCAGACCGACTCGCCCGCGTGCCGGCGCCCGGCGAGCCAGCACAGGCCGAAGGCCGCCACCAGGCTCGCGGCCAGGGCAGCGGCCTCCCAGCCGAGGCCGGCATGGGCCAGGCCCGACAGCAATCGCTCGAACACGTCCATCAGCGCCTCACAGGTCGGCCAGGGCCCGCACATGGGCCTCGACGCTGCGCGCCAGCGCACCCAGGTTGTAGCCACCCTCGAGGCAGGAGACGATGCGGCCCCGGCAGTGGCGCCGCGCGACCTCGCGGATGCGGCCGGTGATCCAGGCGTAGTCCTGCTCGACCAGGCCCAGCTGGCCCAGGTCGTCCTCGCGGTGGGCGTCGAAGCCCGCGCTGATGAAGATCATCTCGGGGCGGAATTCCTCCAGGCGGGGGATCCAGTGGGTCTCGATCAGCTCGCGCACCTGGGCGCCGCGGGTGTAGGCCGGCACCGGCACGTTGACCATGTTGGGGCCCAGCGGCTGCTCGCCGTTGAACGGGTACAGGCCGCTCTGGAAGATACTGACCATCAGCACGCGCTCGTCGCCGGCCAGGATGTTCTCGGTGCCGTTGCCGTGGTGGACGTCGAAGTCGACCACCGCCACGCGCGACAGGCCGTGGCGCTCCAGCGCGTAGCGCGCAGCCACCGCCACATTGTTGATGAAGCAGAAGCCCATGGCCTGCCCGCGGCAGGCATGGTGGCCCGGCGGGCGCACCGCGCAGAAGGCGTTCTCCAGCTCGCCCCCGATCACCGCGTCGGTCGCCGCGATGGCGGCGCCGGCGGCGCGCTGGGCCGCTTCCCAGGTGTGCAGGTTCATCGCGGTGTCGGCATCGAGGTGCGCATAGGACGGGCCGCCGGCCTGCACCTGCTCGGCGATCTCCAGCTCCATCCCGCGCAGGGCGGCGACGTGCAGCTTGTCATGCGCCAGCTCGATGTCGCCGAGGGCGGCGCGCGGCGCCTCGAAGCGCTCCAGGGCATCGGCCACGCCGGTGACCAGCAGGCGGTCCTCGATGGCATCGAGGCGCTGCGGGCACTCGGGGTGCCCCTCCCCCATCTCGTGCTTGCGGCAGTCCGCGTGGGTGAAATACCCGGTCTTGTTGGAAGTCATCATCACTGCGCTTCGGTGCCGCTGGGAATTCGGATAACGTTGCGCCGATGCAAGCGCAACGTGAACTGTCGGCACTCCTGGGCCAGCTTAACACGGTGATCGTGGGCAAACCGGCACAGGTCCGGGACTGCGTGGCCTGCCTGCTGGCGGGCGGGCACCTGCTGATCGAGGACGTTCCCGGCGTGGGCAAGACCACGCTGGCGCACGCCCTGGCCCGCGCCTTCGGGCTGCACTTCGCCCGGGTGCAGTTCACCGCCGACCTGATGCCCAGCGACCTCACCGGCGTGTCGGTGTACGACCGCGGCAAGGAGGACTTCGTCTTCCACCCGGGCCCCGTCTTCGCCCAGGTGCTGCTGGCCGACGAGATCAACCGCGCCAGCCCCAAGACCCAGAGCGCGCTGCTCGAGGCGATGGAGGAGAAGCAGGTCAGCGTCGAGGGCGAGACGCGGCCCCTGCCCGCGCCCTTCTTCGTCATCGCCACCCAGAACCCGCACGACCAGCTCGGCACCTTCAGCCTGCCCGAGTCGCAGCTCGATCGCTTCCTGATGCGGATCTCGCTGGGCTACCCCGACCGCGCCGCCGAGCGCGAGCTGCTGCGGGGCGAGGACCGGCGCGCCATGCTCGAGTCGCTCCAGGGCTCGCTCAGCCCGCTGGCGCTGGACGCGCTGCAGCGCCAGGTGCTGGCCGTGCATGCGTCCGACCCGCTGCTCGAGTACGTGCAGGACATCGTCGCCGCCACGCGCTCGGGCCGCTGGTTCGCGCAGGGCCTGTCGCCGCGCGCGGCGATCGCGGTGATCCGCGCGGCCAAGGCCCAGGCCCTGCTCGCCGGCCGGGACTATGTGGCGCCCGACGACGTGCAGGCCATCCTGCCGCAGACCATCGCGCACCGCCTCGTGCCGGTGGGCCATGCCGGGCGCGGCGCGGTCGAACAGGTGCGGGCCCTGCTCGAGGCCCTGCCCCTGCCGTGAGGGCGCTGGCGACACGGCTGCGGGCGTGGTGGCACTCGCGGCTGCCGCGGGCCGACACCGTGGCGCTCACCCACCGCAACGTCTACATCCTCCCCACGCGGCCCGGCCTGATGCTGGCCGCCACCCTGCTCGTGCTGCTGGTGGCCTCCATCAACTACCAGCTGAACCTGGGCTACCTCGTCACCTTCCTGCTCGGGGGCGCGGCGCTCGCCGCCATGCACGTGAGCCATGCCAACCTGCGTGGGCTGCAGCTGGCCCTGTCTGCGCCGGCGCCCCAGTTCTGCGGGGCCGCGGCGCCCTTGACGGTCACCTTGACGAACACCTCGCGGCGCGCGCGAGCCGGCGTGGCGCTGGCCGTCTCGCAGCCGGGCCAGCCGCCGCAGTGGGCCTGGTGCGACGTGCCCGCCCGGGGCAGCAGCCAGGTGCAGGTCACCGTCCCCGCCGGGCCGCGGGGCCTGCAGCCGCTGCCGCTGCTGGCGGCCGAGACGCGCTTTCCCCTGGGCACTTTCCGGGCCTGGGCGCTGTGGCGGCCGGCGGCGCGGATGCTGGTGTACCCGCAGCCCGAGGCGCTGCCGCCGCCGCTGCCGCCCGGCGAGGCCACGCGCGACGACGGGCGCGCCCGCCGCAGCGCCGCCAGCGGCGAGTTCGACGGCGTGCGCGCCTGGCGGCGCGGCGACCCGATGCGGCTGGTGGCCTGGAAGAAGGCCGCGCGCACCGGCGAGCTGGTCTCGCGCGACACGCAGCAGTCCGGCCGCCAGGTGCTGTGGCTGGACCTCGCCCAGGCCGGCGCCGGCGACACCGAGCGGCGCCTGTCCCGGCTCACGGCCTGGGTGCTGCAGGCCGACCGCCTCGGACTGGACTACGGCCTGCGCCTGCCGGGCCTGGCCCTCGCGCCGGGCCAGGGCGAGGCCCACCGCCTGCGTTGCCTGGAGGCCCTGGCCCTGTGCTGAATGCCCTGCGCGCCCGCCTCGCCGCCCTGCCCCGGGACAGCCGCGACACGCTGTTCCTGCTGCTGGTGATCGCCTGGGTGCTGCTGCCCCAGGCGACGCGCCTGCCCCTGTGGTGCAGCGCGCTCGCTGCCGGCGTGCTGGCCTGGCGCGGCTGGCTCGCCGCCACCGGCGCCCCGCTGCCCGGCCGGCTGTGGCGCGCGGCGCTGCTGGCGCTGACGCTGGCGGCGACGCTGTGGACGCACCGCACCCTGCTCGGGCGCGACGCGGGCGTGACCCTGGTCGTCGCCCTGCTGGCCCTCAAGACCCTGGAGCTGCGCGCGCGGCGCGACGCGTTCGTGGTCTTCTTCCTCGGCTTCTTCACGTTGGTGGTGAACTTCTTCTTCTCGCAGTCGCTGCCCACCGCGCTGGCGATGGGGGTGGCCCTGCTCGGGCTGCTCACCGCGCTCGTGAACGCGCACCTGCCGGTCGGCCGGCCTCCGCTGCGCCAGTCCGCCGGCATCGCGCTGCGGCTGGTGCTGTTCGGCGCGCCCGTGACCCTCGCGCTGTTCCTGCTGTTCCCGCGGCTGCCGCCGCTGTGGGGCATCCCGGGTGATGCGCTGACCGGGCGCAGCGGGTTGGCCGGCGACATGGAGGTCGGCCAGGTCGCCCGCCTGGCGCTGGACGACGGCATCGCGATGCGCGTGCGCTTCGAGGGGCCGGTGCCGCCGCGCCCGCAGCTGTACTTCCGCGGGCCGGTGCTGACCAACTTCGACGGCCGCGTCTGGCGCCCGCTGTATCCCTCGCCGCTGGCCCTGCCCTCGCCCGCGGTGGCGGCGCGGCGCGCGCCGCTGGAGGTGGCGGGCGAGCCGGTGCGCTACGTCGTCACGCTGGAGCCGGGCAGCCGCCCCTGGCTGCCGGTGCTCGACGCGACGGCCGTGCCGCCCGCCTCGGCCGCCTTCGCGGCCGGCCCGGGCCCGCTGCGCACGCCGGAGATGCAGTGGCTGATGCCGCGCCCGGTCACCGACCTGCTGCGGTACGAAGTCGCCAGCCACCTGGACTGGCGGCTGGGCCCGCTGCTGCGGGCCGAGGCCCTGCCCCTGGAGTACCGCGAGCTGCCGCCGGGCTTCAACCCGCGCACCCTGCAACTGGCCACCGACCTGATGCGCGCCAGCACCGCCCCGCCCGAGGACAAGGGCGCGCTGGTGGCGATGGCGCTGGAGCGCCTGCGCACCGGCGGCTACCGCTACACGCTGGAGCCGGGCACCTACGGCCAGCACACGGCCGACGAGTTCTGGTTCGACAAGCGCGCCGGCTTCTGCGAGCACATCGCCTCGGCCTTCGTGCTCCTGATGCGGGGCATGGACATCCCGGCGCGCGTGGTCACCGGCTACCAGGGCGGCGAGGTCAACCCGGTGGACGGCGCCTGGGTCGTCCGCCACAGCGACGCGCATGCCTGGGCCGAGGTCTGGCTGGCCGGCCGGGGCTGGGTGCGCGTGGACCCGACAGCGGCCGTCGCGCCCGCGCGCACCGGCACGCTGCAGCGCCTGCTGCCGCCGCCCGGCGTGCTGGCCACGGCCGTGGGCGCGCTCGACCCGGGCCTCGCCCTCGTCCTGCGCAATGCGTGGGAAGCCCTGAACAACGCCTGGAACCAGCGGGTCCTGAACTACACGCAGGGCCGCCAGCTGGACCTGCTGCGCGGGCTGGGCCTGGACGCGGTGGACTGGCGCGACCTGGTGCGCGCGCTGGCCGGCCTGCTCGCCGCCACGGCGGCCGCGGGCGCGCTGTGGGCGCTGCTGCCGCGGGGCCGGCAGGACCCGTGGCTGCGGCTGCTGGATCGCGCGCGCCGCCGGCTTGCACGCGGCGGCCTCGCCTTCGGCCCCGCGGCCGGGCCGCGCCAGATGGCCGAGGCGGTCATCGCGCGGCACGGCCCGGCCGCCCGCGCGGTGGCGGAGTGGCTGCTGCGGCTGGAGGCCCTGCGCTATGCGCCGCGGCCGGGCCTGCGCCTGTCCGACCTTCGGCGAGAATTCAGGCAACTGCCCTGGCCCTCCTGATGCTGCGTCGCCTCCTCCTGCCCCTGCTCCTCGCCGCTGTCGGCGCCCTCGCGGTCGTGCCCCTGCCGGCCGAGGCGAAGAAGCACGCCGCCAAGGGCGTGAAGAAGCCCAAGGCCACGCGGGTCTCCACCGCCGCCGCGCGCACCGGCACGCCGTACGCAGGCCGCGAGGACGCGATGCGCTTCGCCGACGAGATGGCAGCCCGCCAGGGCATGGACGCCGCCTGGGCCCGCCGCGCCGTCGGCCAGGCGCAGCAGCTGGCCCTGGTGCAGAAGCTGATGCAGCCGCCCCCGCCGGCCACGCGCAAGAACTGGGCGGTGTACCGCAGCCGCTTCATCGACCCGATCCGCATCGCCGCGGGTGTGCGCTTCTGGCGCGAGAACGAGGCGGCGCTGGCGAAGGCCGAGCAGCAGTACGGCGTGCCCGCCGAGATGGTGGTGGGCATCATCGGCGTGGAGACGATCTACGGGCAGCAGATGGGGGACTTCCGCGTGCTCGACGCGCTGGCCACCCTGGGCTTCGACCACCCGCCCCAGCACCCGCGCGCCGCCGAACGCAGCGCCTGGTTCCGCAGCGAGCTGGAGCATTTCCTCACCCTGGCCTGGCGCAGCGGCGGCGACCCGGCCGTGCCCCTGGGCAGCTTCGCCGGCGCGATGGGCCTGGTGCAGTTCATGCCGAGCAGCGCGGTGCGCTTCGCGGTCGATTTCGACGGCGACGGCCGCATCGACCTGCGCCGCAGCACCGCCGACGCGATCGGCTCCGTGGCCAACTACTTCAAGTCCTTCGGCTGGCAGACGGGCATGGCCACGCACTACCCGGTGCGCTTCGACACGGCCACGCTGGACCTGGACACCCTGCTCGCCCCCGACATCCTGCCCACCTTCGGCGTGCCGGCCTTCACCGCCAGGGGCGCGGTGCTCGAGGGCGAGGCGCTGCAGCACACCGGCCCGCTGGCGCTGGTCGAACTGCAGAACGGCGAGGCGCCGAGCAGCTACGTGGCGGGCACCGAGAACTTCTACGTGATCACGCGCTACAACCAGTCGTCCTACTACGCGATGGCGGTGATCGAGCTGGGACGCGAGGTTCGCGAGGCGATGCGGCGCCGCCACTGAGTCGCCCTGGAACCGCCCCACCGGGCTGCCGGCGCGGGGCCGCTCAGTCCACCCCGTCCACCTGCACGAGCTTCATCCGGCCGCCCGCGCCGGCCTTGATCCGCACCGCCGACCTCGGGCAGCCGAAGTGCCGCGCCACCAGGGCCACCAGTTCCTCGTTGGCCTTGCCGTCCACCGGCGGCGCCTTAAGCTGCGCGGTCCACGGCTCGCCGTTGGCGGCCGGCGGCGTCAGCACGCTCTGGCGGGCGCTGGGCTTGACCTTCAGCTGCAGCGTCTTCACGCGCCCGCCTCCGGCAGCCGCTCCTCGTGGCGCCGGACCTGCCAGGCGCAGGCCACGGCCAGCGCGCCGAGCGCGCCGGCCGCCAGGAACAGCGCCTCGTAGCCCACGGCGTCGACCAGGCGCCCGCCGGCCAGCACGCCCACCACCCCGCCGATGCCGTAGCCGACCACGGTGAACAGCGCCTGCCCGCGCGCCCGCAGCCGGCCGGGGAAGTGGTAGGTCACCATGGCGATGCAGGCGGTGTGGTGCGCGGCGAAGGTCAGCGCATGCAGCACCTGGCCGATGAACAGCACCAGCAGCCAGTCGCCCAGCAGGCCGGTGCCCGTCATGCGCAGCGCGGTGGCGGCGCCGCACAGCACCAGCCACTGCGGCATGGTGAGCAGGCCGACCAGCCGCCCCTGCCAGAAGAACCAGGCGATCTCCACCAGCACCGACACCGCCCAGAGCAGGCCGATGGTGGCCTTGCCGTAGCCATGGGCGTCGAGGTAGAGGGAGAAGTAGCCATAGATGGCGTAGTGCGCCATCACGTGGCACAGGAGCGAGGCGAAGAACCAGCGCACCACCGGCTGGCGCAGCACCGGGCCCACCGGCTCGCGGGCCTGCGCGTGCGCCTCGGGCCGGTCATGGGCGTCGGGCAGCCAGAAGGTGCAGGCGACCACCGCGGCCAGGGTCGCCGTGGTCCAGCCGGTGAAGTGGCCCATGCCGAAATGGTCGAACCAGGCCCCCGCCGCGACCACCGTGGCCATGAAGCCGGCCGAGCCCCAGAGCCGGATGCGGCCGTAACGGCCCCAGTCGCCGGCCACCAGGTGCGCCATCGCGGCCTCGGTGAGCGACATCATCGAGCTGGTGTGGGTGAAGACCACCAGCAGCACCAGACCGATCCACCACGGCCCGCCCGGCCACCAGAAGCCCAGCGCCGCGGCGAAGGCCACGCACGCGCTCCATCGCAGCAGGCGCACGCGCTCGCCGGTGTGGTCGCTGAGCATGCCCCACAGGTAGGGCGCGAAGACACGGGTGACGGACTGCACCGACGCCAGCAGCGCGATCACCGCGATCGGCAGCCCCAGGTGCTTGAGCCAGAGGGTGAGGTACGGGTTGAAGAACCCGATGTGCGCGAAGTAGCTGGCCGACAGCGCCGCGAACGGCGCGATCGCGCGGATGCCGCCTGCCCCGCCGCCCGCCGGCATCAGCCCGCGGCGCCGGCGATGGGAGGCAGCGGCGGCTGGACGTCGGCGTTCTGCGCGCGGTGGCGCAGCGCGTGGTCCATCACCACCAGGGCCAGCATGGCCTCGGCGATCGGCGTGGCGCGGATGCCCACGCAGGGGTCGTGGCGGCCCTTGGTGACCACCTGCATCGGCTCGCCGCTGAGGTTGATCGACTCGCGCGGCGTGATGATGGAGCTGGTCGGCTTGATCGCGATCGAAACCTCCAGGTCCTGCCCGGTGCTGATGCCGCCCAGCACGCCGCCGGCGTTGTTGGTGGCGAAACCGGCCGGGGTGAGGGAGTCGCCATGCACGGTGCCGCGCTGGGCCACGCTGGCGAAGCCGGCGCCGATCTCCACGCCCTTGACGGCGTTGATGCCCATCATCGCGTAGGCGATGTCGGCGTCGAGCTTGTCGAACAGCGGCGCGCCCAGGCCCACCGGCATGCCGGTGGCGGTGACGCGCAGGCGCGCGCCGCAGGAATCGCCCGACTTGCGCAGGGCGTCCATGTAGGCCTCCAGCGCCGAGACGTCGGCCACCGGCGCGAAGAAGGGGTTCTGCGGGACATGGTCCCAGCTCTCGAACGGGATGGCGACCTCGCCCACCTGCGTCATGCAGCCGCGGAAACGGGTGCCGTACTTCTGCGCCAGCCACTTCTTGGCCACCGCGCCGGCCGCCACCATGGGCGCGGTCAGGCGGGCCGAGGAGCGGCCGCCGCCGCGCGGGTCGCGCAGGCCGTACTTCTGGGTGTAGGTGTAGTCGGCGTGGCCGGGCCGGAAGGTCTGGAGGATGTCGCCGTAGTCCTTGGAGCGCTGGTCGGTGTTGCGAATCAGCAGGGCGATCGGCGTGCCGGTGGTGCGGCCCTCGTAGACGCCGGAGAGGATCTCGACCTGGTCGGGCTCCTGGCGCTGGGTGACGTGGCGGCTGGTGCCGGGGCGGCGGCGATCCAGGTCGGGCTGGATGTCGGCCTCGGACAGTTCCAGCCCCGGGGGGCATCCGTCGATGACGCAGCCGATGGCCGGGCCATGGGACTCGCCGAAATTGGTGACTGCGAACAGGGTGCCGAAAGTATTGCCGCTCATGGCAACGGATTATCCCAGAGCGCCTGCGCCCCACGGGAACGCTTCATGCATGGAGAAGCGGCGCGGGGCCATCCCGGCACCGAAGGAGAGCATCTGATGTTGGACACGACCGCCACCCGATTTTCCCTCGTGAGGCCCGAGGACACCGACTTCGAGTCGGGCGGCCTGCGGGACTTCTTCCTGTACCGGGACCTGGGCATCGCGCACGCCACGAACGGCCAGGTCATCGCGCACCTGGTGAAGGCGAACAAGGCACCGGAACAAGGCACGGGATGGCACCGGCATGAGGCGGACTTCCACATCGTGATCATGACCAAGGGGTGGGCCCGCTTCATGTACGAGGACCGGGAGACGCTGGTCAAGGCCGGCGACGTGGTCCACCAGCGTCCCGGCATCCGGCACTACCTGTTCGACTACTCCCCCGACATGGAGTACCTGGAGATCGTCTCGCCCGCCGATTTCAGGACGGTGGACGTGGAGCCGGTGTGCGACATCCCGCCGCCCACCCCCTGGGCCTGAGGCTCAGAACTCCGCGTCGAGCTCGTCGATCTCGGCGGGCTCCTCCTTCGCCGCCGCCACCCACTCCTGCATGGCCGGCAGCTCCATGATGCGGCGGCAGTACGCGGCGCAGGGCTTGTCCAGCGCCACGTCGTAGGTGAGGAACCGGGTCACCACCGGCGCGTACATCGCGTCCGCCATGGACGGCTGCTTGCCGAAAAGGAACGGGCCGCCGTAGCTCGCCAGGCACTCGCGCCAGATCTCGAGGATGCGGTCGATGTCGGCCTGCGCGCGCGACCAGACCTTGAAGCCCGGGAAATGCGCGCGGATGTTCATCGGCAGCGCGCCGCGCAGCGCGGCGAAGCCCGAGTGCATCTCGCCGCAGATGGCGCGGCAATGCGCGCGCGCCTTGCGGTCGGCCGGCAGGAGGCCTGCCCTGGGCCTGACCTCGTGCAGGTACTCGCCGATGGCCAGCGTGTCCCACACGTGCACGCCCTCGTGATCCAGCGAAGGCACCCGCATCGACGACGACAGCAGGAGCATCTCCGCCTTCATGGCCGGGTCGTCGGGCGGGATCACCTTCTCGGTGAAGGCCAGCCCGGCGAGCCGGGCCATCAGCCAGCCCCGCAAGGCCCAGGCGCCGTAGTTCTTGCTGCTGATGGTGAGGACCGTGCGGGCCATGGGGCGCTCCTTCGATGCTGCGATGAATGCCAGGACCAGCAAAGGCTGTGCCATCGCGCAGGGGCGCAACCGGCTTGGCGTGCAACTTGCAAACGCACCGCCAAGGAGCGCCGCGACATGCTTTACCAGGCCTACCAGACCCATTTCGACCTGACCTCCCCCCTGCGCCTCATCGCCCAGCACCAGGCCGCGGCCCTGTGGCTCGAGCGCACCGAGGGCACCGCTGCGCGCAAGCTGGCGGCGGCCTGCGAGGTGTTCTCGCGCCTGCGCCTGACGCACACGCGTCCCGCCTACGGCATCACTCAGGTGCGCTCGGAGGGCCGCGACGTACAGGTCATCGAGGAGACGGTCCTCAAATTGCCATTCGGCACGTTGCTGCATTTCCGCAAGCCGGGCGCGGCGCCGCAGCCCCGGGTGCTGCTGGCCGCGCCCCTCTCGGGCCACTTCGCCACGCTGCTGCGGGACACCATCCGCACCCTGCTGCAGGACCACGAGGTCTACGTGACCGACTGGCACAACGCGCGGGATGTTCCCCTGCGCGAGGGCGGCTTCGGACTGGACGACTACATCGACTACCTGATGCGGTTCATGCGGGCCGTGGGCCCGGGCGCCAGCCTGGTCGCCGTCTGCCAGCCCTGCGTGGCGGCGCTCGCGGCCACCGCCCTGCTCGCCGAGGAGGCCGACCCGGCCACACCGCGCGCCCTGGTGCTGATGGCCGGCCCGGTGGACTGCCGCGTCAACCCGACCGAGGTGAACCGCCTGGCCACCAGCAAGCCGATCGGCTGGTTCGAGGACAACCTGATCAGCCATGTGCCCCTGCCCCATGCCGGCTTCATGCGCAGGGTCTACCCCGGCTTCGTGCAGCTGTCGGCCTTCATGGGCATGAACCTGGAGCGTCACCAGCAGTCGTTCAAGGACCTGTACCGCCACCTGGTCGCGGGCGAACTGGAGAAGGCCGACACGATCCGCAGCTTCTACGACGAGTACCTGGCGGTCAATGACCTGCCCGCGGAGTTCTACCTGGAGACGGTGGAGAAGGTGTTCCAGACCTGCGACCTGGCGCTCGGCCGGCTGCGCTGGCGGGACCGCGCGGTGGATCCGGGGTCGATCCGGGGAACCGCCCTGCTCACGGTGGAGGGCGAGCGCGACGACATCTGCTCGGTGGGCCAGACCGTCGCGGCGCAGGACCTGTGCACCGGCATCCGGCCCTGGCGGAAGACCCACCACGTGCAGACCGGGGTGGGCCACTACGGCGTGTTCAGCGGCCGCCGGTGGCAGCAGCAGATCTACCCGCTGCTGCGTGACGTGATCCACGCGGCCCAGGGCTGAGCCGCCCCGGCCCGCGCCGCGCCGGGCCTCAGAGTTCGGCCGTGGGCTTGCTGTCCTCGGCGCTGGGCCAGTCGCGGATGTAGGCCTTGAGCATGCGGTTCTCGAAGTTCTGGCTGTCCACCACGGCCTTGGCCACGTCGTAGAAGCTGATCACCCCCATCAGCATGCGACGGTCCATCACCGGCATGTAGCGCGCGTGGCGCTCGAGCATCATGCGGCGCACCTCGTCGAGCTCGGTCTCGCCGGTGCAGGTGAGCGGGTGGTCGTCCATCGCGGTGCGCACCAGGGTGCCGCCGACCGCGCCGCCGTTCTTCACGAGGGCCTGGATCACCTCGCGGAAGGTGAGCATGCCCACCAGGTCCCCGTGCTCCATCACGACGAGCGAGCCGATGTCCTTGTCGGCCATGACCTCGATGGCGCGAGCCAGCGGCTCGTCGGGGGACGTGGTGTAGAGCGTGTTGCCCTTCACACGCAGGATGTCACTGACTTTCATGGGGTATCTCCTCGTGGCAGCCCTCTGGCGGTTGCAAACAATATAGCCCACATCCCCCACCCGCATCCACACGAACGTGGACCTTTTCCCCACATGCCCGGCTACTCCGATCCCGGCTTCGACACCCTCGCCCTGCATGCCGGCGCCGCGCCCGATCCGGCCACCGGCGCGCGGGCGGTGCCGATCCACCTGACCACCTCCTTCGTCTTCGACTCCAGCGAGCACGCCGCCTCGCTGTTCAACCTGGAACGGGCGGGCCATGTCTACTCCCGCATCAGCAACCCCACCAACGCGGTCCTGGAGCAGCGGGTGGCGGCGCTGGAGGGCGGCATCGGCGCCATCACCACCGCCAGCGGGCAGGCGGCCCTGCACCTGGCCATCGCGACCCTCATGGGGGCCGGCTCGCACATCGTGGCCTCCACCGCCCTGTACGGCGGCTCGCAGAACCTGCTGCACTACACGCTGCGCCGCTTCGGCATCGAGACCACCTTCGTGCGCCCCGGCGACATCGACGGCTGGCGCGCCGCGATCCGGCCGGAGACCCGGCTGCTGTTCGGGGAGACGGTGGGCAACCCCGGGCTGGACGTGCTGGACATTCCCACGGTGGCCGCCATCGCCCACGAGGCCGGCGTGCCCCTGCTGGTCGATTCGACCCTCACCTCGCCCTGGCTGGTCCGGCCGTTCGAGCTGGGCGCCGACCTCGTCTACCACTCGGCCACCAAGTTCCTCTCGGGCCACGGCACCGTCATCGGCGGCGTGGTGGTCGACGGCGGCAGCTTCGACTGGGAAGGCCCGGCCGCCCGCGGCCGCTTCGCCGGGCTGACCGCGCCCTACGAGGGCTTCCACGGCATGGTGTTCAGCGAGGAGTCCACCGTCGGCGCCTTCCTGCTGCGGGCGCGCCGCGAGGGCCTGCGCGATTTCGGCGCCTGCATGAGCCCGCACACCGCCTGGCTGATCCTGCAGGGCCTGGAGACCCTGCCCCTGCGCATGGAGCGCCACATGGCCAACACCCGCAAGGTGGTCGAATTCCTCGCGGCGCAGCCACTGGTTGCCAACGTGGGCCATCCCATGCTCGAGTCGCACCCGAGCCACGCCCTGGCGCAGCGCCTGCTGCCGCGGGGCGCGGGTTCGGTGTTCAGTTTCGACCTCGCCGGCAGCCGCGCCCAGGGCCAGGCCTTCGTCGAGGCGCTCAAGGTGTTCAGCCACCTGGCCAACGTGGGCGACTGCCGCTCGCTGGTGATCCACCCCGCCAGCACCACGCACTTCCGCATGTCCGACGACGCCCTGGCCGCGGCCGGCATCGGCCAGGGGACCATCCGCCTGTCGATCGGCCTGGAGGACCCGGACGACCTGATCGACGACCTGCAGCGCGCCCTGCGCGCCGCCGCCAGGGCCGCCTGAGGACGCCGCGCATGGAACTCACCGTCCAGGGCCACCGCACCTTCTGCTACACCGGCGGGCGCCCGTTCGACCCGGCGCTGCCGACCATCGTCTTCCTGCACGGCGTCCTCAACGACCACAGCGTCTGGATCCTGCAGACCCGCTGGTTCGCCCACCACGGCTGGAACGTGCTGGCGCCCGACCTGCCGGGTCACTGCCGCAGCGAGGGCGAGCCCCCGCGCAGCGTGGAGGAGGCGGCCGCCTTCGCCCTCGCCCTGATGGACGCCGCCGGCGTGCAGCGCGCCGCCCTGGTGGGCCACAGCTTCGGCTCGCTCGCCGCACTGGAGGCCGCCGCCCGGGCGCCGCAGCGCGTGAGCCACCTGGCCCTGGTCGCCACCGCGTTCCCGATGCGGGTCACCCCCGCGCTGCTGCAGGCCTCGCTGGAGGAGCCGCACAAGGCGATCGCCCTGGTCAACGTGTACTCGCACTCCAAGCTGGCGCCGCCGCCCTCGGCGCTGGGCCCGGGCACCTGGCTGTACGGCGGCCTGCGCGCGCTGATGCGCCGGGTGCTGGCGAGCAACCCGCGGGTGAATGTCTTCCACCGCGGCTTCCAGGCCTGCGACGCCTACGCCGGCGGCGAGGCCGCGATGGAGAAGGTGCAGTGCCCGGTGCTGTTCGTCCTGGGCAAGCAGGACGCGATGACGCCGCCCAGGGCGGCCCAGGCGCTGCGCGCCCGGTCCCCGCATGCGAAGGCCGTGCTACTCGATGCCGGCCACAGCCTCATGACCGAGGCGCCCGACGGCGTGCTGTTCGCGCTGCGGGATTTACTGCGCGGGTGAGGCGCCCTCAGAGCGCGTCGCGCAGCACCAGCCCCTCGAGGCGGCCGCTGCGCCACAGCGCGCTGGTGGCCTCGTTGGCCGGCAGCAGCAGCCGCTGCATCAGGGGCGCCAGCGCGGTGCTGGCGGTGTCGGCCAGCAGCACGTAGCGCGAGGCCTCGGCCTCCTCCACCTCGTTGAGCCGGCCGATCCAGTCCAGCGCCACCAGGTGCTCCAGCACCGGCTCGAGCTGGCGGTCGGTCACCTGCATCTCGCGGGCGAGCTCGGTGGTGGACAAGCCCCGGCGCGGCGCGGCGCGCGCCGCGTCCAGCGCCCGCACCGCCTCCAGCGCCAGCTGGAACTGCCAGCCCGGCCCGCCGGCGCGCCGGTGCGGACCGGCCAGGAGGCCGGGCAGGTAGGCGGCCAGCACCGCCCCCAGCAGGATCACCAGCCACAGCAGGTAGATCCACACCAGCAGGATCGGCACCGTGGCGAAGGCGCCGTATACCGCCGAATAGGTGGGGACGGCGCCGATGTACAGCGCCAGCAGCGCGCGTGCCCCTTCAATGCCCGCCGCGGAGAACAGCCCGCCGACCCAGGCATGGGCGGTGCGCACCGGCGTGTTCGGCACGAAGCGGTACAGGGCGGCAAGGCCGGCGGCCAGCATCAGGAATTCGACCGCGTCGATCACGACGACCAGCCCGCCCGGCACCGCCGCCACCAGGCCGCGCGAGGCTGAGACCAGGTAGGAGGTGACGCTCAGCGAGGCCGCCAGCAGCAGCGGCCCCAGGGTGATCACCGCCCAGTACACCAGCACCCGCTGCGCCAGCGGGCGCGGCCGGCGCACCCGCCAGATGCCGTTGAGGGTGCGGTCGATGGTGAGCACCAGCGACAGGGCCGTCACCACCAGCACGCCCATGCCCACCGTGCCCAGGCGGCTGGCCTTGGTGGCGAACTGGGTCAGGGCACCCAGCACCTGCCGCGAGATCGCGTCGGGCACCAGGCTCTGGACCAGCCAGGCCTGCACCGCCCCCTGCAGCTTGCCGAACACGGGGAAGGCGGTGAACAGCGCCAGCACCACGGTGAAGAACGGCACCAGGGCGATGGTGGTGGTGAAGGTCAGGCTGCCGGCCGACAGGGCCAGCCGGTCCTCGCGCACCCGTTCGCGCAGGGTCCGCAGCGCCGGCCCCCAGGGGAATTGCGCGAGGGACGTGATCAGGGACCGGGCGGCATTCATCGGCCGGTATCATGCCACCGCCCATGCACGCTCCCGTCCCGCCTCCGCCCGCCCCCGAAGCCGCCCGCCCCGCCCCGCCCGCCGTGGCCCTGTCACGCCAGCTCGCGGTGGGCAGCCTGCTGGGGCTGATCGTCCTGGGCCTGGCCTGGGAGCTGTGGCTGGCGCCGGTGCGCCCGGGCGGCAGCTGGCTGGCGCTGAAGGTGCTGCCCCTGTGCCTGCCGCTGGCCGGCCTGCTGCGCCATCGCATGTACACCTACCGCTGGGTCAGCCTGATGGTCTGGCTCTATTTCACCGAGGGCGTGGTGCGCGCCTGGAGCGACCGCCCGCCCTCCTCCTGGCTGGCAATGGCGGAAATCGCCCTGTGCCTGGTCCTGTTCGCCGCCTGCGTCCTGCAGGTGCGCACGCGCCTGAAGAAGAAGGTCGTCGAATGAATCCCCTGATCTCGCAACTGGCCGGCATCGTCGGCCCGGCCCATGTGCTGCATGAAGGCGACCTCGGCGCCTGGGAGCAGGACTGGCGCAAGCGCGTGCGCGGCAAGGCGCTGGCCGTGGTGCGCCCCGGCAATGCCGCCGAGGTGGCCGCCGTGGTGCGCGCCTGCGCCGCGGCCGGCGCCTCGATCGTCCCCCAGGGCGGCAACACCGGCCTGGTGGTGGGCAGCGTGCCCGACGACACCGGCACCCAGGTGGTGCTGTCGCTGCAGCGCCTGAACGCGGTGCGCGTGATCGACCCGGCCAACATGACGGTGACCGTGGAGGCCGGCTGCGTGCTGCAGACCCTGCAGCAGGCGGTGGCGGACGCGGGCTTCCTCTTTCCCCTGAGCCTGGGCGCCGAGGGCAGCTGCACCATCGGCGGCAACCTCTCCACCAACGCCGGCGGCACCCAGGTGCTCCGCTACGGCAACACCCGCGAGCTGTGCCTGGGGCTGGAGGTGGTGACCGCGCAGGGCGAGGTCTGGGACGGCCTGTCCGGCCTGCGCAAGGACAACACCGGCTACGACCTGCGCGACCTGTTCGTCGGCGCCGAGGGCACCCTGGGCGTGATCACCGCGGCGACGATGAAGATCTACCCCCAGCCCGCCGCCAGCCTCACCGCCTGGGCCGCCGTGCCCTCGATGGATGCCGCCGTGCGCCTGCTCGGGCTGGCCCGCGCCCGCCTGGCCGACGGCCTGACCGGCTTCGAGGTGATGGGCGACTTCGCCCTCTCGCTGGTGGGCAAGCATTTCCCGCAGCTGCGCGTGCCGTTCCTGGGCGCCAGCGCCTGGGGCGTGCTGCTGGAGCTGTCCGACGCGCAGTCCGAGGCCCGCGCCCGCGAGCAGCTGGAGTCGCTGCTCGAGGCGGCGCTGGAGGACGGCTGCGCCACCGACGCGGTGGTGGCCGAGAGCCTGGCCCAGGCCCACGAGCTGTGGCATGTGCGCGAGAGCATCACGATGGCCCAGGCCGAGGAAGGCCTGAACATCAAGCACGACATCTCGGTGCCGATCTCCGGCATCCCCGCCTTCTGCGCCGAGACCGACGCCCTGCTGGCCCGCGAGATCCCGGGCGTGCGCCTGGTCGATTTCGGCCACCTGGGCGACGGCAACCTCCACTACAACGTGCAGGCGCCTGAGGGCGTCGACCCGCAGGCCTTCCTGCGCGAGCACGAGGACCGGGTCAACACGCTGGTCTATGACCAGGTCCGCAAGTTCGGCGGCTCGATCTCCGCCGAGCACGGCGTGGGCTCCCTCAAGGTGGACACGCTGCCCGGCTACAAGTCGCCGGTCGCCCTGGGCCTGATGCGCGCCATCAAGCAGGCGCTGGACCCGCAGAACCTGCTGAACCCGGGCCGGGTGGTCCGCCGATAATCCACACCGCCATGACGCAACCCGCCCGCCCCGTCCGCTCGCAGTACGAAGACTTCATGCGCCATGTATACGCGCATGGCACGCCCAAGACCGACCGCACCGGCACCGGCACGCGCAGCGTGTTCGGCTACCAGATGCGGTTCGACCTGGCCGAGGGCTTCCCGCTGGTGACGACCAAGAAGGTCCACCTCAAGTCCATCATCCACGAGCTGCTGTGGTTCCTCGAGGGCTCGAGCGACAACAACAGGCTGCGTGAGCGCGGCGTGACCATCTGGGACGAGTGGGCCCGCGAAGATGGCGACCTCGGCCCGGTCTATGGCGTGCAGTGGCGCAGCTGGCCCACGCCCGACGGCGGCCACATCGACCAGATCGCCGAGGCAGTCAAGACGATCAAGGCGAACCCGGACTCGCGCCGCATCATCGTCAGCGCCTGGAACGTGGCCGACCTGCCCAAGATGGCGCTGGCCCCCTGCCACGCCTTTTTCCAGTTCTACGTGGCCGACGGCAAGCTCTCCTGCCAGCTCTATCAGCGCAGCGCCGACATCTTCCTGGGCGTGCCGTTCAACATCGCCAGCTATGCCCTGCTCACGCACATGATCGCGCAGCAATGCGACCTGGCCGTGGGCGACTTCATCTGGACCGGCGGCGACTGCCACATCTACAGCAACCACCACGAGCAGGTGGAGCTGCAGCTCTCGCGCCAGCCCTACCCCTACCCCACGCTGAACATCAGGCGCCGGCCGGCCTCCATCTTCGAGTACCAGTACGAGGACTTCGAAGTGGTGGACTACCAGTGCCACCCCGCCATCAAGGCCCCCGTGGCCGTCTGACACCCTGACCGTCTCACCACCTGGCCCCCAGAGGGAACAGGCACCCCACCGATGAAGCTCGGAATGATCTATGCGCGCGCCCGCAACGGCGTGATCGGCAACGAGGGCACCATGCCCTGGCACCTGCCCGAGGACCTGGCGCACTTCAAGGCCGTGACCCAGGGCAGCCCGGTGATCATGGGCCGGCGCACCTGGGACTCGCTGCCCCCGCGCTTTCGCCCGCTGCCCGGACGGCGCAACATCGTCGTGACCCGCCAGGCCGGCTGGCAGGCCGAGGGCGCCGAGCGCGCCGGCTCGCTGGAGGAGGCGATCGCCCTGTGCGAGGGCGCGGCGCAGGCCTGGGTCATCGGCGGGGCGCAGATCTATGCCCAGGCCATGGACCTGGCGCAGGTCGCCGAGGTCACCGAGATCGACCGCGACTACGAGGGCGACGCCTTCGCCCCCACCCTCGGCCTGTCCTGGCGCGAGGTGGGCCGCACCGCGCATGTCGCGGCCAGCGGCATTCCCTATGCATTCGTGACTTTCAACAACGACAACGGAGACTGAACCCAATGTCCGGAGGATCCTTCCACGTGCACGGCCCGCACGACCACGAGCTCGAGCACGCGGCCCAGCACGGCGCCCATGGCGCCGGCGACCGCATGACCAACCAGATCGCGATCTTCACCGCGGTCATCGCCACGGTCGGCGCCATCTTCTCGTACATGGGCGGGGCCACCCAGGCCAACGCCGGCCTGTACAAGAACAACGCCGCGATCAAGAAGACCGAGGCCTCGAACCAGTGGAATTACTTCCAGGCCAAGAGCACGAAACAGTCCCTCGCCGAGATCTCGCGCGACATGGCGCCCGCCGACCGGCGTGACGCCTACCAGGCCAAGATCGACCGTTACGAGAAGGAAAAGAACGAGATCAGGGCCGACGCCGAAAAGATCGAGGCGCAGGCCAAGGACTGGGACAAGAAGAGCGACGAGCAGATGCACCAGCACCATCGCTGGGCGCAGGCCACCACGGTGCTGCAGGTGTCGATCGCGCTGGCGGCCATCGCGCTGCTCACGCGCAAGAAGCCGATCGAGTGGCTGATGTTCGGCTCCGGCGCCGCCGGCGCGCTGCTCGGCGTGGCCGCCGCGCTGCACCTCTGAGGCAGGGCCGGGGCCTGAGCCCCCGTCGCGGCCGCCCCCCGGGCCGCGGCCTCAGGGATGGTGCAGCCCCGCCTCCGCCGCGATCGCGGCGCACAGCGTGCGGCACAGGGCGATGACCGGCTCGTTGGCCACGCGGTAGTAGATCTGCACGCCCTCGCGCCGGCGCGCCACCAGCCCGGCGCGGTACAGGGTGTTCAGGTGCTGCGACATGTTGGGCTGCGTGGTCTGCACCAGCTCGAGCAGCTCGGTCACGTTCTTCTCGCCCTCGCACAGGTGGCGGATGATCCGCAGGCGCAGCGGCGCCGACATCACGCGGAACGTCCGGGCCGCGAGCTCGAAGACGGCTTCTTCGTCCGCGACGGGATGGGGCTTGGGCGCGCGCATAGCAGAGAGTCTACGGCCTCGCCGCGGCCCCCGCCGTTATGATCGCCGCCGCTCCCACACGCGCCGCACGCCATGAAGATCACCACCTGGAACGTCAACTCCCTCACCGCCCGCCTGCAGCACGTGCTGGACTGGCTCGCCGCCAACCCGGTGGACGTCCTGTGCCTGCAGGAGCTGAAGATGACGGACGACAAGTTCCCGCTGATGGCGCTGCAGGAAGCCGGCTACGCGCACTGCGCGGTGTTCGGGCAGAAGACCTACAACGGCGTCGCGATCATCAGCCGCCACCCGCTGCGCGATGAAGTGCGCAACATCACCGGCTTCGACGACGAGCACTCCCGGGTGATCGCCGCCACCCTGGACCACCCCGAGGCCGGCGCGCTGCGCGTGGTCAATGGCTATTTCGTCAACGGCCAGGAGCCGGGCAGCGAGAAGTTCGCCTACAAGATGCGCTGGCTCGAGGGCCTGCAGCGCTACGTGGCGGCCGAACTCGCGCAGCACCCGAACCTGGTGCTGCTCGGGGACTTCAACATCGCCCCCGAGGACCGGGACTCCTACGACCCGGTGGGCCTGCGCGAGACCATCCACCACACCACCGAGGAACGCGAGCATTTCCGCCAGCTGCTGGCGCTCGGCCTGGTGGACGCCTTCCGCCTCTTCGAGCATCCGGACAAGACCTTCAGCTGGTGGGACTACCGCATGCTCGGCTTCCAGAAGAACCGCGGCCTGCGCATCGACCATGTCCTGGTCAGCGAGGCGCTGCGCCCGCGCGTGGCAGCCTGCGCGGTCGACCGCACGCCGCGCAAGTGGAAGCAACCCAGCGACCACGCGCCGGTGACGGTCGAACTCTGAAGCGCCCATGAAGAAAGGCCGGGGATCACCCGGCCTTCCTGCCTTTGCTCCCGGCGGCGCGGGGCGGCGTCACTCCAGGCCCAGCTCCTGGATCTTGCGAGTGATGGTGTTGCGGCCGATGCCGAGCTTCTGCGCCGCCTCGATGCGCCGGCCCCGCGTGTTGTTCAGGGCGGTGAGGATCAGGCGCGACTCGAAGCGCCGGGTCAGTTCGTCCCACACGTCGGTGCGGCCGGCCTGCAGCAGCGCGAGGGCCTCGGCCTCGAGGCCGGCCTCCCAGCCCGCCCCGCCCGGCGCGCCCACCAGCACCGGCGCCGCGGGTACGGCCGCCGCCACGGGCGCCGCCTGCGGGGCAGCCGGCGTGTCGGCCTCGGGCGCCGCGGCCACCGGCACCTCGGGCGTGGCCAGCGTCACCTCCGGCGGCAGGTCCTTGGGCTCGATCACCTGCGCCGGCGCCATGACCGTGAGCCAGTGGCAGATGTTCTCCAGCTGGCGCACGTTGCCGGGGAAGTTGAAGGCCATCAGGCGCGCCAGCGCGGCGTCGGCAATCCGCTTGGGCTCCACCCCGAGCTGCTTGGCGGACTGCTGCAGGAAATGGCGCACCAGCATCGGCACGTCCTCCTTGCGCTCGCGCAGCGCCGGCAGGCGCAGGCGGATCACGTTGAGGCGGTGGAACAGGTCCTCGCGGAACGCGCCGTCCTTGACGCGCTGCTCCAGGTCCTGGTGGGTGGCGGCGATCACGCGGACGTTGGCCTTCACCGCGCTGTGCCCGCCGACGCGGTAGAAGTGGCCGTCCGACAGCACGCGCAGCAGGCGCGTCTGCAGGTCGAAGGGCATGTCGCCGATCTCGTCGAGGAACAGCGTGCCGCCCTCGGCCTGCTCGAAGCGGCCGCGGCGCATGGTCTGCGCACCGGTGAAGGCGCCGCGCTCATGGCCGAACAGCTCGGACTCGAGCAGGTCCTTGGGGATGGCGGCGGTGTTGATCGCCACGAAGGGCCCGCCGGCGCGCGGCGAGTGCTTGTGCAGCGCGCGCGCCACCAGCTCCTTGCCGGAGCCGGACTCGCCGGTGATCATCACCGTGACATTGCTCTGCGAGAGCCGGCCGATGGCGCGGAACACGTCCTGCATGGCCGGGGCCTGGCCCAGCATCTCGGGCGTGGCGGCCATGCGCTCCTCGGCCACCTCCTCGCGCAGGCTCTCCTCGACGGCGCGGCGGATCAACTCCACCGCCTTGGGCAGGTCGAAGGGCTTGGGCAGGTACTCGAAGGCGCCGCCCTGGAAGGCGGAGACCGCGCTGTCCAGGTCGGAGAACGCCGTCATGATGATCACCGGCAGGCCGGGGTGCAGCTCCTTGACCTTCGTGAGCAGGTCCAGGCCCGAGCCGCCGGGCATGCGGATGTCGCTCACCAGGACCTGCGGGCCGTCCTCGTCGT
The DNA here is from genome assembly GCF_052600055.1 of Ramlibacter sp. MAHUQ-53. Classification (NCBI taxonomy): domain Bacteria; kingdom Pseudomonadati; phylum Pseudomonadota; class Betaproteobacteria; order Burkholderiales; family Comamonadaceae; genus Ramlibacter; species Ramlibacter sp. MAHUQ-53. The sequence continues at coordinate 23,638 of NZ_JBQWTS010000004.1, forward strand.
TGGCCGCCTCCAGGGCCTGCAGCACCTCGCGCGGGCTGGTGAAGCTGCGCGTGGGCAGCTCCTCGCGCAGCAAGGCCTTCTCCAGCACGAAGCGGATGCTTTGGTCATCGTCAACGATCCAGATCGGCTTCATGGGGGCGTCCTACCTCGGGTGTTCGGTCGCTGCTTCAAGGCAGCGGAATCAATAGCTTGAAATCGGTCCGGCCCGGGACGCTGTCGCATTCGATCAAGCCATGGTGTTGCTGCACGAATGTCTGCGCCAGCGTGAGCCCCAGTCCCGAACCGCCCTCCCGGCCCGACACGAGCGGGTAGAAGATGCGGTCCTTGATGGACGGGGGCACTCCCGGTCCGTTGTCGATGACATGCAATTCCAGTGCCAGTCGATAGCGCTGCTTGCCGAAAGTGACCTGGCGCGCGATGCGGGTGCGGAAGGTGAGCATCGCGTCGCCCGCCGCGATGCGCTCGGCCAGCGCCTGGCAGGCGTTGTGCGCGATGTTCAGCACGGCCTGGATCAACTGCTCGCGGTCGCCGCGGAACTCGGGCAGCGAGGTGTCGTACTCGCGCACCACCTTCAGGCCCTTGGGGAACTCGGCCAGGATCAGGGAGCGCACGCGCTCGCACACCTCGTGGATGTTGACGTCGCCCACCACGTGCGGGCGGCGGTGCGGCGCGAGCAGCCGGTCCACCAGCGTCTGCAGCCGGTCGGCCTCGTGGATGATGACCCGCGTGTACTCCTTGAGGTCGCGCGACTCGATCTCCATCTCGAGCAACTGCGCCGCGCCGCGGATGCCACCCAGGGGGTTCTTGATCTCGTGCGCGAGGTTGCGAATCAGCTCCTTGTTCGCCTGGGCCTGGTCGATCAGGCGCTCCTCGCGCTCCTGCCGGGCCTGCTGCTCCACGGGCAGCATCTCCACCACCACCTCGCCGGCGCGCTCGGTCTGCGCCATCACCACCACATGCACCGGCATGGGCTCGGCGCCGGCGCGCACCAGCATGGCGTCATAACGCAGCACCGCGAACTGGTTGCTGTCCGCGCCCTTGAGGGCGCTTCGCAGCAACTCCGGCTCGGTGAAGGCATCGGGGAAGGAGGAGCCCTCGATCGCGCGCCGCGAGATGCCCAGGGCATCCTCGAGCGCCGCATTGGCGAAGACGACGGTCCCGTCGAGGGTGACGACCGCGACCAGGGTGGCCAGCAGGTCGAAGGCGTGGAGGCCGGCCGGGGACGCGGCGGCCGGGCGTGAAGTGGCTTGGGTCAAGCCGCCTATTTTGACCCAGCCGGCGCGCCGTTCGCGCCGCCGTTGCCGTGGCGCGCGAGCTCGCGGCGGATGCCGGCGATGTCGGCCTCGTTGCGCTCCAGGGCGGCCTTGAGTTCCGCCACGCGATCGAGGTACTTCTGGTAGTTGCGCTCGTCGCCGCGGCGCTCGGGCTCGCCGTTGTTGTATTCCTTGCGCAGTTCGGCCTGGCGGGCCTCGGCCTTCTTCAGTTCGGTCTCGAGGATGAGGCGGGCATCGGCGTCGCGGGCGCGCTGGTCCGCCTGCTCGACGCGCTGCGCGGACGTGCCCGCGGCCGGCGCCCCGGAGGCCGGGCGCGAGGCCGGGGCCTGCACCCGCGTGCCCTGGACCACCGTGACGTTGCCACCCTCGATCGGCTTGCAGCCCTTGGCCTGGGCTTCAGCCAGGTCGTTGGTGTAGGTATTGCCGCACCGGAAGATGCGGCTCTGGGCCTGCGCGCTGGCCGCCCCCAGGGCGGCGGCCAGCAGGAGGGGGACGGCGTACTTCATGGGGGCGTGTTCCTCCGCGGATCGATGCTTTAGTCAGCACGAGTATGGCGCAACTGACCTGAAATGAAAAAAGGGGCGGCTCGCGCCGCCCCTTTTCATGCAGGGACCGTGATCGTTTGCGGGATCACAGGCTGTAGTACATGTCGTATTCGACCGGGTGAACCGACATGCGATAGCGGGTGACTTCCTGCATCTTCAGGTCGATGTAGGCGTCGATCATCGAGTCGGTGAACACGCCGCCCTTGGTCAGGAAGGCGCGGTCCTTGTCGAGGGCTTCCAGGGCCTGGTCCAGGCTGTGGCAGACGGTGGGCACCAGCGCGTCTTCTTCCGGCGGCAGGTGGTACAGGTCCTTGGTGGCAGCCTCGCCCGGGTGGATCTTGTTCTCGACGCCGTCGAGGCCGGCCATCAGCAGCGCGGCGAAGCCCAGGTACGGGTTCATCAGGGGATCGGGGAAGCGGGCTTCCACGCGACGGCCCTTCGGGTTGGCCACGAACGGGATGCGGATCGAGGCCGAGCGGTTCTTGGCCGAGTAGGCCAGCTTCACCGGGGCTTCAAAGTGCGGGACCAGGCGCTTGTAGCTGTTGGTGCCGGGGTTGGTGATGGCGTTGAGCGCACGGGCGTGCTTGATGATGCCGCCGATGTAGTACAGGGCGAAATCGCTCAGGCCGGCATAGCCGTCGCCAGCGAACAGGTTCTTGCCGTCCTTCCACACGGACTGGTGCACGTGCATGCCGGAGCCGTTGTCACCGTGGTAGGGCTTGGGCATGAAGGTGGCGGTCTTGCCGTAGGCGTGGGCCACGTTGTGGATCACGTACTTCTGCAGCATGGTCCAGTCGGCGCGCTCGACGAGCGTGCTGAACTTGGTGCCGATCTCGTTCTGGCCGGCGCCTGCCACTTCGTGGTGGAACACTTCGACCGGGATGCCCAGGGATTCCAGGATCAGGGCCATCTCGGCGCGCATGTCCTGCGTGCTGTCGACCGGGGGCACCGGGAAGTAGCCGCCCTTGACGGAGGGACGGTGGCCCTTGTTGCCGCCTTCGACCTTGGCGCCGGTGTTCCAGGGCGCTTCGTATTCTTCGATTTCGTAGAAGGTGTTGTTCGGCTCGGTGCTCCAGCGCACGCCGTCGAACAGGAAGAACTCGGGCTCCGGACCGAAGTAGGCGGTGTCGCCCAGGCCGGAGGCCTTCAGGTAGGCCTCGGCGCGCTTGGCGATGGAGCGCGGGTCACGGTCGTAGGACTTGCCGTCGCTGGGGTCGACGACGTCGCAGGTCAGGACCAGGGTGGTCTCTTCGAAAAACGGGTCGATGACGGCGGACTTGGGGTCCGGCACCAGCAGCATGTCGGAGGCTTCGATGCCCTTCCAGCCAGCGATGGAGGAGCCGTCGAAGGCGTGGCCGGACGCGAATTTGTCTTCGTCGAAGTGCGAGACGGGGACGGTGGTGTGCTGCTGCTTGCCGCGGGTATCGGTGAAGCGGAAATCAACGAACTTGACTTCGTTGTCCTTCACCAGCTTCATCACGTCAGCGACGGTCTTGGCTGCCATCAAGGTTCTCCTGGTTTCGATGGTTGTTGATCAATGACGGGGGTTGGAGTTGCAGGTTCTGTGCCAAAGCTGGTGCATGGCCGCCGCCGCAAAAACACTCGATTGTCGCCTAGTTTCGGCGGAAAAATGCCCGCAGCGAGGCCCGCGGGCGCCCGTGGCTTCCCGCGAACGCACCTCATCGGTGCATCACTGGGGACGCACTATTCGGGTGCGCCGTTGCCGCGCACCAATTCGGGGCCGAGACGGGCATCCTGGGCGCGCAGGCCCTGGAGCAACTGGCCGTAGGCGGGGTCGACCGCCTGCGGATCGCCCTTGACGCCCAGGTCGATGTGGCGGCCCCACTGCGGGTGGTCGACGCTGGGCAGGCTGAACACCTTGACCTGCGGGTGGTCGGCCTCGATGCGCTCCATCAGGGGCGTGAGCGTGGCCTCCATCGCGCCGAACACGATCACCGACTTCTCCACGTAGGCCTGGCGGCGGAAGCGGTCGGCGTAGCGGGTGTCCAGCACCCACTCGATCATGGGCCAGGCCATGACCGGGAAGCCCGGGACGAAGTGGACGTCGGCGACGCTGAAGCCGGCGATCTTGTTGTACGGATTGGGGATGATGCGGGCGCCCCGGGGGAACACGCCCATGTTCAGCCGGTGGGCGTTGTCCGGGCGGTCCGGCTCGTAGGGCAGGCCCTGCTCGCGGGCCACGTCCTGCATGCGCTCGCGGATCAGGGCCGCGGCCTCGGGGTGCAGCTCGAGCTCCACGCCCAGGGCCTTGGCGGCGCACTGGCGGGTGTGGTCGTCCGGCGTGGCGCCGATGCCGCCGCAGGAGAACACCGGCAGGCCGCCCTCGAAGGCGCGGCGCAGCGTGGCGGTGATGCGCTCGGGCGAATCGCCCACGTATTCCGCCCAGGCCAGCTGCAGCCCGCGGGCGGACAGCAGCTCGATCACCTTGGGCAGGTGCTTGTCGGCGCGCTTGCCGGAGAGGATCTCGTCACCGACGATGACGAGGCCGAATTCGTTGCTCGGGGTTGCCTGGGTCATGGTGTGTCCGTCATGCCTTGCCGGCCAGGCGCTTGAGCCCCAGCCATTGCTGCGACCAGAAGCCCTGGCCGTATTCACGCCCCGACTCCACCTGGTCGCGGATGCCGGTGGGGTCGTAGCGCAGTTCGAAGTTCGCGGTGCCGAAAAGCTGGTCCCACCAGGGCAGCAGCACGCCGAAATTGCAGCCGCCCAGCGCGCGCGTGGCCGGCATCTCGTGCCCCACGCCGATGGCATGGTGGCGGCGGTGGAAACGCGGGCTGACCCACAGGCGCTCGCCCCAGCGCCCGAACCACAGGCGCAGGTTGGCGTGCTGCAGGCTCTCGCTCAATTGCGTGATGGCGACGATGGCCACGAACTGCCCCGGCGCCACGCCGACCGCCTGCGCCAGCACCACCAGCAGGCTGTCGCGCAGGAGGTCGTCGAGCAGGTGGTTGCGGTTGTCGCTCCACATCGTCATCTGCCGCTGCGAGTGGTGCAGCGCGTGCAGGCTCCACCACCAGTTCCACTGGTGCTGGCCGCGGTGGATCCAGTAGTCGGCGAAGTCGAAGACCACCAGGTAGATCAGCAGGCTCACCCAGCCGACGTCGGTGACGCCGGGCCACAGCTGGTCCAGGTGCAGGGTGGGCAGGCCGGCCACGCGCAGCAGGCCGAAGGCGTCGTCGAACAGCGGCTGCACGGTCAGGAACAGCGCCACGCGGAACAGGCCCAGGCGGTGGACCAGGGTGTAGAGGATGTCGATGCGGATGGCGCGGCGGTCGGTCACCGCCTCCACCGGGCGCCAGCGTTGCAGCGGGCCGATCAGGCCCACCATCACCACCAGCTGCGCCAGGCCCGCGATCAGCCAGCCGGCGGCGTCATAGCCGTCCTCCAGCAGGTTGCCCAGGCCGGCGGCGAACATCACCGGCTCGATGGCCCGCTCGAAGACCCATTGCTGCGCGTTGGAAAAGAGTTGCTCGATCCAGTTCATGTCGCCAAACGTTCAACCGCCATGGGCGGCGATCCAGTCCCGGTAGGCCGGGTGCTCGCGCAGGGTGCGGAAGCAGAAGCCGCGCTGTTTCAGGCCGGCCACCAGCGGCTCAAGCACCGCCGGCGCCCAGGGGTCGCGCCGCGACCAGATGCCCAGGTGCGCCACGAGGATATCGCCGGGGCGCACGCCCTGCAGGGCGCGCTCCAGCAGCACCGCGTTCGGGTGGGTCTCGCTGGGCAGCTCGTCACCGAGGAAGCCGGCGGGCGCCCAGGCCACGTGCGCGTAGCCGCACTGGCGGGCGGCCGCCAGCAGCGCGGGCGAGGTCTTGCCGCCGGGGGCGCGGAACAGGGGCAGCGGCTTGCGGCCGGTGACCTCCTGCAGGCGCTGCGCCGCGCGGGAGATCTCGCCGCAGTACTGCGCGGCGGTCCAGGTCTCGGTGACGCCGGGGCGCGGGCCGGCCGAGGCGCGCACGCGGAACGAGGGCGGCTGGCCGGGCAGGTCGGCGCGCCAGTAGACATGGTCGAAGGTGTGGGAGGCGAACTCGTGCCCCTCGGCCGCGCGGGCCTTCCACCAGCCGGCCCAGTGGGCGCCGAGGCTGCCGTCGCCGGCCTGGGTGGGCTCGTTGGCGGCAAAGAAGGTCACCCGCACCTGGTGGCGGGCCAGGACCTCGGCCACCAGGGGCGCCACGGCCATGTGCCCGGTGTCGAAGGTCAGGTACAGCGGTCGGGCGCAGGGCTCGACGGCCCGCACGGGGCCGGCCGGCAGCAGCAGCCCCGCCACCAGCACCGCGCCGGCGACGCCCGCGGCGCGGGCGCGGTCAGCGGCTCGCGTGGTCCAGCGTCCAGACGCCATGCGGAGACTTGCCGACCGGCACCTGCCGGACGATCTTCTTCGTTTCGGTGTCGATGACGGACATCTTCCGCACCCAGCGCGAGGAGACCAGCAGCAGCCGGCCGCCGGCCAGGACCTCCATGCAGTCCGGGCCGCCGGGCGCGGCGAAGGTGTCCACCACGGCGAGCGTCTGCAGGTCGATCTTGCTGATGGTGTCGGCCACGCGGTTGCTCACGAACACATGGCGCTTGTCGCCGGCGGCGCGGAAGGCATGGGCGCCCTTGCCCGTGGGGATGCGCTTGACCACCTTGGGCTCCTTGCCGCCCACGTCCCAGACCTCGACATGGTCCGAGCCGGTCATGCCGACCAGCAGGGTCTTGTCGTCCGGCAGGCCGAACAGGTCGGCGGGCAGCGAACCGGTCTTGGCGCGCCACTTCAGGGTCTGGGTGGCCAGGTCGATGGCGACGAGTTCGTCGCTGTCCTGCATGGTCGAATAGACCGTGGTGCTCTTGCTGTCGACCCACAGGTGGCTGGGCGTCTTGCCGGTGGGGATGCGCTTGGCCAGCTGCAGATCCTTGCCGTCCCAGCGGTAGATGTCGACGTGGTTCAGGCGGTTGGCCGCGGTGATGAACCACTTCATGTCCGGCGAGAAGCGCAGGTGGTAGGGGTCGAGGATGCCGCGCACCGTGCGCTGGACCTCGGCGGTCTTCGGGTCGATGAAGGTCAGGGAGTCGGCCAGGGCGTTGGCCACGATCACCGACTTCTCGTCCGGCGTGAGGTACAGGTGGTGCGGCTCCTTGCCGGTGGGCAGGCGGCGCGTCTCCGTCCAGGTGGACGGGTCGATCACGCTGACGCTGGCATCGAGCGAGTTCAGCACGAAGATGGGGCTCTTGGCCGGGACGGCGGCGGCGGCGGCGGCGGGAGCGGTGGCGGGGGCGGTCTGGGCCGCGGCAGCGGCGGCGAGTGCCGCGAGGGCCAGGCCGGCGGCGGCTTTGCGCAGGAATCGGGTCACGGAGCAGCTTTCCTAGTACTCCCGGCAGTTTAGCCCGCCGCCGCAGTTCCCGGCGCGCAAAGCGTCACACACGGTGCGCCGGCACGCGCCGGCGCATCGAGCCGGCCCGGTGCCGGGGGAGCCCTCAGGCCCGAAGCAGGGCCAGGTCGTCGGCCGACAGCCAGCGCCACTGGCCCGGGGCCAGGTCGGCGGGCAGCGCCAGCCCGCCGATGCGCGAGCGGTGCAGCGTCTCCACCCGGTTGCCGACGGCGGCGAGCATGCGCTTGACCTGGTGGTACTTGCCCTCGGTGAGCGTGAGGCGCAGGGCGCACTCGCCGGTGGCCTCGCAGGCGGCGGCCTTCACCGGTTTCGGGTCGTCGTCCAGCACCACGCCGGCAAGCAGGCGCTGGACCTGGCGCTCGTCGACCGGATGCTTCGTTCCCACCTCGTAGACCTTGGGCACATGGTGCTTCGGGGAGCTCATTTTGTGGATGAAGGCGCCGTCGTCCGTGAGCAGCAGCAGGCCGGTGGTGTCCTGGTCCAGGCGGCCGATCGCCTGTACGCCCTGCACCGCGCCCTTGTTCGGGCGCTGGCGCAGCGGCGCGGGCAGCAGGGTGTAGATGCTGGGCCAGGCCGAGGGCTTCTGCGAGCACTCGGTGCCGGCGGGCTTGTGCAGCAGCACGTAGGCCCGGGCCTGGTAGACCCAGGGCACGCCCTGCACGGTGAAGCGCAGGCCCTCGGGCTCGAACTCGGCGAGGGCGTCGGTGCAGGGCTGGCCCTCGACGGTGACGTAGCCTTGCTGCACGAGGCCGGCGCACACGCGCCGGGTGCCGAAGCCTTGGGAGAAGAGGAGGTCCTGGAGCTGCATGGGGGCCGTATCGTAAAGCCCCGCCGCGCCTGGCCTCTCAGGCGACGGCCCGCATCATCGTGCGCCGGGTGTTGCGGAAGTGCGGGCGGGCGATGTCGCTCCAGGCCGTGCCGCGCACCGCCAGCCAGGGCGGCGAGCCGAGCGTGTCCTCGGTGACCAGGTCGTAGCAGGCCAGCGACTGCGGGCCGCTGTCCAGGTTCCGCAGGCGGCGCGCGTGGATGCAGCCGGGGACCGCGGCCAGCCCGGGCATGTGCTCGGTGTCGTACCAGCGGTCGATCTCGCCGGCCCAGCCCTCCTCCGCGTCGGTCTCCACCACGTAGTGGTGCACCGGCGCCTCGGCGAGGGAGTAGCCCGGGGCGTCGAACAGCAGCGCCAGGCGCGCCACGTCCACCGCCTGCGCACCGGGGCAGGCCTGCTGCCAGCGCAGGGCGAGCGCCGCGCGCTGCGCGTCGTCCACCTCGGTGGCGGCCGGCAGGCGGGCATAGACATAGGCCTGCTGCGAGGCCTCGGCCCAGGCCGCGCGGTGCAGCGCCATCGGCCAGGGGCCGGTGTCGCAGAAGGCGCGGGCCGCGGCGGCCAGGGGAGCGGCGTCGCCGAGGCGGCACCGCACCAGGATGAAATCGGTCTTGGCCATGCGCGCCCTCAATGCCCGATGTGCAGCGCGCCGAGCAGGCGCGAGACCATGTTGTAGGCCGCCACCGTGGCCACCAGGTCCAGCTGGCCCTGGGCATTGAAGCGGGCGCGGACCTGCGCGTACAGCTCGTCGGGCACGTCGATGTCGCGGGTCATCGCGTCGGTCAGGCGCACCACCAGTCGCTGCAGGTCGTCCAGCGGCGCGTCGGCGGGCAGCGACTCGCTGCGGATCGCATCGACCACCGCCTGCGGCAGGCCGGCGGCCAGCGCGATCGGCGCGTGGGCGTCGAACTCGTAGGGCGCGCGATTGAGCACCGCCACCCGCAGGATCACGAGCTCGCGCAGGTCGGCGGGGATGGAGTTGCGGTTGCGGATCGCCGAGAGCATCTGCTCCCAGCCATGCGCGATCGGCGGGCTGTTCAACAGCACCTGGTAGAGCGGCGAGATGCGTCCGCGCTCGGCAAGGATGCGGGCCTCCTGCTCGGCGAGCTCGGGGCGGGTGCCGGGGGCGATCGGGTCGAGGCGCACGGCGGTCTCCTCAATCGGGCTTGATGTTCTTGGCCTTCACCACGCGCGCCCACTTGGCCGAGTCGGCCTTGAGCAGCGTCGCCAGTTCGGCCGGCGTGGAGGCGGCCGGCTCGGCGCCCGAGGCCACCAGCTTGGAACGCACCGCCTCCTGGGCCAGGGTGCGGCGCAGGGCCTGGCTCACCCGGTCGGCCTCGGCCGCCGGCGTGCCCTTGGAGGTGAACACCGCGTACCAGTTGTCCGAGTCCACGCCAGGGATGCCCATCTCGTCGAAGGTCTTGACGTCCGGGAAAGCCGGGTGGCGCTTGGGCGCGGCGATGCCGACGGCCTTGAGCTTGCCGCCCTTGATGTGGCCGATCAGGCCCGGGATGTCGCCGAAGAAGCCGTTGACGTGGCCGGCGATGACGTCGGTGATCGCCGGGGCCGCGCCCTTGTACGGCACGTGCAGCAGGTTGATCTTGGCGGCGTCGTTCAGCAGCTCCATCGCCAGGTGCGGCACGCTGCCGGTGCCCGAGGAGGCCATGCTCAGTTTCGCGCCCGGCTGCCTGGCTGCAGCCACCAGCTCGGCGCCGGTGTTGTACGGCGCGTTGGCCGGCACCACCAGGATCTCGACGTTCTTCACCACCAGGGACACCGGCGTGAGGTCGCGCGCCGGGTCATAGGGCAGCTTCTCGTAGAGCGCGGGGTTGATGGCCACCGCGCCCACGCTCGTGAGCCACAGGGTGGAGGCGTCGGGCGCGGCGTGCGAGACGAACTCGGCGGCGATGGCGCCGTTGGCGCCCGGCTTGTTCTCCACGATCACCTGGTGGCCCAGTTCCTTGCCCAGGCCTTCGGCCAGGGTGCGAGCGACGAAGTCCACCGGGCCGCCGGGCGGGAAGGCGACGATCAGGCGGGTGACCTTGGCGGGCGCCTGGGCGTGTGCAGCCAGGGGCAGCGCCAGGCCGGATGACAGGGCCAGGCCCAGGGCCGCGGCCAGCACGCGGCGGGTCAGGGAAGCGGGTGCGTTCATGGGAGTCTCCTCGGGTACTTGTCGGTGAAGGGGTCAGTCGCAGCGCGCGGACATGCCGCCGTCGACCACGATCTCGGTGCCGGTGATGAAGCGCGCCTCGTCGCTGGCCAGGAACAGCGCGGCGTTCGCGGTGTCGCGGCCGTCACCCATGAAGGGCAGCGGGATGCGGGACTGGCGCTGCTTCAGCAGGGCCTCGACGTCGCCGCCGGCGCGCTGGCCGGCAAGGCGGGCCTCCACCATCGGCGTGTGCAGCTGCCCGGGCACCACCGTATTCACGCGGATGCCCTGCTTGGCGTACTGCACCGCCAGCACCTTGGAGAACTGGATCACGCCGGCCTTGGTCGCGGCATAGGCGATCTGGGCCGCGCCGGTCCAGCGCATGCCGGAGGTGGAGGACAGGTTCACGATCGCGCCGCCGCCCTGCGCCAGCATGTGCGGCAGCACGTGCTTGCAGGTGAGGAAGACGCTCTTGAGGTTGTGGTCCACCTGGGCGTCCCACACGGCCTCGCTCATTTCCACCGGGCCGCCCTTGGCCGAGCCGCCCACGTTGTTCACGAGGATGTCGATGCGGCCGAAGCGCTCGATGCAGGCAGCCACCATCGCGGCCACCGACTCGCTGCTCGTGACATCGCAGGTGCCGCCCGCGAAGGTGCCGCCGGCGTCGGCGATGCGCTGCGCGGTCTCGGCCATTCGATCGAGCTCGCGGTCGACGCCGAAAACGCTGGCGCCCTCCTCGGCGAAGCGCACGGCCATGGCACGGCCGTTGCCCCAGCCGGGGCCGACGGAGCCGGCCCCGGTGATGAGGGCCACCTTGCCGGCCAGGCGGCCGGCGCTGTTCGTGGAAGTCGTCATGCGTCGAAACGGTAGAAGTCGCGGGGATTGGCCACCAGCAGCTGCTCGCGCAGGTCCGCGGTGGGGGCGATGGCGGCGAGCGCCTCCACGAGCACGGCGTCCGCCGGCACATGGGTGTGGTTCGGGTGCGGCCAGTCGGTGCCCCAGAGGCAGCGCTGCGGATAGGCCTCGACCAGCCGGCGCGCCAGGGCGATGCCGTGGGCGTAGGTGGGGGCCGGCTCCGGCGTGGCGTCGATCCGGTCGATGCCGCTGACCTTCACCCGGAACAGCGGGTTCTTCATCAGCGCGAACAGGGCGGCGAAATCCGCATGGTCGGCGCCGAGGCGGGCGTCGACGCGGCCCATGTGGTCGATCACCACCGGCACCGCGCTGCGCGCCAGGGCCGGCCCCAGGCCGTGGACCAGGCTGCTGTCGAAGTGGACCTGCAGGTGCATGCCCAGGGGCGCGAGGCGGCGGGTGAAGTCGACGATGGCGTCGACCGGCGTGCCGGGCAGGTGCTTCATGAAGTTGAAGCGCACGCCGCGGATGCCGGCCGCGGCCAGGCGCGCCAGCTCGGCGTCGGCCACGTCCACGGGCGCCAGGGCCACGCCGAGGTAGCGGCCGCCGCCGGCAGCGATGGCGTCTTCGACCACCCGATTGTCGAAGCCATGCACCGCCGACTGCACGATCACGCAGCGCCCGATGCCGAGCGTGCGGTGCAGCGCGAACAGGGCCTCCTTGGGCGCATCGACCGGCGTGAAGTTGCGGCCGGCGGCGTAGGGGAAGCGAGCGGCCGGGCCGAACACGTGGACATGGGCATCGCAGGCCCCCGCCGGCAGGGCCAGGGCCGGCGCGCGGGGCGACGGGTCGTAAGTGAGGGTGGGGGTGTGGAGGTCAGGCACGCCGCCGATTGTGGTGGCGCCGGGCCCGATCGCCTCCATGCCATGTTCGATAGCAGCTATAGCCCCAACGCATAATCCCGCCCATGAACCTCACGCGCCTGAAGTACTTCGTGTCGGTGGCCGAGGCCGGCAGCTTCAGCCGCGCGGCGGCGGCCCTGCACATGGCGCAGCCCTCCCTGAGCCGGCAGGTCCAGCTGCTCGAGGAGGAAGTGGGCCAGCGCCTGCTGGAGCGCACCGGCCGCGGCGTGGCCGCCACCGAGGCCGGCACCGCCCTGCTCGCCCACGCGCGGGCCATCTTCGAGCTCGCCGAGCGCGCCGACGCCGACATGCAGGAGCGCCTGCGCAACCCGCGCGGCCGCATCACCATCGGCCTGCCGCCGCGCGTGGCGCACGTGATGACGGCCGACCTCGTCGAGCGTTTCCACGCGAAGTTCCCGGACGCCGGCATCACCATCGCCGAGGGCCTGAGCATCCGACTGCGCGAGTGGCTGGTGGCCGGCCGGGTCGACGTGGCCATCGTCTTCGACCCGGCGCCCTCCCCCCAGGTCAGCTTCGAGACCCTGGTGCGCGAGCCGCTGGTGCTGGCCAGCGCGCAGCCCCTGCCCCCGCGCATCCGCCTGGCCGATGCCGCGGCGCGCCGGCTGGTGATGCCGGCCAGCCCGCACGCCCTGCGCCAGCTGCTCGAGGAGCACACGGGCAAGCACGGGCCGCTGGACCTGGTGGCGGAGGTCGACTCGGTGCAGACCGTGCTGTCGCTGGTGGCGCGCGGAGTGGCCGACACCGTGCTGCCCCTGAGCGCGGTACGGGCCTGGCGCTACCCGGAGCCGATCCACTGGGCCCGCATCCACGCGCCGGCGGTGAAGAACAAGCTGGTGCTGGCCGTGCCCAGCGCCCGGCCCGCGACCCGCCTGACCCGCTACGCCGGGCAGCTGCTGCGGGAACTGGTGCCGCGTCACTTCGGCGACGCCTGACCGGGGCTCGCCGCGGCTACAACCCCTCGATCCACCGACCGAGGAAGCCTGATGCCGCGCAAGTTCGTCGACCTGTCGATCTACCTGGAGAACGACGTTGCCTCCGACCCGCCCGGCTTCGAGCCGCGGATCGAGTACCACCGCCATGGCGAGACCGCCACGCAGATCGCGAACTTCTTCCCCGGCCTGCAGCGCGAGGAGCTGCCCGATGGCGAGGGCTGGGCGGTGGAGTGGGTGCGCCTGTGCACGCACAACGGCACCCACCTGGACGCGCCCTGGCACTACCACTCCACCATGAACGACAAGGCCGGCGGGCGCGAGCGCGCGATCGCCATCGACGAGGTGCCGCTGGAGTGGTGCTTCCAGCCCGGGGTGAAGCTGGACTTCCGGCATTTCGCGGACGGCTACGTGGTCACCGCCGCCGACGTGGAGGCCGAACTCGCCCGCATCGGCCACGTGCTGCAGCCGCTGGAGATCGTGGTGGTCAACACCCGCGCGGGCGGCCGCTACGGCCAGCCCGACTACGTGGCCAGCGGCTGCGGCATGGGCTACGAGGCCACGCTGTACCTGCTGGAGCGCGGCGTGCGCCTGACCGGCACCGACGCCTGGAGCTGGGACGCGCCCTTCGTCCACACCGCGAGGAAGTACGCGCAGACCGGCGACGCCGGCCTGATCTGGGAGGGCCACAAGGCCGGCCGCGACATCGGCTACTGCCACCTGGAGAAGCTGCACAACCTCGAGGCGCTGCCGCCCACCGGCTTCTACATCAGCTGCTTCCCGCACAAGATCCGCGGCGCCTCGGCGGGCTGGACGCGCGCCGTCGCGATCTTCGACGACGCGCTGATGCGGGCAGGCGCCTGAGCCCCGGGGCCTCAGGGAATGCACCAATAAGCTCCAACTTGCCCGGACGACAGAGATCATTTCGACTACTCTGCAGGCTCCCTCACCTTCTCAAGGAGCCAGCATGCGTCGAGTCGGTCCCTGGGTAGCCGCCGCGGGCGGAGCCCTCGTGCTCGCGGGGTGCGCGAGCCTCTACGGCAATTCCATGAGTTTCTTCATCACCAGCGTCAACCCCGGCAGGGGCGGCGACTTCGGCGGCCTGGCCGGGGCCGACCAGCACTGCCAGCGCCTGGCCGAAGCGGCGGGCGCCGGCGGCAAGACCTGGCGGGCCTACCTCAGCGCCCCCGCCACCGGCAGCGCCCCGGCGGTGCATGCCCGGGACCGCATCGGCAACGGGCCATGGGTGAACGCCAAGGGCGTGGTCGTGGCCCACAACGTCGCGGAGCTCCATGGCAACAACAACATCGGCCGGGAGACCGCGCTGGACGAGAAGGGCATCCGCATCCGGATGCGCCCGGACACGCCCAACCAGCACGACATCCTCACCGGCTCCAACGCCGACGGCACGCTGTCCACGCAGGCCGCCGACACCACCTGCCGCGGCTGGACCAGCAGCACCGACGGCTCGGCCATCGTGGGCCATGTGGACCGCACCGGCACCAACCCGGACCCGGTGCGCAACGTCTCCTGGAACGCCTCGCACGGAACGCCGGGCTGCAGCATGGAGGCCCTGGCCCGCGTGGGCGGCGGCGGCCTGCTGTATTGCTTCGCGGCCAGGTGAGGCGGGCATCCGCGTCAATTTGACGATGGTGCAAATTCAGACAACTGTTACCAGCGGCAGCCGGCGGGCAGGCCCGCGGCCTGCCTACGATTGCTGTTGACCCAAGGAGTCCCACACCATGAAGAACACACGCCTCCACCTCTCGCGCCTGCTCGCCGTCATCCTGTCGGCGGCCCTGGTGGCGCAGGCCCCGCTGGCCCGCGCCGAGATCGTCGACACCGAGACCCTCGCCAGCCAGAACCAGGCCGAGCAGGACCGCGCCAAGGTGCGCGCCTTCGTCGAGCGCGCCACCGTCAAGGAGCGCTTCGAGGCCATGGGCCTCGGCGGCCTGGCCGCCCAGGACCGGGTGAACGCCCTGAGCGAGGCCGAGGTCCATGCGCTGGCCCAGCGCATCGACGCCATGCCCGCCGGCGGCAACCTGAGCAACCAGGACCTGATCCTGATCCTGCTGATCGCCATCCTGGTCGCCATCGCCCTGTGACCCGCCGGTGACCGTGATCACCGGGCGCCGCCGGCTGCTCGCGGCTGCCGGCGCCCTGCTCGCCCTCGCGGGGTGCGCCTCGCTTCCCGTACCCGACTACCGCGCCGGCCTGGGCCCGCTGCCGGCCGGCCGGCCGGCCCGCGTCGAACTCACCGACGTGCCCTTCTTCCCCCAGGAGGATTACCAGTGCGGCCCCGCCGCGCTCGCCACCGTGCTCCAGGCCGCGGGCATCGCCCGCACGCCGGAGGAACTGGTGGAGCAGGTCTACCTGCCGCAGCGGCAAGGCAGCCTGCAGGTGGAGATGCTGGCGGGCGCGCGCCGCTCCGGCGCCGTGCCCTACGTGCTGCGCGGCGAGCCGGCCGACCTGGTGCGCGAGCTGGCGGCAGGCCATCCCGTCGTGGTGCTGCAGAACCTGCGCTGGCGCCTGCTGCCGCAATGGCACTACGCGGTGGTGGTGGGCGTCGACCTGGCCGAGGGCACCGTCACCCTGCGTTCCGGCACGGTGCGGCGGCTGGTGATGCCGCTCAATGAATTCGACCGCAGCTGGGCGCTGGCGGACCGCTGGGCCTTCGTGGCCCTGCCGCCCGATCGCCTGCCCGCCAGCGCGCGGGAGGCGGAATGGGTTTCGGCCGCCGCGAACTTCGAGCGCGTGGCGCCGGCCCTGGGACCGCGCGCCTACGAGACGGCGCTGGCGGCATGGCCCCGCAACCTGCTCGCACGGCTGGCGCTGGGCAATGCGGCCTACCGGCAGCGGCAGCTCGGGCAGGCCCGCGAGCACTATGCCCGCGCCACCCGGGAGCACCCCGAGGCCGGGGATGCCTGGAACAACCTGGCGCAGGTGCTGTTCGAGCAGGGCGAGCGCGACCCGGCCCTGCAGGCGGCCCGGCGCGCGGTGGCCCTGGGCGGTCCGCGCGCGGACCGCTACGCCGCCACCCTCGGTCGGATCGAGGCCGCCGGCGCACCCTCGTCCCGGTGAGCGCCGGCGCGAGCGCCCCGGCCCGCGCGGACAGCGCGGGCGGGCCGCTTACTCCTTCGGCGCGCCCGAGTCGCGCACGATGCCTTCGTAGCGCTTGATCTCGGCCACGGAGAAGCGGCCGAACTCCTGCGCCGTGCCGCCCAGGACGATCGCGCCCATGCCGGTCAGCTTGGCGTTGATCTCCGGGTTGCGCAGGATCTTGTTCACCTCGGCGTTCAGGCGCGCCACGGCGTCGGCCGGCGCGTTGGCCGGCAGCATCAGGCCGTACCAGGCGGAGGCGATCATGGGCGTGCCAGCCTCCTTGAAGGTGGGCACGTCCGGCAGCGCCGGCAGGCGCTTGTCGGAGGCCACCGCCAGCGGCCGCAGCAGGCCGCCGCGGATGCTGCCCAGCGAACCGGTGTCGATCATCATGTCGATGTGGCCGGCGATGAGGTCCTGGGCGGCCGGGCCGCTGCCCTTGTACGGCACGTGGCGCACGTCCACGCCCGAGGCCGTCTTGAACTGCGCGCCCGCCAGGTGCTGCGAGCCGCCGATGCCGGCCGAGCCATAGGTGTACTTGCCCGGCTCCTTCTTCGCGGCGGCCACCAGGTCCTTCAGCGAGGCCCAGGGGGACTTGGCGGGCACCACCATCACGTTGGGGATCTCGCACAGCGAGACCACCGGGGTGAAGTCGGTCACCGGGTCGTAGCCCAGCTTCGCGTAGAGGTGCGGCGCGGCGGCGTTGGTCGAGCTGGTGGCCAGGAGGATGGTGTGGCCGTCGGCCTTCTCCTTGACGAACTGCTGCGTGCCGAGCACGCCGCCGGCGCCGGCCTTGTTCTCCACCACCACCGGCACGCCCAGGGCCTGCGACAGCGGCTGCGACAGCATGCGGGCCACCTGGTCGGTGGCGCCGCCGGTGGGCCAGGGCACGAGGATCTTCACCGGGCGGTTGTCGCTAGGCCAGGCGGCCGCGGCGAGGCCGCAGGAGAGCGCCAGTGCGGCGCCGACGATCGCGCCGCGGCGCGAGAGCTTCAGGGAGTGCGCGTTCATTTGTCTTTCTGCGAGATCGCGGCGTCGACCCAGGCCGACGAGTACGTGCCGCCCAGGATGGCGGCGATGGTTTCCTGCTCGTGGGCGACCTTGGCCTGGGCCAGGCGCGCCACCTCGGCGGCCACCGCGCGCGGCACGGCGATGATGCCGTCGCCGTCGCCGACGATGATGTCGCCGGGGTTCACCAGCATGCCGCCGATGGTCACCGGCACGTTGATGCTGCCGGGGCCCTCCTTGTAGGGCCCGCGCAGGCTGATGCCGCGGGCCCAGCACGGGAACTGGTGCTGCTCGAAGGCGTCGGCGTCGCGGATGGCGCCGTCCATGACGAAGGCCACCGCGCGGCGCACCCGCGCCGAGGTCATCATGATCTCGCCGACCAGGGCGCGCGAGGTGTCGCCCTCGCCGTCGACGACCAGCACGTCGCCGGGCTCGAGCATGTCGAGCGCCTTGTGGATCAGGAGGTTGTCGCCGGCGCGCACGCGCACGGTGAGGGCGTTGCCGCAGGTGGAGACCGGCGAGCGGTTGATGGGGCGCAGTGCGGTGGTGCCGACCAGGCGGCCGCCCATGACGTCGCCGATGACGGAGGTGGGCAGGCCGCGCAGGGCCTCCACGGCCACCGTGTCGCCGTCGACGCGGGGCTGGATGATGATGCCGGTGAAAAGGGTCATGGTTCAGTCTACCTTGGCGCCGGAGCGCTTCACGACGGTCTCCCACAGGGGCAGCTCGCGCGCGATGAATTTCGAGAAGGCGTCGGGCGTGCCGTTGACGTCGCTGGACCCCATCTTGTCGAGGGTGGCCTGGACGTCCTTGCCATCGATCACCTTGTTCAGGGCCGCGTTCAGCCGCTGCACCAGGGCCGGCGGCGTCTTGGCGGCGGCGAACACGCCGTACCAGTTCTCGGTGACGAAGTCGGGCATGCCCAGCTCCTTCATCGTCGGCACGTCGGGCATGACCTTGGAGCGCACCGCGCCGGTGGTGGCCAGCGCGCGCACGCGGCCCGAGGCCACCTGCGGCGCGATGACCGTGGTCGTCTCGAACGCCATCTGCACCTGGCCGGCGACCACGTCCTGCATCGCCGGGCCCTGGCCCTTGTACGGGATGTGGGTGATGTCCAGCCCTTTCTCGAGCTTGAGGAGTTCGCCCATGAGGTGCTGCGGGCTGCCGCTGCCGCCGGAGGCGTAGCTGAACTTGCCGGGGCTCTTGCGCGCCAGGTCCACCAGCTGGCCCAGGTTGGCGGCGGGCACGCCGGCGTTGACGTACAGCACCAGCGGCACCGAGGCCACGGCGCCGACGGGGGCCAGCCCCTGCACCGGGTCCACCCGCAGCTTGTACAGGTTGCGGTTGATCACCACGCCGGTGTTGTTGCCAAGCAGGAGGGTGCAGCCGTCGGGCGCGGACGTGGCCACGAACTCGGTGCCGATGTTGCTGCTGGCGCCGGCCTTGTTCTCCACGATCACCGTGGTGCCCAGCTCGCGGGCCAGGCCCGGCTGCACCAGGCGGGCCAGGATGTCGGTGGTGCCGCCCGGCGGGTACGGCGAGATCAGCTTCACGGTGGCACACGGGTAGGCCGACTGGGCGGCGGCGCCGGTAGCGGCCAGGGCCAGCAGCAGGCCGGCGCAGAGCGCGGGAAGCGAGGACAGGGTACGCGGGGTCTTCATGGGAAATGTCTCCTGGCGTCGGTCGCGCGCGCCTCAGGCCCCCAGCGGGGAGGCCTCGGCGCGCTGCAGCGTGTGGTACTTGAACTTCTTGCGGGCCTCGGTGAGCGGCAGGCCCTCGAGGGCGGCCTGCAGGATCCGGTCCTCCACCGCGCGCGTGGCGAGCGCGCGGGTCAGCACCTCCTGCAGGCGCTGGCGCGGCACCACGACCACGCCGTCCGCGTCGCCCACCACGAGGTCGCCGGGGCACACGCGCACGTCGCCGAGCATGACCGGCTGCTCGTAGGCCTCCACCTGCACCCGGTCCTTGCCGGTGCGCATGAAGCGGCCGTTGGCATAGAGCGGGTAGCCGGCCTCGTCGGCCTCCGCGGTGTCGCGGCACACGCCGTGGACCACCGTGCCGGCGAGGCCCTTGTGCGCGGCCAGGCGGCTGAGGATGCCGCCCCACACGGTGCAGTCGAGCCGGCCGCCGTTGTCCAGGACGGCCACCGTGCCGGGCGCGAGGGTGTCGATGAAGTCGCCCACGGTGCCGGGGTTGAAGCGGTCGATGGGCGCGAAGCGCACGGTGAAGGCCAGGCCGAACAGGCGCGCCGGGCCGGCGATGGGACGGATGCCCAGTGCGCTGCCCGGCAGGCCGAGCGCGTCGAGCGCGTCGGAGACTTCGGCGGTGGAGAGCTGGCGGGCCTGCTGGAACCAGTCGGCCCGGAGGATGTCGTCGGTGGTCATGGGAGGGCGTTGGGGAACACGGGCGCCATCTTCTTGTGCCGTTAAACTGAATTCAACCGCCGATTTCTGAACATAGGATCAATCAAATTGAACTTAAGGCAATTGCGTTACTTCTGCGAGATCGTGGAAGCCGGCAATGCCCGGGCCGCGGCGCAGCGCCTGTTCGTCGCGCCCACCGCGATCAGCATGCAGCTGGCGCAGCTGGAGGACACCCTGGGCGGCCCCCTGTTCGACCGCGGTTCGCGCCCGATGGCGCTCACCGCGCTGGGCGAGTTCGTCTACCCCAAGGCGCGCGAGCTGCTGGCGGCGGCGAGCCGGCTGGAGCGCGAGGCGCGCGGCATGGCGGCGGGCAAGCTGGGGTGGCTCAGCATCGGCTTCACCCGCTCCACGATCTTCTCGGTACTGCCGGACGCGGTGCGGGCGATGCAGGCCGCCTTCCCGGACGTGCGCATCGAGCTGCTCGAGATCCTCACCGAGGACCAGGCCGCGAGCCTGCGCAGCGGCGCGATCCACCTGGGCGTGGCGCGCGTGCTCGGCGAGTTCGCCCGCGAACCGGACCTCGCCTATGCCGACCTGTTCGACGACCCGCTGGTGGCCGCCGTGCCCCTGCAGCACCCGCTGGCCGCGCGCGCGGCCCTGGTCCCGGCGGACCTCGACGCCCTGCCCTTCATCACCTACCCCGGCAGCGCCAACAGCCACTTCTCGCGCCAGGTGCTGGCGGCGCTGCAGGCCGCCGGCTCCATGCCCCGCATCGGCCACGAGGCCAAGGAGATCCACACCGCCCTGGGCCTGGTGGCGGCGGGCCTCGGGGCGACGGTGGTGGGCCGCAGCGTGGCGGCCAACAACCGCACCGACATCCGCTTCCTGCCGCTCACCGGCATCGCCGCGGCCAGCAAGGTGATCGCGGTGCGCAAGACCGGCAGCGCGAACCCGCTGGCCGATGCCTTCCTGGCGATCCTGCGCGGGCAGCTGGCCGCGCCGGCCCGGGCGACGCCGTTGGCGGTAGAGTCGGCGGCGCCGACCCCGCGCGAGACGAACGAACGATGAACCGACTGCAAGCCGAACTGCGCCGCCTCTACCTCGTGGACGATCCCGCCGCGCCAGCGGGCTCGGTCCGGGCGATGGTGCTCGAACTCGGCGGGCCGGAGGCCTGGAGCGGCCTCGCCCCGGTGTGGCAGGGGGTGCAGGCCGACCTGGAGCTGCCGGCGCCCGCCATCGCGGTCACGGGCGGTGAGGGCCTGCAGCTGTGGTTCTCCCTGGCCGCGCCGGTCGATGCGGGCCGGGCGGCGGCCTTCCTCGAGGGCCTGCGGCGCCGCTTCCTCGCCGGCCAGCCCGCTTCACGCGTGCGGGCCGCGCCGTCACCCGGCGCCAGCGCCCTGCCGGACTTCCCGCCCCAGCCGGTGGCCGCGGACCGCTGGTCCGCCTTCGTGGCGCGCGACCTCGCCCCCCTGTTCGACGACGAGCCGTGGCTCGACCAGCCCGCCGGGCCCGACGCCCAGGCCGACCTGCTCTCGCGTCTGGAGCCGATCCCGCTGCGCGGGTTCGAGCAGGCGCTCGCGCGCCTCGGCCAGGCACCGGCCGCGGCCGCCCCGGGCGCCGCGGCGGGACTGGCCGGCCCCGCCACGGCCACGGCCACGGCGTGCGAGGGCGAGACGCTGGCGCCGCGCGCCTTCCTGCGCCGGGTGATGAACGACCCTGCGGTGGAGATGGCCCTGCGGATCGAGGCCGCGAAGGCGCTGCTGCCGCACCTGGACGGCTGAGGCGGACGACGCCCGGGCGCCCCCGCCGCCATGAGAGACTCGGGCGTGATCGAGACAGGAAAAGCATCGGATTGGGAGGCCCTGGGCCTGGCCGCCTACGACGGCCTCATCGGGCGGCTCGAGGGCTTTCGCGCCCGCGAGGGCCAGCGCGCCATGGCGCAGGAGGTCGCGCGCACGCTGGCGCGCGGCGAACTGGGCGAGGTGGCCGGCGACCCGGACTGCGCCATCGCCGTGGTCCAGGCCGGCACCGGCGTGGGCAAGTCGGCGGCCTACATCAGCGCCGGTGCGGCGATTGCCAAGGCGCGTGGCACCCGGCTGGTGATCTCCACCAGCACCGTGGCCCTGCAGTCGCAGCTGCTCGAGAAGGACCTGCCCGCCCTCGCCGCCGTGGCGCCGGTGCGCTTCACCTTCGCCCTGGCCAAGGGCCGCGGCCGCTACGTCTGCCAGGACAAGCTGCTGCGCCACGCCCTCATCGAGACCGGCACGCAGGACCTGCTGGACTTCGGCGACGACCCGCCCGCACCCACCCCCTCGGGTGACGCGCACGAGGCCCGGGTGCGCTTCTACCGCGGCCTGGCCGACGCCGTCGCCGCCGGCTGGGACGGCGACCGCGACACCCTGCCCGCCCCGCCCCCGCCCGAGGACTGGGCGCCGGTGGCGGCCGAGCGCCACACCTGCACGGTCAAGGCCTGCGCGCACTTCGACGAATGCGCCTACTACCGCGCCCGCCGCAAGCTGGCCGATGCCGACGTGATCGTCGCCAACCACGACCTGCTCCTGGCCAGCATGAACGCGCGCGTGCTGCCCGAGCTCTCCGACAGCCTGCTGGTGATCGACGAGGCCCACCACCTGCCCCGCAAGGCGGTGGAGCAGTTCGCCGCGAGCATGGACCTGAGCCGGCTGCGCTGGCTGGACAAGGCGCCGCGCGCCCTGGCCGGCGTGGCGGCGGAACTCGAGGTCACGCTCACGCAGCCGGTGGAGCCCGCCGCGCGCGAGCTGCGCACCGCCCTCACCGAGCTGGCCCGCGTGCTGGTGGAGCACCTGGGCCGCGACGAGCCGGTGCCCACCGGCGCGCGCCGGCTCGACGAGGCCGAGGTGCAGGAGCTGCTGCGCGAGCCGCTGCGGCAGGTCGCCGCGCACGCGGCCACGCTGATGAATGCCGCCAACGCCCTGGCCACCGAGCTGCGAAGCCGCATGCGGGACAACCCCGGCGCCACCCGCCTGACCGCGATGTTCGCGGCGCTGGGTGGCTTCGCGCCGCACCTCACCGCCACCCGCGAGGCGGCCGAGGGCCTGCTCGCCGAGGGCGACGCCGCCCGCCGCACCGCCAAGTGGTGCTCGGTCGACACCGACGGCAGCTTCCTGGGCATCAAGCTGCATGCCTGCCCCATCCTGCCCGGCGACCTGCTGCGGCAGAACCTGTGGTCCCGCGTGCGCAGCGCGGTGCTGACCTCGGCCACCATCACCAGCTGCGGCAGCTTCGGCTTCTTCCTGTCCGAGGCCGGCCTCTCGCGCGACCCGGCGGTGACCTCGCTGGCGGTGAAGAGCCCCTTCGACTACGCGCGCCAGGGCCGCATCGTGGTGCGCCAGACGCGCGCCTCGCCCAAGGACCTGGCCGCCTTCAACGCCGAGGTGGTGGCCCTGCTGGTCCGCGAGATCGAGGCCCTGCAGGGCGGCGGGCTGGCCCTCTTCACCTCGCGCCGGCACCTGGACCAGGCCGTCGAGGCGCTGGGCGAGCGCCTGCGTGACCGCGTGCTGGTGCAGGGCGCGCGCCCGCGCGGCGCGCTGGTGGCGGAACACGCGCGCCGGGTGCGCGCCGGCCAGCCCAGCGCGCTGCTGGGGCTGGCCTCCTTCGGCGAGGGGCTGGACCTGCCCGGCGACCTGTGCCGCGAGCTGTGGATCACCAAGCTGCCCTTCGCCAGCCCGGACGACCCGGTGGGCGAGGCCCGCGCCGACTACGTCGAGGCCAACGGCGGCAACGCCTTCTCCGACCTGGTGGTGCCCGAGACCGGCGTGCGCCTGCTGCAGTGGACCGGCCGCGGCATCCGCACCGAGACGGATACCGCGCGCATCACCATCTTCGACCGGCGCATCACCGAGCAGGCCTACGGCCGCCGCATCCTGGCGGGGCTGCCGCCCTACCCGGTGGAGGTGGTGCCGGCGGGCTGAGGCGGCGCCCTGCCGCCGCCCGCGGGGCCCCGGGGACCCGCAGGCGAAGGCGGCCTCGCCGTCAGAGACCGGAGTACCTCGGCACCGCCTTGCGCAGCGCGGCGCCCACCACCGCACGGAAGCGGGCGTTGTGCAGGCACATGCCGCCGGCCAGGCCCACCGCGCAGCCGACCACGGTGTCGACCAGGCGCGCCATCATCAGCGCCTCGGGCGGCTGGCTCCCGAGCTGCGCGGCCTCGGCCAGCAGGATCGTCATCGGCGTGATGAACACCACGGCCAGGCCGTAGTGGCGCACCACCAGGGTCTCGACGATGAAGGCCAGCAGGGTCAGCAGGGCGGCGATGCCCCAGTCCCCCAGCGACAGCGTGGCCAGCGCCCCGAAGACCGCCAGGCCCGCCGCGGTGCCAAGGATGCGGTGGAACTGCCGCACCCACACCGCCCGCAGCGAGACGCCCTGGATCACCGACAGGCAGCTCACGGGCACCCAGTAGGGGCGGGGCAGCTGCAGCAGCTGCGCGAGGGCGAGCGAGAGGCCGACGAAGGCGCCGATCACCACCGCGTCGACGACCACGAAATCGAAGTCGGGCCGAAGCGGCGGCGCCGGCACGGGCGGCGCGCGCCGCAGCCGCAGCAGGCTGTAGGCGAAGGCGATGACCACGCCCAGCACGCAACCCATGGTGAGCAGGCCGATGTGCGTTTGCGCCTCGCGCAGGGAGCTGGGCGTGTAGGCGCCGATGGCCGCCGCCATCACGAAGAACAGGCCGCCCGGCGGCGGCACCGCGTAGAAGCGGCACACCATGGTCACCGCGATGGTGATCAGGGTCAGCAGGGGCAGCGTCAGCGGCGCATACAGGTGGCTCAGGACCCCCAGGGTGTAGCAGGCCACCAGGCCGAAGGCGCAGGCCATGAGCCAGGCCATGCGGTGCGCCAGCGGGGTGCCGGGCAGGTAGAGGAACACCAGGCCGCCGAGCGAGGCGACCAGGCCGTTGCCGAGGTGACCCGCCGCCGCGCCGATGAAGATCGGCAGGCCGGTGGCCAGGGCCGCGGCCAGCGGCATCGCCAGCGGGCGCTCGCTGGCCGTGAGCGTGGTGAGGTGGCGCCACTCGGCCGCCACCACGCCCCGGGCCCGACCGAGGGCGGCGCGCAGGCGAGGGAGGCGGTTCATCCGCGGGATTATCGGCGGGCCTCGCGTGTCACCTGCGCGGCGGCGCCCGGCGCGGGCGCCGCGTAGAGTCGCTGCCAACGCAACTTTCCCGGCCCGCGCCGGCCCGCCGCATGACCACTCGCCGCGCCACCCTCCAGGCCCTGGGGGCCGCCGCCCTCGCCGCCGGTGCGCCCTGGCCCGCGCGCGCCCAGGCCGCGTGGCCGCCGGCCAAGGGCATCCGCTTCGTCGTGCCCTTCGTGCCCGGCGGCACCTCGGACATCGTGGGCCGCGCCGTGGCCACCGAACTGACGTCGCAGCTGGGCGTGCCGGTGGTGGTGGACAACAAGGCCGGCGGCGGCGGCGTCCCGGCCATGCAGGACGTGGCGCGGTCGCCGGCCGACGGCAGCACCGTGATCCTGGGCCACGTGGGCTCGCTGGCGGTGAACCCGCTGATCTTCAAGGACACCGGCTACGACGTGAACCGCGACTTCGCGCCGGTGACGCTGCTGGTCAAGGTGCCCAGCCTGTTCGTCGTGCACCGCGACGTGCCGGTGCAGGACTTCAAGTCCTTCATCGCCTATGCGAAGGCGCGGCCCGGGCAGCTCAATTACGGCTCCGCGGGCAACGCCAGCGCGGGCCACCTGGCGATGGAGTGCCTGAAGCTGGCGACCGGCACCTTCATGACGCACATTCCCTACCGCGGCACCGGCCCCGCCCTCACCGACCTGCTCGCGGGCAGGCTGCAGGTGTTCTCGGCGGGCACGCCGGCGCTGCTGCAGCACATTCGCAGCGGCGCCCTGCGCTGCATCGCCACCGGCACCCGCCAGCGCGTGCCGGTGCTGCCCGACGTGCCCACGGTGGCCGAGATGGGCTACCCCGACTTCGAGACCGTGCAGTGGTACGGCATGCTGGCCCACGCGCGCACGCCGCCCGAGATCCTGGAGCGGCTGCAGCGCGAGTGCTTCAAGGCCCTGCGCATGCCGGCGGTGGCCGAGCGCTTCGCCGCGGAGAGCGCGGTCGTCGACGGCGGGCCGGGCACGCAGTTCGCGGCCTTCATCGCGAAGGAGCAGGCGCGGTGGAAGGACGTGGTGGTGCGGGGGAAGATCAGGCCGGATTGAGCGGGGCCGCGAGGCGCACGCGCCACGCCAGCGGCAGCGCCCCCCAGGTGACGCCCAGCACGGCCAGCCAGAGGTTCCCCGCGCGCCAGGCGTCCGGCGAATAGGCGGCCAGCATCTCGCCCATCGTGCGGTGCTGCACGAGCGCGCCGAAACCGAACTCGAAGGCCAGCGTCGCTGCCAGCCACAGGCTGCCCGCCGCCAGGGCCTGGCCGGCCGAGACCGGGCCGATCCACCGCACCGTGGCCAGCGCCACGCCCAGGATCGCCAGCGACAGGACGAGGCCGCTGGCCACCAGCGCACCGCGCGGCCCCATGACGGGGACCAGCGCCAGCTCGCGCAGGGCACCGTTCACGAAGGCCAGCGCCAGCACCGCACACCAGGCCACCAGGGCCCGCCCGCAGGTTCGAATCATGGGCGGAGTATGGCCTCCCGCGATGCCCGCCCGACGCAGGCGCGGCCTGCCCGTTTTTTAGGCATTGCGTGGAAGCCCAGCACCGGCGCGGCTTCCGAGGGTTTTCCCTGGGACTGTCCACAGCCTCGCCCACAGGCGCTGGGGGCAACTTCCGCGGACGCCGCCGGGGGCCTGACTGGCGGCTGCGGCGGCTCCGGCGGTCCGCCCCGCCGGCGTTGACGCACTGCGGCGCCAGGCAGGATCCTCGCCCCGCCAGCGGCCATCGACCGTCGCCCAGGCCCCACCCATGACAACCTCCCCCGCGTGGACCCCGCTGATCATTGCCCATGCCTCGGCCGCCGCCGCGGCGCTGCTGCTCGGTGGCGCCGTGCTCGCGCGGCGCAAGGGCACCGCGGGCCACCGCCGCCTGGGCTGGACCTGGGTCGTCCTGATGGCACTCGTCGCGCTCCTGTCCTTCGGAATCCGCGACCGCGGCTTCGGCTGGATCCACGCCTTGTCCGTGTTCACGCTGGCGATGCTGGCCACGGGCCTGGTGTTCGCGCACCGGGGGCAGGTGGCGCGCCACCGGGGGACGATGGTCACGCTCTACTTCGCCGCCCTGGTCGTCACCGGCCTGTTCACGCTGCTGCCGAACCGCCGGCTCGGCCAGGCCCTCCTCTCGGGCCTGGGCCTGCTTCAATAGGTCGTCGACACCGTCACGCGCACCGAGCGGGGCTCCACCGGGTGCAGGTGCAGGTCCTCCACGCCACCCGGCGCCTCGCCGCGGAGCCGGGAGGCGTAGAAGTACTCGACGTCGCTGGCCTTGCGGTTCAACAGGTTGAACACGTCCACCCGGAACTGCGTCTGCGGGGTGAGGCGGTAGGCGACACGGACCTGGGCCAGCGTGGACGGCGACGACCGCTGCGAGCCGTCCTCCACCAATGGGCGCGGGCCGACATGGCGCAGCTGCACATGGCCGGACCACGCGCCCGGCCCGCTGACCGTGGCGCCCAGCGATGCCACCCGCCCCGCCGCCCCGGGCACCGCGTCGCCCGCCGGGTCGGGCTGCGTGAAGCGCGCGCGGGACCACGCCATCGCCAGGTCCCACTGCAGCCATGGCACGACGCGCCAATGGATGTCCCACTCGAGGCCGCGCCGGCGGCTGGCGCGGCTGGGGGCGGTGTCACCGGCATCGCCGGAGAACACCAGCTCGGACGCCAGGCGCAGCTGCCACAGCGCCAGCGAGCTTTGCAGCCCCCGCAGCACCTGCGTGCGCAGCCCCAGCTCGGCCCCGCGCGAGCGCACCAGCGGCGTGACCGGCTCCACGGGCAGCCGCTCGCGCGGCGCCAGGCGGGCCACCGTGCCGCGGGCGTCGTTGCTGTGGAAGCCGGTGCCCGCGTTGACGAACACCTCGGTCGCCGACCACGGACCGAGCACCAGCGCCAGCCGTGGCGAGACGATGGACGCCGCACGGCGGCCGCTGTTGTCGGCCAGGGAGCTGGCCACATCGAAATCGAACCGGTCACCGCGCACGCCGGCCACCGCCCGCAACCACGGCAGCCATTGCGTGTCGTTGGCCAGGTGCACGCCCAGGGAGGACTGCCGCACTCGGCTCTCCTGGATCAAGGCCACCCGTTCGCGCGCCTCGGTGGCATGCAGGCCCACCGGGTCGATGCGGTCCCGGCGCACCTGCAGGCCCAGCGTGGTGGTGCCGTCGCGCCCGCCCGGCGCGGTGTCCCAGCGCCGGCTCACCGCACCGCCCAGGACGGCGCGCCGCTCGGACTGCGCGAACTGGTCGCCGCGCACGC
The DNA here is from genome assembly GCF_052600055.1 of Ramlibacter sp. MAHUQ-53. Taxonomy (NCBI): domain Bacteria; kingdom Pseudomonadati; phylum Pseudomonadota; class Betaproteobacteria; order Burkholderiales; family Comamonadaceae; genus Ramlibacter; species Ramlibacter sp. MAHUQ-53. The sequence continues at coordinate 51,401 of NZ_JBQWTS010000004.1, forward strand.
CTGCGGCATCGACGCCGGGCAGGTCGGCCGGGTGCAGCAGCCACCCGGTGAAGTTGGAGTACAGGTCGAGGCGCGAGCGGATCGTGTAGGCGGAGGCCTGCCACTGCCCGTCGCGCACCTGGCGCTGCCAGTTCCAGGACAGGCTGGACCGCGCGGTCGTTCCGCCGTCGGTGGGGTCGAGCGTGCCGAAGCGGTCCACCCGGCCCGCGGCCAGCGCGCGCTGCGGCACCTGGTCGGTGGCGTACCAGCCGGCGCGGTAGCCCATGCCGGTGAGCGACCAGCGCTGCGGTCCGTCCGCCTCGCTGTAGCGAAGTACCGCGTTGCTGCGACGGGCCTGCTCGGGCCGCTGCCATGGGCCGTCGCCGTGCGAGCCCTCGAGCGCATGCAGCAGCTGCCCGCGCCCGAGCGCGCGGCTCTGCGCCAGCAGGACCCGCGCGTGGCGCCACGTGCCCCCGGTGACCTCGGCCACCGGGCGGGCCAGCGTGTCGCGCAGCTGCAGGCGGGCCGAGCCGGCGGAGGAGAAGTCACCGTCCTGCGCGTCGTAGGGGCCCTTGCGGAAGCCGATGCGGTCCACCAGCTCCGGCACCAGCCAGTTCAGGTCGGAGTAGCCCTGGCCGTGGGCATGCGAGGGCATGTTCACCGGCATGCCGTCGACCCAGGTCGCGAAGTCGGTGCCGTGGTCCAGGTTGAAGCCGCGCAGGAAATACTGGTTGGCCTTGCCGGCCCCGGAGTGCTGCGTCACCACCAGGCCGGGGACGAACTCCAGCACCTCGGCGGGGCGCAGTGTCGGCCGTCGCTCGATCAGCGTGGCGGTGGCGACGCCGGCGCTGGCCGCGTCGAACGCGCCGACCGCGGTGTCGTAGTGGCCCTGGATGGTGACCTCAGGCAACGAGGGCCCGGCCTGCGCGGACACGCCGGCGGCGGCCGCCGCGAACACGACCGCCACCGCGGGCCGCAGGCGCCGACCCGGCCTCATGCGCACGGGCGCGCCTTCAAAGGTCCACCTTCATCTCGGCGAACAGGCTGCGCTGCGGATAGGGATGGAAATTCCAGTACCGCTCGCCGGTGAGGTTGTCGATGCCGAAGGCCAGCGCGGTGGTCTTCGTCAGCTGGTGGCGCACGCGCAGGTCCAGCACCAGGAAGCGGCTCACGCCCATGTAGGTGAAGCCATTCACGTCGCTGTTGTTCAGGGTGCGGTACTGGGTGCCGCTGTAGCGGGCGGCCAGGGTCGTCGTCCACTCGGGCGTCCAGCGGTAGCTGGCGGTGGCGGCGGCGCGCCAGCGCGGGATGTTGGGCTGGCGCTTGCCGAGCGTGTCGCCCGGCACCGCGACGAAGCCGGCGTTCTCGCGGATCCGCGAGTCGGCCCAGGTGAGGCTGGCGGTGAGGTCCAGGCCGCGCGCGAGGGCGTCCCAGGCCGTGGCGGCCGCCTCCACGCCGCGCGTGGCGATGCGCCCCACGTTCTGCACGCGGGTGACGTTGAGGTTGGCCGCGGGGTCGAACAGCGCCTGCGAGTACAGCGCGTCGCGCGTGTCCTCGGCGAAGCCGGTCACGCGCAGCAGGCCCTGGCCCAGGTCCTTCTCGGCGCTCAGCTCGCCGGTCCACGAGCGCTCGGGGCGCAACGCGGGGTCGTTGATGTAGCGCGCGTTGGCGGTGGACGTCGCGCCATAGAGTTCGGCCACCGTGGGCATGCGCACCGCGCGGCCCAGGGCCGCCTTGAGCACGGTGCCGGGCTGCCACTGCCACGAGACGGCCGCCTTGGGCGAGAAGAAGGTCGCCTCGCGCGAGGGCCAGGCGGCATCCACCGCGGGCACCGCGCCCGGGATGCGCGTGCGCCCCGCCTCGGCGGACCACTGCTCCAGGCGCCCGCCCAGCACCGCCTTCCAGCGCGGCGCGAAGGCCCAGGTGTCCTGCGCCCAGGCACTGCGCAGGCGGGTGCGCCCGCCGGTGTCCGACACCAGCGGGCCGGGCTCGCCGTCGATCCACGAACCCGCCGTGCCGCGGGTGCGGTAGTCGAGCGCGAAGCTGTCCTGCTGCAGGCCGGCATCGACCACGTGGCGGCCCTGCGCGCCCACCGGCCGCCAGGTGCCCTTGACGGCCAGGGTGGTCCAGCCGGTGCCGCTGCCGTCGGCCACCGTGCCGGCGCCGCCCGCCTCGGCGGCGGGCAGCGGGTTGTTCGCCGCGTTCTGGCGCTTGAGGTCGCGCGCGTAGCGGTAGCGGCTGGCCGCCATCTCCCAGTCGAACTCGCCCTGGGTGTGGCGCTTGAGCGCCAGGCCCTGGCTCACGTGGGTGAGGGACTCGCGCGTGAGCGGGAAGTCGGCGCCCGAGAGGGGCGCGAAGCTGCGGCCGTCGATGTGGATGGGGCCGCTGGTGACCGGCCGGCCCGCGGCGTCGCGCAGCCAGGACGCCGGCCGCCCCTCGGCGTCGTTCTGCCAGGCGCCGACCGTGTAGGTGGCGCGCAGCGTCGGGCTGAAGTCGTAGGCCAGCCTGGCCTTGGCATGGTCCTGCCGCGAGGTGTACTGCGTGGCTGCCCCCAGGAGGTACCAGGGCGCGTTGGCGCCGTTGCGCCCGAGGACCGCGCCGGTCACCGGGGTGCCCGTGCCGCCCGGCGTGCCGCTGGCGAGCAGGCGCGTGGCGAAGGTCAGGGGCTGGCCCTCGGCCTCGGTGCGGTGCAGGTTGAACCACCAGGCCCAGTCGCCGGCGCGGCTGCCCGCCGAGGCGCTGGCCTGCCAGCTGCGGTAGGCGGCCTGCGTGCCGCCGTACTCGAAGGGCTGGCGGCTCAGGCCCGCCTTGCCATGCGCCTCGAAGCGCGTGGGCATGCGGGTGGTGTACTCCACGACCGCGCCCACCGAGTTGCCGGGGTAGGCGGCGGAGAACGGGCCGTACATCACGTCGACCCGCTCGATCTCCTCGGGCGTCACCAGGCCCCAGCGCGGGGGAAAGGACAGCCCGCCGACGCCGTTGCCCAGGAAGTTGGACAGCAGGATGCCGTCGGCATACACCGCCGAGCGCGCGCTGTTGCCGGTGCCGGAGGCGCGGCTGGAGAGGATGGCGTGGTTGTAGTCGCCGACGTAGCGCTTGCGCACCAGCAGGCTGGGGAGGTACTTGAGCGCGTCCCCGCTGTCGGTAGCGTTGATGTCACGCTCGATCTGGGCGCGGGTGATGCCCTCGACGGTGGCGGGAATCTGCGTGGGCAGCGAGGTGGGCGCGCCGCTGGTGATGGTGACCACGCCCAGGGACCGGGCGGGCTCGTCATTCGCCTGCGCGCGGGCGTGCGGCGCGAGGCATCCGGCCGCAGCCAGGGCGGCGGCCAGGGAAAATTTCTGCATGGGGGCTCCTGGATTCCAAGGAGCCGGCGCCTAGGCGCCGGCACGGCGGGATCAGGCGCGGGTGGGCGGGCCGCGTGGCGGCAGCGGCGCCCCGGCCCGCGGGCCGGTCGGCCGGTCGCCACGCCAGGCAAGGAAGCCGGGCGCGGCCGGTGCGACGCCATGCGCCGCAGCGACTGTCGGCGGCGGCGCCGCCACGGACAGGCACAGCGCACACTGAACGGAGTGCGCCTTGGCGGCAGCCGCATCGCCCTCCTCGTGGACGACCCAACGGCCATCGCCGCTGGCGGAGCAGACCCAATCCAGCGGCGGCGGGTGGACCGACGGCGCCGCCGCCGCCACGCCCAGCGCCACGACGAACCATGCCAACACGAGCAGGGTGAGGTGGCGAGCGCGCAGGCGGGAGAACATGGGAGGCGGGATTATGCCGGGGGTACGCAGGCCAGGCCGCGCTTGTCCCGCACGCGTGCGACGCCGGGCGCGCCCTCCCCGGCTCAGGCAGGCATGGCCGCCAGCGTCAGGTCGATGGCCTCGCCCAGCGCCTGCAGGGCCACGGTGGCGTCCTGGGGCGCATGCATGCGTGCCATCACGTCCTCGGTCTCCTTGCAGACGCGGGCCAGGTGCCGCGCGCCCACGGTGCCGGCCGTGCCCTTGAGCGTGTGCGCCAGGCGCACCGCGTCCTGCTGCGCGCCGCTGCGGCAGGCCTCCACCAGCATCGCCAGCGTGCGTGGGGCCTCGGCGCGGAACAACGGCAGCAGCTCGTCGTAGAGGGACTCGATGCCGCCCAGGCTCTCGACCGCGCCCGCCCGGTCCAGGAGCGCCTCCCGGGGCGCCGTCCCATCGCGCGCTTCGGTCGCGGCCGGCATGTCCGCCGAGCCAGGCGCCTCCTGCGGCGCCTTCGCCACGGGCACAGGCGCGGGGGCCGGCAGGTCGCCCCGCGGCGCGGCCGGCACCCCGGGGCGCGCATGGGCGCGCAGCACCGCCACCAGCTCGCGCAGCACGAAGGGCTTGGCCACATGGTCGGTCATGCCCGCCTCCAGGCACTCGCGGCGGTCGGACTCCATGGCGTTGGCCGTCATGGCCACGATCGGCAGGTCGGCGAAGCCCTCGATGCGGCGGATGGCCCGCGTCGCCTGCAGGCCGTCCATGCGCGGCATCTGCCAGTCCATCAGCACCAGGTCGTAGCCGCCGGCGCGGACCTTCTCCACCGCCTCGACGCCGTCCACCGCGATGTCCACGCGCGCCCCCTGCCGCGAGAGCAGCTCGCGGGCCACCATCTGGTTGTTCTCGTTGTCCTCGGCCACCAGCAGCCGCAGGCCCGCCAGGGGCAGGTCGTCCGGCTGCGCCGGGGCCTGGCGCGGCGCGCGCGGCGCATCGACGCACTGCGCCAGCAGCCGCGGCGTCACCGGCCGGGTGAGGCAGGCCGCGAGGTGCCGCCGCCGCTGCGGCTCGAGCTGGGCCACCAGCTCCTGGACCTCGGCCGTCCCCAGCACGATCACCGGCGGGCCGTCGTCGCCCAGCGCGTCGCCGATGCGGCGCGCGGTCTCCAGGGCGACCTCGCGGTCCATGAGCCAGTCGATGAAGACGGCATGCCAGCCGCCTTCCAGCGCGCGCGCGATTGCCTCGTCCGCAGTGCCCGCCTCCACCACATCCCAGCCCAGCGCGCGCAGCATCGCGGCATGGGCCTCGCGGGTGATGGCGCGCGGGTCTGCCACCAGCACGCGGCGGTGCGGCGGCGGCGCGGCGCCGTCGTCGGGCGCGGCCGGCAGGTCCAGGCGGAAGAAGAACCGGCTGCCCTCGCCGGCACGGCTTTCCACGCGCAGCTCGCCCCCCAGCAGGGCCACCAGCCGCCGGCTGATCGCCAGGCCCAGGCCGGTGCCGCCGAACCGCCGCGTGGTCGAGGCCTCGGCCTGCCCGAAGTCCTCGAACAGCCGCTGCAGCTGGCGCGGCGCGATGCCGATGCCGGTGTCGCGGATCGAAAACTCCACGCACACCGTGCTGCCGTCCCGCGCCACCGGCGCCACGGACAGCACCACCGAGCCCCGCTCGGTGAACTTGATCGCGTTGCCGGCCAGGTTGATCAGCACCTGGCGCAGGCGCATGTCGTCGGTTACCAGGCGCGCCGGCAGCTGCGGGTGCAGGTCGAACAGCACGTCGACCGGCTTGGCCCCGACCGCGGTCGCCAGGATCACCGAGAGGTCCCGCAGCAGCGCGTCGACCTCGAAGGCGCGCGGGTCCAGCGTCATCTTGCCGGCCTCGACCTTGGAGAAGTCCAGGATGTCATTGAGGACGCTGAGCAGGGCCTGGGCCGCGCCCTCGGCCTTGCGGATGTAGTCCTCCTGCTGCCCCGTCAGCGGGGTGTGCTGCACCAGCTGCAGCATCCCCAGCACCGCGTTCATGGGGGTGCGCAGCTCGTGGCTCATGTTGGCCACGAAGCGGCTCTTGGCCTCGCTGGCGCGCAGCGCGTCGTCGCGGGCCTGGCGGATCTCGGTGACGTCCAGGCCGATGGCGAAGAAGCCCTGGACGCGCCCGTCCGCCACGTCGGGGATGTAGTGGACCTGGCGGGTGCGCACCGGGCCGCCAGGGTCGGGCCCGGTTCTCTCGAAGGTCTGGCGCTCGCCGCCCAGGGCTGCGCGGATGCGGTCCGGCCGCTCGGGCTGGTCGGCGCAGTCGCCATACAGCTCGGTCCAGTGGCAGCCCGGCATGGGCAGCCCCTTGTGCGCGTGGCCGGCCAGGAACTCGGAGTTGGCAAAGCGGCAGCGGCCGGCACTGTCCCAGTACGCAACGCGCCCGGGGATGCTGTCGGTGACCAGCCGCATCAGGTTCTCGCTGGCACGCAGCGCGGCCTCGGCCTGGCGGCGCGCCGAGTGGTCCACGTAGGTGAGGATGAAGCCGCCGTCGGGCATCGGCCCGGCGTGGATCTCCAGCAGGCGTCCGTCGGGCAGCTGGCGCTCGAAGCGGTGCGCTTCGGTGATCGGGACCCAGGCCTCGGCATTCGCCGGTTCGCCGTCCGCCTCGACGCGGTACAGGAGCGTGGAGATGGCGAGGTCCGGCACCACCTCGCCCTCCGGCAATCCCAGCAGCCGGTGCAGGAAGGCGTTCTGCGCGACGACGCGCAGGTCCTTGTCGAACACGCTCAGGCCGCAAGGCAGGTTGTCCAGCACGGCGTGCAGGCGCTCGTTGCCGCGCGCCAGGTCGACAGAGGCGCGCTCGAGGTCCGCGGTCATGCGGTGCGCCAGGGCCAGGGCCCGGGCCCGGCCCTGGGCAATCAGGCCGGCGAGCATCGCCACCACCAGCGTGATGACGGTGCCGGCGACGGCCACCGTCACCGTGCCTGGCGACAGGCCCAGCACGGTGGGATGCAGGCGCGGCTTGGCCGCGGCCTGCAGCGTCATGAGGCGCTCCCCGACGCGGAACGAACGCTCGCCCTGCATCGTGCGGCCGGCATAGCCACCCTCGCCCCGCGTGAGCACCGCGGCGTCGACCAGGCCCTGCGAATCCGACATCAGCCGCCCCTCGGCGGGCAGGCCGTCGTAGAGACGGTAATCGAGCATGAAGTCGGTGAAGGCCTGCAGGTCGCCGAGGATCTCGCTGGCCACGATGGCGGCGTGCAGCAGGCCCACCAGCCGCCCGGAGCCGTCGGCGCTGTCCTCCCGCACCGGCAGCAGCGCCACCCATCCCGGGCCGCCCTGCTGGTCCTGCAGCAGCGTGACCCGGGGCGTGAGCGTGGTCAGCCCGCTGGACAGCGCCTGATCGATGGTGGTGCGGCGCACCGGGTCGGCGCCCAGGTCGAAGCCCAGGGCGGCCTCGTTGGCCGCCAGGGGCTCGATGTACTTCACCAGGTACAGGTCCGGCTGCGCGCCGCGGGATTTCACCTGGAAGGCCGGCCGGCCCGCCGCGTGCTGCGCGTCGACGAAGGCCTTCAGCCGGTCACGCTCCACCCGCACGACCAGCCCGAAGCCGCGGATGCCTCGGAACTCGTGCCACAGGTTGCGACGATCGAGGGCGCGGCGGAACTCGTCGGCGGTCATCCCCGGGCGCAGTGCCACCGCGCCGCTGAGCCCGCGCAAGCCGTTTTCCGCGCGCTCGATGCGTCGGACGATCTCGTGCGCAAGCCGGTCCACGTGGCCCTCGAAGGTCTGGACCGAGCGCACGCGGGCGGCGCGTTCGGTGGCCACGGCCACCCAGGCCGTCAGCGAGACGCCGAGCAGCAGGATCAGGGGAACGCCCCACGCGCCGAGGCGGGCGACGGCGCGCCGCAGGAGCATGGAGGGCGCGAGCCTGGCGGGCCCCTCCCCGGACGGCGTCGGCATGTCAGGGACCTCCGGGGCGCCAGTGGCGGGTGGGAACGGGGACGGCGCACAGGCTCATGGCCGTGCTTTCGGCAGGGCGCGCCGGAACTTGAAGTGGACGATGCGGCCGGCCCCTGCGCGGGCCGGCGGGCCCGCAGCGCCCGTAATCAGGCGCAGCGTGCGCGGCAGGCGGGTCTGGAGCACCGACATGCCGAACGGGGAGCGAGTACCTGCCCATTAATTGGGCATCGCGTGGAAACCCAAGCCTGGCGCGGCTTCCAGGGGTTCTTCATGAACCTGTCCACAGCCTCGCCCACAGGCGCCGGGGACAACTGCGCCGTGGCCGGCCGCCATGAAAAAAGCGGCCCGCAGGCCGCTTCTTCGCAAGGAGGAATGAGGCTTACGCCGCCACCTTGTCCGCCACTTCCTTGTACTCGCCGATCTGGTCGAAGTTCATGTACTGGTAGATCTTGTCGCCGTTGGCGTTGATCACGCCGATGTCCTCCAGGTACTCCTGCTTGGTCGGGATGCGACCCAGCTTGGAGCAGATGGCGGCCAGTTCGGCGGAGCCCAGGTACACGTTGGTGTTCTTGCCCAGGCGGTTCGGGAAGTTGCGGGTGGAGGTGGACATCACCGTCGCGCCTTCGCGCACCTGCGCCTGGTTGCCCATGCACAGCGAGCAGCCGGGCATTTCGGTGCGGGCGCCAGCCTGGCCGAACACGCCGTAGTGGCCTTCCTCGGTCAGCTGGTGCTGGTCCATCTTGGTCGGCGGGGCGACCCACAGCTTGACCGGGATGTCGCGCTTGCCTTCGAGCAGCTTGGAAGCGGCGCGGAAGTGGCCGATGTTGGTCATGCACGAGCCGATGAACACTTCGTCGATCTTGGCGCCGGCGACGTCGGACAGGGTCTTCACGTCGTCCGGGTCGTTCGGGCAGGCCACGATCGGCTCGGTGATCGTGTTCAGGTCGATCTCGATCACGGCGGCGTACTCGGCGTCGGCGTCGCCCTTGAGCAGCTGCGGGTCCTTCAGCCAGGCTTCCTGGGCGGCGATGCGGCGCTGCAGGGTGCGGGCGTCGGAGTAGCCATTGGCGATCATCCACTTCATCAGCGTGATGTTGCTGTTGATGTACTCGATCACCGGCTCCTTGTTCAGGTGCACCGTGCAGCCGGCGGCGGAGCGCTCGGCGGAGGCGTCGGAGAGCTCGAAGGCCTGTTCCACCTTCAGGTCCGGCAGGCCCTCGATCTCGAGGATGCGGCCGGAGAAGATGTTCTTCTTGCCCTTCTTCTCCACGGTCAGCAGGCCCTGCTGGATCGCGGCCAGGGGGATGGCGTTGACCAGGTCACGCAGGGTGACGCCGGGCTGCATCTGGCCCTTGAAGCGCACCAGCACGGACTCCGGCATGTCCAGGGGCATCACGCCCGTGGCGGCGGCGAAGGCCACCAGGCCGGAGCCGGCGGGGAAGGAGATGCCGATCGGGAAGCGGGTGTGCGAGTCGCCGCCGGTGCCCACGGTGTCGGGCAGCAGGAAGCGGTTCAGCCAGGAGTGGATCACGCCGTCGCCGGGGCGCAGGGAGATGCCGCCGCGGGTGGAGATGAAATCGGGCAGCTCGTGGTGCGTCTTGACGTCCACCGGCTTCGGGTAGGCGGCGGTGTGGCAGAAGGACTGCATCACCAGGTCGGCCGAGAAGCCCAGGCAGGCCAGGTCCTTCAGCTCGTCGCGGGTCATCGGGCCGGTGGTGTCCTGGGAACCCACGGAGGTCATGCGCGGCTCGCAGTAGGTACCCGGGCGGATGCCCTGGCCTTCCGGCAGGCCGCAGGCGCGGCCGACCATCTTCTGGGCCAGCGTGAAGCCCTTGCCCGTGTCCTTCGGGGCCTGGGGCAGGCGGAACAGCGTGGAGGGCGGCAGGCCCAGGGCCTCGCGCGCCTTGGCGGTCAGGCCGCGGCCGATGATCAGCGGAATGCGGCCGCCGGCGCGCACTTCGTCGAACAGGACCTCGGACTTGACGGTGAACTCGGCGATGACTTCGCCGTTCTTCAGGGCCTTGCCTTCATAGGGGCGCAGCTCGATGACGTCGCCCATGTCCATCTTGCTCACGTCGAGCTCGATGGGCAGCGCGCCGGCGTCTTCCATGGTGTTGTAGAAGATCGGGGCGATCTTGGAGCCCAGGCAGACGCCGCCGAACTTCTTGTTCGGGACGAAGGGGATGTCCTGGCCGGTGAACCACAGCACGCTGTTGGTGGCCGACTTGCGCGAGGAGCCGGTGCCCACCACGTCGCCGACATAGGCCACCAGGTGGCCCTTGGCGCGCAGGTCCTCGATGAACTTGATCGGGCCGCGCTTGCCGTCTTCCTCGGGGGTGATGCCGGGGCGGGCGTTCTTCAGCATCGCCAGGGCGTGCAGCGGGATGTCGGGGCGGCTCCAGGCGTCCGGGGCGGGCGACAGGTCGTCGGTGTTGGTTTCGCCGGTCACCTTGAACACGGTCAGGGTCAGGCTCTTGGGCACTTCGGGGCGGCTGGTGAACCACTCGGCGTCGGCCCAGGACTGCATCACGGCCTTGGCGTTGGCGTTGCCCTTGGCGGCCTTCTCCTGCACGTCATGGAACTGGTCGAACATCAGCAGGGTGTTCTTCAGGCCGTTGGCGGCCACCTGGCCGACTTCGGCGTCGTCCAGCAGGTCGATCAGGGGGCTGATGTTGTAGCCGCCCAGCATGGTGCCGAGCAGCTCGGTGGCCTTGGCGCGGGAGATCAGGGCGCACTTCTCGGTGCCGTGGGCCACGGCGGCCAGGTAGGAGGCCTTGACCTTGGCGGCGTCGTCCACGCCGGCCGGCACGCGGTGCGTGATCAGGTCGACCAGGACCTGCTCCTCGCCTGCGGGCGGGTTCTTCAGCAGCTCGATCAGTTCGGCGGTCTGCTTGGCCGACAGCGGCAGCGGCGGGATGCCGAGCTTGGCGCGTTCGGCGACGTGGTCACGATAGGCTTGCAGCATGGTTGCTCCGTTGGGATTGAAAGGGGTTGTCAGTTCTTCGGCGCCGGGTCCAGCAGGCTGGGCGGCGGGTTGGTCTTCAGGGCCTGGGCGAAGGTGACCTGCTCGGGGCTCTGGCACTCGTCGGCCAGGCGCTGGCCCAGCTTCTGGCTCATGAGCATGGACTTGTTCCCGAGCTGCAGCCACATCGCGCCGCGCTTGGGGTCCTCCAGGCGGATCGCGCCGGTGCGGCTCTCGGCCGGGTGCATGCGGAAACGCAGGCCCTTGTTGGTGGACACCAGGAAGTAGCCTTCGCGCTTCAGCGCCCGGACCGTGACCTTGCCGCCGAGTTCGCATTGCATCTCGCCGACATGCACGGCGCGTGCCACTTCGAGCTCCAGCGGGGAGAGGTCGTGGGTGGGCTCGTCCTCGATGGGCGTGCGCTCCTCGACGGCCTTGACCGCGCCGGGGGCCAGCGAGGCGGCGACCGGAGGCTTGATCGCGGGCCGTGCCGGCGCCTTGGGCGCGGCGGCGGACTGGGCCATCGCCAGCGCGGGCATGGCGGCGGCGAGCAACACGAGGATGGCCTTCATGGTCACGGCTCCTGGAACCACTGCCTCACGGATTCGGGCAGGGCGCGTCCGGTCTGGTGCGCCTTCTCGAGCACCTGCCAGTGGTAGCGGTAGCTCGCCCGGTCTTCGAGTTTGCCACCGTGGCTGATCGGTGCCCAGTCGGCGGCCACCGCGGCCGAGATGATCTGGCTGGCGGTGTCGATCTCGTCCTCGCCGGGGGCGAAGACCTCGAGCAGCACGCGGATCTGGTCCGGGTGGATGCTCCACATGCGGGTGTAGCCCAGCTCGCGCGAGGCGCGGCGCGCGGCCTGCGCGAAGGCGGCCTTGTCCTTGAACTCGGTGACCACGCAGTGGGAGGGCACCTTGCCGTGCGCGTGGCAGGCGGAGGCGATCTCCATCTTGGCGCGCAGCACCAGGGGGTGCGTGAACTGGCCGGCGACGCCCATGGCCTCGCCGGGGATGGCCCCGCCGTGGGCGGAAACGAAATCCATCAGGCCGAAGCTGATGGACTGCACGCGCGGGTGCGCGGCGATGTCGAAGGCGCGGTGCACCGCGGCGGGGGATTCCACCAGCGCATGCAGGGGCAGCGACGTGGCGCCGGCGGCATCGACGGCGCGCACCGCGCGCTCGATGTCGGCGACCGACTCCACTTTCGGGATCATGAGGTGGCACAGGCGGGAGCCGGCCCGGCTGGCGATGTGGTCGATGTCGGCCTCGAAGGCCGGATGGTCCACCGCGTGGACCCGGACCGCGACGCGCGCACCCGGTGCGCTGGCCAGGGCCAGCTCGGTCACCAGGGCGGCGTGGTCGGCCTCGCCTCCCACCGGCGCGCCGTCTTCGCAATCGAGCGTGACGTCGAAGACGCAGGCGCCGAACTCCTCGGCCATCTCGGCCTGGAGCTGGAGGCTTTTCCGCATCCGCGCCTCGACGCCGCTGTAGTGGTCACAGACCGGCAGGACGCCGGCACGCGCCTGGGCGCCGAGGAGGACGCTACGCGGATGCACTGCGGGTACGCGGTTTACAGCAGGTGGGCGACGCCGGCCTGCTCGTCCTGCAGTTCCTTCAGCGTCTTGTTGATGCGTTCCTGGCTGAAGGCATCGATTTCCAGGCCCTTGACGATCTCGTACTTGCCGTCCTTGGTGATGACGGGGAAGCCGAACATGACGTCCTTGGGGATGCCGTAGTCGCCGTTGGAGGGCACGCCCATGGTGACCCACTGGCCGTTGGAGCCCAGGGCCCAGTCACGCATGTGGTCGATGGCGGCGTTGGCGGCGGAGGCGGCGGAGGACAGGCCGCGCGCCTCGATGATGGCGGCGCCGCGCTTGCCCACGGTGGGCAGGAACACGTCGGCGTTCCAGACCTGGTCGTTGATCAGGTCCTTGACGGACTTGCCGCCGATGGTGGCGAAGCGGTAGTCGGCGTACATGGTGGGCGAGTGGTTGCCCCACACGGTCAGCTTCTCGATCTCGCCGACCTTGCCGCCGGTTTTGGCGGCGATCTGCGAGGCGGCGCGGTTGTGGTCCAGGCGCAGCATGGCGGTGAAGTTCTCGCGCGGCAGGTCCGGCGCGGACTTCATGGCGATGTAGGCGTTGGTGTTGGCGGGGTTGCCCACGACCAGGACCTTGACGTTGCGCGAGGCGACGGCGTTCAGGGCCTTGCCCTGGGCGGTGAAGATCTGGGCGTTGGCGGCCAGCAGGTCGGCACGCTCCATGCCGGGGCCGCGGGGACGGGCGCCGACCAGCAGGGCGTAGTCGGTGTCCTTGAAGGCGGTCATCGGGTCGGCGTGGGCTTCCATGCCGGCCAGCAGCGGGAAGGCGCAGTCCTCGAGCTCCATCATCACGCCGCGCAGGGCCTTCTGGGCCTTCTCGTCGGGGATTTCGAGCAGTTGCAGGATGACGGGCTGGTCCTTGCCCAGCATCTCGCCGGAGGCGATGCGGAACAGCAGGGCGTAACCGATTTGGCCGGCAGCGCCGGTGACGGCGACGCGAACGGGTTTCTTGCTCATGGAAATCTCCGGTGAAGTGATAAGAAATCAGGGCCGGCGCAAGCGGCGCCGGCGCAGGCGCGCGCGCACCTGCGACAGCCGGCGAGTGTAGCGCCGAAAACGCCGCAGGGTCAATTTGTCTTATGTCTTATATAAGATATGATTTGCGCTGTTCACGCACCGTCCATGGCATCCACCTCCTCCCAACCGGCCGACCCCGCCGCCCTGCCCCAGGACGGCGGCGCCACGCCCGCCTTCAGCCCCCTGTACCAGCAGATCAAGGGGCTGATCCTGCAAAGCCTGCAGGCCGGCGAGTGGAAGCCGGGCGAGGCCATTCCCAGCGAGATGGAGCTGGCCGCGCGCTACCGCGTGAGCCAGGGCACGGTGCGCAAGGCGATCGACGAGCTCGCCGCCGGCAACCTGGTGGTGCGCCGCCAGGGCAAGGGCACCTTCGTGGCCACCCACGCCGAGCACCAGGCGCAGTACCGCTTCCTCAAGCTGGTGCCCGACTCGGGCGACCAGGTCAGCGAGGGCCCGGCCGAGCGCACCATCGTGGAGTGCCGGCGGGTGCGCGCCACCGCCGACATCGCCCGCTCGCTGGCGATCCGCCCCGGCGACGCGGTGGTGCAGGTGCGCCGGGTGCTGGCCTTCGGCGGCACGCCGACCATCCTGGAAGACCTGTGGCTGCCCGGCGCCGCGTTCAAGGGCATCTCGGCCGAGCGCCTGGCCGAGTGGCGCGGCCCCACCTACGCGATGTTCGAGCTCGAATTCGGCGTGCGCATGCTGCGCGCCGAGGAGAAGATCCGCGCCGTCGCGGCCGACGCGCAGCAGGCGGCGTTGCTCCAAGTCCACAAGGGCAGCCCGTTGCTGTCGGTAGAACGTCTGGCTTTTACGTACAACGATGTTCCTATGGAGCTGCGCCGCGGCCTGTACCGCACTGATACGCACCACTACCGCAACGATCTGAATTGAAAAGACCTCGGCGAACTGTCGCGGGTCATGCCTGAAGGCTCCGCGTCAGCCTGTCGCGTTGAAATAGAATTTACGGTTGTCAAGAAAGCCCACCCCCGCCATGACAGAACTCACCAAGAAGCGGCCCGAATTCCGCAACATCAATGCCCTCTCGGACCTGCCGACCTACCGGCTGCCCGCCGCCGGCATCGTCTCCATCCTGCACCGCGTCAGCGGCGTCCTGATGTTCGTGCTCATGCCGTTCATCATCTGGATGTTCGACACCTCCGTGTCCTCCGAGATTTCGTTCGCCCGCTTCAAGGCCGCCTTCGAGGGCGGCCTTGGTTTTGTCCCGGGCTGGTTCCTCAAGCTCGTGGCCCTGTCCCTGATCTGGTCCTACCTGCACCACTTCATCGCCGGCCTGCGCCACATCCGCATGGACCTGAGCCACGCCGCCGTCGACAAGAAGTCCGGCGCCGCTTCGGCCAAGGTCGTCCTCGTGCTGAGCGTCGCCCTGACCGTGGTCCTCGGCGCCAAGCTGTTCGGCCTGTACTAAGTATTTCCAGGAGCAAACCAACATGTCCGTGAACTACGGCTCCAAGCGCATCGTCACCGGCGCGCACTACGGCCTGCGTGACTGGCTGGCCCAGCGCGTCACCGGCGTCGTGATGGCCCTCTTCACCCTGATCGTGCTGGCCCAGGTGCTGTTCACCGCCGGCCCGATCGGCTACGACAAGTGGGCCGGCATCTTCGCCGCCCAGTGGATGAAGGTCCTGACCTTCTCCGTCATCGTCGCCCTGCTGTACCACGTGTGGGTCGGCGTGCGTGACGTCCTCATGGACTACATCAAGCCGCTGGGCATCCGCCTGGCCCTGCAGATCTTCTCCATCGTCTGGCTGGTCGGCTGTGCCGGCTGGGCCATCCAGGTCCTGTGGCGCCTGTGATCCGGAGACAACGAGCATGACCTACTCCTCCAAGAACATCACCAAGCGCAAGTTCGACGTCGTCATCGTCGGTGCCGGCGGCTCCGGCATGCGCGCCTCGCTGCAACTGTCCCGCGCCGGCCTGAACGTGGCCGTCCTGTCCAAGGTCTTCCCGACCCGCTCCCACACCGTGGCGGCGCAGGGCGGCATCGGCGCCTCCCTGGGCAACATGTCCGAGGACAACTGGCACTACCACTTCTACGACACCATCAAGGGCTCCGACTGGCTGGGCGACCAGGACGCCATCGAGTTCATGTGCCGTGAAGCGCCGAAGGTCGTGTACGACCTGGAGCACATGGGCATGCCCTTCGACCGCAACCCGGACGGCACCATCTACCAGCGCCCGTTCGGCGGCCACACCGCCAACTACGGCGAGAAGCCGGTGCAGCGCGCCTGCGCCGCGGCCGACCGCACCGGCCACGCCATGCTGCACACGCTGTACCAGCAGAACGTCAAGGCCAAGACCAGCTTCTTCGTCGAGTGGATGGCCCTGGACCTGATCCGCGACGCCGACGGCGACGTGGTCGGCGTGACCGCCCTCGAGATGGAAACCGGCGACCTGCACATCCTGCAGGCCAAGACCGTGCTGCTGGCCACCGGCGGCGCCGGCCGCATCTTCGCCGCCTCCACCAACGCCTTCATCAACACCGGTGACGGTCTGGGCATGGCGGCGCGCGCCGGCATCCCGCTGGAAGACATGGAGTTCTGGCAGTTCCACCCCACCGGCGTGGCCGGCGCGGGCGTGCTGCTCACCGAAGGCTGCCGCGGCGAAGGCGCCATCCTGCTGAACTCGAACGGCGAGCGCTTCATGGAGCGCTATGCCCCGACGCTGAAGGACCTGGCCCCGCGTGACTTCGTCTCGCGCTGCATGGACCAGGAAATCAAGGAAGGCCGTGGCTGCGGTCCCAACAAGGACCACATCCTCCTGAAGCTGGACCACCTGGGCGCCGACACCATCCACAAGCGCCTGCCCTCGGTCTACGAGATCGGCGTGAACTTCGCCAACGTCGACATCACCCGCGAGCCGATCCCGGTCGTGCCCACCATCCACTACCAGATGGGCGGCATTCCGACCAACATCAATGGCCAGGTGGTGGTGCAGAACAGCAAGAGCGACAACGACATCGTCAACGGCCTGTACGCCGTGGGCGAGTGCTCGTGCGTGTCGGTGCACGGCGCCAACCGCCTGGGCACCAACTCGCTGCTGGACCTGCTGGTGTTCGGCCGCGCCGCCGGCAACCACATCGTCGAGTTCAACGACAAGAACAAGGAGCACAAGCCCCTGCCGGCCGACGCTGCCGACCGCACGCTGGAGCGCCTGAACCGCCTGGAAGCCGACTCCTCCGGCGAATACGCCCAGGACGTCGCCAACGACATCCGCGCCGCCATGCAGCAGCACGCCGGCGTGTTCCGCACCCAGGCCGGCATGGACGAAGGCGTCCAGAAGATCAACGCCATCCGCGAGCGCGTGGGCAAGATCGGCCTGAAGGACAAGTCCAAGGTGTTCAACACCGCCCGCATCGAGGCGCTGGAAGTCGAGAACCTGATCGAGGCCGCCCAGGCCACGATGACCTCGGCCGCCGCACGCCGCGAGTGCCGCGGCGCCCACACCGTGTACGACTACGAGCGTCCCGCCGATGACGCCGTCGCCCCGCTGGGCCGCGACGACGCCAACTGGATGAAGCACACCCTGTGGCACAGCGCGGACAACAGCCTGACCTACAAGCCGGTCAAGCTCAAGCCGCTGACCGTCGAGTCGGTGCCGCCCAAGGTCCGCACCTTCTAAGCCCGCAGAAGTACCCGAGAGATCACCATGAAACGCACCTTCCAGATCTACCGCTACGACCCGGACAAGGACGCCAAGCCGTACATGCAGACCGTCGAGATCGAACTCGACGGCAACGAGCGCATGCTGCTGGACGCCCTGATGAAGCTCAAGGCGCAGGACCCGACCCTGTCGTTCCGCCGCTCCTGCCGCGAAGGCGTGTGCGGCTCCGATGCCATGAACATCAATGGCAAGAACGGCCTGGCCTGCCTGACGAACATGAACACGCTCAAGGGCACGATCGTCCTGAAGCCGCTGCCGGGCCTGCCGGTGGTGCGCGACCTGATCGTGGACATGACGCAGTTCTTCAAGCAGTACCACTCGATCAAGCCGTACCTGATCAACGACACGATCCCGCCCGAGAAGGAGCGCCTGCAGTCGCCCGAGGAGCGTGAAGAGCTCAACGGCCTGTACGAGTGCATCCTGTGCGCGAGCTGCTCGACCAGCTGCCCCAGCTTCTGGTGGAACCCCGACAAGTTCGTCGGCCCTGCCGGCCTGCTGCAGGCCTACCGCTTCATCGCGGACAGCCGCGACCAGTCCACCGGCGAGCGTCTCGACAACCTCGAGGACCCGTACCGCCTGTTCCGTTGCCACACCATCATGAACTGCGTGGATGTCTGCCCGAAGGGCCTGAACCCCACGATGGCGATCGGCAAGATCAAGGAACTGATGGTCCGCCGCGCCGTCTGACGGCACGGGCGTGGATCTTGCAATGACCGACGAGCCAATCGATGAACGCGCGCTCAGCAAGCTCAAGTGGCGCTGCCGCCGGGGCCTGCTGGAGAACGACCTGTTCATCGAGCGGTTCTTCCAGCGCCACGAGCGCGGGCTGACGGTGCGGCAGGCCAACGCCCTCAACGGGCTGATGGACCTGTCCGACAACGACCTGCTGGACCTGCTGCTGCGGCGCAGGGAGCCTGACGGCGCACTCGACACCGCCGACGTGAGAGAAGTGCTCGAGATGCTGCGGACCTGATTTGAAGGAAGACTTATGAAACTCGCCGACAACAAAGCCACCCTGTCGTTCTCCAACGGCAGCCCCAGCGTCGAGATGCCCGTGTACCAGGGCACCATCGGCCCCGATGTGATCGACATCCGCAAGCTGTATGCGCAGACCGGCATGTTCACGTACGACCCGGGCTTCCTGTCCACCGCGTCGTGCCAGTCGGCGATCACCTACATCGACGGTGACAAGGGCGAGCTGCTGTACCGCGGCTACCCCATCGAGCAGCTGGCCACCCAGTGCGACTTCCTGGAAACCTGCCACCTGCTGCTGTACGGAGACCTGCCGGACGCCAAGGGCAAGGCCGACTTCACCCAGCGCGTGACCATGCACACCATGGTCAACGAGCAGATGCAGTTCTTCCTGCGCGGCTTCCGCCGTGACGCCCACCCGATGGCCGTGATGACCGGCCTGGTCGGCGCCCTGTCGGCCTTCTATCACGACAGCACGGACATCAACAACCCGGAGCACCGCGAGATCTCGGCCATCCGCCTGATCGCCAAGATGCCCACGCTGGTGGCGATGGCCTACAAGTACAGCGCCGGCCAGCCGTACATGTACCCGAAGAACAACCTGTCGTACACCGCGAACTTCATGCAGATGATGTTCGCCACGCCGTGCGAGGAGTACAAGCCCGACGACGTGCTGGTGCGCGCCCTGGACCGCATCTTCATCCTGCACGCCGACCACGAGCAGAACGCCTCCACCTCCACGGTGCGCCTGTGCGGCTCCTCCGGCACCAACCCGTTCGCCGCCATCGCGGCCGGCGTGGCCTGCCTCTGGGGCCCGGCCCACGGCGGCGCCAACGAGGCCTGCCTGACCATGCTGAACGAGATCCAGCAGGCCGGCGGCGTGGCCAAGATCGGTGACTTCATCAAGCAGGCCAAGGACAAGAACTCCAACGTCAAGCTGATGGGCTTCGGCCACCGCGTGTACAAGAACTACGACCCGCGCGCCAAGCTGATGCAGGAAACCTGCAAGGAAGTGCTGGGCCACCTGGGCGTGGAAAACGACCCGCTGCTGCAGATCGCCCAGGCACTGGAGAAGATCGCCCTGGAAGACGAATACTTCGTGTCGCGCAAGCTGTACCCGAACGTGGACTTCTACTCCGGCATCGTGCAGCGCGCCATCGGCATCCCCACCTCGCTGTTCACCGCGATCTTCGCGCTTGCCCGCACCGTGGGCTGGATTGCCCAGCTGAACGAGATGATCGGCGACCCCGAGTACAAGATCGGCCGTCCCCGCCAGCTGTTCAACGGCTCCGCCAAGCGCGACGTCAAGCCCATCGCCCAGCGCTGACCGGCTGCTTCGGCCCCCACGACAAAGCCCGCTTCGGCGGGCTTTTTCTTTTTCCGCGCCGCCCCCCCCTCGCAGACACCTGCCGCGGGAAAACCCGGGACTGGTGCTCGTTGATCTCCCCTATTCTCTGAAATCCAACTGAAATCCCAGCCGGATTTCAGGCACAAGGATTGCTTATTCGCTCCCATCAACGGAGCGCAACCGGTCTTAAACAGGAGAACCTCATGACGGAACTGACGGGAATCAAGGCGTTGGCATTCGACGCCTACGGCACTGTGTTTGATGTGCATTCGGTCGTCGCGCTGGCGGAACAGATGTTTCCGGGCAAGGGCCAGGCCCTCAGCCAGCTCTGGCGCGCCAAGCAGATCGAATACATGTACCTGCGCACCCTGATGGGGCGGTATATCCCCCACAACGAAAACACCGAGGCAGCCCTCAAGTACAGCCTGAAGTTCCTGCAGCTTCCCGGGGGGGAGAGCGAGCGACGCAAGCTGATGAGCGCCTACGAATCGCTCACGCCCTTCCCCGACGCAGCCGCGGCCCTGCCCCAACTGGCGTCCATCAAGCGCTCCATCCTGTCCGTTGGCACGCCGGACCTGATCAACGCACTGGTTAGGAATTCGGGCCTGGCAGACCAGTTCGACAAGCTGTTCAGCGTGGACGCGGTGAAGGTCTACAAGCCGCATCCGCAGACCTACCTGATGGCCATCGACCACTTCGGTGTCGAGCGCCATGAAGTGGGCTTCGTGACTTCCAATTTCTTTGATGTCGCCGGCGCCCGCGCCTTCGGCTTCAAGGTCATCTGGATCAACCGCAAGGCGGACTTGCCGGATGAACTGGGCCTGCTGCCCCACGTCGAGCTGCGAAGCATCGAGCAACTCCCGCAAGTGCTTGGAATCCGGTCCTCCGAGGCGGTCGCCGCCTGACCCTGCGAATCTTCCTTTCCACCCAACCTCAAGGGACGTACATGTCAGCCGTCATCACGCCAGCCAGCGCACTCCCGTCGCAGGCGCCTGCCCTCCAAAACTCGCACAAGAAAATTCTTTTTGCGTCTTCACTAGGCACCGTTTTCGAGTGGTATGACTTTTTCCTGTACGGGTCGTTGGCCGCTTTCATCGCCAAGCATTTCTTCGCAAAAGCGGATCCCTCCACGGGGCTAATCTTTGCCTTGCTGGCGTTTGCCGCAGGGTTCATCGTGCGGCCCTTCGGCGCGCTGGTGTTCGGCCGCCTCGGCGACATGATCGGCCGCAAGTACACCTTCCTGGCCACCATCCTGATCATGGGTGTCTCGACCTTTGGCGTCGGTCTCCTGCCCACCTATGACTCGATCGGGATCACCGCCCCCATCATCCTGATCACCCTGCGCCTCTTGCAGGGCCTGGCTCTGGGTGGCGAGTACGGTGGCGCCGCGGTGTACGTCGCTGAACACGCACCGCAGGGCCAGCGGGGCTTGTTCACTTCCTGGATCCAGACGACGGCCACCCTGGGCCTGTTTCTCTCGCTGATGGTCATCCTGGCCTGCCGGCTGAGCCTCGGCGAAGCGCAGTTCGCCGACTGGGGCTGGCGCATCCCGTTCCTGTTGTCCATCGTCCTGCTGGCCATCTCGGTCTGGATTCGCCTGGCCATGCACGAATCCCCCGTGTTCGAGCAGATGAAGAAGGAAGGGTCCATCTCCAAGGCGCCCCTGACCGAGTCGTTCCTGCGCTGGTCCAACCTCAGGTACGTCCTGATCGCCCTGTTCGGGATCACGGGGGGCCTGGGGTGCATCTGGTACGCCGGCCAGTTCTACGTGCTTCTGTTCCTCACGCAGACGCTCAAGGTCGAGGGCGTCACCTCCAACATCCTGGTGGCAGGTGGCCTGGCCCTGGCCACGCCCTTCTTCGTCTTCTTCGGCTGGCTCTCGGACAAGATCGGGCGGAAGAAGATCATCATGGCGGGCCTGGCGCTGTCGGTGCTGACCTACTTCCCGATCTTCCAGGCGATCACCCACTACGCCAACCCGGAACTTGAAAAGGCATTGGCCAACTCGCCGGTGGTGGTGATTGCCGACCCCGCGGAATGCCAGTTCCAGTTCAACCCGACGGGCACGAAGAAATTCACCTCGTCCTGCGACA
This sequence comes from Ramlibacter sp. MAHUQ-53, assembly GCF_052600055.1. Taxonomy (NCBI): domain Bacteria; kingdom Pseudomonadati; phylum Pseudomonadota; class Betaproteobacteria; order Burkholderiales; family Comamonadaceae; genus Ramlibacter; species Ramlibacter sp. MAHUQ-53. Next base: position 72,709 of record NZ_JBQWTS010000004.1, read on the forward strand.
TTGCCAAGGCCCAGCTGGCCTCGTCTTCCGTGAACTACAAGACGGAGCAGGCGCCGAAGGGTGCCGTGGCCGTCATCAAGGTGGGCAACCAGGAGATTGCCTCGTTCGACGCCACCGGCCTGCCTGCCGCGGAAGCCAAGCAGAAGCAGGCGGCCTTTGCAAAGGAAGTCGCGGCGCTCATCACTAGCGCCGGCTACCCGGCCAAGGCAAACCCGGACCAGATCAACAAGCCCGCGGTGCTGGGCCTGATCTTCCTGCTTGTGTTCTATGTGACCATGGTCTACGGGCCGACGGCGGCGGCGCTGGTGGAACTCTTCCCGAGCAAGCTGCGCTATTCGTCGATGTCCCTGCCGTATCACATCGGCACCGGATGGCTGGGCGGCCTCCTGCCGACGACATCATTTGCCCTCGTGGCGCTGCATGGGGACATCTACTACGGCCTGTGGTACCCCGTGATCATCGCCGCGATCACGCTGGTGATCGGCCTGATCTTCCTGCCGGAGACCAAGGACGTCGACATCCGCGACTGAGCCGGGGCCCAGCGAAGGGCGCGTGATAGACTTTTTTCGCGCCCTTCGCACTTTGTTTTGCATCCGTGAATTCCCACCCCTCCTCGCAACCCGCCTCGCCATCAGCAGGGAACGCTTCCCGGCCAAGTCTTTCGGATCGGGTTTATGCGCAGTTGGAGGAGATGCTGGTGACCCTGGAGCTTCCGCCTGGCCATATCCTGTCCGAAGCCGAGCTGTGCGCCCGCCTGAACGTCAGCCGGACTCCGGTCGGGGAGGCGCTCCAGCGTCTGGCAAGGGAGGGCCTCGTTCACGTCCTGCCCCGTCGGGGCATCGTGGTCACCGATGTCAACCCTGTCGAGCACCTCAAACTCCTGGAAGTTCGTCGTGAACTTGCGGGCTACTCCTCTCGCTCGGCCGCCAGGCGCTCGAAGCCCGAGCAACGGCAGGCCATGCGCACGGTCGCGCAGCGGCTGCTGGATGCGGGAGAGGCCGACGATGGCCGAGCACTCCTGCTGGCCGACAAGGACTTCCACGACCTGTTTTCAGCGTGCATCCACAACGAATATGCCTGCCATGCGCTGGACGCACTGGACGCCCTGTCGCGCCGCTTCTACTTCGTCCATCACGCGCTGGATGACGCGCACAAATCGGCACAGCTCCACGCCGCCATTGCGATAGCGATTGCCGAGGGTGATGCCACAGCGGCACAGGCTGCCTCGGATGCGCTTTTTGATCACCTGGAAGCCTTCACCCGCTTGACGATCGAAATGTAAGGCTGCAAAGGAACGCCGCAGCGGCAACCCGCCGTGCTCCGTGCCCCGTGCGCCCACGGACAAGCCCGCTTCGGCGGGCTTTTCTCTGGCGGCCGGCGCAGGGGCCTCGGGCCCGGCCCTTCCCCGTCCTGTCCTGCCCCACGCCCACCGCCCTCCCCTGCACCCGCCCATGAGCCCCAGAACCCGCCGCATCGTCCAGGCCCTCCTCTACGAGGTGATCGCGATCGCCTTCGTCGGCCCCGTGCTGGGCTTCGCCTTCGACAAGCCGCAGGCCTCCACCCTGGGGCTGGCGGTGGTGCTATCGACCATCGCGCTCACCTGGAACTACGTCTTCAACTGGATGTTCGAGCGCTGGGAATCGCGCCAGGCGGTTCGCGGGCGCTCGTTCGCGCGGCGGCTGGCGCATGGCGTGGGCTTCGAGGGCGGCCTCACGGTCATCCTGGTGCCGGTGATGTCGCTGTGGCTCGACATCTCGCCGCTGGAGGCCTTCGTGGCGAACCTCGGCCTGCTGGTGTTCTTCTTCGTCTACGCCGTCGCCTTCACCTGGGCCTTCGACCGGGTGTTCGGCCTGCCGGCCTCGGCGGCCGCCAGCGATCCGGGGCGCTGACCCCGGGGGCGGCGGCACGACGCCCCGCCTCCACCGTCCGCGCGACCTTCCGCGCCGCGTGACGCAACCCGCGGCATGTCGGGCTAGGGTAACCCTAGACGTGTTCTTCCTTGCACCACCCGTCCACATGCGCGCACAGCTTGCGCAGCACGCGCTCGAGGTCCGCCTTCTCCTGGGCGTCGAGGCACGCCATCATGGCCGCCTCGCGCGCCTGCAGGCCCGGCATGAAGCGGTTGTGCATCTTGCGTCCGGCCGCCGTGATGTACAGGAGCTGGCGGCGCTGGTCCTTCGGGTCGGGCTCACGGCGCAGGAAGCCCTTGCCCTCCAGCGCGGTGACGGCGCGGCTGATGTTGTTCTTCAGGTGGCCGGACAGGTCGCAGATGTCGGTCGCGGAAATCCCGTCGCGGTGGAACAGGAAGATCAGGGTCAGGATCTCCGGCCGCGTCAGCCCGTACCGGGCCTCGATCGACCGGAACGACGGCTCCCGGTAGGAGTTGACCATGTAGCCCAGCTTGTACGCGAAGGGGATGGACACGCCGTCCAGGATGTCGCTCAGGGGCTGGGTCTCGGGCATGGGGAGTCGGGGTGGAAAATGCGCGCCCTGCGAGGCGGGCCGCACGATGGTACCGGCATCGCGCGCCCCCCGCCTCGCGCCGGCACGCGCCCCGGGAAATCCCTGAACCCCCAATTTGTTCCATATGGCACCATTTAGTCCCATATGGAACCACAGGCCGACCACCTGCTCGCCGGCACGCCGAGCCACCCGATGCACGTGGCGTTCGTGCCGCCGGCGGCCACGTCGGGCACGCGCCGGCTGCCGGTGGTGATGCTGCATGGCGGCTTCCACACCGGTGCGGCCTACCTCGCGCCGCCGGATGGCGGTACGGGCTGGGCGGCACGGTTCGCGCGGCGCGGCCACCCGGTCCATGTGCCGGACTGGCCGGGCCACGGCCAGTCCCCGGGCTTCGAGCGCCTGGCCGATCTGGGCACCGAGGACATCGCCCGCTCGCTGGCCGCCCTGCTCGCCACGACCGGCCCGGCCCTCCTGGTCGCCCACTCGGCGGCCGGTCCGCTGGCCTGGTGGCTCGCGGAGAACCATCCCGCGCAGGTGGCGGCCATCATCGGCATCGCGCCCGGCCCCTCGGCCGAACTCCTGCCCGCGCTGCCGGACGACCCGCAGGCCCTCGCCGCGTTGCGCGACGACGAGTCCGCGGGCTGCCCCGTCTACGCGCGGCCGGGCGAGCCCGTGCGGGTGGACCGCGACTTCATCCGCGCCTTCTGGGCCTCGAGCCCGCGCTTCCCGCAGCAGGCGTTCGAGGCCTACGCGGCGACGGTGGTGCCCGAGAGCCCGCGCCTGCTGAATGAACGCTTCAACATCGGCGGCCGCGGCCTGAAGCTGCGCGCGCCGTCGCGCGTCGGCGAGCGCCCCGTGCTGGTGGTCACCGGCGAGCACGACCACCGCCACCCGCGCGCCACCGACGAGGCCCTCGCCCGCCACCTCGGCGCCAGCTTCCTGTGGCTGCCGGACATCGGCATCCGCGGCAACGGCCACATGCTGATGCTGGAAGACAACCGCGAGGCGATCGCCGACGCGCTCGTGGCCTGGCTCGAATCGCGGGGCCTCTGAGCCCGCGAGCCCTTCCCCCCATTCACCCGAAGGAGTCCCGATGCAACACCCGATCACCCGCCGCACGGCCCTCGCGGGCCTCGCCGCCGCCCTCGGCGGCGCCGCCCCGCTGTCCGGGTTCGCCCAGGCGGCGAACAGCTTCCCGAACCACCCGATCCGCATCGTCATGCCCTGGGCCGCCGGCGGCGGCGGCGACGTGCTGGTGCGTGCCATGACCCCGGCGATCGCGCAGCGCCTGGGCCAGCCGGTGGTGGTGGACAACCGCCCCGGCGCCATCGGCACGATCGGCAGCCTGGCGGTCGCCCGCAGCCCGGCGGACGGCTACACCCTGGTGTACGGCACGGCGGACTCGCACTCGATCGCCCCCAACCTCCTCAAGACCTCGCCTTACGACTCGAAGAAGGACTTCGTCGCGGTGGCGCCGATCGGCTTCACGCCGCTGACCCTGGTCGTCCACGCCTCGCACCCGGCCAAGACCTTCGCGCAGTTCCTCCAAATGGCGAAGCAGGCCCGTGAGCCCCTGACCTACGGCTCCTGGGGCCAGGGCAGCTCGGGCCAGATCACGATGGAGGCGCTCAAGCAGAAGGCCCGGGTCGACCTGCTCCATGTCCCGTACAACGGCACGGCACCCCTGATGCAGGCCAGCCTGTCGAACCAGATCCAGTGCGCCATCGTTCCGGTGCTCGTCGCCGACCAGCATGTGCGCGCGGGCACGGTGCGCATGCTCGCCATCACCGCGCGCGAGCGCCTGGCCGCCTTCCCGGACGTGCCCCTGATGAAGGAGATGGGCGTGGAGATCGACATGGGCCCCTGGCTCGGCTTCCTCGCGCCGGCCGGCACGCCGGCCGACATCGTCGAGAAGCTCAATGCCGCGATCACCGGGGCCATCGCCGAGCCGCAGGTGGCCGAGGTCATGCGCAAGATGACCATGGTGATCGACAAGATGGGCCCCGCCGCCTACCAGCGCTTCGTCCACGCCGAATTCGACCGCTGGGGCAGCTACATCCGCACCGCGGGGCTGACGCTGGACCAGTGAGGCGGGCCGCACAGGCCCGGGGCCACAGGCCGGGAAGCCAGCCGGGAGCTGGGTCTCGGCCGGCCGCAGTCCGGCGCTGCCAGATCTCCCGCAAGGTCTCGATATCCTCGAACCCCGGCCTCGCATCCTCCCGCAGGATCGAGAGGATGCGCTCGCGCGCCAGCGCGGGGTAGCCGTCCACGCACGCCGCGTCGATCAGCGCGACGTGGCGCTCGCCGCTCCTGGTCGGATCGTTGTGCCGGACGGCTGCCCGAACAAGAAGGGAATAGGCCCGCCGGAGGGAGCCGGTCCCTCGCCCACCCGTCCTCGCACAGCGCCCCGAGGGGGCATGCAGGGCCGGAATTTCTTGTCCGGACAACCATACATCGCCAACCCGGCGGGCCGAAAACACGGACAATCACGCTCCGTGACACGCCGCAGGACACCATGCCTTCGTTGACGCCGCCCCCCACGACCAAGCACGGCCTGGTCAGCGCCGCGCTGTCCAACGACATCCGCAGCGGCCGCTACAAGATCGGCGACCACCTGCCCTCCGAGCCGGAGCTGAGCTTGCGCTTCGGGGTGAGCCGGCACACGGTGCGCGCGGCGCTGCGCACGCTGCACGAGCTGGGGCTGGTGACCAGCCAGCAGGGGGTGGGCACGATCGTCCAGGAGACGCGGCTGGTCTCGCAGTACAGCCATGCCTTCAGCTCGGCGCAGGACCTGATGCAGTACGCCACCACCACGCGGGTGCGCATCCTCGACCGCGAGGAGGTGGTGATCGACAAGGCGCAGGCCCAGGAGTTCGGCTGCAAGCCGGGCGAGCACTGGTGGCGCGTGCGCACGGTGCGGTCGGACCCGGCGCTGGGGTCGGCGGTGGCCTATTCCGAGATCTTCATCCCGCTGGCCTTCGGCGCGGTACTGGATGAAACCAACCGCAGCAAGCAGCCGATCTTCTCGCTGATCGAGAAGCGCTTCGGCCAGACCATCACCGAGATCCGCCAGGAGATCACCTGCGTGCCCTCGGTGGACGACGAGGTGGCCGCCCACCTGAAGGTGACCCCGGGCGCGCCGGCGATGCAGATCACCCGCTTCTACCTGGGCGAGGGCCAGCGCGTGCTGGAAGTGGCCCGGTCGCTGCACCCGAGCGGGGTGTTCAAGTACGCGATGCGCGTGCAGCTGCGGCACAAGGCCTGAGCGCTTCGCCGCCGAGGCCCCATGAAAAACGCCCGGCGGTGCCGGGCGTCAGGACGACAGCGGCGTCCGCCGCGCCTCAATCCAGCGAGATGTTCTTACGCTTGACCAGCTGCTCGTAGGTCTTGAACTTCAGGTCCGCGTTGCGGCGGATCTCGGCGGGCGACCAGTTCAGGATCTCGAAGGCGAAGGTGTCGAAGCGGGCCTTGATCTCCGGGTCGGCCAGCACCTTGAGCACGTCGGCGTTGATCTTGGCCGCCACCGCCGGCGGCAGGCCCTTGGGCGCGACCAGCGAGACGAACGAGTTCACCTCGAAGCCGGCCGGGCCGCCCGCCTCGGCCACGGTCGGCACGTCGGGCATCTGCGGGATGCGCCTGGGCGCCGCCACCGCGATGTAGCGGATCTTGCCGGCCTTGAACACGCCCGCGCTCGACGGGATGCTGCCGAAGGCCCACTGCACGTCGCCCGCGCCCACCGAGGTGTACAGCTGCGAGACCTCGCGGAAGGCCACGTGCGCCATCTCGGCCTGGGTGCGCAGCTCCAGCTCCTCGCCGCCCAGGTGGCCCGGGCTGCCGATGCCCCAGGAGCCGTAGCTGGTCTTGCCCGGCGCGGCCTTCGCGGCGGCGACCAGGTCCTTCATGTCCTTGACCTTGGAGTCGGTGGCCACCGCCACCAGGAAGGGCGTGCGGAACAGCGACACCACCGGGTCGAAGTGGTCCAGCGTGACGAAGTTCTTCGACTTGTACAGGAGCGGCAGCGCGGCGAGGTGCTCGCTGTCCAGTTGCAGCAGCGTGTAGCCGTCGGCCGGCACGCGGCGCACCGACTCGATGGCGATGAAGCCGCCGCCGCCCGGACGGTTGGCGATGGTGATCGGCTGGCCCCACAGCTTGGACAGCTTGTCGGACACCTGGCGCAGCACGGCGTCGGGGCCGCTGCCGGCGGCGAAGGGCGTGACCAGGGTCACGGGGCGGCTGGGAAAGCTCGCGTCGGCCTGCGCCTGGGCGGCGGTGCCGGCGCCCAGCAGGGCGAGGCCGGCGGCCGCCAGGGTGGCGCGGCGGGTCAGGCGGGAAAGGTTCATCGTTGTCTCCGGGTTGGCGCTGTGAAGGTCGATCTCGCGGGCGCGGCTCAGGCCGCTGGGCCGATGGTAAGCGCCACCTCGCCCACGCCGGCCACATGGCCGGTGATGCGGTCGCCGGGCACCACCGCGCCCACGCCCTCGGGCGTGCCGGTGTAGACCAGGTCGCCAGGCTGCAGGTGGTAGAAGAGGGACAGGTCCGCGATGATTTCGCGGATGTTCCAGATCAGCCTGTCGACGTCGGAGTGCTGCCGGGTCTCGCCGTTGACGGCCAGCGCGATCTCGCCCTTGTCGATCACCACGCCCTCCAGGGGCACGATCTCCGAGCACACCGAGGACTGCTCCACGTCCTTGCCCAGGTCCCAGGGGCGGCCCTTGTCGCGCGCCGCCAGCTGCAGGTCGCGGCGGGTCATGTCCAGGCCGGCGGCGTAGCCGTAGATGACCCGGTGCGCGTCCTCGGCCTTCACGCGAAAGCCCGCCTGGCCGATGGCCACCACCAGCTCCATCTCGAAGTGGAAGTTCTTCGTTTCCGGCGGGTAGGCCACGGTGGCGCCCGAGGGCGTGAGCGTCTGCGGCGCCTTGGTGAAGTAGAAGGGGCGCTCCACGGTCTTGTCGACCGGCTTGCCCATCTCGACGGCGTGCGCATGGTAGTTGCGCCCCACGAAGAACAGGCGGTTGATCGGGAAGCGCTCGGCCCGGCCGCGAATGGGCAGGGAGGGCGTGGCGGGCGGGGTGAACAGGTACTGGGTCACGAACGGCCTCGAAGGGGCAGGAGTCGATGAACGAAGGCCCGGGGCGCGGCTGGCAGCGCCCCGGGCCGCTGTGGAAGGCGTCAGCCGCGGTCCTCGTACACGCCGAGCTTGCGGTGCAGCGGGGATTCGTCGGCCATGAACAGGAAGGCCGGCTGGTCCGCCGAGAGGTTGCGCAGGGTCACCGCGGTGTACCCCGGGGCGCAGCAGGTGTCGGCCTCCGCCAGGGTGAAGGGCGCGCTGCCTTCCACGGTGACCTCGGCGCGGCCCTCGATCTGGTGGAACACCTGGGCCGGCGAGCGCGCGTTGAGGCGCAGCGCCTGGCCAGGGCGCAGCATCAGCGCATAGAAGCCCAGGATGTTCTCGGCATCCTCGCCGGTCTCCGGGTTGATGTAGGTGACCTGCACGCAGGCCTGGTCCGGCCGGTCCCGCGCCAGCGACTCCAGCGCGGCGCGGGCATCCGCCCAGGGATAGCGCAGCATCGGGTAGCGGTGGTTCTCCCGCTGGAACACGGTCGTGGGCGCCACGCCGCCGCGCGCATAGGCGCGCTCGCCGTGCGAGGCCTTGGTGGCCTGGCGCTTGCCGTCGCCGTTGATGTGGTAGCTGGCCTCCATGTAGTACACCAGCGGCAGGTCCAGCACGTCGAGCCAGACCACGGGCTGGTCGCCGTCATGGCCGTGCTCGTGCCACAGGCCGGTGGGGGTGAGGATCAGGTCGCCGCGCACCATGGGGCACTTCTCGCCTTCCACCGTGGTCCAGGCGCCCTCGCCCTCCACCACCATGCGCACCGCGTTGGGCGTGTGGCGGTGGCTGGGCGCCCACTCGCCGGGCAGCAGCAGCTGCAGGCCCAGGTACATCGCGGCCGAGGCCTGCATCTTCTCCAGGCCATGGCCCGGATTGGCCAGCACCAGCACGCGCCGCTCGGCCTTCTCGATCGGGGTCAGCTCGCCCGACTTCAGCAGCAGCGGCTTGATCGCCGCATACGGCCAGTGGGTGGGCCGGGTCTGGCGCGTCGGCACCTTCGGCGGCAGCACGCCGCGCAGGCTGGGCCACAGCGGCACCAGGTTCAGCTTGCGCAGGTCTTCGACGTACTCCTGGGGCAGGTCTTCCAGGCGTCCGAGTTCTTGCATGACGGGTCCTTCGTTCCGGGTTGTCTCTGGTCTCTGGGCTCAGTGAGGCGTGGCCAGGCAGTTGTCGACCTTCCAGCCGTACAGCCATTCCATCGCATCGTAGAAGCGCTCGGCCGAACGCCCCTTCCACAGGTCGTTGCGAACCAGGCGCTCCACGCCCTTGGCATGGTAGAGGCGGCCCATCTCGCGGCTGGACAGCACGATGCGCGCGGTGCGGGCCACCCGGGAACGCTGGTACAGGTCCAGCGCCCGGGTCCAGTCGTTGTCGTGCACGCGCAGGGCCTCGCCCAGCGTCACGCCATCTTCCATGGCCATGCAGGCCCCCTGGGCCATGTACTGCGTGGTGGGGTGGGCCGCATCGCCCAGCAGGGTCACGCGGCCGTAAGTCCACTGGCCGATCGGCTCGCGGTCCGCCGTGGCCCAGCGCTTCCAGCTCCGGGGGAGCTCGATCAGCTGGCGGGCCTTCGGGCAGATGCCCTGGAAGTAGCTCTGCACCTCCTCCTTGCTGCCCTCGGTGACGCCCCACACCTCCTCCTTGCTGCCCTCGGTGACGCCCCACACCTCCTCCTGGCGGCTGTGGAAGGTCACGACCACGTTGTACTGCTCGCCGCCGCGCAGGGGGTAGTGCACCAGGTGGCAGTTGGGGCCGACCCAGAGGCTGGCGGCGTTCCACTGCAGGTCCTCCGGGAAGTCCTTCTGCTCGACGACGGCGCGGTAGACCACGTGGCCGGTGACACGGGCCGGGTCGCCCACGTACTGCTCGCGCACCACCGACTTCACGCCGTCGGCGCCGATCAGGGCCTGGCCGCGGTGGCTCTTGCCGTTGGCGCAGTGCACGGTGACGCCGGCCTCGTCTTGCTCCACGCGCTCGACACGGGCGCTGGTGACGAACTCGACCCGGCCGGTCTCCACCGCGCCCTCGAGCAGCGAGGTGTGCACGTCGACGCGGTGGATCACCGCGTAGGGGTTGCCGAAGCGCTGGCGGAAGGCCTCGCCGGTGGGAACCCTGGCGACCTGGTACTCGTCGATCGCGTCGTGCATGACCATGTAGTCGGTGTACACGGCGCGGCCACGGGCCTTCTCGCCCACGCCCAGGGCATCGAAGGCGGCAAAGGCGTTGGGGCCGAGCTGGATGCCGGCGCCGATCTCGCCGATGCGCGCGGCCTGCTCCAGCACCAAGACCTGGAAGCCCCGACGCACCAGCGCCAGCGCGGCGGCCAGGCCGCCGATACCGCCGCCGGCGACGACGACCGGGAGGGACGTGGTTTGTGCGTTCATGCGCATCCGTGTCTATCGGGCGGGGTCACCAATTAATCAGCATACTGACGAAAAGTATAGGAATAATGAGTATTCGGTCTTCCAGGGTTAACCCCACACCCGGCTCAGAATGTCCAGCGACCCGACCCCAGGCAGCGCGGCCCCTCCCCGGCTGGAGGAGCTTCCCGGCCACTACATCCGCCGCATGCAGCAGATCGCGGTGGCGATCTTCCTGCAGGAGACGGAGTCCTTCGGCCTGACGCCGGTGCAGTACGCGGCGCTGGGCACGGTGCGCCGCACCCCCGGCCTGGACCAGCGCACGCTGGCGGCCAGCATCGGCCTGGACACCTCCACCACTGGCGGCGTGATCGACCGGCTGGAGGCCCGCGGCCTGGTGCGGCGCAACCCCTCCGAGCACGACCGGCGCGTGCGCCTGCTCACCCCCACCCCGGAGGGCCTGGCCCTGCTGGACGAGGTGGACCCGGCCATGCTGCGCGCCCAGGAGCGCATCCTCGCGCCCCTGCCGCCCGCGCAGCGCCAGGAGTTCATGCGGATGCTGCAGGTGCTGGTCAATGCGAACAACGAACTGAGCCGGGCGCCCAGCGGGGTGTGAGCGGCCCGGGAAGGCAGGCGGCCGGAGCGCCCCTGGCTTCGGCCTCCGCGTAGCCAGACTTCGCAAACAACGAAGCCTCAGCCGAGAACAGCCCCGATAATCGCCTCAGCCTTCGTCTGACGCGATTTCATGCACACCCCCGACCGCAGCTTCATGCGCCGCATCGACCTCACGTCGCTGCAGCTGTTCGTCGCGGCCAGCGAGTGCGGGAGCATCGGCCGCGCGGCGGAGCATGAATACATCGCGGCTTCGGCCGCCAGCAAGCGCATCGCCGACCTCGAGCAGGCGCTGGGCACCCCCCTGTTCTACCGGCGCGCCCGCGGCGTGGAGCTCACGCCCGCGGGCCAGTCCATGCTGCACCACGCCCGCTCGGTGCAGTTCAGCCTGGAGCGCATGCAGGCGGAACTCAGCGAGTACGCCGAGGGGGTTCGCGGCCATGTGCGGGTGCATGCCAACATCTCGGCCATCGTGCAGTTCCTGCCCGAGGACCTGGCCGGCTTCGCACGGCGCCACCCCGAGGTCAAGATCGACCTGAACGAATCCCTCAGCGCCGACGTGCTGGCGGCCGTGCGCGAGGGCGACTGCGACCTGGGCGTGTGCCACCTCGCCGGCGACCGCGCCGACTTCGCCGACCTCGCCGCCCGACCCTACCGCCAGGACCGCCTGGTGCTGGTGGTGCCCGCCGGCCACCCGCTGGCCCCCCTGCCGCAGGTGGCCTTCGTGGACACGCTCGACTGCGACCACATCGGCCTCCACAGCAACAGCTCCATCTACCTCGCCATGAGCCGTGCCGCCCACCAGGCGGGACGCGCCGTGCGGCTTCGCATGCAGGTGACAGGCCTGGATGCGATGTGCCGCATGATCGACAACGGCCTGGGCATCGGCCTGATGCCGGACCGCGCCTTCGCGCTGCTGAACCCCGTCGGCGCGCTGGCGGCCGTGCCCCTGACCGATACGTGGGCGGTGCGCGAGCTGCAGCTGGTGGCGCGCGACTTCGCCACCCTGCCCGTCACCGCGCGCCTGCTCGCCGACCACCTCGTCGGTGAGGCGATGCCCCCCCGATAAAATTCTTTTCCCCTCTCACAGGACCTGCCCCATGGGACGCACCCTCTACGACAAGATCTGGGACGAACACGTCGTCCACACCGAGGAAGACGGCACCGCCGTGCTGTACATCGACCGCCACCTGGTGCACGAAGTCACCAGCCCCCAGGCCTTCGAGGGCCTGCGCGAGGCGGGCCGCAAGGTCTGGCGCCTGAGCTCCGTGGTCGCCACCGCCGACCACAACACGCCCACCACCGGCTGGGAGCTGGGCTATGACGGCATCACCGACCCGATCTCCAAGGAGCAGGTCACGACGCTGGACAAGAACATCGCCGAGTTCGGCTCCGCCGCCTACTTCCCCTTCCTGCACAAGCGCCAGGGCATCGTGCACGTGATCGGCCCCGAGAACGGCGCCACCCTGCCGGGCATGACGGTGGTCTGCGGCGACTCGCACACCTCCACCCATGGCGCCTTCGGCGCGCTGGCCCACGGCATCGGCACCTCCGAGGTGGAGCACGTGCTGGCCACCCAGACCCTGCTGGCCAAGAAGGCCAAGAACATGCTGGTGAAGGTCGAGGGCCAGCTGGCCCGCGGCGTCACCGCCAAGGACGTGGTGCTGGCCATCATCGGCAAGATCGGCACCGCCGGCGGCACCGGCTACACCATCGAGTTCGCCGGCTCCGCCATCCGCGGCCTGACCATGGAAGGCCGCATGACCGTGTGCAACATGGCCATCGAAGCCGGCGCCCGCGCCGGCCTGGTGGCCGTGGACGACAAGACCATCGAGTACGTCAAGGGCCGCCCGCTGTCGCCCACCGGCGTGGAGTGGGACCAGGCCGTCGCCTACTGGCGCGGCCTGCACTCCGACGCGGATGCCAAGTTCGACGCCGTGGTCGAACTCGACGCCGCGCAGATCGTGCCGCAGGTCACCTGGGGCACCTCGCCCGAGATGGTGCTGGGCATCGACGGCCGCGTGCCCGACCCCGACAAGGAAAAGGACGCCACCAAGCGCGGCGCCATCGAGCGCGCGCTGACCTACATGGGCCTGGAGCCGGGCAAGCCGATCGACGACGTCTTCATCGACAAGGTCTTCATCGGCTCGTGCACCAACAGCCGCATCGAGGACATGCGCGAGGCTGCCGCCGTCGTCAAGAAGCTGGGCCAGAAGGTCGCCAAGAACGTCAAGGTGGCGATGGTGGTTCCCGGCTCCGGCCAGGTGAAGGAGCAGGCCGAGCGCGAAGGCCTGCACGAGATCTTCAAGGCCGCCGGCTTCGAGTGGCGCGAGCCGGGCTGCTCGATGTGCCTGGCCATGAACGCCGACCGCCTCGAGGCGGGCGAGCGCTGCGCCTCCACCAGCAACCGCAACTTCGAAGGCCGCCAGGGCGCGGGCGGCCGCACCCACCTGGTGTCGCCGGCCATGGCCGCCGCCGCCGCGGTGCACGGCCACTTCGTCGACATCCGCAAGTTCGCCTGAAAGGACCGACCATGAAACTGATCGCCACTGTGCTGGCCGCCGCCTTCGTGCTGGCCGGCTGCAACACCGTCAGGGGCCTCGGCGAGGACATCCAGAAGGCCGGCAACGCCATCGAGAACGCAGCGAAGAAGTAATCACCATGGACAAATTCACCGTGCACAAGGGCCTCGTGGCCCCGATGGACCGCGAGAACGTCGACACCGACGCCATCATCCCCAAGCAGTTCCTCAAGTCGATCCGCAAGACCGGCTTCGGCCCGAACCTGTTCGACGAGTGGCGCTACCTGGACCGCGGCGAGCCCGGCCAGGACCCGGCCAGCCGCAAGCCCAATCCGGACTTCGTGCTGAACCAGGCCCGCTACCAGGGCGCCTCCATCCTGCTGGCGCGCAAGAACTTCGGCTGCGGCTCCTCGCGCGAGCACGCCCCGTGGGCGCTGCAGCAGTTCGGCATCCGCGCCCTGATCGCGCCGAGCTACGCCGACATCTTCTTCAACAACTGCTTCAAGAACGGCCTGCTGCCCATCGTGCTGCCCGAGGCCGCCGTGGCCAAGCTGTTCGACGAGGTCGCGGCCTTCCCCGGCTACGAGCTCACCATCGACCTGGAGCGCCAGGTGGTGGTCAAGGGCCAGGGCGAGGAGCTGCCCTTCGACGTCCAGCCTTTCCGCAAGTACTGCCTGCTCAATGGCTTCGACGACATCGGCCTGACCCTGCGCCACAAGGACAAGATCCAGGCCTACGAAGCGCAGCGCCTGGCCACCAAGCCGTGGCTCGCCCACACCATGAACGGATAAACACAGATGAAGATTGCAGTCCTGCCGGGTGACGGCATCGGCACCGAGATCGTCGCCGAGGCGGTCAAGGTCCTGAAGGTCCTGGGCCTTCCCTTCGAGATGGAGCAGGCCCTGGTCGGCGGCGTCGCCTACGACGCCCATGGCCACCCGCTGCCCGAGTCCACCCTGAAGCTGGCCAAGGAAGCCGACGCCATCCTGTTCGGCGCCGTCGGCGACTGGAAGTACGACAAGCTGGAGCGCCAGTTCCGCCCGGAGCAGGCCATCCTCGGCCTGCGCAAGAACCTGGGCCTGTTCGCCAACTTCCGCCCCGCCATCTGCTACGAGCAGCTCACGCACGCCTCCAGCCTGAAGCCGGAACTGGTGTCCGGCCTGGACATCCTGATCATCCGCGAGCTGACCGGCGACATCTACTTCGGCCAGCCCCGGGGCCGGCGCGTGGCCACCGACGGCCACTTCCCCGGCGCCGAGGAAGCCTTCGACACCATGCGCTACTCGCGCCCGGAGATCGAGCGCATCGCCCATGTGGCCTTCCAGGCCGCGCGCAAGCGCAACAAGCATGTGACGAGCGTGGACAAGGCCAACGTGCTCGAGACCTTCCAGCTGTGGAAGGACGTGGTCACCGAGGTGGGCAAGGAGTACCCCGACGTGACGCTGGACCACATGTACGTGGACAACGCCGCGATGCAGCTGGTCAAGCAGCCCAAGTTCTTCGACGTGGTGGTCACCGGCAACATGTTCGGCGACATCCTCTCGGACGAAGCCTCCATGCTGACCGGCTCCATCGGCATGCTGCCCTCGGCCAGCCTGAACGCCGGCAACCAGGGCCTGTACGAGCCGAGCCACGGCTCCGCGCCGGACATCGCCGGCAAGGGCGTGGCCAACCCGCTGGCCACCATCCTGAGCGCCGCGATGATGCTGCGCTTCAGCCTGAACCAGGCCGAAGCCGCCGACCGCATCGAGGCGGCCGTCAAGAAGGTGCTGTCGCAGGGCCTGCGCACGCCCGACATCTACAGCGAAGGCACGACCAAGGTCGGCACGGTGCAGATGGGGGATGCGGTGGTGAAGGCGCTGGGCTGATACCCACGCCCCACGCCGGCAGCAACGCGCCTTCGGGCGCGTTGCCGTTTGCGGCCCGGGCCGCCTGCCCGGCCTCGCCTGTCAGGCCCGGATAAGCCCATCCGCTACAATCGGGCCCATGTTTGCCGTCCGCCCGTTCACCCTGAACACCGCTGCTGCCGCCATGGTGGCTGCCGGCGCACGTGCAATTTCCATCAAAACCACGACCATTACGGGCTGAACGGCTCCGGTTCGTCGTGCGCCCTTCCCGGCCAGACGAGCCGGGCAAGACAGTCAGGCGTGGACCTGTTTCTGACTTTTGAAAGGGCGATGAAATGAGCAAGTTGGTAGGCCTGGTCGGCTGGCGCGGCATGGTGGGCTCGGTCCTGATGGACCGCATGCAGGCCGAGCGCGATTTCGACCTGATCGAGCCGGTGTTCTTCTCCACCTCCAACGCCGGCGGCCCCGCCCCGGCCATGGCCAAGAACGAGAAGACGCTCAAGGATGCGAACGACATCCAGGCCCTGAAGAAGTGCGACATCATCATCACCTGCCAGGGCGGCGACTACACCAAGGAGGTGTACCCCCAGCTGCGCGCCGCCGGCTGGAACGGCCACTGGATCGACGCCGCCTCCGCCCTGCGCATGGCCGATGACGCCGTCATCATCCTGGACCCCGTCAACCGCAACGTCATCGACGCCTCCCTGGCCAAGGGCGGCAAGAACTGGATCGGCGGCAACTGCACCGTGAGCCTGATGCTGATGGGCCTGGGCGGCCTGTTCCAGCACGGCCTGGTCGAGTGGGTCAGCGCCATGACCTACCAGGCCGCCTCCGGCGCCGGCGCGCAGAACATGCGCGAGCTGCTGTCCCAGATGGGCGCGCTGCACGACGCGGTGAAGGACGACCTCGCCAACCCCTCGTCCGCCATCCTGGACATCGACCGCAAGGTGGCCGCCACCATGCGTGACGCCGCCTTCCCGACCAAGAACTTCCGCAACACCGCCCTGGCCGGCAGCCTGATCCCCTGGATCGACGTGCCCGTCGAGCACGGCCAGAGCAAGGAAGAGTGGAAGGGCGGCGCCGAGTGCAACAAGATCCTGGGCAACGCGCCGTTCCGCAGCGCCGGCTCGATCCCGATCGACGGCCTGTGCGTGCGCATCGGCGCCATGCGCTGCCACTCGCAGGGCCTGACCATCAAGCTGAAGAAGGATGTCCCGCTCGACGAGATCGAGGGCATCATCGCCGGCGCCAACGACTGGGTGAAGGTCGTGCCGAACCAGCGCGAGATCACCGAGCGTGAACTCACCCCGGCCGCCGTCACCGGCACCCTCACGGTCCCGGTCGGCCGCCTGCACAAGCTGGCCATGGGCAACGACTACCTGGGCGCCTTCACCGTGGGCGACCAGCTGCTGTGGGGCGCCGCCGAGCCGCTGCGCCGCATGCTGCGCATCCTGCTGGAAGCCTGATCGGCAGACACAACTGACAACGGCCTGTAACCCCGAGTTGCAGGCCGTTGTCACATGGCAACGGGCCACCGCGAGGGATCCGCCGCGGGCCATATATGCCTTCGGTCATTTCCCGACTCGTCTTGTCACTTCCAGTCATTTACTGCTATGGTCCCCGCAGTCCATTCAGTCTCAAGGCGAATCCCCGCATGATGAGAAAAAAGCTGCCTGCGTCCCGAGCAGTGCGGTCGCCTGAGCCGTCCTGGCGAGCCTCCGCCGTCGCGCTCGCCACCGCCCTGACCTTCGGGTTCGCGGCTGTCGATGCCCACGCCCTGGCGCTGGGCCGGGTCACGGTCCAGTCCACCCTCGGCGAGCCCCTGCGCGCCGAGATCGAGATCCCGCAGATCACCGCCGAGGAGGCCGCCAGCCTGCGCGCAGCCGCCGGCTCGGCCGAAGCCTTCCGCGCCGCCGGCGTCGAGCGCAGCGCCGCCCTGGCCGACCTGCAAGTCACACTCCAGCAACGCCCCAACGGCAGCTATGTGCTGCGCCTGTCCACCACCCGCGCCGTTTCCGAGCCCTTCGTCGACCTCGTCCTCGAAGCCACCTGGTCCGCCGGCCGCCTGGTGCGTGACTACACCCTGCTGTTCGACCCGCCGGCCACCCGCCAGGCCGCGCCCCAGGCCCCCGCGCCGCTGGCCCCGCAGGTCGGCACCGCCACCGCGCCCGGTTCGGTGCCTGCACCCGCCGCACCCGCCAGCCCGGCGCAGGCTGCCGCCCCGGCCCCCGGCTCGCGTGTGCCCGCCGCCGCCTCCGCCGCTGCGCCGGCGGAAGGCGGCCGTGTCACCGTGCGCGCCGGCGACACCGCCGCGCGCATCGCCGCCAGCCGCAAGCCGCCCACCGTCTCTCTCGACCAGATGCTGCTGGCGATGCTGCGCGCCAACCCGCAGGCCTTCTCCGGCGGCAACGTCAACCGCCTCAAGGCGGGCGCCGTGCTGGACCTGCCCAGCGAGTCGCAGGCCGCGGCCATCCCCTCGGGCGAGGCCCGCCAGGCCATCGTCGCCCAGAGCCGGGACTTCAACGAGTTCCGCCGCCGCCTCGCCGAGAGCACCACCACGGCCCCGCCGGCCCAGGCCCCCAGCCGCGAGGCCTCCGGCAAGGTCGAGGCCCAGGTGCAGGAAAAGCGCGCCACCGAGCCCACGCCCGATCGGCTCACGCTCTCCAAGGGCTCGGTCGAAGGCCGTGTCGACCCCAAGGCCGCCGAGGAGCGTATCGCCCGCGAGCGCGCCGCCCAGGACGCCGCCACCCGCATCGCAGAACTGAACAAGAACATCGCCGAGCTGAACCGCCTGGGCGCCGCGTCGACCGGCCCCGGTACGGGCGCGTCGGCTCCTGGCGTCGGCGTGCCGGCGGCTGCCCTGCCCGCCTCGGCCCCCGCCGCGGACGCCGCCGCCAGCGCCGCGCCCGCCCCCCCCGCCCCGGAAGCCACGGCCCTGCCGGCGCCGGTGGCCTCGGCCCCGGCCAGCGCCCCGGCGTCTGCCGCAAGGCCGGCCTCGAAGCCCGAGACGGCCGACAGCCCCAGCTTCCTCGACAGCCTGCTCGAGAACCCGATCATTCCCGCCGCCGCGGCCGGCCTCATCGCCGCCCTGGCGGCCCTCGTCGTCGCGCTGCGGCGCCGCAACGCCACCGGCGTCGACGACAGCGCCTTCATCGAAAGCCGCCTGCAGGCCGACTCCTTCTTCGGCGGCAGCGGCGGCCAGCGCATCGACACCGCGGAAGGCCCGGGCGGCCCCGGCAGCTCGATGGTCTACTCCCCCAGCCAGCTCGACGCGGCCGGCGACGTCGACCCGGTCGCCGAGGCGGACGTCTACCTCGCCTACGGCCGCGACCTGCAGGCCGAGGAGATCCTCAAGGAAGCCCTGCGCGCCAACCCGCAGCGCCTGGCCATCCACGTCAAGCTGCTCGAGATCTACGCCAAACGCCAGGACGCCCACGCCTTCGAGGACCTGGCCCGCGATGCCCGCGCCCTCACCCAGGGCCGCGGCCCCGAGTGGAACCACATCGCCAACCTCGGCCAGGACCTGGACCCGTCCAACCTGCTGTACCAGCCCGCCGACTGGCTCTCCACCAGCGCCAGCGACACGCAGGCCGAGGGCCCGGACACCTTCGCCGGCGACAGCACCGGCCCGTCCACCGAGCCGCAGGCCCGCCCTGGCGACGAAGCCGCCATCGACACCGCGGCCGGCCGCCCGCTGGACCTGAACCTCGACGAGATCGACCTCGACCTGCCCGCCCTGCAGCCGGTGCAGGCCACGGCTACGACCGCTCCCGCCGCGCCCCGCCTGCCCGAACCGCTGCCGGCCGACGACGACGAGCTCGCGCCCCTGCCCCCGGTGGCCGAGGCCCCCGCCCCGGCCGCGCCGCCGCTGCCGCAGGCGCTGATGGACCTGGACCTGAACATTCCCTCGTTCACGCCCGCCGCACCGGCCCAGGCGCCGGTTGCGCCGGCAGCCGCTGCCACGGCGGCGCCCTCCGAGGCGGCTGCGGCGCGCCCGGCCCCGCCCTCCGGCGGCATGATCGACTTCGACCTCTCCGGCATCTCGCTGGACCTGGACCCGCCGCCCCGGCACACCGGCCCGGTCGCCTCGACCCCGACGGCGCCGCCGGAGGACGAAGCCGGCGACCCGCTCGCCACCAAGCTCGCCCTGGCCGAGGAGTGCGCCACCATCGGCGACACCTACGGCGCCCGCGCCCTCGCTTCCGAGGTGCTGGCCGAGGCCTCGGGTGAATTGCGCCAGCGGGCCCAGCGCCTGCTGGACGAGCTCGGTTGACCGCCGCCACGCCCGCCCACCTGGACTCCGCGGGCCGTCCCCTCCAACGCTGGGCGCTGGGCGTGAGCTACAGCGGCCAGGGCTATGCCGGCTGGCAGAGCCAGCCTTCGGGCAATACCGTGCAGGACAAGCTCGAAGCGGCGCTCGCGCAGTTCGCGGCGCAGCCCGTGTCCACCGTCTGCGCCGGCCGCACCGACGCCGGCGTCCACGGCCTCATGCAGGTGGTGCACTTCGACACGCCGCTCACGCGCGAGCCCTTCTCCTGGGTGCGCGGGACCAACCGCTTCCTGCCGCCGGACATCGCGGTGCAGTGGGCCCAGCCGGTGCCGCATGAATTCCACTCGCGCGCCAGCGCCACGGGGCGGCGCTATGCCTATGTGCTGCTCGAGTCGGCGGTGCGGCCCAGTGTGGATGCCGGCCGCGCCGGCTGGATCTTCCGGCCGCTGGACCAGCAGGCCATGCTGCAGGCCGCGGCCCACCTCCTGGGCGAGCACGACTTCACCAGCTTCCGGGCCTCGGAGTGCCAGGCCCGCACGCCGGTCAAGGACATGCGCCGCATCGACATCACCCGCCGCGGCGCCTACTGGCGCTTCGAGTTCGAGGCCGACGCCTTCCTGCACCACATGATCCGCAACATCATGGGCTGCCTGGTCGTCGTGGGCCAGGGCCTGCAGCCGCCCGACTGGATGCGGCAGGTGCGCGAGGCCCGCAGCCGCGACGCCGCGGCGCCGACCTTCTCGCCCGACGGGCTGTACTTCCTGGGACCGGTCTACGACGAGCGCTGGGGATTGCCCAGCCGCACCGCCGCCTATGATTGGCTCCCATGACCCGCACCCGCCTCAAGATCTGCGGCCTGACGCGCGAGCAGGACGTTGATGCCGCCGTCGCCGCCGGCGCCGACGCCGTCGGCTTCGTCCTGTACGAGAAAAGCGCCCGCTACGTCACGCCCCAGCGCGCCGCCGAACTGGCGCGGCGCCTGCCGCCCTTCGTGACCCCGGTGCTGCTGTTCGTGAACGCCCCGCTGGACAGCGTGCGCGCCGCCTGCGAACGCGTGCCCGACGCCCTGCTCCAATTCCACGGCGACGAGTCGCCTGCCGCCTGCGAGGCAGCCGGCCGCCCCTTCATGCGCGCGGCCCGCATCCCCCTGGATCCGGCCGTGCCTTTCGATTTGCTAGCATTCGCCTCTGAGTTCTCCGGCGCCCAGGCCATCCTGCTCGACGCCCATGTCGAGGGCTTCGGCGGCGCCGGCAAGGCATTCGATTGGTCACGCATTCCAACAAACGTCAACGCTCACCTCGTCTTGTCTGGTGGGTTGACACCTGCAAATGTGGGCGATGGCATCGCCCAGGTGCGGCCACGCGCGCTTTCGCTGGCCGTTGACGTGAGCTCCGGCGTCGAGGCCTCCAAGGGCCTCAAGGACGCCGACAAGATTTTCCAGTTCGTCGCCGCCGTGCGCGCCGCCGACGAACGCCTTGCAGGACCCGCATCATGATCGCCTATGACCAACCCGATGCCGCCGGCCACTTCGGCATCTTCGGCGGCAGCTTCGTCAGCGAGACGCTGACCCATGCCATCGCCGAACTGCGCGAGGCCTACGCCCGTTACCAGAACGACCCCGAGTTCCTCGCCGAATTCCAGTACGAGCTGAAGCACTTCGTCGGCCGCCCCTCCCCCATCTACCACGCGGCCCGCATGAGCCGTGAAATGGGCGGCGCCCAGATCTACCTCAAGCGCGAGGACCTGAACCACACCGGCGCCCACAAGATCAACAACGTGATCGGCCAGGCCATGCTCGCCAAGCGCATGGGCAAGCCCCGCGTGATCGCCGAGACCGGCGCCGGCCAGCACGGCGTGGCCACGGCCACCATCTGCGCCCGCTACGGCCTGGAGTGCGTGGTCTACATGGGCGCCGAAGACGTCAAGCGCCAGAGCCCCAACGTCTACCGCATGAAGCTGCTGGGCGCCACCGTGGTGCCGGTGGAACTGGGCTCGCGCACCCTGAAGGACGCCCTCAACGAGGCCATGCGTGACTGGGTCACCAACGTCGAGAACACCTTCTACATCATCGGCACCGTGGCCGGCCCGCACCCCTACCCGATGATGGTGCGCGACTTCCAGAGCGTGATCGGCAAGGAGGCCATCGAGCAGATGCCCGAGATGGCCGGCCGCCAGCCCGACGCCGTCATCGCCTGCGTGGGCGGCGGCAGCAACGCCATGGGCATCTTCCACCCCTACATCCCCTTCGAGGGCACGCGCCTGATCGGCGTGGAAGCCGCCGGCGAGGGCCTGGACACGCCGCGCCACTCGGCCTCGCTGCAGAAGGGCCACCCCGGCGTGCTGCATGGCAACCGCACCTACGTGCTGCAGGACGACAACGGCCAGATCACCGAGACCCACAGCGTCTCCGCCGGCCTGGACTACCCCGGCGTCGGTCCCGAGCATGCCTTCCTCAAGGACATCGGCCGCGCCGAGTACGTCGGCATCACCGACGCCGAGGCGCTGGACGCCTTCCACTACCTGTGCCGCACCGAGGGCATCATCCCCGCCCTCGAGTCCAGCCATGCCGTAGCCTACGCGATGAAGCTGGCCAAGACCCTGAAGCCCGACCAGCACATCCTGGTGAACCTGTCCGGGCGCGGCGACAAGGACATCGGCACCGTGGCCGACCTGTCCAACGCCGATTTCTATTGCCGCCCCTCCTGCCGGGGCCAGAGCGTCAAGGGCGAAGTGCGTCCCGTGGAGTTCAAGTCGTGAGCCGCATCGCCAAGACCTTCGAGAAGCTGAAAAGCGAAGGCCGCAAAGCCCTCATTCCCTACGTCACCAGCGGCTTCCCCTACGCCGACATCACGCCCGCCCTCATGCAGGGCATGGCCGATGCCGGCTGCGACGTGATCGAACTGGGCGTGCCCTTCTCCGACCCCATGGCCGACGGCCCCGTGATCCAGAAGGCCGGCGAGCGCGCCCTGGCCCAGGGCGTGGGCATGGCCCAGGTGCTGGCGGCGGTGAAGGCCTTCCGCCAGGGCAACGACAGCACGCCGGTGGTCCTCATGGGCTATGCCAACCCGGTCGAGGCCTATGACATCAAGCACGGCAAGGGCGGCTTCATCCGCGACTGCGCCGCCGCCGGCGTCGACGGCCTGCTGATCGTGGATTACCCGCCCGAGGAGTGCGAGCAGTTCGCCGCCGACCTGCGCGCCCACGGCATGGACCTGATCTTCCTGCTGGCCCCCACCAGCACCGACGCCCGCATGCAGCAGGTGGCCCGCGTGGCCAGCGGCTACGTCTACTACGTCTCGCTCAAGGGCGTGACCGGCGCCGGCCACCTGGACACGGGCGCTGTCGAACAGATGCTGCCCCGCATCCGCCAGCATGTGCACATCCCGGTCGGCGTGGGCTTCGGCATCCGCGATGCCGCGACGGCCCAGGCCATCGGCAAGGTGGCCGACGCCGTGGTGATCGGCACCAAGCTGATCCAGGTGATCGAGAACGAACCGCGCGAGCGCGTGGTGCCGGCGGCGGCCGACTTCCTGCGCGGCATCCGCCAGGCGCTCGACGCATAAAATCCCGGGTTAACCCCGCACCAAGGAACACCCCATGTCCTGGCTCGAGAAACTCCTGCCCCCCAAGATCCAGCCCACCGACCCGACCGAGCGCCGCAGCGTGCCCGAAGGCCTGTGGATCAAGTGCCCGAGCTGCGAGACGGTCTTGTACAAGACCGACCTGGAGCAGAACCAGAACGTCTGCCCCACCTGCACCCACCACCACCGCATCGGCGCGCGCGCGCGCCTCGACGCCTTCCTCGACGCCGAGGGCCGCTACGAGATCGGCCAGGAAGTGGTGCCGGTCGACGCCCTGAAATTCAAGGACAGCCGCAAGTACCCCGAGCGCCTCAAGGAGGCCATGGACAACACCGGCGAGACCGACGCCCTGGTGGTCATGGGCGGCGCGGTCCACAGCATCCCGCTGGTGGCCGCGTGCTTCGAGTTCGACTTCATGGGCGGCAGCATGGGCTCGGTCGTGGGCGAGCGCTTCGTGCGCGGCGTCGAGTCGGCCATCGAGCAGAAGGTGCCGTTCCTGTGCTTCACCGCCACCGGCGGCGCGCGCATGCAGGAAGGCCTGCTCTCGCTGATGCAGATGGCCAAGACCAACGCGGCCCTCACCCGCCTGGCCAAGAAGGGCCTGCCGTACATCAGCGTGCTGACCGACCCCACCATGGGCGGCGTCAGCGCCGGCTTCGCCTTCGTGGGCGACATCGTGATCGCCGAGCCCAAGGCCCTGATCGGCTTTGCCGGCCCGCGCGTGATCGAGTCCACCGTGCGCGTGAAGCTGCCCGAGGGCTTCCAGCGCGCCGAGTTCCTGCAGGAAAAGGGCGCGGTCGATTTCATCTGCGACCGCCGCGAGCTGCGCAAGACCGTCGCCAGCGCGCTGGCCATGCTGCAGCGGCAGCCGGCGGACGCGGTGAGCTGAGCCCCCGGCACGGCGCACACCGCACATGAAAACGGCCTCCCGCGCGGAGGCCGTTTTTCATGGCGCCGGAGGGCGCGGACGCGTGCCGCCCGCCCCTCAGAGCACCGACGCCTGCAGGGCGGCCAGCATGATCCCCGCGACCTGCAGCAGCAGCAGCAGCACCAGCGGCGACAGGTCGATCCCGCCCACCAGGGGAATCACGCGGCGGAACGGGCGCAGCAGCGGCGCGCACAGGCGCTCGATGATGTCTGCCACCAGCGAGTCGGAACGCACCCACGACAGCAGCACCGCCACGATCACCAGGCCGGTGAGCGAGGAGATCACCAGCCGCGCCAGCCCGAACAGCGCCAGCAGCGGCAGCACCGCGGCGGACTCGCGGGCGCCGAGCAGGCCCCACAGCAGCGCCATGTGCAGCAACTCGATCAGCCAGGCCCCCACGAGGCTGGCGGTGTCGATGCGGCCCAGCGCAGGCAGCACGCGCCGCAGCGGCAGCACCAGCCAGTCGGTCAGCGCGAAGACGAAGCGGCCCACCGGGTTGCCGAAGGGGATGCGCTGGTGCTGCATGTACAGCCGCAGCAGGCAGGCGCCTCCGAGGAGGCCGGCAGCCACATCGAGCAACAGGGAGATGATCTGGAACAGCATGTCACGAGGGAGGATTGAGGCTCGTGGGATGATAGCGGCCCGCCCTGCCCGACGACCGCGTGACTTCGCCCCCGACCCTGCACGACCTGCCGCTGTTCCCCCTGGGGACGGTGCTGTTTCCCGGCGGCCTGCTGCCGCTTCGCATCTTCGAGGTCCGCTACCTGGACATGATCCGCCGCTGCCAGGCGGCGGGCACGCCGTTCGGCGTGGTCTGCCTCACGCAGGGCCACGAGGTGCGGCAGGCCGGCGCGCCGCAGGAGCGCTTCGCCGAAGTGGGCACGCTGGCCCGCCTGCTCGAAGTGGAGGCGCCGCAGCCCGGGCTGCTGATGATCCGCGCCGAGGGCCTGCAGCGTTTCCGCCTGCGGCGCAGCGGGCAGTTGAAGCACGGACTGTGGGTCGGCGACGCCGAGCTGCTGCCCGACGACCTGCCCGTGCCGGTGCCCGACGACCTGAAGGACACCGGCCTCGCCCTGGCGCAGGTGCTCGAACGCCTGCGCGCGCAGGCGGCCCGCGCCGGCGCCCTGTCCCCGGTGGCCGAGCCCTGGCACCTGGAGGACTGCGGGTGGGTGGCGAACCGCTGGTGCGAGCTGCTGCCGCTGGCGCCGGCGCTCAAGCAGCAGCTGCTGGAGCTGGACACGCCGCTGCTGCGGCTGGAGCTGGTCGGGGATGTGCTCTCACGCCACGGGCAGGCGGGCGACTGAACGCGCCGGCCACGCCGGGCTGAGAGGCTGAGCGCGCCTACCGCGCCTGGTACTCCGGCACATACCCCCGCAGCCAGGCGCGGATGTGCGCCTCGGTCGGCGCCGGGCCGGCCTCCTCGACCCAGCGCTCCACCTGCGCCAGGTCCAGCGTCTGCAGGCCCGAGGCGCGGGCCACCCGCAGCTTGGGATGCGGCGTGGGCACGGTGGTCTCGTCGTCGGCGAGCAGCTCCTCGTACAGCTTCTCGCCCGGGCGCAGGCCGCTGTAGGTGATGGGGATCTCGTCCTCGGTGTGGCCGGACAGGCGAATCAGCATGCGCGCGAGTTCGGCGATCTTCACCGGCTCGCCCATGTCCAGCACGAAGATCTGACCCGACTGCCCCATCAGCCCCGCCTGCAGCACCAGCTGCGCCGCCTCGGGGATGGTCATGAAGTAGCGCACGATGTCCGGGTGCGTCACCGTGACCGGGCCACCCTTGGCGATCTGCGCGGTGAACAGGGGCACCACCGAGCCGCTGGAGCCCAGCACGTTGCCGAAGCGCACCGAGACGTACTGCGTGCCGGTGTACTGCGCGGCGACGCCCTGCACCACGAGCTCCGCGAGGCGCTTGCTCGCGCCCATGATGTTGGTCGGGTTGACCGCCTTGTCGGTGGAGATCATGACGAAGCGGCGCACGCCGCACTCGCCCGCCACGCGCGCCGCGTTGAGCGTGCCCAGCACGTTGGTGCGCAGGGCCTCGACTTCATTGAGCTGCTCCATCAGCGGCACGTGCTTGTAGGCGGCGGCATGGAACATCACCGTGGGCTCGTTCGCCTGCACGATGGCGCGCAGGCGCGCGGCCTCGCGCACGTTGGCGGTGTAGTAGGCGCCCCGCATCTGCGGGTGCGCACCGCGCAGCTCCTGCTCCAGGGCGTAGATGGCGTACTCGGAGACGTCCACGCACACCAGCTTGGCCGCGCCCAGGCGGGCGATCTGGCGGCACAGCTCGGAGCCGATGGAGCCGCCCGCGCCGGTGACCAGCACGGTCTGGCCGGAGATCATCTCGGACAGGCCCTGCACGTCCAGCTGCACGGGGTCGCGCCCGAGCAGGTCCTCCAGCTCGATCTTGCGCGGCGCATTGCCGTCGGCGGCGAGCCACTGGTCCGGG
The DNA here is from genome assembly GCF_052600055.1 of Ramlibacter sp. MAHUQ-53. NCBI lineage: Bacteria > Pseudomonadati > Pseudomonadota > Betaproteobacteria > Burkholderiales > Comamonadaceae > Ramlibacter > Ramlibacter sp. MAHUQ-53. The sequence continues at coordinate 98,850 of NZ_JBQWTS010000004.1, forward strand.
CGCGGCAGCGTGAGCAGGGTCAGGCGGGCCATGTTGACCCCGAGCAGCGCGTCGCGCCGCGCCGGCGAGCCGGGCGGGCTGGCCACCAGGGCGGTGCTGGCGCCCTCGTCGGCGCAGATCTCGGCGAGCTCCCCCAGGGTGCCGAGCACGCGCAGGTCCTGCAGCGTGCGGCCGACCTCGGCGGGGTCCGGCGAGGCGATGCCCACCGGCTCCCACTGCTGCGAGCCGCGCAGCGCGCGCAGGGCCTCGGCGGCGTCGTCCAGCGAGCCCACGATCAGCAGCCGGCGCCCGCCGGTGCTGTGGTACCGGCGCTCCTGGCGCGAGCGCCAGACGGCGCGCGCGCCGGCCATGAGCAGCAGGGCCACCAGGGGCTGCAGCAGCAGCACCGAGCGCGGGAAATTCGGCAGGCGCAGCATCAGCACCGCGGCCGCCGTCACCACGCCGCCCACCACCACGGCCTGGGCCAGCTGCTGCAGCTCGCGCAGGCCGGCGAAGCGCCACACCTGCCGGTGCACGTGGAAGAACACCAGGGCGCCGGCGTACAGGGCCAGCGGCAGGGGCGCGGCCGCCACCGCCAGCGACTCGAACTCGGCGGGAACCTCGAAGTTGAAGCGCAGCCAGAAGGCGGCCAGCCAGGCCACCCCCACCAGCAGCAGGTCGGTCGCCAGGACGGCGAGCGTGTGCTTACGAAACAGCATGGGTCTCCAGGGCGGCCGCGTCCTGCGCCAGCAGGCGGCGCAGGTGGCCGATGACGCGCTCGATCTGCGCGTCGGTCATGTTGGAGCCGGAAGGCAGGCACAGGCCGCTGTCGAACAGGCGGGCCGAGACATCGTCGCCTTCGGCATGGGGGAAGTACGGCGCGCCCGCGAACAGGGGCTGCAGGTGCATCGGCTTCCACACCGGGCGGGCCTCGATCGCGTGGCGCTCCAGCGCCCGCAGCAGGCGGTCGCGGCGGGCCTGGGCGCCGGCGCCGGCCAGGGCGAAGCAGGTGAGCCAGCGGGTGGCGCGGTGCCCCTGCGGCTCGGGCATCCACTGCACCTCGGGGTGGTCGGCCAGCGCCGCGCGGTAGGTGTCGAAGACGTGGCGGCGCTGGTCCACGCGCTGGTCCAGCACCTGGAGCTGGCCCCGGCCGATGCCGGCGAGCACGTTGCTCATTCGGTAGTTGAAGCCCATCTCCACATGCTCGTAGTGGGCGGCGGGCTCGCGCGCCTGCGTGGCGAGCTTGCGGGCATGGGCCATCAGGCCGGCGTCGGCCGACACCAGCATGCCGCCGCCCGAGGTGGTGATGATCTTGTTGCCGTTGAACGAGAAGACGCCGATGCGCCCGAAGGTGCCGCTGGGGCGGCCCTGGTAGGTCGCGCCCAGGGACTCGGCGGCGTCTTCCAGCACGGGCACGCCGTAGCGGTCGCAGATCGGCATCAGGGCGTCCATGTCCGCGCTCTGGCCGTACAGGTTCACGATGACCACCGCCTTGGGCAGCCGGCCCTCGGCCTTCGCCCATTCGAAGGCGCGCTCCAGCGCCGCGGGCGACATGTTCCAGGTCTGCGGCTCGGAGTCGATGAAGACCGGCTTCGCGCCGCAGTACAGGATCGGGTTGGCGCTGGCGACGAAGGTCAGCGAGGAGCAGAACACGGTGTCGCCGGGCTTCACGCCGAGCAGCACCAGGCCCAGGTGGAGGGCGGCGGTGCCCGAGCTCACGGCCGCGGCATGGCCGCCGCCGAGGTAGGCGGCGATCTCGCGCTCGAAGCCGTCCACGTGCGGGCCCAGCGGCGCGATCCAGTTGGTGCGGAAGGCCTCCTCGACGAAGGCGGTCTCCTCCTCGCCCAGGTGCGGCGAGGAGAGCCACACGCGCTGCGAGAGCTCGCGGCGCATCACCAGGTCCACCGGGCGGCCGGCGGCGTCGACCACGGGGACATGGTCGATCTGGTGCTTGTCCAGGAGCGCGAGGGCGGCGGCGGTGCCGGCCTCGGCGTCGAGGGTGATGGGGGTGCCGGCGGGCAGCTGGGACAGCGGCGCGGTCTCGGCCACATGGGCCAGGGCGGCGCGGCGCAGGTCGCCGTCGGTGACGGTGCGCAGCAGCGTGCCGTCGTCGCGCAGCACGAGCAGCACGCCGCAGGCGGTGGCATCGAGGCGGGCCAGCGCGTCGCGCACGCTCAGGGTGGGCGGCACGCACAGCGCCGCGAACTGGTCGGCGGTCATGGAATCCTCCGGGCGGGAACGCCGACCCAGGTGCCGGCCTCCGTGATGTCTTGGGTGACGACCGCGCCGGCGCCGACGGTGGCGCCATCGCACACCGCCACGCCGGGCAGCAGGCGGGCGCCAGCGCCCACCAGCACGCCCTCGCCCACCGTCACCGCGCCGGCGAGGCTGGCGCCGGGGGCGATGTGGGTGAAGGCGCCGACGCGCACGTCGTGGTCGACGACGGCGCCGTGGTTGACGATGACGCCGGCCGCCAGGCGCGCCAGCGGCGCGACCACCGCCTGCGCGGCGACGAAGCAGCCGGGGCCGATCTCGGCATGGGGCGAGACGCTGGCCTGCGGGTGGACGACGCTGGCGAGGCGGGCCAGGCCCGCGGCCTCGCCCTCGCGGCGTCGGGCGGCGTTGTCGCCGATGGCCACGTGCACCGGGCCGCCGGGACCGGCGGACGCCAGGGCCGGCTCGCGCGCCACCAGCGGCACGCCGGGCAGCAGCTCGCCGCCGGCGCGGGCCGGGTCGCGGTCGCTGGCGGCGACGCCGGGCCAGGCGGCCTGGCGCAGCGCCGCATCGGCGACCACGCGGGCGTGGCCGCCGGCGCCCAGGATCAGCAGGCTCGGCACGGCGTCTTTCTCTCGCTAGTAGGTATTGGTCTTTTCGAGCAGGGCCGGGTCCAGCGGCAGGCTGGCCAGCAGGCCCGCGATGCGCGCGGCGGCCTGCCCGTCCCCGTAGGGATTGTCCCATGCGCCCCGGCCCAGGGCCCGCACGCGGGCCAGGCCTTCGGCCAGCGCGGCGGGCTGCGCCGCGGCGTCGACCACGTTGGGCGCGCGCTCGCGCAGGCGCTGGCGGTCGCCCACGTTCAGCACCGGCGTGCCGAAGGTGGCGGCCTCGATGATGCCGGCCGAGGAATTGCCCGCCAGCAGCTCGCAGTGGGCCATGGCGGCCACGAACAGCGGACGCGGCAGGTGGGTGACGCGGCGCGAGCCGGCCGGCAGCGTGGCGGCGTCCAGGGCCGCGAGCACGCCCAGCGCGCCGGCGTCGGCATTGGGCTCCAGCCAGACCAGGGGCAGCCCGGTCGCGGCAAGCGCGCCGGCCAGGGCCGCGGCCTGGCGCTGGGCATCGGCCGCCTGCTGCACCACGGGGTGGAAGGCGACCAGGATGAAGCGGGCATCGGCCGCCAGGCCCAGCGCCTGCAGGCAGTCGGCGCGCGGCATGGCGCCGAGCTCGCGCAGGCCGTCCAGCCCCGGCGCGCCGGTGACGTGGATCCGGGCCGGGTCCTCGCCCATGGCGATCAGGCGTTCGCGCGAGCCGGGGGTGGCGACGAAGTGGTGCGTGGCGAGCTTGCTGATCGCGTGGCGCACCGGCTCGTCCACCGTGCCGGAGCGCTCGCCGCCGTGCAGGTGCACGCAGGGGATGCCCAGGTGCAGGGCGGCGATGGCGCCGGCCAGCATCTCGCCGCGGTCGCCCAGGAGCAGCAGCAGGTCGGGCTTCAGGCGGGCCAGGTGTCCGGTCACGCCCTTGAGGCAGTCGGCAATGCCCAGGGACATGCTCTCGCCGGTGCGGGTGCGCATGTCCAGCGGGATCTCGCCGGCGATGGCGAAGCCGGCGGCGCGGATCTCGTCGACGGTGCGGCCATGCTCGGGGCTCAGGTGCATGCCGGTGACCAGCACCTGCAGCGACAGGCCCGGCGTGGCGGCGACGCGCGCCAGCGTGGCGCGCATGAGGCCGAAGTCGGCCCGCGTGCCGGAGAGGTAGACGACGCGCCGCATCGGGGAGGTCACGCCCCGTCCCCGCGTTCGAGCTGCGCCCACTGCAGCACCGTCATCGCCGGGATGGCCTCGCGCGCGACGGCGCCGACCACCAGGCCGAGGTCGCGCGGCGCGATGCCGGTGGCGGGGCGGCGGCAGACCAGCATGTCGGCGGTGATCTGCGCGCCGGCCGGGATGTCGCGGGCCGCGGCCACGCTGCGGCGGGCGACGCGGGCCGTGTCGCGCTCGGCGGCGGTGGGCTCCTTCACCGCCACGCCGCGCATGGCGGCGACGCGGCGGATGCCGGCCACCATCTGGCCGAAGGGGCCGGGCTCCAGCGAGGCCGCATGGTCGGGGCCAGGCAGCGTGCGGTCCAGGGTGATGTGCTTCTCGATGACGGCCGCGCCCAGGGCCACGGCGGCCAGCGCGGCCTCGATGCCTTCGCTGTGGTCGGAGTAGCCGAGGGTGACGCCCAGGTCCTGCTGCATCCGCGGGATGGCGGCGAGGTTCAGGGCCTCGTCGGGCGCCGGGTAGGCCGAGGTGCAGTGGAACACCGTGACCTCGCCCAGGTCGCCGCGCACCGCGCGCACCCAGTCCAGCGCCTCGCGGATCTCGTCCATCGTGGCCATGCCGGTGGACAGCAGCAGCGGCAGGCCGGTGCGGGCGGCGTGCTCGACGAGCGCGCGGTGCGTCAGCTCGCCGGAGGACAGCTTGAGGCGGCGCACGCCCAGGCGCACCAGCAGGTCCACCGCGTCCACCGAGAACGGGGTGGAGAAGAACTCGATGCCGATGGCGTCGCAGTGGGCCTTGATGGCGCGGTGCTGGTCCTCGGACAGCTCCAGCGCCTCGAGCATGGCGTACTGGTCCTGCGCCCCGGTCTGCCTCTGCTGGTACTGGGCAGTGGGCGCGCCGGGGACCACCAGGTCCCGGGCGCGGAAGGTCTGGAACTTCACCGCGTCGGCGCCGGCGGCGCGGGCGGCGTCGCACAGGCGCAGGGCCAGGGACAGGTCGCCGTTGTGGTTGACGCCGGCCTCGGCGATGACGAAGGTGCGATCAGTCACGGGATCCTCCGGCGTGGCGCGCATGGAGCCACTGGGCGTATTCGAAATCCTCGAGGTCGTCCACGTCCACCGACTTCCAGCGCGGCATCACGTAGGGCGCGATCGGCACGCTCCACAGGCCGCGCACCGCCGCCTGGGCCAGCGCGGCGCGCTGCCAGACGTAGATCGCGCCGTTGAGGGCGTACACCGCCGGCATGTCCTGGCGGCGCGCGCCGCCCGCGCCCTTGCTCAGCGTGACCAGGCCATCGGCCTGCTGCTCGACGAGGTTGAAGTAGGGGTTGTCGCGGGCCTCGCAGACGCTGACCACCAGCGGGGCGCGGTCCTTCAGGGCCAGCGCCGCGGCGATGTCCGAGGCCTCGCGCAGCGGCGAGGTCGGCTGCAGGTCGACCACGGTGTCGATCACCTGGCCCTGGGCCTCGAGGTGGCGCACCAGGTGCTCGATGACGGGCAGCTTGCCCGCCTCGTCGGTGGCGAGTTCGGCGGGACGCCGGTAGGGGACGATCGCGCCGGCGGCGCGGGCTGCATCGGCGATGGCCTCGTCGTCGGTGGAGACGTAGACGCCGGCGATGCCCGGGCAGGCCAGGGCCTGGGTGATGGAGCGGGCAATCAGCGGCTGGCCTGCGAAGTCACGGATGTTCTTGCCGGGAAGGCCCTTGCTGCCGCCGCGGGCGCAGACCGTGGCGATGGTGACGCCGGTCACAGCGCGAGGAAGCGCCGCAGCATGCGAAGGCCCGCATCCGCGCTGCGCTCGGGGTGGAACTGGCAACCATAGAGGTTGTCGCGGTGGATCGCGGCGCAGATGCGGCGACCGTCGTAGTCGACATCCGCCAGGCGCACGGCCTCGTCGACCGGGTGGCCGGAGAAGGAGTGCACGAAGTACACGCGCTCGCCAGGCGTGGCGTCGGCCAGGATGGTGCCCTGCCACTCGCCCGCGGCCTGCAGCGGCCGCCAGCCGATGTGGGGCACGCGGTGCGGCGCGCCGTCGGCGCCGGTGGCCGGCACGGCCAGCACGCGGCCCGCCACCAGGCCGAGGCCGGCATGCTCGCCCATCTCCTCGCTGGCGTCGAACATCATCTGCATGCCGACGCAGATGCCCAGGAAGGGCCGGCCGGTCTGGGCGAAGCGACTGACGAGATCGTCGAAGCCGCGGGCCTTCAGCTCGCGCATGCCGTCGCCGAAGGCGCCGACGCCGGGGAGGATCAGGCGCTCGGCGTTCGCATCGTCGGCGCTCGCCTTGTCGATCACCTTCACCGCGGCGCCGCAATGCTCGAGGGCGCGAACCGTGTTCAGCAGGTTGCCGATGCCATAGTCGATCAGCGTGACGGGCGTACTCATTCCGGCGTTCCTTCGCGCACGTCCAGCCCCGCGGCGCGCGCGTGCTGCTTGATCTCGGCCAGGGTCATGCGCGTCCAGTGCAGGGCGTCGGCCACCGCGATGCCGGAGACGCCGGTGGGCGCGATGGCCGCCATGTCCGCGGCCTGGCCGAAGCCGCCGCTGGCGGTCACCGGCACGTTCACCGCGTCGCAGACCTGCTGCACCAGCGGGATGTCGAAGCCCTTGCGCGTGCCTTCCTGGTCCACCGAGGTGAGCAGGATCTCGCCGGCGCCGCGGTCCACGGCCTCCTTGACCCACTGCACCACGTCCTTGCCGGTGCGCTCGCGGCCGTTGTCGGTGTAGGCCTCCCAGCGGCCCTCGCCCTGGCGCTTGGCTTCGACGCCCAGCACCATGCACTGCGCGCCGTAGCGGTTGGCGACCTCGGTGATCAGCCCGGGGCGGGCAATGGCGGCGGTGTTGATCGCCACCTTGTCGGCGCCCGAATGCATCAGGGTGCTCACGTTGTCCAGCGAGCGGATGCCGCCGCCGACCGTGATGGGCACGTAGACCTGGTTGGCCGCGCGCTTGATGATGTCGGTGAGGTTGTTGCGCTGGTAGAGGCTGGCGACGATGTCGATGAACAGGAGTTCGTCGGCGCCCTCGCGGTAGTAGCGCAGGGCGTGCTCGTGCGGGTCGCCGACCACGCGCAGGCCTTCGAGGTGGATCCCCTTGATCAGGTTCGGACCCTTGATGTCCAGCCTCGCGATGATCCGGGCGTGCCGCATGCCGTGCGCGCCCTTCAGCCTTGCTGCCAGACGGTGGAACGCAGCTTCCACTCGCCGCCTTCGCGCGTCCACAGGTGGGGCGAGCGGAAGGTGTCGGCCAGGCGCATGAAGTAGTCGCGGTCCATGATCGGCTGCTCGAACATCTTGGTGGCCTGCGGGAATTCCTTGGCCGGGATGCTCAGGTACTGGAAGATTTCCTCGGCGAAGCGCTCGGGGAATTCGCCGTCGTAGCGGCGCACCAGGGCCACGCCCTCGTCACGGGTGATGTCGCCGGAGCGGATCTCCTGCGCCGCGTCATACGTGGCCCGGCCGATGCCGAACTTGGTGAACGTGGTGTAGTAGTGGAAGTCGTCGATGCGGTCGTCGATGCTGTTGTACTTGCTGTACGTGCCCGGCGTGCGCTCCGGCGAGGCCTCGAAGCCGCCGTGTTCCACCGCGTAGTAGTAGCAGCTTTGCGGGTGCCACTTCAGGTAGTAGCCCAGGTAGTGCACCTCGACGTTCTTGCGCTCGATCTCGGCGGGGTTGGCCGGCAGGTAGGGCAGCAGGTCCTGCTCCTCGAGGCCGTAGTCCTCGTACAGGCTCTTGACCGAGGTGCCGCCCAGGAAGATCTTGGACTTGTCGTTGGCGGTGAAGTACGACCAGTCACGCTTGGCGCTGGTGGTGTCGCCGATCGGGTTGCCGTACTCGGCCTCGTTCTCGCCGTAGATGACAAAGGGGATGTCGTGCAGCAGCGCCATCTTGGGCGCCAGCGACTTCTGGCCGAAGATGAAGGGCTGGAACGGGTGGAACAGGTTCTCCACCGCCAGGCGCGTGAGCAGGCGGTGCACCCGGCCGTTGGGCGTGGTCAGCTCGTTGTCGAAGCCGGCGTGCAGCCAGGACTGGAAGTTCTTCCAGCCCCAGGGCGTGTAGATGTGGGGCGCCCAGGTCACCGTCAGCGGGTGCATGCCGAAGCGGGTCTTGAGGACGTGCGAGGCGTAGAAGCTGTCCTTGCCGCCCGAGCCGGGGACCAGGCAGTCGTAGCCGCTCTTGCTGCGGAACTTGTCGCACAGCGCGGCGAGCTGGTCCTCGCGCTCCTTCCAGTTGATGGTGCCCTGCTTCTGCTCGGCGAAGCGGCAGGCATCGCAGATGCCTTCTTCGTCGAAGTTGATGGTGGCCTTCTTGCTCGCCTTGGTGTGCTCGTATTCCACCGCCGAGTTCGGGCGCTGGTTGGAGATCACGCAGCGCTTGCAGAAATGCACGTACCGGGGCAGGCCGTACTTGATGTCCGCATCGTCTTCGGACTTGTCGAACGCGGCGAGGTCGACCTTCGCGGGTTGGGGAATGAGCGACATGGGAGGAGGAAAAGAAAGGGGGCGCCCGCGGCTGGGGCGCAACCCCGGGATTATAGAAATTCGGCCACGACCCCGGCCACGCGCCGGGTGGCGCAGGCGTCGCCGGCCGCGGCCTCGCGCCGGCCCAGGCGGGTGCAGCGGTCCACGGCCTGGACGAGGCCCTCCACCGGCGCCACCTGGTCGGCGATGCCGAAGCGGCCCAGGGGCATGGCCTCGTCGAAGACCGAGCCGCTCACCTGCACCAGCCGGGCGCCGGCCAGGTGGCCTTCCAGGCCGACGGTGGACGTGAGCGTGACCACCGCGTCCACCGCATGCAGCAGGGGCGCCAGCGGCCAGTCCTGCCCGGTCAGGCGGACCTGGGGCGAGTCGGGCAGCGGCGGCGGCGCGTCGCCGGCGCGGGGGCGCACGCACAGCACGGCGTCGGGGTTCAGGGCCACCCAATCGAGCAGCGCCTCGCGGGCGCGATCGGGCAGCGTGGGGTCGCCAGGGCGGCCGTCGAACGGGTGCAGCGCAGGCTCGGCCTGCTCGGGCCACAGCACCACGCGGCGGCCCTCCCAGCCCTGGGCGCGGCGAAGCTCGGCGCCGGCCTGGACCTGGGCCGCATCGTTCAGGCGGTCGAAGGCGGGGTTGCCGGTGACGCGGATCTCCTCGGGCCGGCGGCCGGCGGCCACCAGGAAGCGGCGCACTTCCTCATTGAGCACGCAGACGGCGTCGGCATACCCGGGCTGGCCGATCCAGCGCACCTCGTCGACGGCGAACAGGTCCACCAGGCACACCGAGGGGATGCCCAGGGTGCCGGCGGCGGCGATGGCGGCGCGCTCGGCGCGGGGCGAGTTGGTGGCGAAGACCACGTCGGGCCGGACCTCGCCGACGATGCGTTCCAGCAGCTTCAGGGGCAGGAAGGCCTGGCGGCCGTCGCGGGCGTAGCGGCGGGCGGCTTCCTCGGCGCCGACCGCGTCCTCGAGCTCGGCATACGACAGGCCCAGGTAGGCGGCGGTCTCGTCGGGGTCGGCCACCTGACCCATCGCAGCGCACAGGCGCCGGCCGTGTTCCAGGGCGCGCTCGTCGCCGGGGCGCACGAAATCCTTCACCTGCAGCAGAGGCAGGCCCGCCTCGCGGATCACGCCGGCGGCGGTGGTCAGGCCCAGCACCTGGACCTCGGCCAGGCCCTGGTCACGCAGGGCGCGCGCCACCGGCACGACCATCTTCACGTGGCCGCTGCCGTAGCAGGCGAACAGCACCTTCTTCATGCCGCTCAGGCCCCCGCCTGGTCGGCCCACAGCGCCAGGGCCACCACGGCGCGCAGCTCGCGGGTGAAGTTGGCGGCGCCGTCGCGGTGCCGCTCCAGCATCGAGGCCACGGCCTCGGGGCGGAACAGGCGCGCCACCAGGTCGCTGCCCGCCAGCGTGCGCTGCAGCCAGTCGTAGCTTTCCTTGCGGAACCACTCGCCCACCGGCACGGTGAACATCTGCTTCTTGCGGTAGGCCAGGTCCTGGCCAATGAGCGGGGTGACGGCCTTCTTGTACCAGTGCTTCTTGTCGCCCTCGGCAGAGAGCTTGGTGCGGCCGCGGGAGCGGAAGGCCAGCTCCATCATCCGCCAGTCCAGGAACGGGGTGCGCGCCTCGATGGAGACGGCCATGCCCATGCGGTCCGGCTTGACCAGGTTGTTGCCCGAGAGCAGCAGCTGCATGTCCAGGTACAGGGCCTGGTTGATGCGGTCGAAGTGGGCGGCCTCGTCGAACCAGGGGCGGGCCGCGGCCTCCAGGCTGTCGATGCCGGCCAGCTGCGCGGCCACCTCGGGGCGGTACAGCGCGGCGCGGGCCTGCGGCGTGAACAGCGAGATGGAGTCGAAATAGCGCTGGCGGAAGCTGGCGTCGTCCAGGGCGTCGACGCCGGGCTGGGCGAAGAAGGCCTCGTACTTCTCGTAGCCGGCGAAGAGCTCGTCGCCGCCGTCGCCGGTGAGGACCACCTTCACGTGCTTCGCGGCCAGCTCGCTCACGCGCAGCGTGGGCATGAAGGAGGCGTCGCCATGCGGCTGGTCCAGGTGGTGCAGCACCAGGGGCCAGCGATCGAGCATGTTCAGCTCGGCGATCTCCATGGTGTGGTCGCAGCCGAAGCGCCTGGCGGCATCGGCGGCGAAGGGCGACTCGTCGAAGCGCGGGTCGGCGAAGCCGATGCAGAAGGTCTTGACCGGCTGCTGCACATGGCGCGCCATCAGGGCCACGATGGTGCTGGAGTCCACGCCGCCGGAGAGGAAGGCGCCCCAGGGCACGTCGGCGCGCAGGCGGATGCGGGTGGCGTCGTCGAGGATGGAGAGGAACTCCTCGGACCAGGCGCCGAAATCGTGGTCCTGCTCGCGCTGGTCGGCGAGGTTCCACCAGCGCTGCGCCTGCACGCCGGCGCGGGTGAACTTCATCCAGGTGCCCGGCATCACGTGCTTCACGCCCTGCCAGATGGTCCAGGGCGCGGGGATGTAGTTGAAGGCCAGGTAGTGGTGCACCGCCTCCAGGTCGACCTGGGGCCGGGCCATCGCCGGCAGCAGGGCCTTGATCTCGGAGCCGAAGGCCACGCGCGCGCCGTCGTCGTGCAGGTACAGCGGCTTGACGCCGATGCGGTCGCGCGCGAGGTACATGGCATCCTCGCGCGCGTCGTCGATGGCGATGGCGAACATGCCGTTCAGGCGCTTCAGGCAGGCGATGCCCTCGCGCTCGTACAGCCGCAGGATCACCTCGGTGTCGGAGTGCGTGTCCAGGCGCACGCCCTGGGCGCGCAGTTCGGCGGCCAGCTCGACGTGGTTGAAGATCTCGCCGTTCTGGACGACGGCGATGCGGCCGTCATCCGAGACGAAGGGCTGGTGGCCGCCGGCCAGGTCGATGATGGACAGGCGCCGGTTGCCCACCGCCACGCCGCGCTGCGGCTGGTGCCACACGCCCTCGTCGTCCGGGCCGCGGTGCACGATGCTGCGGGCCATGGCGGTCAGCGTGGCCGCGTCCAGCGCCTGCGAGCGGCGGTCCCAGTAGCCGAAGATGCCGCACATATCAGTTGCTCCCCTTGCCCGTCAGGCGGCCCGCTGTCCACAGCATGATCTTGAGGTCCATCAGGACCGAGTGCTCGCGCACGTACTGCAGGTCCAGCGCCAGGCGCTGGGCCTCGGTGGCCTCCGAGCGCAGCAGGGCCTGGGCCAGGCCGGTCACGCCGGGACGCACGCTGCAGCGGGCGGCCCAGTCGGCCTCGGTGTAGAGGGCGCGCTGCGCGGGCACGTCGGGCCGCGGGCCGACCAGGCTCATGTCGCCGGCCAGCACATTCAGCAGCTGCGGCAGCTCGTCGAGGCTGGTGCGTCGGATGAAGCGGCCGGTGCGCGTGATGCGCGGGTCGTTGGCGCTGGTGTGGTACGGGCCGATGGCGGCCGCGTTCTTCACCATGCTGCGGAACTTGTACATGCCGAACTCACGCCCGCCCCGGCCCACGCGGACCTGGCGGAACAGGATGGGACGGCCGTCCTCCAGCCATACCGCGATCGCAGTGCCCACGAGCAGGGGCGAGAGGGCCACGAGCGCCGCCAGCGACAGCGCGATGTCCAGCAGCCGCTTCATCGCGCGGCGGCCGCGATGCCGGCGGCGATCTCGCGGATGCGGGCCGCGGTGGCCTGGGCGTCGGCCGCGATCTGGGCGGCGCCGCGGGCGGCCAGCGAGCGCTCGGCCTCGCGCAGGGCGGCAACCTCGGTCTCGAAGACGGCGTCGCTGTCCTCGCGGTGGAAGGTGCGCGAGAGGATCACGGCCTGCGACCCCAGGCGCAGGTGCTCGCCCAGTACGGCGCGCCCGGGCAGCAGGCCCTCGTCGAGGCGGGCGATGCCGCCGAAGCCGAAGCGCAGGCCCTGGGCGCGGGCCAGGCCGGCGATGGTGTCGAGGTGACCCGAGGCCAGGGGCTCGAACATGAAGCGCAGGCCCATGGACAGGTGCAGGTCGTTCAGGCCCACATAGACCTCCCACAGGCCGGGCGTGGCGATCCACTCCGGGGCCGAGGCCAGCGCGCCGGCGGTCTCCACCAGCGGCACGACCGGGCGGCGGCCGTCGACGATGCGGACGAACTCGCGCAGGGTGGCGGCGTCCTGGAAGATCGGGAGCATCAGCAGGTCGGCGCCCTGGGCGATGGCGCCATCGACCTCGGCCGGCGTGTCCGCGTTCAGCGGGTTGACGCGCACCATCAGGCGCGAGCGCGTCACGGCGGCGCGGATGCGGCCCACGTCCTCGAGGGTGTGGGTGCTGATGAAGGTGTTGCGCCCCGCCTGGCGTTCGGCCTTGCCGAGGCGCTCGAGGTCGACGAACAGGCGCATGCCGTCGAGGGCGTCGCAGCGGCGCGCGAGCGCGGGGTCGTTGGTGATCTGGATCAGGTCGAGCATGGCGGCGTCGGGCAACCCGCGATTATCGCCGCAGGGCCCGGCGCAGGCCGTGCTCGCCCGGCCAGGCCGCGGCCAGCACCGCGAGGGCCGCCGCCCCCGCCAGGGCGAAGCCCGCCGCCACGTGCCAGGCGGCCCAGGGTGCCAGCAGCGGCCGCAGCGCCGCCACCACGGCCAGGGCCGCCAGCGGCAGGGCCATGGCCCGCACCGGCAGGCAGGCCCGCCCTGTCCCGCCCAGGCCGGCGACCAGGGCGAGGGCGATGCCGGCGAAGACCGCATTGAGCGCCAGCATCAGCGCCGCGCCCTCGCGCGGGAGCACCGAGGCCGCTGCCAGCAGGCCGGCCAGCGCGATCGCATGGACCACCGCCGCCGGCCGCAGGCGCTGCTGCGAGGCGAGCACCGTGAGGGCCACGGCGGCCAGGGCCTGCGGCAGCAGCCCCCAGGCCGCCACCCGCCCCCACTCGGCGACCCGGGCCAGGGCCGCGGCGTCCATGCGGCCCCAGCCGAAAAGGAGCTGGGCCACCGCGTCGGCGCCCACCAGCAGGCCGGCGGCCGCGGCGCAGCCCAGGGCCCAGGCCAGGGTGAAGGCGTGGCGCACCGGGGCGCGGGAGGCCTCCTCCCGCAGGCCGCCGGCGACAGCCGCCGCGACGGCGGGGAAGGCCAGCGTGGCCACCAGCTGGATCGCCAGCATCAGGGGCAGTTCGACCAGCTTCCAGGCGTAGTTGAAGGCGGCCAGGGCGCCCTCCCCCTGCAGCGAGGCGAGGGAGCGGGCCGCGAAGGGCAGCGCCAGCGGCAGGCCGGCGCTGAGGGCGGCCCAGAGCCAGGCGCTCACCGGGAGGACGGCCGGCTCAGGCGCCGGCGCGGGCGAGACGCAGCGGCCCGCCCCGTCCGCCTGGGGCGCCGTCGCGGCGGCCCCGGCACCCCGGGAGCCAGCCCCCGCGCCCACGCGCCCGATCCGCAGCTGCTGCCACAGCAGCCGCAGCCCCATCGCCGCCATCAGCCCACCGCCCAGCCAGGCCACCGCCTGCCCGCCGGCCACCTGCCAGCCGGCCAGGCCGATGCCCGCGATCAGCGCCGCATTCACCACGAGGTTGGCGCCGTACAGGCCGACGAAATCCCGCTCATGCTGCAGGCGGGTGGCCCACAGGGCCGCCAGCAGCGCCAGCGGCAGCGCCGCCCCGCTCCAGGCCAGCCCGCCGGCGGCGGCCTGGGCCAGGGCCGGCGGAAGACCGCCGGCCAGCCACGCCACGACCTGCTCGCCGCCCAGCGCCAGCGCCAGCCCCGCGACGACCCCGCCCGCCAGCAGCACCCGCGCCACCCGCCGCTGGCTGCGCGCCACGGCGGCGGCGTCCCGCCCGGCCCAGGCCGGCACCAGCACATAGGCCAGCGCGCCGCTGGCGGCCACGCCGGTGAGCCAGTCAGGCAGGGTGAGCAGGAGGACGGCCACGTCGGCCAGGCCCGAGGTGCCGAAGGCGGCGGCCTGCGCGGTCTCACGCGCCAGCCCCAGCAGGCGGCTGGCGAGCAGGAGGGCAAGGGAGAGCGCGCCAGCCTTCAGGAACATGCCGCGGATTATCCCCGGCAGGAAAATTTAGAATCTCGGGTTTGGCCACGCCGGCCTGCTGCCCCGATTGCGACCCCACCATGTCTGACCAAGCCCCCCAAGCCGCCGCCCCCGCTGCCCCCGCAACGGACGACAACCAGCTGATCGCCGAGCGCCGCGAGAAGCTCAAGGCCCTGCGCGAAGTCCAGAAAAATGGCGGCGCGGTGGCCTTCCCCAACGACTTCAAGCCCTCGCACCACGCCCTGCCCCTGCAGGAGGCGCATGGCTTCAAGGAAGCCGAGACCCTGGAAGGCGAGACGATCATCGTCTCCATCGCCGGCCGCATGATGCTCAAGCGCGTCATGGGCAAGGCCAGCTTCGCCACGCTGCAGGACGTGTCGGGCCGCCTGCAGATCTACGTCACCCGCGACAGCGTGGGCGAGGAGGTCTATGCCGCCTTCAAGCACTGGGACCTGGGCGACATCGTGGCCTGCGAGGGCAAGCTGTTCAAGACCCGCACCGGCGAGCTGTCGGTGCATGCCTCCTCCGTGCGCCTGCTCACGAAGAGCCTGCGTCCCATGCCGGACAAGTTCCACGGCGTGGCCGACCAGGAGGTGAAGTACCGCCAGCGCTACGTGGACCTCATGACCGACGAGGACGCCCGCAAGCGCTTCGTGGCCCGCAGCCGCGCCATCACCGGCATCCGCGAGTTCATGGTGCAGCACCACTTCCTGGAAGTGGAGACGCCCATGCTGCACCCCATTCCCGGCGGCGCGAACGCGCGCCCCTTCATCACGCACCACAACGCGCTGGAGCAGGAGATGTTCCTGCGCATCGCGCCCGAGCTCTATCTGAAGCGCCTGATCGTGGGCGGCTTCGAGCGGGTGTTCGAGATCAACCGCAACTTCCGCAACGAAGGCATCTCGGTCCGCCACAACCCCGAGTTCACGATGATGGAGTTCTACGCGGCGTACTGGAACTACCGCGACCTGATGGACTTCACCGAGGCCCTCATTCGCGACGCCGCGATGAAGGCCGCCGGCACGCTGCAGCTCACGTACGCCGGCAAGCCGGTGGACCTGGCCGAGCCCTTCCAGCGCCTCACGATCCGTGAAGCCATCGCCAAGTACACCGAGGCCGGCGCCGGCGCGGACGACCGCGAGTGGCTGATCCCGGCCCTGAAGAAGCTGGGCCTGAGCGAGGAGAAGCATCGCCTGTCGACCCGCTCGCTGGCCAGCCTGCAGGTGCTGTACTTCGAGGAGACGGTGGAAGAGAAGCTGTGGCAGCCCACCTTCATCATGGAGCACCCCACGGAGATCTCGCCGCTGGCCCGTGCCAACGACCAGCGCCCCGAGGTGACCGAGCGCTTCGAGCTGTACATCACCGGCCGCGAGTTCGGCAACGGCTTCTCCGAGCTGAATGACGCCGAGGACCAGGCCGCGCGCTTCATGGCGCAGGTGGACGCCAAGGACGCCGGCGACGACGAGGCCATGTTCTTCGACCACGACTTCGTGCGCGCGCTGGAGTACGGCATGCCCCCCACCGGCGGCTGCGGCATCGGCATCGACCGCCTGATGATGCTGCTCACGGACAGCCCCAGCATCCGCGACGTGATCCTGTTCCCGGCGCTGCGCCGCGAGGCCTGACGCACAGGTACCGAAGGGGCGGCGCGAGCCGCCCTTTTTTGCTTCTGGCGACGCCTTCTTTAATGGGACCCTTGAACTACCTGGCGGGCTACCCGCCGCAGCTGCTGGCGCAGGTGGAGCCCCTGCTGGCCGAGGGCCGCATCGGCGAGCGCCTGCTGAAGAAATACCCCGTGGCCCACGGCGTGCGCTCGGACACCGCGCTGTACGAGTACGTGACCGACCTGAAGGCCCGGTACCTGCGCAGCGCGCCGCCGCTGTCCAAGGTGCAGTGGGACAACAAGCTGCACGTGGTGCGGAATGCCCTGGGCACGCACACCACCGTCTCACGCGTGCAGGGCAGCAAGCTCAAGGCCAAGCGCGAGATCCGCATCGCCACCGTGTTCCGCGAGGCGCCGGAGGCTTTCCTGCGCATGATCGCGGTCCACGAACTGGCGCACCTGAAGGAGTCCGACCACGGCAAGGCGTTCTATGCCCTGTGCACGTGGATGGAGCCCGACTACCACCAGTTCGAATTCGACCTGCGGCTGTACCTCGCGCACCGGGAGCTGCACGGCGCGGTGGACTGGGGCTGAGCGCCCTGGCGCGACTGCCCTTTTTTTAGGCATCGCGTTGCAGCCCAATGCTGGCGCGGGTTTGCGGGGTTGTCCTGCGAGCTATCCACAGCGTGGCCCACAGGAGGCGTGGGCAACTCGGCCAGGAGGGGCGCCCGGCGCTACCGGCGCACTTGTGCGGCGTCGAGGCGGCTCGCCGTTCTCCCTGTAAGGGGCCGTAGGAACCGGCCTGCTGGCGCGGGGTACGCCGGCGCCTTTGGCATCCCGCGCAGAGGCAAGCCCATGTGGACGATCTTCAACTTCCCCGCCCTCTTCGGAGCGGTCACCCCGGACCGCAAGTCGCAGGCCGCCCTGCCCCTCCCCGCGGGCCGCGACGCCCGGGGCCAGGCCGTCCAGGACGGGCCCGGCCAGGTGACCGCCCGAGCCACGTTCCGCGCCCATTCGACGGCCAATTCATCGAGCGCCTGCGTCGAGACCCGCCCCTTGCAAGCCAGCCTCCCGCCCGCGCGCGAGTCCAAGGGCGACACACCCGACGCCCTCCCGCTGACCGGCAGCCGCAAGCGTCACCACAGCGAGGTCGCGCCCGGCTTGCCGGCGCTCTCCGAGCCGCGCTCCGTCCCCGTGGGCACGCACCGGTCGCTGGCCGACGCCCGCAGCCACGGCAAGGCCGCATCCACGCCGGCCTCCCTCAACCCTTTCAAGGAAGCCCTCGCCGCGCGCCAGCCGCAGGTGGGCCTGTGGCTTTCGATGGCCGATCCCTACCTGGCCGAGGTCAGCGCCACTGCCGGCTTCGACTGGCTGCTGGTCGATGGCGAGCATGCGCCCAACGACCTGCGCTCCACCCTCGCCACCCTGCAGGCCGTGGCGCCCCACCGCTCGCAGGCCGTGGTGCGCGTGGTCAGCGGCGACGTGCACCTGATCAAGCAGATGCTGGACATCGGCGCGCACAACCTGCTGGTGCCCATGGTGGACACCGCCGACCAGGCCCGCGCCCTGGTGCAGGCCACGCGCTACCCGCCGCGGGGCATTCGCGGCGTGGCCGGCGCGGTGGCGCGCGCCTCGCAGTGGAACCTGCAGGCCGACTACCTGCAGAAGGCCGACGACACGGTCTGCCTGCTGGTGCAGGCGGAAACGGTGAAGGCGCTCGAGAACCTGGAGGCGATCTGCTAGGTTGACGGGGTGCATGGGGCGTTCATCGGGCCGGCGGACCTGTCCGCCTCCATGGGCCACCGGGGCCGGCCCGACCACCCCGCGGTGCAGGCGGCCATCGATGGCGCGCTGCGCACCATCATCGCCGCGGGCAAGGCGGCAGGCACGCTGACCACCGACCCCGCGCAGGCGCGCCGCTACCTCGACATGGGCTGCACCTTCGTCGCCACCGGCGTGGACCTGCTGCTGTTCGCGAATGCGGCGCGCAAGCTGGCGTCGCAGTTCGTCGGCGCAGGCGCCGGGAAGACCGGCACGGGCAAGCCCACGGCCGGTGACTGAACGCGCGCCGGGCGCAGGCGCCCCTCAGGCCTGCGCCTGCCGCACGTCCACCCAGGTCCCCGAGCTCGCGCTGATACGCAGCGCCTCCAGCGTCGCCGCGATGTCCAGGCTGGCCTGGGCCGCGCGGTCGATGGCGGCCTGGTCGCCGGCGCGCACCACCCGGGCGAAAGCCTCAGCCGCGAAGCGGAAGCCGCTGCCGGTGCCCGACACCACCTCCTCGAACGGCACCGTGTTGGCCGTGCCTCGGCGCACCCGCAGGCTGCTCGGGAGGTAGCCGAAGGGATGGCCCTGGGTGGAGGGCGCGGTGTGATTGAGGTACTCGGTCTCGATCGTGCCCTGGCTGCCGGCGATGACGGCGCGGCGGTGGTTGGCCGCATCCATCGCGCAGGACAGCGAGGCCTGGCGGCCGTCGGCGAAACGAAGCAGCGCCGTCATGGCCACGTCGACGCCGGTGTCCGACCACTTCGCGTCGGCCAGCACGCGGGCCGGCGCCGCGCCCATGACCAGGCGGATCAGGCTCAGCGGATAGGAGCCGGCATCCAGCAGCGCGCCGCCGCCCGCCTCGGGCTGCCAGCGGATGTTGCCGGTGCCGGTGGGCAGCGAGAAGCCGAACGAGGCCTGCACCGTGCGGACCTCGCCGATCGCGCCGCCCCGGAGCAGGGCCAGCATGTCGCCGGTCTGCGGCTGAAAGTAGTAGGGGTAGGCCTCCAGCAGCATCACGCCATGGCGGCGCGCGGCGTCGAACATGCCGCGGGCGTCGTCCAGGCCCAGCGTCAGCGGCTTCTCGCACAGCACGTGCTTGCCGGCCTCGGCGGCGCGGATCGCCCAGGCCGCATGCAGGTGGTTCGGCAGCGGGATGTAGACCGCGTCGACCCCGGCATCGGCCAGCAGGCCCTCGTAGCTGCCGTGCGCGCGCTCGACGCCGAACTGCGTGGCGAAGCCTTGCGCCTTCTCCAGCTGCCGGCTGGCCACGGCGACGATGCGCACCGCGGGACTGTCGGCGACGTCACGGGCGAACTGCTTGGCGATGTTGGCGCAGCCGAGGATGCCCAGGCGCAGGGGGGAGGTGGTGGTCATGGTCGATGTCTGTCGCAGGGTTGCAGGGCCCGGGCGCCTCTCAGGGCAGCAGGTCCAGCGCCCGCATGTAGCGCGGCTCCGCCATCAGCGCGTCCCACGAGTGCGCGGGGCGCTGCGGCAGCAGGTCGAGGCGGCGCAGCTCGCTGGCCTCGCTGGGGCGCCACTTGGCCTGGCGGCGGGCCTTGTCCAGGCCCGCGATGAGTTCGTCGATCGCCGCCCCGCCCTCGGTCTCCACCGACTGGTTGCAAAGCAGGACCATGTCGCAGCCCGCGTTCAGGGCCACGGTGGCGGCCTCGGTGTACGAGACCTCGCGGCCGTCGATCAGGCGCGCGCCGGCCATGCTCAGGTCGTCGCTGAAGACCGCGCCCTGGAAGCCGAGCTTGCCGCGCAGGATCTCGTTCAGCCAGCGGCTGGAGAAGCCGGCGGGCTTCGAGTCCACCTTCGGGTAGATCACGTGCGCCGGCATCACGCTGGTCAGCGTGGCGCTAAGCCACTCGTAGGGCGCGGCGTCGTCAGCCAGGATCGCCTTGAGCGAGCGCTTGTCAACCGGGATCTCGGTGTGCGAGTCGGCCTTGACGAAGCCGTGGCCGGGGAAGTGCTTGCCGCAGTTGGCCATGCCGGCCTGCAGCAGGCCGTGCATCACCGCCTTGGCCAGCACCGTGGCCACGCGCGGGTCGCGGTCGAAGGCGCGGTCGCCGATGACGCCGCTCTCGCCGTGATCGAGGTCCAGCACCGGCGTGAAGCTGAAGTCCACGCCGCAGGCGCGCAGCTCCGAGGCCAGCACGTAGCCGCAGGCAGTGGCGGCATCCTGGGCCTGCATGGCGCTCTTGCCGGTGCCGCCGTCCTTCATCCACAGCTCGCCCAGCGCGCGCATGGGGGGCAGGCGGGTGAAGCCGTCGGTGCGGAAACGCTGCACGCGGCCGCCTTCGTGGTCCACGCAAATCAGCAGGTCCTCGCGCACCGCCTTGATCTCGGCGCACAGGGCCGAGAGCTGCTCGCGGTCCTGCCAGTTGCGGCCGAACAGGATGATGCCGCCCACCAGCGGGTGGGCCAGGCGGGCGCGGTCGGTGTCGGTCAGCGCGAGGCCGGCGACGTCGATGATCAGGGGCGCGTGTTCAGTCATTCAGGGGTTCTCTTTCTTCTCGACGACGACGAAGCTCGCCGCGTAGTCGGTTTCATCGGTCACGCTCACATGGGCGGTGAGGCCCTGGGCCTCGAACCAGTCCTTCAGCCCGCCGTGCAGCACGATCACCGGCTGCCCGCTGGGCAGCTTGGCCACCTCGCACAGGCGCCAGGTCATGGGCATGCGCATGCCCAGGCCCACCGCCTTGGAGAAGGCCTCCTTGGCCGAGAAGCGCGTGGCCAGGTAGCGGATGCCGCGCTCGGGCCAGCGCGCGCTGCGCGCCTTCCAGGTGGCCAGCTCGCCGTCGGACAGCACCTTCTGCGCGAAGCGCTCGCCATGGCGCTCCAGCGAGGCGCGGATGCGCCGCACGTCGCAGACGTCGGTGCCGATGCCGAAGATCACGCGAAGGCCCGGTCGATGGCCGCGAGGTAGCCGCGGATGGTGGCGTCGTAGCCCAGCTCGAGGGCGTCGGAGATGAGCGCGTGGCCGATCGAGACCTCCTGCACGCCGGGGACGGTGCGCAGGAAGTCGGTGAGGTTGTCACGATTGAGGTCGTGGCCGGCGTTCACGCCCAGGCCCGCGTCCAGCGCCGCCTGCGCCGCGGCGCGGAAGCCCGCCAGCACCTCGGCCTGCCGGGGCGTGCCCCAGGCCGAGGCATAGGTCTCGGTGTACAGCTCGACGCGGTCGGCGCCAGCCGCCTTGGCGGCGGCCATCATCTCCGGGCGCGGGTCCATGAACAGGCTCACGCGCACGCCCAGCGCCTTGGCCTCGGCGATGAGGGGCTTCAGGCGCTCGGCATCGGCGGGAAACTCCCAGCCATGGTCGCTGGTGAACTGGCCCTCGCTGTCCGGGACGAAGGTGGCCTGATGCGGACGCAATTCGCGCACGAAATCCATCAGGTTGTGGAAGGGGTTGCCCTCGATGTTGAACTCCACGCCAGGGCGTCGCGCCACCAGGTTCGAGAGCGCGTGGACATCGTCCGCACGGATGTGGCGGGCGTCGGGCCGCGGGTGGACGGTGATGCCGGCTGCGCCGGCGTCCAGGCACAGCGTGGCGGCGCGCTCGACGCTGGGGATGCCGAGGTGGCGGGTGTTGCGCACCAGGGCGACCTTGTTCAGGTTCACCGACAGCGCGGTCTTGGAATGGGTCATAGGGCCTGCAGGTCGATCATGAGCTGCCGGGTGCGCAGCGTGGTGACCCCGCAATGGTAGTGGAGCAGCGTGCGCAGCAACGGCTTGAGTTCGCCCAGCATGTTCGCGGCCTCGCGCAACGTGGGGCCGAAGGGCGCGGGCTGGTCCAGCGCCTGCTCCAGCGCCAGCCACTGGCCCGCCTCCAGGCTGGGCCGGCCCTCGTCGCCGCGCACGCGCACCAGGCCGCCCTCGGGCACCAGGGTGTAGCGCGCGCCCGCCTCCAGCGGCGTCTGGGTCGTGGCCTGCACGTCCAGCGCAGGCAGGTAGCCCGTCTCGCGCAGCAGCATCAGCTCGAAGGCGCGCAAGGCGGGCTGCAGCGCCTCGCCGTGCTCGCTGGCCAGCACCCGCATGGCCGCCGCGTAGGCGTCGAACAGCGGCAGGTGCGTGTCGTCACGCGCCAG
This sequence comes from Ramlibacter sp. MAHUQ-53, assembly GCF_052600055.1. Taxonomy (NCBI): domain Bacteria; kingdom Pseudomonadati; phylum Pseudomonadota; class Betaproteobacteria; order Burkholderiales; family Comamonadaceae; genus Ramlibacter; species Ramlibacter sp. MAHUQ-53. The sequence continues at coordinate 120,694 of NZ_JBQWTS010000004.1, forward strand.
CAGGCGGATCAGGAGCTCGTTCAGGTAGTACCCTGACATCAGCGCGTCGCCGGTGGGCATCACGTGGCCGCCCACCCACTCGGCCTCCTTGAGCGTGCGGATCTCGGCGTCGCCGCCGAAGGTCACGCGCAGGGGCTGCATCGGCAGCAGCACCGGGCGGAAGTTGGAGCTGGGCTTCTTCGCCCCCTTGGCCACCAGCGCGATACGCCCGTAGTGGCGGGTGAAGACCTCCAGGATCAGGCTCGATTCGCTCCAGTCGTAGCGATGGAGCACATAGGCCGGCTCATGGCTGATCCGCTTGGCAGCCACGGTCAATCAGCCCCCACGCCCGACGCTCACTCGTAGCCGAAGCTGCGCACGCGCGCCTCGTCGTCGGCCCAGCCGGCGCGCACCTTGACCCAGATTTCCAGGAAGACCTTGGCGCCCATGAGCTTCTCCAGCTCCTGGCGAGCCTCGGTGCCGATGCGCTTGAGGCGCTCGCCCTTCTCGCCGATCACCATCGCCTTGTGGCTGTCACGCTCGACGACGATGGTCGCGGCGATGCGCACCATGCGGCCATGCTTGGGGCTGGGCTCCTCGTCGAACTTGTCGATGACGACGGTCGACGTGTAGGGCAGCTCCTCGCCGGTGAAGCGGAACAGCTTCTCGCGCACCGTCTCGCTGGCCAGGAACTTCTCGCTGCGGTCGGTCAGTTCGTCCTCGGCGTACCACCAGCCCTGCTCGGGCAGGTACTTCTCGATGATGCCGAACAGGCGCTCGACGTCCTTGGGGTTCTTGGCCGACATCGGCACGAACTCGTTGAACGGGTGGCGCTCCTGCATCTCGCGCAGCCAGGGCGCCAGCTCGCCGCGGCGGTGCACCTCGTCGAGCTTGTTGGCGACCAGCAGCACCGGGATGCCCGGCTTGAGCAGGGACAGCACCTTGGCGTCGGCCAGGGTGAACTTGCCGGCCTCGACCACGAACATCACCAGGTCCACGTCGCCCACGGCGCCCATGACGGTCTTGTTCAGGGACTTGTTCAGGGCCTTCGCGTGGCGCGTCTGGAAGCCCGGCGTGTCCGCGAACACGAACTGCGTCGCGCCCCGCGTCCGGATGCCGGTGATGCGGTGGCGCGTGGTCTGGGCCTTGCGGGAGGTGATCGAGATCTTCTGGCCCACCAGCGCGTTGAGCAGGGTGGACTTGCCCACGTTCGGCTTGCCGACGATGGCCACCAGGCCGCAGCGCTGGCCCGGGATGGCGGCCGCCGCGCCCGGCACGGGCGGAATGGGCGGCAGGCCCGGCATGTCCGGGAGCTCCCCCGGCAGGTCGTCGGGCTCGGGGAGGTCGGGGGTCTGGGGTGTGTCGGGGGTATCGTTCATCGCGGGTGTCGGGTCTTGAGCGCCAGCAGCATGGCGGCGGCGGCGGCCTGTTCGGCGGCGCGGCGCGAGGCGCCGATGCCACGCTCGATGGCGGCCAGGTCGGGGATCTCGCACTCCACGTCGAAGGTCTGCTTGTGCGCGGCACCCAGCGTGCCCGCGACGCGGTAGACGGGCAGCTTCATGCGCCGCCCCTGGAGCCACTCCTGCAGCTCGGTCTTGGGGTCCTTGGCCGCGGCCTTCATCTCGGGCTTGATCTCGACGTCCTTGAACAGGCGCCGCACCAGGGCCTCGGCGGCCACGAAGCCGGCGTCGAGGTAGACCGCGCCGATCACGGCCTCGAGCGCGTCGGCCAGGATGGAGGGGCGCTTGTGGCCGCCGGAGCGGGCCTCGCCCTCCCCCAGCCGCAAGACCTCGGGCAGGCCCAGGCCGACGGCGAGCTCGTGCAGGGTCTCCTGCTTGACCAGGTTGGCACGCACGCGGGACAGGTCGCCCTCGGGCAGGTCCTGCAGACGCTCGTACAGCAGGCCCGCCACGGCGAGGTTCAGGACCGAGTCGCCCAGGAATTCCAGGCGCTCGTTGTGCTCGGAGGAAAAGCTGCGGTGGGTGACGGCCCGGGAGATCAGGCGCGGGTCGGCGAAGCGGTGGTGCAGCCGCTGCTGCAGGGCCACCAGGGCGGGAGAGGCAGGGGTCACGCGGGAGGGGTCTAGGGCTTGGCCTGCGCCCGGCCGGAATACTTCATGGTCAGGTAGGCGGGGCCCACCAGGTGCAGTTCACGCTGGTAGGCGTAGGAGACGGTCCAGCGGTCGTCGACGCGGCCGACCTCGAGGTCCTTGCCGGTGATGGAGCTGATGTCGTCGACCTGCGCGGCGCGGTCGAAGAGCGAACGGATCTCGGCCGGCGAGCCGCCGGCGGCGGCGCGCACCGCAGCACGCTGCACGGCCACCGACTCCAGCATCACGGGCACCAGCTGCACGGCCAGGATGGCGCCGCAGGCGATGATGGCCAAAAGGACCACCAGGCCGATGAAGGACAGGCCGCGTTGGCCGCGTGCTCGACGTTCGTTCATGCGCTCACCTCCTCGCGTTGCGGGGCCCGGCCCCTGGTCATTCGAAACTGCCGATGCGCTTCAGGTCGGAGAAATTCATCCAGACGAAGAAGGCCTTGCCGACGATGTTGCGGTCCGGCACGAAGCCCCAGAAGCGCGAGTCGAGCGAGTTGTCTCGGTTGTCGCCCATCACGAAGTAATGGCCTGGGGGCACCTTGCAGATCACGCCTTCGACACTGTAGCGGCAGTTGTCGCGGTAGGGAAAGTCCTCCACGCCCTGCACGAACGCGGGGCGGTCGTCGTCATTGAGGATGCTGTGGCGCCGCCCCAGCAGGTTCTCGTCGAACTGCTTGGAGTAGCGCATGGTGTCCTTGTCGAAGTAGTCGTCGCGCGGCTGCTTCTCCACGGGCTGGCCGTTCACGGTCAGGCGCTTGTTCAGGTACGCCACTTCATCACCCGGCAGGCCGACCACCCGCTTGATGTAGTCCATGCTGGGACGCGGGGGGTAACGGAACACCATCACGTCGCCGCGCGCCGGGGGCGTGCCTTCGGTGACCTTGGTGTTCACCACCGGCAGGCGCACGCCGTAGGTGTACTTGTTCACCAGGATCAGGTCGCCCACCAGCAGGGTCGGAATCATGGAGCCGGAGGGGATCTTGAACGGCTCGAACAGGAAGGACCGCAGCAGGAAGACGCACACGATCACCGGGAACAGGCCCGCGGTCCAGTCCAGCCACCAGGGCTGGGCGAGGATGCGGTCACGCGCGCCCGACAGGTCGACGTTGTCGGTCTGGGTGATGCCCTGGGCCGACAGGCTGGCGCGGCGGGCGGCGGCCTCGGCCTCCATGCGCGCGGCGGCCTCGCGGCGGCGAGGCAGGAAGTGCAGGCGCTCGGCGACCCAGTAGACGCCGGTGACGACCGTGGCCATGAACAGCAGCAGCGCGAAGTTGCCCTCGATCGCGCCGATGTACCAGGCGCCGGCATAGCCGATGAAGGCCGCGAGGACCGCGGCGGTCAGCGTCGGCATCAATCCTCCACCTGCAGGATGGCCAGGAAAGCTTCCTGGGGGACCTCGACCGAGCCGATCTGCTTCATGCGTTTCTTGCCTGCCTTCTGTTTCTCGAGGAGCTTGCGCTTGCGGGTGATGTCACCACCGTAGCATTTTGCCAGCACGTTCTTGCGCAGCGCCTTGATGGTCTCGCGGGCGATGATGTTGGCGCCGATGGCCGCCTGGATCGCCACGTCGAACATCTGGCGGCTGATGATCTCGCGCATCTTCGCCGCCACCGCGCGGCCGCGGTACTGGGCCTGGGTGCGGTGGACGATGATGGACAGCGCGTCGACCTTCTCGCCATTGAGCAGGATGTCGACCTTGACCACGTCGGAGGCGCGGTACTCCTTGAACTCGTAGTCCATCGAGGCGTAGCCGCGGGACACCGACTTCAGCTTGTCGAAGAAGTCCAGCACGATCTCGCCCAGGGGCAGCTCGTACGTGAGCATCACCTGGCGGCCGTGGTAGGCCATGTTGATCTGGACGCCGCGCTTCTGGTTGGCCAGCGTCATCACCGGGCCCACGTACTCCTGCGGCATGTACAGGTGCACCGTCACGATCGGCTCGCGGATCTCCTGGATGCGGCCCTGTTCCGGCATCTTGGCGGGGTTCTCCACCATGATCACCTCGCCGTCGCCCTTGACCACCTGGTAGACCACGCTGGGCGCGGTAGTGATCAGGTCCTGGTCGAACTCGCGCTCCAGGCGCTCCTGCACGATCTCCATGTGCAGCAGGCCCAGGAAGCCGCAGCGGAAGCCGAAGCCCAGCGCCTGGCTCACCTCGGGCTCGAAGTGCAGCGAGGCGTCGTTCAGCTTGAGCTTCTCCAGGCTGTCACGCAGGGCGTCGTACTGGTTCGCCTCGGTGGGGTACAGGCCGGCGAACACCTGCGGCTGGATCTCCTTGAAGCCGGGCAGCGCCTCCTCGGCGGGGCCGGCGTTGTTCGGGAGCTTCTTTTCCAGGGTGACGGTGTCGCCCACCTTGGCGGCCTGCAGCTCCTTGATGCCGGCGATGATGTAGCCCACCTCGCCCGCCTGCAGCGACTCGCGCGGCTGGTTGGCAGGCGTGAACACGCCCAGGCTGCCGGCCTCGTAGGCGGCGCCGGTGGCCATGAGCTTGATGCGCTCGTTCTTCTTCAGGCTGCCGTCGACCACGCGCACCAGCATCACCACGCCCACGTAGCTGTCGAACCAGCTGTCGATGATCATGGCGCGCAGCGGCGCGTCGGGATTGCCGCGCGGCGCGGGCACCTTGGCGACGATGGCCTCGAGGATCTCGTCGATGCCCATGCCGGTCTTGGCCGAACACGGGATCGCGTCGGAGGCGTCGATGCCGATCACGTCCTCGACTTCGGCCTTCGCGTTGTCGGGGTCGGCCTGCGGCAGGTCCATCTTGTTGAGGACCGGCAGCACCTCGACGCCGAGGTCCAGCGCGGTGTAGCAGTTGGCCACCGTCTGCGCCTCCACGCCCTGGCTCGCATCCACCACGAGCAGCGCGCCCTCGCACGCAGACAGCGAACGCGAGACCTCATACGAGAAGTCGACGTGTCCCGGCGTGTCGATCAGATTGAGGTTGTAGACGTGACCATCGCGCGCCTTGTACTGGAGCGCCGCGGTCTGCGCCTTGATGGTTATCCCACGCTCTTTCTCGATGTCCATCGAGTCGAGGACCTGTTCTTCCATCTCTCGATCCGAGAGGCCGCCGCAACGCTGGATCAAGCGGTCGGCGAGCGTCGACTTGCCGTGGTCGATGTGCGCGATGATCGAGAAGTTTCTGATGTGATTCATCAACGGGAGCACTTAAGTGATTGAATTCAAACGGGCGCGCGCAAGAAAAAAGGGCGCGTCGAGTGGCGACGCGCCCTGAACCAACAATCTATGGCAACTGCGATAGTTGGAGCTTCATTGTAGGCAAAAAGCCCCGGCCGTACAGCCGCGGGGACGCCGCTCGAAGGGAGTTGCAGGGCAGCAACAGGGTTTTTATACACAGGTTATCAACACGATCGGTTGACGGCTCTTGGGACAACATGTGGGCTGTCTGTGGACGAGCAGTGGTTATCCCAAAGCCATCCCGCATGGTGAGCCGTGAGGCGGCTTTTATGCGCGAATCAGCCGATGGACAGCCCCGATTCTATCGAAAAGGCGTTTAGGCCTTGGGCGAGTCAGCGCCCACCCACCTGTCCATCCACCCGTCGACCCAGCCAGAAAAAATTTCTTTCGGCGGCTCCCGGGCCTCCGGATGGCCGAAAAAACCGGCATTCCCGACCACCCGGCGGGGGCTTTTCAGCCCGCCGCCAGGCCGGTTCAGCGGGTCGGCCGGATCACCACGTAGGTCGCCAGCTCGCCACGGCGCACCAGCAGCGGCACCGGCCGGGAGCGGTCGATGCGGCCCACGGCAGCCTCGAATTCGCGCACGCCGGCCACCTCGGTGTTGCCCACGGCGACGATCACGTCCCCTTCGCGCAGGCCCGCGCGGGCCGCGGCCTCGGTAGCCGATTCGACGCGCACGCCGCCCTTGACCTTGAGCTCGCGCTTCTGCGCCTCGCCCAGTTCCGCGACCGCCAGGCCCAGGGACTGCAAGGCCGGCGAGGCGCCCTGCGGGCGCTCCTGCGGCGCGGAGGCGCGGCGGGCCGGCCGCTCGGCCTCGATCTCGGCGACCTGCACTGCGAGGTCACGCGTGGCGCCGCGGCGGAACACGGTGACCGAGGCCCGCGTGCCGGGCCGGGTGTTGCCGACCAGGCGCGGCAGGTCGCTGGCGCGTTCGATGGCCTTGCCGTCGAACTTCACGATGATGTCGCCGGCCTCGACGCCCGCCTTCTCGGCAGGTGAGCCCGACTCGACGCTGCGCACCAGCGCACCCTGCGGCCGGCCGAGGCCGATGGACTCGGCCACGTCCTTGGTGACCTGGTCGATCTGCACACCGATGCGCCCGCGGGTGACGCGGCCACCGGGGCCGCGCAGCTGGTCGGCCACACGGATCGCCTCGTCGATCGGGATGGCGAAGGAGATGCCCATGAAGCCGCCCGAGCGCGAGTAGATCTGGCTGTTGATGCCCACCACCTCGCCGCGCAGGTTGATCAGCGGGCCGCCGGAATTGCCGGGATTGATGGCCACGTCGGTCTGGATGAAGGGCAGGTAGTCGCCGGTGTCGCGCTGCTTGGCGCTGACGATGCCGGCAGTGACGGTGTTCTCCAGGCCGAAGGGCGAGCCGATCGCCATCACCCACTCGCCGACCTTGAGGCGGTTCACGTCGCCGATGCGCACCGCCGGCAGGCCGGTGGCCTCGATCTTGATCACCGCGACATCGGTGCGCTTGTCGGGCGTACCGACCACGCGGGCCTTGAATTCGCGCTTGTCGGCCAGGGTGACCAGCACCTCCTCGGCGCCGTCGACCACGTGGGCGTTGGTCATGATGTAGCCGTCCGCGGTGATGACGAAGCCCGAGCCCACGCCGCGCGGACGGGCCTCCTCGTCCTGCGGCGGCCCGGAGCGCGGGCCCTGGCGGGGCACGTTGGGCAGGGGCTGGCCGAAGAAGCGGCGGAAGAACTCCTGCATCTCGTCGTCCATGCCAGGCCCCTGCGGCGCGGAGCGGGCGCGCTCCAGCGTACGGATGTTGACGACCGCAGGGCCGACCTGCTCGACGAGTTCGGTGAAGTCGGGCACGCCGCGCTGGGGCGCGGATTGGGCGAGCGCCGCGGGCGCAGGCGCGAGGGTGGCCAACGCGGTCACGGCGGCCAGGGCGAAGGCGCCGGCCGCGGAGCGCAGGCGCTGGTTCCAGTCGATCAGGAGCATGTGGACCTCTGAGGTAGGGAGTGGGCGGATTCTGCAGCCGCCGAGATGGGGGCGTCAGCGGCGCCGCTCAAGACCCTGGACAAATGCCCGCAATGTCTGGGGCGGGACCTCGCCCACCGCGGTGACCCAGCTGTCCTGGACGCGACGCGTGAGCGTCTGCGTGGCGCCGGAGGACATCAGCCCCTCCTGCACATGGCGCTGGCGGTCGAAGGGTTCGAGGAACAGGGAGACCGAGGCCAGACCGTCCGAAAACACCCACTGCAGGGGCCCCTCGCCACCCGGCCCGCGACGGCGCTGGCTGCCCACCGCCTTGAAGCCGGGGACCGGCGCCTTCAGGGTCCAGCCCTCGTCGCCGGCGTTGATCTTCACCGATTCGATGCGCTCGACCCGCCAGCCCTCGGGCGCGGTCATGGCCTGCGCAAGGCGCTCGACCCGCAGCGGCGCGTCGAGTTGCAGCTCCGAGAAGGCCGACTGCTCGAGCACCTCGCCTTCGGGCCCCAGCGTCTGCAGCTTGACGACCAGCCCGGTGCGGCGCTCGCTCCAGATGCGGTAGCCATAACGCAGCGCGTCGCGCGGCGACAGCAGCACCACGTCGGCATCGAACCCGGCCACGCGGTCGGTGCCGGCCTGGCGCGCCGAATAGAAGTCCGCGATGGCGGCCTCGCCGGACTTGAGCAGGTCGGGGAAGCGGCCGGGCACTTCGCGCCGCTCGACGCGGGCCAGGCGCTGCTCGGGCAGCAGCGTGAGCTGCTCGCCGTCGCGCCGGAACGTCGAGCGGGGCGCCCCGGTGAGGTTCTCGAGCCGGTCCACCTGGCGCTGGCCGTCGCAGGCGTGCCAGATGCGCGCGCTCGACATCGCGCCGCCGCTGGACGAGACGACGAAGGTGCCGACGTAGTTGTGCCGCAGGGCCGCGCCATGCATGCGCTCGAGCCATTCGCCGAGGCTGCGCTCGGCCGCAGGGCGCGAACCGGCCGCTGCGCTGGCCGGCGGCTGCGCGGAGGCGAATGCGGCGGCGAACAGCAGGCCCATCGCCAGCAGGCGCCGGCCGAGAGTGGGCAGGGAATGGGACGTCACGACAGGCATGCTCGGGGGACTCAGCGCCCGGGCGCCTCGAAGGACGCGTTGTGCAGGCCGCCCGCCGTCGCCTGCAGCGCGGTGGCGCCGCCGAGTTGGCGGTGGGCCTGGAGCAGCTCGTCGAGGCGGGGGTCGCGCAGCATGGGGCCGTTGGCGCTGGGCGTGACCGTGCCACCCGCCAGTTGCGGCTGCGCCGGCGTGAACTGCGCGCCGACCACGCTCCAGCCCACGGCGACCACTGCCGCCAGCGAGGCCAGGCCAGCCACCAGCTTCCAGCGGAACACGCTGTCGTTGGCGGCGGGGCGCTGCGCCGGGGGGACGAAGGCGGCACGCGCCGCTGCCTGCACGCTGGCCTGCGGCTGCGGAACCGGCTCCTGCGCGATCCGTTGCGCAAGCCGCCCGATGAAGTCGGGCGCGGGCGTTCCCGCCGCCAGCGCAGGCTGGCGCAGCACATCGCCAATCAGGTGGTAGGCCTGCCAGGCCTCGCGGGCCAGGGGGTCGGCCTCCAGGGCCCGCAGGCCCCGGGCCAGGTCCTCGCCCTCGAGCTGCCCGTCCACCAGGGCGGAGACCAGTTGCTTGTTGTCGTCCGTGTCGGTTGTCATTGCGTCGCCATCCATCAGGGTGCCCGCCTACCAGCGCTTGCCGGTCTGGTTCGCGAGCAGCGGTCGCACCCGGGCCGAGATCGCCTCGCGCGCGCGGAAGATCCGTGACCGCACCGTGCCGATCGGGCAGTTCATCGCCTCCGCGATCTCCTCGTAGCTCAAGCCCTCGATCTCGCGCAGGGTCACGGCCTGGCGCAATTCCTCGGGCAGGGCCTCCATGGCCATGTTGACCGCCGCCGCGATCTCCTTGGCGGCCAGCTCTGTCTCAGGTGTTTCCGCTGTGGTTAGTTCGTTCTCCACGGCGGAAGTTTCTTCGTCATCGTCACCGCCCTTGAGCGCCGCCTCGGTCACGAGGGGGTCACGGCGCAGGTCGACCAGGGCCTTCTTCGCGGTGTTGACGGCAATGCGGTACAGCCAGGTGTAGAACTGCGCCTCGCCCCGGAACTGGGCCAGGGCGCGGTAGGCGCGGATGAAAGTCTCCTGAGCGATGTCCTCGACCAGGTCGGTGTCGCGGACCATGCGGCCGATGAGGCGCTCGATGCGGCGCTGGTACTTCATGACCAGCAGCTCGTAGGCCCGGGGCTCGCCGTCCAGCGTGCGGCGCACCAGGACCAGGTCGGTGTCCTGGGCGCTGGGCGGGGCGGGAGGCGGGGTGGCGGTCATGGCGTGGTGGCCGGCCCCTCGGGCTGCGCGTCCGGCGTGGCGGGCGAATATACCGCACGGCGCAGGGCCAGCCAGTCGGCAGGGTCTGCGCCCGCCTCGAGCCACAGCCACCGCGCGCCAGTCCCCGGGCGACCCGTCGGGCACAGGCGCACGAGGATCCAGCGTTGCAGGTCGCAGGCCACGGACAGGGCCACCTCGCGCGACACGCCGCGCACGCTCCAGGACCAGACCGCGCCGTCCCATGCCAGGCGGCCCTCGGGCTGGCGCCGGGCGCCGAGCCAGGCCAGCGCGCCACAGGCCGCAAGGACCACGCCGGTCAGGGCCTGCGGCATCCCCGGCCGAGGGTCCGCCACGCACCAGTAGGCCAGGTCCGCCAGGCCCAGGCCCCAGCCCCCCAGCACGAGCAGTCCCCAGAAACGCGAACGCCCCACCGGGACGTTGACCGATGGGGCGCTGCGCATGGGGTTCGCGTGGGGATCAGACCCGCTTGAACACCAGCGTGCCGTTGGTGCCGCCGAAACCGAAGTTGTTCTTCACGGCCACGTCGATCTTCAGGTCCCGCGCCGTGTTGGCGCAGTAGTCCAGGTCGCACTCGGGGTCCTGGTTGAAGATGTTGATGGTCGGAGGGCTCTTCTGGTGGTGGACAGCCAGCGCGGTGAACACCGACTCGATGCCGCCCGCGCCGCCCAGCAGGTGGCCGGTCATGGACTTGGTCGAGTTGACCACGGTCTTCTTCGCGTGCTCGCCCAGCGCCAGCTTGATGGCGTTGGTCTCGTTCACGTCGCCCAGGGGCGTCGAAGTGCCGTGCGCGTTGACGTAGTTGACCTCGTCGGGGTTGACGCCGGCGTTGCGCAGGGCCGAGACCATGGCGCGGCGGGGGCCGTCGACATCGGGCGCGGTCATGTGGTGCGCGTCGGCGCTCATGCCGAAGCCGGCGATCTCGGCGTAGATCTTGGCGCCGCGGGCCTTGGCATGCTCGTACTCCTCGAGCACCAGCACGCCGGCGCCCTCGCCCAGCACGAAGCCGTCGCGGTCCTTGTCCCAGGGGCGGGACGCGGTCTTGGGGTCGTCGTTGCGGGTGGACAGGGCACGCACCGCGGCGAAGCCGCCGATGCCCAGGGGCGACACGGTCGACTCGGCGCCGCCGGCGACCATGATGTCGGCGTCACCGTACTCGATCATGCGGGCCGACACGCCGATGGCATGCAGGCCGGTCGTGCAGGCCGTCACCACGGCGATGTTCGGGCCCTTGAAGCCGTGGATCATCGACACGTGGCCGGAGATCATGTTGATGATCGAGGCCGGCACGAAGAAAGGGGAGATGCGGCGGGGGCCGCGATTGACCAGCTCGGTGTGCGTGGCCTCGATCATCGGCAGACCGCCGATGCCCGAGCCGATGTTGCAGCCGATGCGCACGGCCAGGTCGGGGTTGGCCTGCAGGGCTTCGCCCGTGGGCAGGCCGGCGTCGGCCACGGCCTGCGCGGCCGCCGCGATGCCCAGGTGGATGAACCGGTCCATGTGCCGGGCTTCCTTCTCGGGGATGTAGTCCCCGATGTTGAAGCCCTTGACCTCACCCGCGAACTTGCAGGCGAAGGGCGAGGCATCGAACTGGGTGATCAGGTCGATGCCGGACTGGCCGGCCAGCAGGTTGGCCCAGGATTCCGCCACCGTGTTGCCAACGGGGCTCACGCACCCCAGGCCGGTGACGACAACGCGGCGACGGCTCATTTGGCGATCAGCCCTTCTTCTTCAGGGCGTAGTCGATGGCGGCTTGCACCGTGGTGATCTTCTCGGCGTCCTCGTCCGGGATCTCGATCTGGAACTCGTCTTCCAGCGCCATCACCAGCTCGACCGTGTCCAGCGAGTCCGCGCCCAGGTCGGCCACGAAGGCCTTTTCGTTGGTGACTTGGGACTCTTCGACGCCGAGTTGCTCGGCGATGATTTTCTTGACACGTGCTTCGATATCGCTCATGGATTCCCTCAGAGGGTTGTAAATGAATCCGCGATTTTAACGGCCACGGGCCCCTGCCCTGCGGCCCGGCGTCCGGGCGGATGTTTCCGGCGTTGCCGCCATTCCTTGGAATTCGGTCGTTGGGGTCGGCGTCAGGCCATGAACATGCCGCCGTTGACGTGCAGTTCCTGGCCGGTGATGTAGCGGGCTTCGGGCGAGGCGAGATAGGCCACCGCATGGGCGATGTCCTCGGGCTTGCCCAGTTCGCCCACGGGGATCTGCGCCATGAGCGCCTTGTGCTGGTCCTCGCCGAGCACGGCGGTCATGTCGGTGGCGATGAAGCCGGGGGCCACGCAGTTGACGGTCACGCCGCGGCTGCCCAGTTCACGCGCCAGGGCGCGTGTCATGCCGGCGACACCGGCCTTGGCTGCAGCGTAGTTGGCCTGGCCCGGGTTGCCCGAGGCGCCCACCACCGAGGTGATGTTGACGATGCGGCCGTAGCGCTGCTTCATCATCGTGCGCATCACGGCGCGGCTCATGCGGAAGACGGCCTTGAGGTTGGTGTCGAGCACCGCGTCCCAGTCGTCGTCCTTCATGCGCATGGCCAGGGTGTCGCGCGTGATGCCGGCGTTGTTCACCAGCACGTGCAGGCCGCCCGCCTCCTTGGTGATCGAATCGACCACGGCCTCGGCCTGGGCGGCGTCGTTCACGTCGAGCTTGACGCCGCGGCAGCCGGCGAACTGGGACAGCGCCTGCGAGATGCGGGCGGCGCCGTCATCGGTGGTCGCGGTGCCCACGACCTTCAGGCCGCGGGCGGCGAGTTCGGCGGCGATGGCGGCGCCGATGCCGCGCGAGGCGCCGGTGACCAGGGCGACCTGGCCGGCAAACGGGAGGGAGCTCATTGCAGCAGGCCTTTCACTTCGCCGAGGGTGGCGGGGTCGTACAGGGCGGCGCCGGTGAGGGCCGCGTCGATGCGCTTGGCCATGCCGGCCAGCACCTTGCCGGGACCGCACTCGACCAGGGTGTCGATGCCGCGGGCCTGGATGGCGCGCACGCACTCGACCCAGCGCACCGGGCCGAAGGCCTGGCGGTACAGGGCGTCGCGGATGCGGTCGGCATCCGTCTCGACGGCTACGTCGATGTTGTTCACCACCGGGATCTGCGGGGCGGCCAGCGGGGTGGCGGCCAGCTTCTCGCGCAGGCGGTCGGCGGCCGGCTTCATCAGGCTGGAGTGGAACGGGGCCGAGACCGGCAGCGGCAGCGCGCGCTTGGCGCCATTGGCCTTGAGCACCTCGCAGGCCTTCTCGACGGCAGCCTTGCTGCCGGCGATCACGGTCTGCGCCGGGTCGTTGAAGTTGACGGCCTCGACCACCTCGCCGGAGCCGGCGGCGAACTGGGCCTGCGCCTCGCGGCAGCCCTCGATCACCTTGGCGGCTTCCATGCCGAGGATGGCGGCCATCGCGCCGGTACCCACGGGCACGGCTTCCTGCATGGCCTGGGCGCGAAAGCGCACCAGCGGAGCAGCCTGGGCCAGCGTCAGCACGCCGGAGGCGACCAGCGCGGAATACTCGCCCAGCGAGTGGCCCGCGACGGCGGCGGGCGTGGCGCCGCCCTCGGACTGCCAGGCACGCCAGGCGGCGACGCCGGCGACCAGCATCACGGGCTGGGTGTTGGTGGTCAGCGCCAGGGCCTCCTTGGGGCCTTCGTGAATCAGCTTGGCGACGTCTTCGCCCAGGGCCTCGGAGGCCTCGGCCAGCGTCTGCTGCACGGCGGGGTGGTCACCCCAGGCATCGAGCATGCCCACGGCCTGGGAGCCCTGGCCGGGGAAGACGAATGCGAACGGTTTCATTGTCATTGTTCCGTCGTGGTGGATGGAAAGGCTGGAAGGGCGGCCCCTCGGGGCCGCCGTTCAGAAGTCGAGGAGCACGGCGCCCCAGGTGAAGCCGCCGCCCACGCCCTCGAGCATGAGGGTGTCACCGCGCTTGACCTTGCCTTCGCGGACCGCGGCGTCCAGCGCCAGCGGGATCGAGGCCGCCGAGGTGTTGCCATGCTGGTCCACGGTGACGACCAGCTTGTCCAGCGGCATCTTCAGCTTCTTGGCGGTGCCCTGCATGATGCGGATGTTGGCCTGGTGCGGGATCAGCCAGTCGATGTCGCTGTCCTGCCGGCCGGCCTTGGCCAGCGTGGCACGGGCCGCGTCCTCGAGCACGCCCACCGCCAGCTTGAAGACGGCCTGGCCGTCCATCTGCAGCAGCGGGTTGCCCTTGACCTGGCCGCCCGAGACGGTGCCCGGCACGCACAGGATGTCCACGTGCTTGCCATCGGCATGCAGGTCGGTGGCCAGGATGCCCGGGGTGTCCGAGGCCTCCAGCACCACGGCGCCAGCGCCGTCGCCGAACAGCACGCAGGTGGTGCGGTCGTTGAAGTCCAGGATGCGCGAGAACACCTCGGCGCCGATCACCAGCGCCTTGCTGGCGGCGCCGGTCTTGATCATGGAGTCGGCAACGGTCAGCGCGTAGACGAAGCCGCTGCACACGGCCTGCACGTCGAACGCCGGGCAGCCGGCGATGCCCAGCTTGTGCTGGAGGATGCAGGCAGCCGAGGGGAACACCATGTCCGGCGTGGACGTGGCAACGATGATCAGGTCGATGTCGGAGGGGGCGGCGCCGGCGGACTGCAGGGCGCGACGCGCGGCCTCGGCCCCCAGGTCGCTGGTGGTCATCTCGGGCGCGGCGAAGTGGCGCGCGCGGATGCCGGTGCGCTCGACGATCCAGTCGTCCGAAGTCTCGATGCCGCGCTGGGCCAGTTCGGCGGCCAGGTCGGCATTGGTCACGCGGCGCGGGGGCAGGAAGCTGCCGGTGCCGGCGATGCGGGAATAGCGTGTCATGTCTCTCCGTCAGGAGGCCGACGGGGCCTCGGCGCTTTGCGCGCTGGCTTCGCCCACCAGCAGCGGGCGGGCGTGCGCGATGCGGGCCTGGACCCGCTCCAGCAGTTGGTTTCGGGCCGCATCATACGCGCGGTTGAGGGCCTGGCTGAACGCGAAATCGTCCGCCGATCCGTGGCTCTTGAAGACGAGGCCACGCAGTCCCAGGAGGGCCGCGCCGTTGTAGCGGCGGTGGTCGACACGGTGCTTGAAGGCCTTGAGCACCGGCATCGCCACCAGGGCGGCGAGCTTGGTGAGGGCATTGCGCGAGAACTCCTCGCGCAGGAACCCGGCCACCATGGCCGCCAGGCCCTCGCTGGTCTTGAGGGCGACGTTTCCCACGAAGCCGTCGCACACGACGATGTCGGTCGTGCCCTTGAAGATGTCGTTGCCTTCCACGTTGCCGCGGAAGTTCAGGTCGCCGGACTGGCCCGCCGCGCGCAGCAGCTCGCCGGCGCGCTTGATCACCTCGCTGCCCTTGATCTCCTCCTCGCCGATGTTGAGCAGGCCCACGCTGGGTGCGTCATCGTTGTTGAGGGCGGACACCAGGGCCGAGCCCATCACCGCGAACTGCAGCAGGTGCTGCTCGGTGCAGTCGACATTGGCGCCCAGGTCGAGGACGGTGGTGGCGCCGCCCTTGGCATTGGGCATGGGGTAGGCGATGGCCGGGCGGTCGATGCCATCCACGGTCTTGAGCAGGTAGCGCGCCAGCGCCATCAGCGCGCCGGTGTTGCCGGCCGAGACGGCGGCATGCGCCGCCCCCTGCTTGACCTGCTGGATGGCCACGCGCATGGACGAATCCTTCTTGCGGCGCAGGGCCACCTCGACCGCGTCGTCCATGGCCACCACCTCGGAGGCGGGCACGATGCGCGCGCGTTCATGCACGAAGCCTTTCAGGGCCTCGGGCTGGCCGACCAGCAGGAGCTGGACGTCGGGGTGCTGGTCGAGGAATCGGCGGCAGGCGGGAAGCGTGATGCGGGGGCCGTGGTCACCCCCCATGCAATCGACAGCCAGAATCGTCATGGGATCAACTCCAGAGCGTCCGCCGGCCTCGGCGTGAGGCCGCGGACGCACCGGCAAAACAAAGGGCCCGACATGCCGCGCGAGCGGCACCGGGCCCTTCGGGATTCAGGAAGAAGCTCAGGCTTCGTTCTTGGTCTTGAGGACCTGGCGACCACGGTAGAAGCCGTTCGGGCTGATGTGGTGACGCAGGTGGGTTTCGCCCGTGGTGGGCTCGACGGCGATGCCCGGCACATTCAGGGCGTTGTGCGAGCGGTGCATGCCCCGCTTGGAGGGCGACTTCTTGTTCTGCTGAACGGCCATGACGGGCTCCTGGAAAAATACGCGCTGCCCCGGGGGCAGAAACGTGAATAGGGTGGGTGAAAAAGCAACGCCCCCGGCTCAACTTCACCAGGTCAGTCGCACAAAAGCCCACGATTATAGCCCAAGTCCCGCCGGCCGGCCAGTCACGACTTGCCGGGCTTGAGCTTGCTCAGCACGGCGAAGGGGTTGGCACGCGGACTTTCGTGTTCGAAATCCGCATCTTCGGCGCTGAACCTGACCGGCTCCGGGCACACCGCGTGGTGGGGGACCAGGGGCATCTCCATGAGCAGTTCGTCCTCGACCAGCTCCAGCAGGTCGAAGCTGCGGGCGAGGACCAGGAGGTCCTCCTCGCTCTCGTCGTCCTCGGCGAGGGCGGTGGCCTCGTCGGCGACGAAGCGGAAGGAGCGGTCGACCGAGACGGCCACGTCCACCGGCGCCAGGCAGCGCTGGCAGGCCAGGGGCAGCGTGGCGCTGGCCTGCAGGTGCAGCCAGACCTCGGGCTTGACGCCGCGCGGGTTGCGCAGCTCGCCACGGGCGGACCAGTGCAGGGGCAGCTCGGCGCCGCGCCCCTCGGTCTCGGCCAGCAGGCGCTCGTGCGCGCCGAGGGTGCTGGCGCCGCTCAATTGGGCGCCCTCCTCGGCGAAAGCCTTGATGTCGAGGCGCTGGGCAGTGAACTCCTTGGGCATCCGGGCAGTGTAAGAGAATCGCCGCATGCCCGAGACCCCTGACCTGACCCCGAGCCGCGAAGTCGTGCTCGGGTCGACGTCGCGCTACCGGCGCGAACTGCTGTCGCGCCTGAACATTCCCTTCGGCGTCGCCTCGCCCGAGGTCGACGAGACGCCCCTGCCCGGCGAACCGCCCGAGACACTGGCACGCCGCCTGGCCCTGGCCAAGGCCCGCGCCGTGGCGGCAAAGTTCCCGGACGCCGCGGTGATCGGCTCCGACCAGGTGGCCGACCTCGACGGTGAGCCCCTCGGCAAGCCCGGCACCCACGAACGCGCCGTGCACCAGCTGCAACGCATGCGCGGTCGCACCGTCGTCTTCCAGACCGCGCTGGCCGTGGTGTGCCAGGCGACCGGCTTCGAGCAGGTGGACCTGGCGGCCGTGAAGGTGCGTTTCCGCGACCTGGGCGACGCCGAGATCGAGAACTACCTGCGCGCCGAGCAGCCCTACGACTGCGCCGGTAGCGCCAAGAGCGAGGGCCTGGGCATCGCCCTGCTCGAATCCATCAACAACGACGACCCCACGGCACTGGTGGGCCTGCCGCTGATTCGCACCTGCCGCATGCTGCGCGCTGCGGGCGTGAGGCTGCTCGGATGACGCGCGCACGCCTGTTCCTCGTGCCGGCGCCGCTGGACTTCGGCTGCGACAGCCAGGCGCCGATCGGCGACGTGCTGCCGCAGGCCACGCTGTCGGCCGCCGCCGCCCTCACCCACTGGATCTGCGAGAACGCCAAGACCGCACGCGCCTGCCTCAAGCGCATCGGCGAGCTGCATCCGCTGGCCGCGCCCCTGCAGCAGCAGCAGATCGTGGAGATGCCGCGCGAGCTGCACAAGAAGGGGGACACCGGCGCAGGCTTCGACGCCCGCCCGCTGCTGCAGCCCGCGCTGGCCGGCCACGACATGGGCCTGATCAGCGAAGCCGGCATGCCGGCGGTGGCCGACCCGGGGGCCTCGGTGGTGCGCGCCGCCCACGACCTCGGGCTGGAGGTGATCCCGCTGGTGGGCCCCTCCTCCCTGCTGCTGTCGCTGGCCGCCAGCGGCCTGAACGGGCAGAACTTCGCCTTCGTCGGCTACCTGCCGCAGGACGCGGCGCAGCGCACGCAGCGCATTCGCGAGCTGGAGGCGCTGGCGATGAAGACGGGCCAGTCGCAGCTGTTCATCGAGACGCCCTATCGCAACGCGGCGCTGTTCGGGGCGCTGCTGCAGGCCCTCAGGCCGGAGACGCGCCTGGCAGTGAGCACCGGCCTCACGCTGCCCACCGCCCGCACCCGCAGCCTGCCGGTGCGTGGGTGGAAGCAGGCCGGGCAGGAAGGCGTGGGCGACGGCCCCGCGGTGTTCGCGATCGGCCGCTGAGGCCCCGCCTCAGCGAAGCTGCGCGCCCTCCCGCAAGGCCTGGATGGCGCCCTGCCCCATCGCGGCGCCGAACTTCTTGGCCAGGCGCTCGGCGACGTTGTCGCGGCGGGTGTAGTCCACCAGGTCCTCGGCCTTGATCACCTCGCGGGCGACGAAGTCGAGGTTGCCCAGGCGGTCGGCCAGGCCCAGCTCGATGGCCTGCTGGCCGGTCCAGGCCAGGCCGCTGAAAAGCTCCGGTGTCTCCTTCAGGCGATCGCCGCGGCCATGCTTGACCACGTCGATGAACTGCTGGTGCACCTGGTCCAGCATGCCTTGCGCGAACAGCCGATGCTGCTGCGTCTGCGGGCTGAAGGGGTCGAGGAAGCCCTTGTTGGCGCCGGCCGTCATGAGGCGGCGCTCGATGCCGAGCTTGTCCATCAGGCCGACGAAGCCGAATCCATCCATCAGCACGCCGATGCTGCCGACGAGGCTGGCCTTGTCCACGAAGATCTGGTCGGTCGCCGCGGCGATGTAGTAGGCGGCCGAGGCGCAGGTTTCCTCGACCACCGCATAGACCGGCTTGCGGTGCTTGGCGCGCAGGCGGCGGATCTCGTCGTTGATGATGCCGGCCTGCACCGGGCTGCCGCCGGGGGAGTCGATCAGCAGCACCACGCCCTGGGCGCCGATATCCTCGAAGGCGGCGCGCAGCGAGGACACCACGGATTCGGCGCTGGCGTCCGAGCCCGAGGCGATCTCGCCGCGGATCTCCACCACCGCGGTATGCGGCATTGCCTTCTCGGCGGCGCTGGGGCCGCCGCGGTACAGGGCCACCCACGCGATCACCACGAAGAAGGCCAGCCAGGCCAGGCGCACGAAGGTCCGCCAGCGGCGGGCCTGGCGCTGCTCGTGCAGCGTGGCGAACATCAGGCGCTCGAGTGTGTCGCGCTCCCAGCCACTGGCGGGCGAGTTGGTTTCGGGCGCAGGGCTGCGCGAAGGCGGAGCCGCCTCGTCGGGCGGCAGGGGGTCGTTCATACGTCGAAAGTGACCGGTTGCAGGTTCCAGGCAGTATGCCAGCGCACCACGCCATCCTGCTCGCTCAGCGCGATCTTCACCAGGCCGCCGCGGCAGGGCCCGCCGCCGCACTGCCCGCTGTCGGGCCGGTACGCCGCCCCGTGCGTGGCGCACAGGAGCCAGTCCCCGGTGTCGTCGAAGAAGCGATCGGGCTGGTAGTCCATCTCCATCGCCACATGCGTGCACCGATTGAGGTAGGCATGGACCTGGCCGCGGTAGCGGATCGCGAAGGCGCGGCAGGTCTGGCCGGCAAAGACCACGTCGAAGGGCACCGCCAGGCCGCTGTCCACCAGGTCACCGGAATTGCACAGGGCGATGGCGACGCTGTCCATGGCGCCTCAGGCGTTGTCCTCGAGCCACTGGTGCAGGTCGCGCACCGAGTGGGCGATGTGCAGAGGCCCCAGCTCGTGGAAGGCGTCCGGCTCGTGCGCGCCGTAGCTCACGCCGACGCTGGCGCAACCGGCGTTGCGCGCCA
The DNA here is from genome assembly GCF_052600055.1 of Ramlibacter sp. MAHUQ-53. NCBI lineage: Bacteria > Pseudomonadati > Pseudomonadota > Betaproteobacteria > Burkholderiales > Comamonadaceae > Ramlibacter > Ramlibacter sp. MAHUQ-53. Next base: position 140,072 of record NZ_JBQWTS010000004.1, read on the forward strand.
TCTGCAGGTCGTGGGTGGTGTCGCCGATCATGAGGGTGCGCTCCGGGTCCACGCCGAACTCGCGCATCAACTCGTGCAGCATCCGCGGATGCGGCTTGCCCGCGGTCTCGTCCGCGGTGCGGCTGCCGTCGAACATGCCCTGGAGCTCCACGGTCCGCAACACCTCGTTGAGCCCCTGGCGCGACTTGCCGGTGGCCACCGCCAGCCAGTGGTGGCGCTCGCGCAGCTGCGACAGCAGCGGCAGCACGCCCTCGAACAGGCTCAGGTCGTCCTGGTGGACTCCGTAGTGATGGCGGTAGCGGGCCGACAGCTCGGGGTATTTCTCGGGCGGCACGTCGGGCGCCGCATGGGCCAGGGCCTGGGTCAGCGCCATGCCGATCACGTAGGCCGCGGCCTGGTCGGAAGGCTTCCGGCCCCCGACGTCGACCACCGCGCGCTGGATGCAGCGCACGATGATGGCCGTGGAATCGAACAGCGTGCCGTCCCAGTCGAAGGCGATGAGGTCAAACCGGCGCGGACGCGTCATGGGGTGCGAAGCTGTGGAGGTCGGGGGGCAGCGGCGCGAGCAGTTCGATGCGCTCGCCCGAGGCGGGATGGTTGAACTGTAAACGCCAGGCGTGGAGGAACATCCGCTTCAGGCCCTGCTTCTGAAGGGACTTGTTCAACTCGAAGTCCCCGTACTTGTCGTCCCCCGCGATCGGGTGGCCCTGCGAGGCCAGGTGGACGCGGATCTGGTGGGTGCGGCCGGTCTTGATGGTCACCTCCAGCAGCGAGAAGCCCGGCAGGCGCCGCGCCACCTTCACCAGGGTGATGGAACGCATGCCGTCCGGGTCGTCCTTGGCGACCACCTTGACGCGGCGCTCGCCGTCGGCCTGCAGGTACTTGTGCAGGGGCACGTCGATCACCTTCTTGCTCGCGGGCCAGTCGCCCACGGCCAGGGCCAGGTAGGTCTTGCCGGTCTCGCGCTCGCGGAACTGGTCCTGGAGCTTCGTCAGGGCCGAGCGGCGCTTGGCCACCAGCAGGATGCCCGAGGTCTCGCGGTCCAGGCGGTGCACCAGCTCCAGGAATTTCGCGCCCGGGCGGGCCTGGCGCAGTTGCTCGATGACGCCGAAGCTCACCCCGCTGCCGCCATGCACCGCCACGCCGGCGGGCTTGTCGATGGCGAGCAGATGGTCGTCCTCGAACAGCACCGGGAAGTCGCGCGCGGGCACCGGCTTGTCCTTTTTCAGTACAGCCTGCTGCGACACGCGCACCGGCGGCACGCGCACGACATCGCCGGCCTCGACGCGGGTGTCCGCCGCGGCGCGGCCCTTGTTCACCCGCACCTCGCCGGAGCGGATGATGCGGTAGACGTGGGTCTTGGGGACGCCCTTGAGGTGGCGGATCAGGAAGTTGTCCAGACGCTGGCCGGCCGATTCGTCGTCGACGATGACGCTGCGAACCTGGGCCGTCGGCGCGGGGTTTTCGGCCCCTATAATGTGTTTCACTAGCGCGATGCCGTAAGTGGTTGATTTTTCTTGGAAGTTTAGTCCACCCACCACTTCGGCCCGCTGGCAGGTCGATGCCACTGGCGTTTGACGGGCGGGAGAATCCCAGGCCAGAGCCTGCGATGGCCCCCCGCAGCACCGGAAGCGGCAAGACTTCGAAGCACCGATACGGAATACCCAAGGCCGCCAGCCTCCTGGCTTGCGGCCGGATTGAAACGAGAACACCTGTGTTGATGGCGATCTTGCGGATCCTGTGGCTGGCGCTGTGGCGCCCGGCCGCCGGCGTGCCGCCCGCCGTCGCCCGCGCCACCCGCGCGGGACCTGCCCGGGCCCGCGCCCTGGCGTACCAGGGGCGCCAATGCGGCCGCCACCCTCTCGTGCCCATCCACGCGCCCTGGACCCGCCCGCCGAGATAGTTCTCCCGGCCCGCGCACGTCCCTCCGGCAATTCCTTCTCGCTTCGAAGCCTCGCCAGGCATCGTGGACCCCCATGGGGTCGCATGGATGTTTGACATACAAAAGGTGACGCGATGAAGCGTATGCTGATCAACGCCACGCAGGCAGAAGAACGCCGCTTGGCCATCGTCGACGGGCAGAAGCTCCTCGACTACGAAATCGAGATCGAAGGGCGCGAGCAGCGCAAGGGCAACATCTACAAGGCCGTCGTCACGCGCGTCGAGCCCTCGCTGGAGGCCTGCTTCGTCGACTACGGCGAAGACCGCCACGGCTTCCTGCCGTTCAAGGAAATCTCCCGCCAGTACTTCGCCCCCGGCGTCTCCGTCTCCCAGGCCAAGATCAACGACGTGATCAAGGAAGGCCAGGAACTGCTGGTCCAGGTCGAGAAGGAAGAACGTGGCAACAAGGGCGCCGCCCTGACCACCTTCATCTCCCTGGCCGGCCGCTACGTGGTGCTGATGCCGAACAACCCGCGTGGCGGTGGCGTGAGCCGCCGCATCGAGGGTGATGACCGCGCCGAGCTCAAGGAGGCGATGGACCAGCTGGAGTACCCCAACGGCATGTCCATCATCGCGCGCACCGCCGGCATCGGCCGCAGCGCGCCCGAGCTGCAGTGGGACCTCAACTACCTGCTGAAGCTGTGGACCGCCATCGACGGCGCCGCCAAGGGCGGCAAGGGCGCCTTCCTGATCTACCAGGAGTCCTCGCTGGTCATTCGCGCCATCCGCGACTACTTCAACGGCGACATCGGCGACATCCTGATCGACACCGACGACATCTACGAGCAGGCGCAGCAGTTCATGTCGCACGTGATGCCGGAGCATGCGGGCAAGGTCAAGCGCTATCGCGATGACGCCCCGCTGTTCTCGCGCTTCCAGATCGAGCACCAGATCGAGTCGGCCTACGCCCGCGAGGTCAAGCTGCCCTCGGGCGGCGTGATCGTGATCGACCACACCGAAGCCCTGGTCTCGGTGGACGTGAACTCGGCCCGCGCCATCAAGGGCGGCGACATCGAGGAAACCGCCACCCGCACCAACCTGGAGGCCGCCGACGAGGTGGCCCGCCAGATGCGCCTGCGTGACCTGGGCGGCCTGATCGTCATCGACTTCATCGATATGGAGGAGTCGAAGAACCGCCGCGAGGTGGAGAACCGCCTGCGCGACGCCCTGCGCCAGGACCGCGCCCGCGTTCAGTTCGGCACCATCAGCAAGTTCGGCCTGATGGAAATGAGCCGCCAGCGCCTGCGCCCGGCCCTGTCGGAAGGCGCGTCGATCCCCTGCCCGCGCTGCGGCGGCCACGGCCACATCCGTGACACCGAGAGCTCGGCGCTGCAGATCCTGCGCATCATCCAGGAAGAGTCCATGAAGGACAGCACCGCCGCCGTGCACGTGCAGGTGCCGGTGGAAGTCGCCTCCTTCCTGCTCAATGAGAAGCGCACCGAGATCGCCAAGATCGAGCTGAAGCAACGCATCAGCGTGATCATGATCCCGAACAAGTCGCTGGACACGCCGCACTACAAGCTCGAGCGCCTGAAGCACGACGACCCGCGCCTGGACAGCCTGGCGGCCAGCTACAAGATGGCCGTGGAGGTCGAGGACCCGACGACGGTGACCCGCCGGTCGCAGGAGCGCACCAACAAGCAGGAGCCGGTGATCAAGGGCGTGCTGCCCGACGCGCCCGCCCCGGTGGTGCCGCCCAAGCCGGAGCCCGTGGCCAAGGCCCCGGCGCCGGCCCCCGCACCGGCCCCGGCGGTGCCTGCCGAGACCGGCTTCCTGGCCTGGCTGAAAGGCCTGTTCGGCGTGGCGCCTGCCGCCGCGCCCGCGCCGGCGCCGGCCGAGCCCGCCAAGGCGGCCCAGGAGGACAAGCGCGAGGGCCGCGGTGACCGCGGCGATGGCCGTGGACGTGGCCGCGGCCGAGGTGGCCGCGGTGGCGAAGGCCGTGGCGGTGAAGGCCGTGGCCGCGACGGCGACCAGCGCCGCGAAGGCGCGCCCGCAGCCGAAGGGGCCGAGGGCACGCAGCAGCCGGCGCGTGAAGGCCGCGGTGACCGCGGTGAGCGTGGCCGCGGCCGTGGCGAACGCGGCGAAGGCCGCGGTCGTGAGGGTGGCGAGGCCCGCGAAGGCCGGGAGCCGCGTGAGTCCCGCGAAGGTCGCGAAGCCCGCGAACCGCGCGAGGGCCGCGAACCCCGGGAAGCCCGCGAGCCGCGTGAACAGCGTGAGCCGCGCGAAGGCCGTGAGCCGCGCGAGGCCCGTGAGCCGCGCGAGGCCCGTGAGCCCCGCCAGCCACGTGAAGCCCGCGAGCCGCGCGAGGCCCGTCCGCCGCGCGACGGCGTGCCGGCCGACGCCGCAGCCCTGACCGAGGGCACGCCGGTGGCCGAGACCGCGTCCGACGCCAACGCCCCCGAGGCCCGCGCACCGCGCGGCGAGCGCGGTGAAGGCCGCCGCGAGCGTGGCGAGGGCCGTCGTGAGCGCGGCGAGCGCCGCGAGCGCCCGGCACGTGACGATGCCCCCGCTGCAGAAGGCGAGCTGCCCCAGGCTGACGCCATGGCGCCGGTGGACGCCGCTGCGACCCCGTCCGACGAGGCCGTGACCGCCCGCCCCGAGGCCGAAGGCGCCGAGGGCGGCGAAGGCCGCCGCCGTTCGCGTGACCGCTACGGCCGTGACCGCCGCGAGCGCGGCGAGCGTGCCCCGCGCGACGAGTCGGCCGCCCCGGCGCCCGCGCAGGCGGACGCCGCCGAGGGCGACGGCGACGAACCGCGCCGCCCGCGCTACCCGACCGGCTTCGTCGCCGAGGAAGAGGCGGCCCCGGCAGCCGCCGCTGCGGCGCCCGTCGCGCCTGTCGAAGCCGCCGCGCCGGCGCCCGCACCCGCACCCGTTGCAGCCCCCGCCCCTGTGGCTGCCCCTGTGGCCGCCGCCGCAGCAGCGCCGTCCACCGGCGGCCTGCCGCGCGTGAGCCGCTTCGAGCTGCCGGTCAGCGAGCTGGTCCAGGTGGCGGAGCAGTCCGGCCTGCAGTGGGTCAACTCCGACGCCGGGAAGGTCGCCGCCGTCCAGGCCGCCATCGCCGCCGAGCCCAAGCCGGTACACGTGCCGCGCGAGCGCCCGCCCGTCGTCGTGGTCGATGAGGGCCCGCTGGTCCTGGTGGAAACCCGCCGCGACCTCACCCAGGTGAAGCTGCCCTTCGAAGCCGCGAACGGCTGACCCCCCCTGAGGATGGAAAAAAGCCCGGCGCTGCCGGGCTTTTTTCTTGCTCGCTCAGGTCGACAGCCTCACTCGGTGGCGGCCCGCTTCCACGCCTGCGCCGCGGTCACGCCGTCGCCGCGGTCCTCGGCGAGCAGGGCCAGGGCACGCCAGGCACTGCGATGCAGCTCGGCGTCTTGCAGGCCGAGGGCCGCCTGCGTGAGCAGCTGCTGCGCCTTGCCCCAGAGCTGTCGCTTCATGCAGGCCATGCCCGCCAGGTACTGCAGGGTGGCATCGCGCGGGTTGGCGCGCTGCGCCGCTTCGAAGCGGGCGAGCCAGGCGCCGTCGATGGAGTCGAGGCCAGCCTCCAGGGCGCGCACCAGGCGCACCTTGAGCGGTTCGGACAGGTGTTCCTGCTGCTCCCACACCGGCAGCAGCCAGTCGCGCGCGAGCTGCGCGTCCCCCTGGAGCGAGGCCATGCGCAGGGCCGCGTGGATGGCGAGCTCGGGCATCTGCCGCTCGGCCGGCTCCAGCGACTCCCAGGCGCGCTGGAGCTGCGCCACGTCATGCGCGTCGTTCAGCAGGTCGGTCGCCAGGCCGCGCACGATGCTCTGGGCTGCAGCCGGCGAGAAGGCGTGGTGCTTGGCGAGCAGGCGCGCGGTCTCGAGCGCGTCCGAGGACTGGCGCTCGAGGCGGGCGGCCTTGAGTTTCATGCGCAGGGCCAGCGTACGCCGGGCAGCGCCCTGCGGCAGTTCGGCGAGCCAGGCGCTGGCGGCCTGCGGCTCCCGGTCGTCGAGGGCCCAGCGGGCAGCCCGCATGAGGGCGCCCTCGCGCATGGCCAGGGCCTCGCGCGAGTTCGAGGGCGCGAGCGCCAGTTGCAGGTGCTGCTCGCGCGCCGCGCGGTCCTGAAGGGCCTGAGCGCTCTCGGCGACCAGCAGGTGCGCCATCGCGCGAAGCGGCTCGGCATGCGGCAACCGCACGCCGGAGGCCGCCAGTGACTGCTCCTGGGCCAGGGCGGCCTCGGCCAGCCTGCGGGCCCGCAGGAAGCGGCCGGCGAGCAGGTGGGCGGTGGAATCGACCACCAGGCCATGCAGGTCGCGCTCCTTGCGCTGGTTGCGCCAGCGCAGCGCCTGGCGCGGGAGGTCGAACAGCGCGGCCAGCGCCCGCAGCGCCGCGTGCAGGAACACGAAGGCCGCGACCAGCAGCAGCAGCACGAGGTTGAGGGAAAGGTCGATCCGGTAGGGCGGCCAGAACAGGGTCACCGTGCCCTGGTTGTTGCCGGCGAACAGGGCAATGGCCACGGCGACGCCGAACAGGGCCAGGAACCAAAGGGCTGCGCGCATGGGCGTCGTGCCTCGGGTCAGCGTCCGCCGGCCGTGGCTTCCAGCAGGGCCAGGGTCTCGTCGATGCGGGGAAGGTCCACGGAGCGCAGCTGCGCCTGCAGCTGCTGCAGCACGGCGGCGGCGGCCTGGGTGCGGCGGGCGGAGGGGTCGAAGTAGCGTGCCAGCGCCGCCGCCGCGGTGGCGAGGTCGGCGCGGGCCAGGTCGGTCTGGCGGGCCATCAGGGACAGGCGCGCGTTGAGCAGCTTGAGCTTGAGGTTCTCGCGCAGGAAGAAGGACTCCTCGGGCGAGACCAGCATGGCCTCGGGCTGGTCGATGCGGCTGACACGCACCAGGCCGCGGGCCTCCTCCCACACCGTGCCCAGCGCACGCTCCCACCAGGTTCGCGGAGCGGCGGGCGCGCCCTCGCGGCGCGCCTGGGCCGCCGCAGCGCCCGGGCCGACGGCATTGGCCACGGGCAGGTCGTCGAGGCTGCGGGCGAGTTCGTCGATGCGTATCAGGAGGGCCGGCACGTCGGCGACCGCGGCGGCCTTGATCCGGTCCATGTCGCGGGCGATGGCGGCGCGCACGCGCGCCAGCCGGGGCTGGCTCACGCGGGCCAGGCGCTGGTCGGCGGCGCGCAGGGCGGCGAGCAGCGGCTCGGGACTGAGCGTGAGCTGGGCCTGCTGCTGCGCGAGGCGAAGGCCGGCCTCGATGTCCACCACCAGGTTCTCGTCGCGGGAGCGGCTGAGGCTCTGCATCAGATCCTCGAGCTGGGCGCGCTGGAGCGAGACCTCACTGAGCTTGGTGTCGGCAACCGCCTGGCGAGCGGCGAGTTCGCGCACCTGCTCCTGGGCCTGGCGTGCCAGCGTGCGCGCCTCGATGGAGGTGGCGCCGGAATCCGCGCTCTGGCGGGCAAGTTGCTCCTGGATGCTCCCCAGCCGCTGCCACAGCAGCCCGGCGGCCGCGAGGGCCGCCACGACCAGGACCACCAGCGCGTAGAGCAGCGGACGGGGAACCGGCACCCCCTCGCGCGCGGCGGCAGGCTCCGGCACGGGCCGGGCGGCGACGTCGGCGGCGGGCGCGCCTTCGCTGGGGGTCGGGTCGGTCATGCGTTCGATTGTAGGAAGCCCGCCACCGACTCGACGACGGGCCGTGTCTGCGCCACCACACCGAAGCCTGCTTCCTGCGCCGCCTGCGCGATCCGCGGGTGCGTGCACAAGGCGCGGCCCGCGCCGAACGACTCACCGGGCAGCAGCTGGCGCAGGTTGCCCACCGCCTCCGAGCTGCTGAAAAGCCACCAGCCGGCGCCCCGGACGGCCTCCCGCGCCAGCGCGCGCTGCGCGTGGTCCCAGGCCGGCATCCGGCGCACATAGGCGACCACGGTATCGACCCGGGCGCCGGCATCGGCCAGTTGCCCGGCGAGCCACGGGCGTCCTGTGGCCTGCCCCTCGGCGTCGCCGCCACGCACGACCAGGGCGCGCGTGCCGCGGGTCGCCTGACCCCGCACCTGCTGCCACAGCGTTTCGGAATCGAACTGGGCGGCGTCGCCCGCGGGAGCGTCGACCTGGGCAGCCGGCACGCCCGCCGCCAGCAGGGCGGCGCGGGTCCCCGGGCCGGTGGCCCAGGCCCGCGTGCCCGCAGGCCAGGCGACCCGGTCGCCGAGCAGCCCCTGCACCGCATTGGCGCTGACGAACATGGCGATGGCGTATCCAGGCAGCGCCGCACGGGCGTCCGCCAGGGGCGCAGCATCCGGCGGCGGCGCGATCTCGATCAGGGGCAGGGCACGGGCCGGCAGCCCCTGAGCCTGCAGCGCCGCCACCCAGCGACCCGCGTCCTGCGCGGGCCGGGTGACCAGCACAGGGCCGGGCGTGGCGGGCCCGCTCACGACGCTCAGCGCGCGCCGCCGGCGCGCAGTTGCGCGGCGACCTGCTCGCCCAGGCGGGCGGCAGCCTCCAGGGTCGCGACGGACTCGCTCGCCTCCACGCGCACCAGCGCGGCACCGCCCTCGGGATCGCCCCAGGCGGCGCGCAAGTGCAGGGTGTCACCGCCGGTGAAGACCGCGTGCGCGGCCAGCGGCATCGAGCAGCTGCCGCCCATGGCGCGGCTGACGGCGCGCTCGGCCGACACGGCCAGCCACGTGGGCATGTGCGCCATCGGCGCGACGGCGCCGGCCACCTCGGGGCGGCTGGTGCGCGTCTCGATGCCCAGGGCGCCCTGGCCCGCGGCGGGCAGCATCTCGGACGGGTCGAAGACCTGGCGGATGCGGCTGGCCAGGCCCAGGCGCTTGAGGCCCGCGGCCGCCAGCACGATGGCTTCGTACTGCCCGTCGTCGAGCTTGCGCAGGCGGGTGTCGAGGTTGCCTCGCAGGGGCTCGATGCGCAGGTCCGGACGCAGGGCACGCAGCAGCACGACGCGGCGCAGGCTGGAGGTGCCGACCACGCTGCCCGGGGGCAGCTCGGACAGGCTCTGGAAACGGTTGGAGACCAGGGCATCGCGCGGGTCCTCCCGCTCCATCACGCAGGCGAGCGTGAAGCCCTCGGGCAGGTCCATCGGCACATCCTTCAGGGAGTGCACGGCCAGGTCGGCACGGCCCTCCTCGAGGGCCACCTCGAGCTCCTTGACGAACAGGCCCTTGCCCCCGACCTTGCTCAGGCTGCGATCCAGGATCTGGTCGCCCTTGGTGGTCATGCCCAGGAGGCCCACCTGGTGGCCGCGGGCCTGCAGCAGCGACTGCACATGTTCGGCTTGCCAGAGTGCCAGGCGGCTCTCACGGGTGGCGATGACCAGCTTGCTCAACGTCGTAACCTGTTCGGAACTGTTCGGGGATGGGGAGGTGAACGGGCGATGCTAGCATGGCGACTGCCAAAAAAATAAGCAGCCACTCCCGGAGGAATTCCATGCCTGCCAGCGCCCCGCCCTCGCCCGTCGCCTCGGCCAGCCGCCGCGCCCGCGACAACGAGAAACCCCTGGTCGAAGACATCCGCCTGCTCGGTCGAATCCTGGGCGACGTGATCCGCGAGCAGGAGGGCCTGGACGCCTTCGAGCTGGTCGAACGGATCCGGAAGCTGTCGGTCTCGTTCCGGCGCGACGCCGACCACGAAGCGGACAAGGCGCTGAAGACGCTGCTCAAGTCGCTCTCCGGCGAGCAGGCGGTGAGCGTGATCCGCGCCTTCACCTACTTCAGCCACCTGGCCAACCTGGCCGAGGACCGGCACCACATCCGCCGCCGCATCATCCACGAGCGCGCCGGCGACGCCCACGAGGGCAGCATCGACGTGGCGCTGGCCCGCCTGCGCTGGGCCGGCATCAGCCCGCGCACCATTGCCCAGACACTGGCCCACAGCTATGTCTCTCCGGTGCTCACGGCCCACCCCACCGAGGTCCAGCGAAAGAGCATCCTCGACGCGGAACGCGACATCGCGCACCTCCTGACCGCACGCGACGAGATCAAGGCACGCGCCCTGCCCAAGGACGCCCTGGCACCGCGTGAGCTGGCTGCCAACGAGGCGCAGATCCGCGCCCGGGTCATGCAGCTGTGGCAGACGCGCCTGCTGCGATTCACCAAGCTCACGGTGGCAGACGAGATCGAGAACGCGCTGTCCTACTACGAAGCCACGTTCCTGCGCGAGATCCCCAAGCTCTATGCCAGCCTCGAGCGCGAGCTGGGTCAGAACGAAGTGGCCAGCTTCCTTCGCATGGGCATGTGGATCGGCGGCGACCGCGACGGCAACCCCAACGTGAGCGCGCAGACCCTGGAGCTGGCGCTGCGCCGGCAGTCCGAGGTGGCCCTGCGCCACTACCTGACCGAGGTGCACTGGCTCGGCAGCGAGCTGTCGCAATCGGCCATGCTGGTCACGCCCACGCCGGCGATGCAGGCCCTCGCCGACAGCTCGCCGGACACCGACGAACACCGCAAGGACGAACCCTATCGGCGCGCCCTCGCGGCAATGTACGCGCGCCTGGCCGCCACCCTCAAGCAGTTCACCGGCGGCGACGCCGCGCGCCACGCGCTGGCCCCGCAGAACCCGTACCTGCGCGCCGAGGACTTCCTGGCCGATCTGCGCACCATCCGCGACTCTCTGCTGGCCGCCCACGGCGCGGCGCTGGTCGACCAGCGCCTGGCGCCCCTGATCCGCGCGGTGGAAGTCTTCGGGTTCCACCTGGCCACCATGGACCTGCGCCAGAGTTCAGACCAGCACGAGTCGGTGGTCGCCGAGCTGCTGGCCGCCGCCCGCGTCGAGCCCGCGTACGCCAAGCTGGAGGAACAGGCACGCCGCGCCTTGCTGGTCAAGTTGCTCTGCGATGCACGCCCGCTGCGTGTGGTGGGCGCCACCTACTCGCCCCACACCCAGGCCGAACTGGCCATCTTCCAGATGGCCCTGCAGATGCGCGGGCAGTACGGCCCGCAGGCGATCCGCCACTACATCATCAGCCACACCGAGACGGTGAGCGACCTGCTCGAAGTGCTGCTGCTGCAAAAGGAAGTGGGGCTGCTCACGGGCACGCTGGACGACAAGGCGTTGGCGCAACTGATCGTCGTGCCGCTCTTCGAGACCATCGAGGACTTGCGCAACGCCGCGCCGATCATGCGCGAGTTCTACGGCCTGCCCGGCATCGCCGCCATGGTGCGCCGCTCCGGCGGCGAGCAGGACATCATGCTGGGCTACAGCGACAGCAACAAGGACGGCGGCATCTTCACCAGCAACTGGGAGCTCTATCGCGCCGAGATCGCGCTGGTGCAGTTGTTCGACGAGCTCGCCAACAGCCATGACATCCAGCTTCGGATGTTCCATGGCCGCGGCGGCACGGTGGGCCGCGGGGGCGGCCCCAGCTACGAGGCCATCCTGGCCCAGCCCCCGGGCACGGTGCGCGGGCAGATCCGCCTGACCGAGCAGGGCGAGGTGATCGGCTCCAAGTACGCCAACCCCGAGATCGGCCGGCGCAACCTCGAGACCCTGGTGGCCGCCACCCTGGAGGCCACGCTGCTGCAGCCCACCAAGCCGGCGCCTCGCGCCTTCCTGGCGGCGGCGGAGTCCCTGTCGCAGGCCAGCATGCGCAGCTACCGCGAACTGGTCTACGAGACGCCCGGCTTCACCGATTTCTTCTTTGCCGGCACACCGATCCGCGAGATCGCCGAGTTGAACATCGGCTCGCGCCCGGCCTCGCGCAAGTCGAACCAGCGCATCGAGGACCTGCGGGCCATTCCGTGGGGCTTCAGCTGGGGCCAGTCCCGGCTGACGCTGCCGGGGTGGTATGGCTTCGGGTCGGCGGTGCACGCCTTCCTGCACGAGACCGAAGGCCAGACCCGGAAAGAGGGCCTCGCCCTGCTGCAGAAGATGTACAAGCAGTGGCCGTTCTTCCGCGCCCTGCTGTCGAACATGGACATGGTGCTCGCCAAGAGCGACCTGGCCCTGGGTTCACGCTATGCCGAACTGGTGGGCGATGCCCGCCTTCGCAAGCGGGTGTTTGCCACAATCGAAGCCGAGTGGCACCGCACGGCGGACGCCCTGGCCCAGATCACCGGGGAGAAGCAGCGGCTGGCGAACAACCCGGCGCTGCAACGCTCGATCCGCCACCGCTTTCCCTACATCGATCCCCTGCACCACCTGCAGGTGGAGCTGGTGCGCCGCTACCGCGAGGGCAAGGCGGATGCGCGGGTGCAGCGGGGCATCCACATCTCGATCAACGGGATCGCGGCGGGGCTGCGGAACACGGGTTGACTTCGTGTTCCCGCCAGCGGGCTGGTCACGCTCACTCGAGCATCACCAGGCCCGCATCGCCCTTGGGTGAGGAGGGGGGAGGTGCTACGACTCCTTGATCCAGCCGGGAAACGACGTCATCGCAACCGAACGGATCACCTGTCCCGCGGCAGCCGAGTCGACGCCCTCCGAACTGCCCTGGAACCGTCGCAGGACATTGCCCAGAACCTCCTCGAAGTCCTTGCGGTCCACGACCTCGTTCCCGTTGGACGCGAGAAGGGCTTCCAGGCGGTCGGCCAGGGCATTGATTTCGGGCTTCTTGAATCCGAAGCGCGCGCCCGACTCATACAGGACATGGCGCTCGGTCAGGGGCTTTCCCGGATTTCCCGTCCCACGTTCGTTCGTCAGCCGCAGATACGATGTCGGCGTCGCCTGGACGCCGGGCAGTTGGCCCGCGACTCCGAGTTGTGGATGCGGCTTGGCGGCCTTGACCGCCGCCTGCGGGGTGGAAACACCCTTCGCGTCCGACGAAGCATGGCCGGAACCGAAGTTTCTGAAGAACTGGGTGATGGACGACAGGGGCATGGCCGACACCTTCCGCGATGCGCGCGGTCAGCCCCTGAGTCGCAACCGGAACTGATGAGTTCCCCGTTCAGCGTGTCAGGGCGTCCCGTACCGCCGCCAACTGGCGCCTCGACACCGCCAGACGCTCCGGCACCCCATCGATCCGCACAGCCCAACCCTCCCCCTCCTCCGGATCGAGCTGCCGCTCCAGGGCGCGCAGGCAGCGCAGGGCAACCAGGGCATTGCGGTGGATGCGCAGGAACTGGCCGGGATAGCGCTCCTCGAGCTCGGTGAGTGCACCGTCGAGGATGTAGCTTCGGCCCGCCGTGCGTACGGTCACGTACTTCAGTTCGGCCTTGAAGTAGAGGATCTCGTGCAGCGGCAGCCGCACCACGTGCCCACGGTCCTGGATCACCACGTGGTCGAACGGAGTCTCCACCGGCGCCACCCGGGCGGACTGCGCCACGCGCTCCACTTTCTGCAGCGCCTGCTGCAGTCGCTCCAGGCGCACGGGCTTGGTGAGGTAGTCCACCGCGTCGACCTCGAAGGCCTCCACCGCATGGTCCGCATGCGCGGACACGAACACCACCGGCGGCGGCTCCGGCATGCCTCGCAGCGCCTGGGCCAGGGCCACGCCGTCGGCGCCGGGCATGCGCACGTCCAGCAGCAGCAGGTCGAAACGCTGGCGGCGCAGCATTTCCATGGCCTGGGTGGCGTTGCCGGCCTCGCCGGCCACCGCGGCTGCCGGGGTGCGGCAGTCCTCCAGGAGCGTGCGCAGGCGCGCGCGCGCCAGCGTTTCATCATCCACCACAAGTACTTGCATAGCGGTCTTCATGCCGGTATCTCCATCCTCACCTGATAAGAGCCTTCCCTTCGCGTGACCCGGAACTGGGCACGCACGTCATGCAGCAGCGCCAGGCGTCGCCGCACGTTCTCTTGTGCCAACCCGTTTCCCTGCGGGCCGGGACCCGCGGGCACGGTGTTGGCCACCTCGATCACCACCGAGTCGCCCCGGCGCTCGGTCCGCACCCGCACCTGGGCGCCGCAGTCGCTGGGCTCGACGCCGTGCTTGACGGCGTTTTCCACCAGCGGCTGCAGCAGCAGGTGCGGCACCCGGGCGTCGCCCGCCCGCGGGTCCAGCACCCACTCGACCCGCAGACGCTCGCCGAAGCGGACCTCCTCGATCGCCAGGTAGCGCCGCGCCAGCGCGACCTCCTCGGACAGGGTGACGGACTCGCCGAGATCGGCCAGCGCCTGACGGAACAGGTCCGCCAGGTCCTCCAGCACCGCCTCGGCGCGCGCGGGGTCCTGGCGGACCAGGGCGACGGCAGTGTTCAAGGTGTTGAACAGGAAATGTGGCCGGATGCGGGCCTGCAGTTCCGCGAGCCGGGCCGCGGTGTCAGCCGGCGTACGGCCTCGGGCCCGCCACTCCAGGGCAGCGACCAGCAGCGCCGACAGCAAGGCCCCCGCGCAGGCCGTGGACAGCCAGGGCGCCGGCCCCCCCGGGTCGGCCAGCGCCAGCATCGCGCCGCCCCACAGGCCGGCCAGCGCCCCGAGGCCGACGCCGCAGGCGTGCTGCGCCGGGGCCGGCAGGCGGGCCAGCACCCGCTTGAGGCTGCAGGCCGCGAGCAGCCACACGAGAGTGGCCGGCAGCGCGCTGCCGCTGGCCAGGGCCAGCCGCGAGACCCAGTCGAACGGTCCCTGCGCGCCGAACATGACGGCGACGCCCACCGCCGCCTCGACGAACAGGACGGCACGCAGCACCACGCCGACATGGCAGGCATCGAAGACCAGCACGCGGCCACGGCGGGCCGGCGGATCGTTGAAGGTCGATAAAATTTGGGGTTCCTCCATCGGCATCGCTTGGTGCCGCATCGCCCGCGTTTATGTCCCACAACCAACTCGATCACAAGTCCCAGGCCTGGTCCGCGCTGTTCTCCGAACCCATGAGCGACCTCGTCAAGCGCTACACGTCCAGCGTGTTCTTCGACAAGCGCCTGTGGAAAGCCGACATCCAGGGCTCGCTGGCCCACGCCGGCATGCTCGCCGCCCAGGGGATCATCAGCGCCGACGACCATGCCGCCATCGAGCGCGGGATGGCCCAGATCTCGCAGGAGATCGCCGCCGGCCAGTTCGAGTGGAAACTCGACCTCGAGGACGTCCACCTGAACATCGAGGCGCGCCTGACGGCCCTGGTCGGCGACGCCGGCAAGCGCCTGCACACCGGCCGCAGCCGCAACGACCAGGTGGCCACCGACGTGCGCCTGTGGCTGCGCGAGGAGATCGACCTGATCTCCGGCCTGCTGACCGAACTGCAGAAGGCCCTGCTGGGCCTGGCCGAGCAGCATGTGGAGGTGATCCTTCCCGGCTTCACCCACCTGCAGGTGGCCCAGCCGGTGAGCTTCGGCCACCACATGCTGGCGTACGTGGAGATGTTCGCCCGGGACGCCGAGCGCATGGCCGACGTGCGCAAGCGGGTGAACCGCCTGCCCCTGGGCTCCGCCGCCCTGGCCGGCACCAGCTACCCGCTGGACCGCGAACTCGTGGCCCGCACCCTGGGCATGGAGGGCGTGTGCCAGAACTCGCTGGACGCGGTGAGCGACCGCGACTTCGCCATCGAGTTCACCGCCGCGGCCTCGCTGGCCATGGTGCACATCTCGCGCTTCTCCGAAGAGCTGATCATCTGGATGTCGCAGAACTTCGGCTTCATCAAGCTGGCCGACCGCTTCACCACCGGCTCGTCGATCATGCCGCAGAAGAAGAACCCGGACGTGCCTGAGCTCGCCCGCGGCAAGACCGGCCGCGTCGTCGGCCACCTGATGGGCCTGATCACCCTGATGAAGGGCCAGCCCCTGGCCTACAACAAGGACAACCAGGAGGACAAGGAGCCGCTGTTCGACACCGTCGACACGCTCAAGGACACGCTGCGGATCTTCGCCGAGATGGTGGGCGGCATCACCGTGGTGCCGCAGGCCATGGAAAGTGCGGCCCTCAAGGGCTATGCCACGGCCACCGACCTGGCCGACTACCTGGTGAAGAAGGGCCTGCCGTTCCGCGATGCCCACGAGACGGTGGCCCACGCGGTGAAAGCCGCCGTGTCCCACGCCTGCGACCTGTCCGAATTGCCGCTGGCGGTGCTCCAGGGCTTCCACCCCTCGATCGAGAAGGACGTCTACGACGTGCTGTCCCTGCGCGGCTCCCTGAACGCCCGCAACACGCTGGGCGGCACCGCGCCGGCCCAGGTCCGGGCCCAGATCGAGAGGCACCGGGTGCGCCTGGCGTGACAGCCTTTTGACGGCTTGTGGCTTACTGTAGAGCTACGATAAAAAAAACCCGAGGAGACGACAAGCCGTGCCAGTGATCACCCACATCGAGGACCTGCGGGTCCTCGCGAAGAAGCGCGTGCCGCGCATGTTCTACGACTACGCCGACTCCGGCTCGTGGACCGAAGGCACCTACCGCGCCAACGAATCCGACTTCCAGAAGATCCTGCTGCGCCAGCGCGTGGCGGTGAACATGGAGGGCCGCACCACGCGCACGCAGATGGTCGGCCAGGACGTGGCCATGCCCGTGGCCATCGCGCCCACTGGCCTGACCGGGATGCAGCATGCCGATGGCGAGATCCTGGCGGCGCGGGCGGCCAAGAAGTTCGGCATCCCGTTCACGCTCTCGACCATGAGCATCTGCTCGATCGAGGACGTGTCCGCCGGCACCGGCGGACACCCGTTCTGGTTCCAGCTGTACGTGATGCGGGACCGCGCCTTCATCGAAAGCCTGATCGACCGCGCCAAGGCCGCCGGCTGCTCCGCGCTGGTGCTGACGCTGGACCTGCAGATCCTGGGACAGCGGCACAAGGACCTGCGCAACGGCCTCTCGGCCCCGCCCAAGCCCACCCTGGCGAACATCATCGACCTCATGACCAAGCCGCGCTGGTGCCTGGGCATGCTGGGCACACCGCGCCGGCAGTTCGGCAACATCGTCGGCCACGTCAAGGGCGTGGAGAACATGGGCTCGCTGGCCGAGTGGACGGCCAAGCAGTTCGACCCGGCGCTGTCCTGGGCCGACGTGGAATGGATCAAGAAGCGCTGGGGCGGCAAGCTGATCCTCAAGGGCATCCAGGACGTGGAAGACGCGAAGCTCGCGGCCGACTCCGGCGCCGACGCCCTGATCGTCTCGAACCACGGCGGCCGCCAGCTCGATGGCGCGCAGTCCTCCATCGCGGCCCTTCCCGCGATCGTGGACGCCGTGGGCGACCGCATCGAGGTGCACATGGACGGCGGCATCCGTTCGGGCCAGGACGTGCTCAAGGCTGTGGCCCTGGGCGCCCGGGGCACCTACATCGGCCGCGCGTTCCTGTATGGCCTGGGCGCCATGGGCGAAGCCGGCGTGACCAAGGCGCTGGAGATCATCCACAAGGAACTGGACCTGACGATGGCGTTCTGCGGCCGCACCGACATCCGCCAGGTCGACACCTCGATCCTGCTGCCCGGAACCTACTGATAATCGGGCGATCGGGCGCGGTTGCCCGCGGAGTTGTCTCGATGCGATGGAGTCGTTGGTGGCTGCTTCCCCTGGCGCTGGTCGCCCTCGCGGGGGTGTACTTCGCCGTGGTGCTGCAATGGAGCTATTCCACCGGCGAGCGCGCGGGCTGGGTCCAGAAGCTCTCGAAGAAGGGCTGGGTCTGCAAGACCTGGGAGGGCGAGCTGGCCATGGTGTCCACGCCGGGCGCCGTGCCGGAGAAATTTCCCTTCACCGTGCGTGACGAGGCCATCGCGGCGCAGATCAATACGGTCATGGGCAAGCGCGTCGCGCTGCACTACGAGGAGAAGGTGGGCCTGCCCACCTCCTGCTTCGGGGAGACCCGCCACTTCGTGACGGCGGTGCGCGTGCAGGACGAGATCTCGATTTCCCCCGGCGTGGTCGTGCCGGTGCCGCCGGCCTCGGCGGCGCCCCGGTGAGCCCTGCGCGCCGCATCGCCCACCTGGACATGGACGCGTTCTTCGCGTCCGTGGAGCTCCTTCGCTTCCCGCAGCTGAAGGGCCTGCCCGTCGTCATTGGCGGGGCCAAGCGCCGCGCCGACGAGGCGATGCGCGAGCGCTTCGGCGACCTGCCGCTGCACGAGATCCCGGTCGACGCCTTTCCGCGGCTCGCGGACTACGTGGGCCGCGGCGTCATCACCACCGCCACCTACCCCGCACGCCAGTTCGGCGTGGGCTCGGCCATGGGCATGATGAAGGCCGCCCGCCTGTGCCCGCAGGCCATCGTGCTGCCGGTGGACTTCGAGGAGATCCGCAAGTACTCCCGCGCCTTCAAGGACACCATCCGCGAAATCGCCCCGGTCATGGAGGACCGCGGCGTCGACGAGGTCTACATCGACTTCACCGAGGTGCCAGGCGGCCAGCGCGAAGGCGGCCGCGTGCTGGCGCGCCTGATCCAGAAGGCCATCTTCGATCGCACCGGCCTGACCTGCTCGATCGGGGTCGCGCCGAACAAGCTGGTCGCCAAGATGGCCAGCGAGTTCGACAAGCCCAATGGCATCTCCATCGTCCATGAGGGCGACCTGCAGGCGCGCATCTGGCCGCTGCCGGTACGCAAGATCAATGGCATCGGGCCCAAGGCCGGCGCAAGGCTGCAGGCGCTGGGCCTGGAGACCATCGGGCAGATCGCGGCGCAGCCGCGCGAGTGGCTGGTGGAGCACTTCGGCCGCTCCTACGGCGCCTGGATGCACGACGCGGCCTGGGGCCGCGACGAGCGCCCGGTGGTGACCGAGAGCGAGCCCGTCTCCATGAGCCGCGAGACCACCTTCGAGCGGGACCTGCACGCGGTGCGGGACCGCGCGGAGCTTGGCGCGATCTTCACCGACCTGTGCGAGCGCGTCGCGGCCGACCTGCAACGCAAGGGCTACGTCGGCCGCACCATCGGCATCAAGCTGCGGTACGACGACTTCCGCATCGCCACCCGGGACATCACGATCGGCAGCTTCACCGCCGACGCGAAGGCGATCCGGCAGGCCGCCGGCCAATGCCTCAAGCGCGTCGACCTGTCACGGCGGCTGCGACTGCTCGGGGTCCGGGTGGGCAAGCTGGCCCGGGCCGGCTCGCCACAGGCCCAGGCGGCCGAGAACGCCCCGGCGGCCGAGGCGGCGGCCCGCAGCCTCGACCTGTTCTGAGTGCCGCGCGGCGTCCCGGGCGCCGCCGCGGGTCGCTTCCCAGCCGCGGTCCCGGGAGGGCGGCGGGATGTCCTTCCGCGCCCCCGCGTCACTGCGCCGGCTTCAACTCGATGACCCGGTAGACGCCCCCCTGCTGGTCGGCCCGGAACTGGACCTTGTCGCCGACCTTGACCGTATCCAGCATCGCCGGGTCGCTGGCCACGAAGACCATGGTCATCGGCGGCATCTGCAGGCTGGCGATCTCGCCGTGGCGCAGCGTGAGCTTGCCGGCCGGCTTGTCGATGCGGCGCACCTCGCCGGTGGCGAAGCCGGCGGCCGGCGCCTCGGCGGCCGGGTGGTGGGCCGAATGGTCGGTGGCCTGGGACCAGGCCGGCAGGGCCAGGGACAGCAGGCCCGCCAGGGCCAGGGTGTTCAGCGTCGTCATGCGGACTTTCCAGCGGGATAGGACTCGAAGACACGAGCGCCGCCGTCACGCGTGAGGAGCATCACGCGGTAGGCGTCGCGGCGGTTGCCGTAGGCCGGGCCGTCCATGCCCGGCGAGCCGACCGGCATGCCCGGCACGGACAGGCCGATGGCCTGCGGCTTCTCGCGCAGCAGCCGGCGGATCTCGCGGGCAGGCACATGGCCCTCCACCGCGTAGCCGCCGACCAGCGCGGTGTGGCAGGAACCGTACTTTGCGGCATCGATGCCGAGCTTCGTGCGGATCGCGGCGTTGCCGGTCTCGTTGACCTTGACCTGGAAGCCGTTGGCTTCCAGGTGCTTGACCCAGTCGCCGCAGCAGCCGCAGCTCGGGTCCTTCCAGACCTCGACGAGCACGGGCGATGCGGGGGCCTGCGCCAGGGCGGCCAGGGGCGCGGCGGCCAGGGCCGCGAGCAGCGCGCGACGGCGCAGGGGAGGTGCGGGGTGAGCCATGTCGATCTCCTGTCTTGATCGGAACGTTCAGTGGGAATGGCCGCCATGCCCGGAGGGCTTGCGGACCTTGACTTCAGTATCGGCGGGCCTGCGCATCGGCATCGAGGCGCCGCCCGCGGCGCCGGTGCGCGGCGGCGGCGGCACCTCGCCGGTGAACTCGCGGGCCACGGTGCCCGGCGGGTGCCGGAACCAGCCCGGGTCCGCATAGTCGCCCGGCTTCTGCTCGCGGCGCACCTTGAGCACGCTGAACATGCCGCCCATCTCGACCCCGCCGAAGGGGCCGCGGCCGGTCATCATCGGCACGGTGTTCTCGGGCAAGGGCATCTCCATCTCGGCCATGTCGGCCATGCCGCGCTCGCCCATCACCATGTAGTCGGGGACCAGGCCGGTGATCTTGCGCACCACCTCGCGGTGGTCCACCCCGATCAGCGTGGGCACGCCGTGGCCCATGGCGTTCATGGTGTGGTGGCTCTTGTGGCAGTGGAACGCCCAGTCGCCCTCCTCGTCGGCGAGGAACTCGACCTGCCGCATCTGGCCCACCGCGATGTCGGTGGTGACCTCGGGCCAGCGCGCGGCCTTCGGCACCGGCCCGCCGTCGGTGCCCGTCACGGCGAACTCGTGGCCGTGCAGGTGGATCGGGTGGTTGGTCATGGTCAGGTTGCCGATGCGGATGCGGACCTTGTCGCCGAGGCGCACGTTCAGCGAGTCGATGCCGGGGAAGACCCGGCTGTTCCACGTCCAGAGGTTGAAGTCCAGCATGGTCATCACCTTCGGCGTGTACGCGCCGGGCTCGATGTCGAAGGCCGACATCAGGAAGGCGAAGTCGCGGTCCACCCGGTCGATCAGGGGATGGCGGCCCTTCGGGTGCGTGATCCACAGGCCCATCATGCCCATGGCCATCTGCACCATCTCGTCGGCGTGCGGGTGGTACATGAAGGTGCCGGGGCGGCGGGCCTCGAACTCGTAGACGAAGGTCTTGCCGGAAGGGATTCCCGGCTGGGTGAGGCCGGTGACGCCGTCCATGCCATTGGGCAGGCGCTGGCCATGCCAGTGGATGCTGGTGTGCTCGGGCAGCCGGTTGGTCACGAAGATGCGCACGCGGTCGCCCTCGACCACCTCGATCGTGGGGCCGGGGGACTGGCCGTTGTAGCCCCAGAGGTGGGCCTTGAAGCCCGGCGCCATCTCGCGCACCACCGGCTCGGCGACCAGGTGGAACTCCTTGACGCCCTGGTTCATGCGCCAGGGCAGGGTCCAGCCATTGAGGGTGACCACGGGGTCGTACGGGCGGCCGTTGGGCGGCACCAGGGGCGCCATGGTGTCGGGCCGCGCCTGCAGCACCGGTTCGGGCAGGGCCGCCATCGCGACGCGGCTGACGCCGGCCGCGGCGACGGCGCCGGCCAGGGCGGCGCCGGAGAGGAACTGTCGTCGTTGGGTCATGTGAATCCTTTGCGCGCGGTCAATGGCCCGCGGGGGCGGCAGCCGCCGCGGCGGGCACGCTCGCGAGGGTGGCCTGCGCGGGCCGCCCCACGAGCGAGGCCGAGAGGGCCGCGTCGGCCAGCCAGAACTGCTGCTGCGCCTCTATCGCGGCGATCACGCTGGTGACCTGCTCGCGCATGTCCGCGAGCAGCTCGAAGACGCCGATCAGCATGCCGTTGTAGCGAAGCTGGTTCTCCTCGGACATGGCCTTGCGCAGGGGCACGACCTCGTCGCGCCAGTGGCGCGCGAGCTCGTACGCCGTGCGGTACGCGGAGTAGCTCTCGCGCAGCTGGGAGGAGGCGCCGCGCACGACGGCGTCGTAGCGGTGCGCGGCCGCCAGCGAGGCCGCGTCCATCTGCGCGCGGCGGGCCGAGCCCCAGTCGAAGACCGGCAGGCGGATCGCCAGCTCCCAGCCGCGCGCCGTGCCGCGCTCGCCGGAGGCGTCGTCGAAGCGGGTGTCGCGGCGCGCACCCACCTCGGCATCGACCAGGCTCTCGAGCAGCTCCAGGCGCTGGGCGCGGCCCGCCGCCTGCAGCTGCAGGCGGGCGAGCTGCCAGTCCAGCCGCTGCTCGCGTGCGGCCTGGGCGATGTCGCCCGGCTGGCGCGGGCTCGCGGGCAGGTCCGGCAGGCGGTCGGGCAGGCGCAGGCGCGCGGCCTGCGCGTCGTCCAGCCCGAGCAGGCGCACCAGCGCCTCGCGCGTGGCGGTGGCCTGGTGGCGGGCGCCGGCCAGGCGGGTGGTGGCATCGGCGTAGAAGGCCTGCTGGCGGGCGCGCTCCAGGCGCGTGAAGTTGCCGGTCTGCTGCATGCGGCGTGCCAGTTCGGCGCTGGCGTCGGCGGCCTGCTGGACCTGGGCCGCGTAGGCCAGGGCCTGCTGCGCCGCGACCGCGCGCACCCAGGCCTGGCGCACCGCGCCGACCTGGTCGACCACGGTGCCCGCCAGCTCGACGCGGGCCTGGGCCTGCAGCTGCCCGGACAGGGCCTGCCGCTGCGGCAGCGTGAGCAGGTCCAGCAACCCGACGGACAGGAGCCGGCCGATCTCCAGCTCCGGGCCGGAGCGCACGCGCTCGAGGCCCAGCACCGGGTTGGCGATGCGGCCCCGCTGGGCCGCAGCGGCCAGGTCGGCGCCGTGCTGGGCGACCAGGGCCTGCAGCGCGGGGCTGCGCGCCAGGGCGAGCTGCACGGCGGCATCCATCGACAGCGGGCCTGCCAGCAGGCCGGCGGCGGCCTGCTCGCCGGCGGACGGGCCGCGGGCCAGCGCGAGCCCACCCTGGGTGAAGGCACGCTGGCTGTCGTTGACGGCGGCCACCTCGCGCTCGAGGTCCACCGAGGCGCAGCCTGCCAGGGCGAGGCCCAGGACGGCCAGCGCGGCGGGCTTGCGGGGAAGGGAAAGATCGAAGCTCATCGCCGGTCCCTCAATGCCGGTGGCCCGCGGCCGGCGTCCGTGCGGGCGGTGGCGGGGGCACCGTCGGCGCGACGGGCGCCGAGGTCGAACCGGTCGCCGGCGGGGTCGGCGCAGGCGCCTGCGCCTCCCGCGCATAGGCCCGCCAGCCGCCGATGCGGCCGACGTTGTCATTGGCGGCGCGCCAGGGCTGGACGCTCACCTCGTCGAAGGGCCGGTAGCCCTCGAAGGCGGAACGCCAGGCGCCGGGCGCCTCGGGCTGGGCCTGGGCGGCGCCGGCCAGGACGGCGGCGGCCAGGGCCGGCCACCGGGGAAGGGAAGGGAACTGCATGCGCATCTCTCGCTGCCATGAAGGGAAAGCACCACGCCGGCGGGGCGCGGTCCAGGGCCTGGCCGGCCTCGGTCTCGGGGCCGGCGCGCGGGGGTCAGGCGCGGGGAGGCTTGTCGGGGACGGGCAGGCCCCGCGAGGCCACGCGGGCCGGGGGGACGCTGGCATGCGCGGGCGGCGCGGCGCCGGGGAGGGCGAGCATGGCGTCGGCAGGCTGGGCCAGGGCATGGCCGCAGAAGGCACAGGAGGCGCAGCGGTGGCCGTCATCGGCGGCGGACGCCGGGTCCCCGTGGCTGGACGCCCCGTGATGGCCGGCCGCCGCGTGGTCGGCGATGGCGTGGTCGGCAGCCATGGCATCGGCAGTGGCAGCGCCAGGCCCATGGCCTTGCGCCGCGGAATGGCCCTGCAGGGGACCGCACAGCGACATCGACACCGACGCCATGGCCTGCAAGGGCAGGGCCACGAAGATCAGCCAGGCGACGATGCGGCGGAAGCGGGACATCACGAAAACATTCTATCGAGCCGACGGCCGGGAAATCCGCTCAGCAATTGCTGGCCCGTTCGGGCGATTTCAATACCACAAAAACATAAAACCAAAATACTATTCCATAACCATCCATCAACCGAGAAGCGCCTGCAATCTTTGTAACAACTCTTCAGTACAGTCTGGCGCCTAACTTCCGGGGCGAGAAGCTGCCCATCCGGGCGGCCAGGAACGAAGGAAGTACGGATGGCCCGGCGCCGGATCCCGCGGGGTGTGACCCTGATCGAGCTGCTGGTGGCCGTGGCCCTGGTGGCGATCCTGGCCGGCGTGGCCTACCCCGCCTACACCCGCCACCTCGTGCGCAGCCACCGGGCCTCGGCCCAGACGGTGCTGTCCGACATCGCGCAGCGCCAGCAGCAGTACCTGATGGACAACCGCGCCTTCGCCACGACCCCGGCGGCCCTGGGCGTGAACGTGCCCGGCGACCTGGCCGGCCGCTACAGTTTCCAGATCACGGCGGATGCCTCGATGCCGCCGTCCTACACCGCGACGGCCACGCCCGTGGCCGGCTCGCCGCAAGCCGTCGACGGCCCGCTGTCGATCACCAGCGAGGGCACGCGCCTGCCCCCCGACAAATGGTGACCGCCCGGCCCGCCCCGGCGCACCGCGCGCCGGGCTTCACCCTCATCGAGCTGCTGGTGGTGGTGAGCCTGGTCGCCATCCTGGCGGCGCTGGCCGCGCCCGGGATGCGCTCGCTGGTGGCCTCGCAGCGGGTGCGCACGACCGCATCCGACCTGCACCTGGCCCTGGTCAAGACCCGCTCGGAGGCCCTCAAGCGCAACGCGCCGGTGACGCTGCGCCCCGCGAACGCGGGCGACTGGGCCAGCGGCTGGCAGATCGTGGCCACGGTCGACGGCACGCTGCGGGTGGTCGACGTCACCCCGGTGCGGGGCTCGGTGCAGGTGCAGTCGACCCCGGCCATCGCCTCGGTGGTGTTCGGCTACGACGGCCGCACCAGCGCCGCGGCCGGCGGCGTGCAGTTCTCGGTGAGCGATGCGGGAACCTCGCAGGCACGCTGCGTCTCGATCGACCCGGCCGGCCGCCCCTACACGCGGGAGGGCGCGACATGCTGAGGCGGCAGGCAGGGCGGCCCGCGGGCCTGGCCCAGCGCGGCGCGCTGCTGATCGAGGCGCTGGTGGCGATCCTGATCGTCTCGTTCGGGATGATGGCGCTGGCCGGCCTGCACACCACCATGAATGCGGCCGTGTTCGAGTCGTACCAGCGCACCCAGGCGCTCTCGCTGATGCAGGACATGGCCAACCGGATGGATGCCAACCAGTCCCAGGCCGCCAGCTACGTGACCGCGTCGGCCCTGGGGACCGGCGATGGCCAGCCCACGGCGTGCGCCGTGCCGGGCGCCACGCGCGCGCAGGTCGACCTGTGCGAGTGGAGCAACCTCCTCAAGGGCGCGAGCGAGACCACGCCCTCGGCCACCACCGTGGGCGCGATGCTCGCCGGCCGCGGCTGCGTCGAGCAGTTGCAGCCGCCCCTGCCGGCCGCGGGCGTGTGCCAGCCAGGCATCTACCGCATCACCGTCGCCTGGCAGGGATTCCAGGCCACCGTCGCGCCGCCCCAGGCCTGCGGCCAGGGGCTGTATGCCCGCGAGGCCCTGCGCAAGACGGTGTCCACCCAGCTTCTCGTGGCCCTACCGGCCTGCTCCTGATGGAACGCCTCGCCCCGCCCCCCGCCCCCGCGCGCCACCAGCGCGGGCTCACCCTGGTCGAGGTGATGGTCGGCATCGCCATCGGCCTGGTGATCCTGGCCGCGATGTCGGTGCTGTTTGCCACCAGCAGCCGCACCCGGGTGGAGACCGAGCGCGCGGGCCTGAAGATCGACAACGGCCGCCATGCGCTCGACACCCTGGCGGGCGAGCTGCAGCATGCCGGCTTCCTCGCCGAGTTCGACCCGCGCACGCTGCCGGCGCCGCCCGCCCGGCCCGCCGCCTGCGAGACCTCGGTCGCCGCCCTGCTCGCGGCCCTGCCGCTGGCGGCGCTGGGCCAGGACAACGTGGCCGCCGGCGCGCTGGCCTGCCTGGGCGGCGACCTGGCGCCCGGCACCGACGTGGTCGTCGTCCGCCGCGCCGCCACCTGCACCAACGGCAGCGCCGACTGCACGCCGCTGGCCGCCGGCATGCCCGCCTTCCAGGCCTCCTCGTGCAGCGACCCGTCGGAGCTGGGCGGCGCGGACATCAACAACCACTACCGGTTCGCCGCCTTCCCGGCGGCGGGCGCCTTCACGCTGCGCCAGCGCGATTGCGCCACGGCGGCCGGCCTGCGCCGCTACGTCGTGCGCATCTACTTCGTCGCCCGCAACGACCGCGATGGCGACGGCATCCCCAGCCTCAAGCGCGTGGAACTGGGCGCGGCCGGCTGGAGCGCGCCGCTGACCCTGGTGCAGGGCGTGGAGAACCTGCAGGTCGAGTGGGGGCTGGACACCAACGGCGACGGCACGCCCGAGCTGTACGCCACCGACCCCGACCGCTACTGCGCCTCGGCCACGCCGCCGGTGCCCGCCGGCAGCTGCTGGGGCCTGCCGGTGGCGGCCCGCCTGTACGTGCTGGCCCGCAACCCCGAGGCCTCGCCCGGCCACACCGACACCCGGCGCTACGCCCTGGGCAAGCAGGGGGACGCGGCCACGGGCGTGACCACGGCGGCCGACGCGAGCGCCGGCCCCTTCAACGACGCGCGCCGCCGCAACGTCTACACACGGACCGTGGCCCTGCAGAACGTGACCGCGCGGAGGTTCTCGCCATGACCGCGCGCGCCCAGCGGGGCTCGACCCTGGTCGTGTCCCTGATCATGCTCACGCTGCTCACCATCCTGGCGATGGCGACGCTGAACATCGGCCGCGGCAGCCTGCAGGCCGGGGCCAACGCCCAGGCCCGCGCCGTCACCCAGGCCGCGACGCAGCAGGTCATCAACCAGGTGATCAGCAACCGCACGTTCGCCGAGTCGCCGAACGACGTCCTGGACAACTCGAACTGCCCGCCGGCGATGAACGCCCCCGCCAACAGCCGCTGCGTGGACGTGAACGGCGACGGCAAGACCGTGGTGCTGGTGCGGCTGTCGCCCGCGCCGCGCTGCATCCAGATGCGGCCGATCCCGACCAGCGAGCTGAACCTGCTGGACACCGAGGACCTGGGCTGCACGCAGGGCATGAACAACCAGAGCAGCGGCATCGTGGGCGCGGGGGCGATGGCCTCGCTGTGCGCCCGCACGCTGTGGGAAATCACCGCCGTCGGCAGCGACCCCGTCACCGGCGCGCAATCCACCCTGGTGCAGGGCGTGAGCATGCGCGTGTCCAGCGATTCCGCCACCACCTTCTGCCCCTGAGGAAGCGCCGCCATGACCGCCCTCCCCCGCCTGATCCTGGCCGCCACCGCCGCGGCCCTGCTCGCCGCCGCCGCGCGCGCCGACGACATCGACATCTTCCTCACCCGCACCAGCAGCGGCGGCGTCAAGCCGAACGTGATGATCCTGGTGGACAACACCTCGAACTGGGCGCGCCAGGCGCAGCAGTGGCCGGACAACGGCGGCACCCAGGGCGCGGCCGAACTCGCCGCGGTGCGCAACGTGCTGGCCACCACCACCGGCATGAACATCGGCCTGGCGGGCTACACCGCGGCCGGCGCGGGCGGCGGCTACATCCGCTTCAGCGCGCGCGACATGGACGTGCCCGCCAACAAGTCCGCGATGACCGGGATCCTGAACTACATCACCGCCGGCAACACCATCAACAGCCCCACCGAGAAGGTCAACGCGGGCTCCTACGAGACCTCGGCGATGTACGAGGTCTACAAGTACTTCAAGGGGCTGCCGGTGTTCCGCGGCGGCCTGCAGGCGGGCAACGACCCGGCGCGCAACGTCGACATCGACGGCAACGCCGGCGCGGCCCCCAATGCCACCGGCTGGCGCCAGAACAGCGCGCTGGGGCACTGGGCCTACAGCGGCTCGACCTACAGCCCGCCCGCCGGCTCGACGACCTGCACGAACAACGCGCTGATCCTCGTGATCAACAACGCCCAGGGCACCATCCCCGCGGGCGACCCGAGCTACGAGGGCGTGAGCGCGGGCGCCGCCCTGCCCCAGATCCCCGGCGTGACCGACCCGAGCTGGACGGACGAGTGGGCGCGCTTCCTGTACCAGAACGGCATCAGCGTCTACGTGCTGGACGCCTACAACGCGCAGCAGAACGTCTCGCACTCGAAGACGCTGGAGCGCGCGGCGGCCGTGGGGGGCGGCACCTACCACGCGGTGAAGAACCAGGCGCAGATCGAGATCGCGCTGGGCAAGATCCTGGCGGAGATCAATGCGCGCGACTCCACCTTCGCCTCCGCGGCGCTGCCGGTGAGCGCGAGCAACCGGTCGCAGTACCTGAACCAGGTGTTCATCGGCATGTTCCGCCCCGACCCGGCGGCGCAGCCGCGCTGGCTCGGCAACCTCAAGCAGTACCAGCTCGGGCTGACCGCTTCCGGTGACGTGCAGCTGCGCGATGCCGCCGGCGCCAACGCGATCAACCCGCAGACCGGCTTCATCCACGAGTGCGCGGTGAGCCAGTGGACCAGCGACAGCGGCAGCTACTGGCAGGACATCAAGGGCCTGTCCATCGGCGCGAGCAGCTGCACCGCCTTCCCCACCGTGGGCGGGGTGGCCGGCAGCGCCTGGTCGGACCTGCCCGACGGCCCCACCGTCGCCAAGGGCGGCGTCGCCGAGGTGGTGCGCAAGGGCAACAACCCGCCGGGGACCAACGCCAACCCGCAGCCCTGGGCCGCGGGCCAGCGCCGGCTGCTCACGTACGACGCCGGCGCGGCGACCCGCCTGGCGAACCTGGGCACGGGCAACACCGGCTGGACCCAGTCCCTGCTGGACTGGGTCGCCGGGCGCGACGACGACACCACGGTGGAGGGCACCCGCCCCTTCACCGAGTACATCAGCACCTCGTCCAGCCCGCGCCCGCGCGCCTCGATCCATGGGGACGTGGTGCACTCCAAGCCGCTGCCGGTGAACTACGGCGGCACCACCGGCGTGACCGTGTACTACGGCGCCGGCGACGGCCTGCTGCGCGCGGTCGACGCCGCCACCGGGCGCGAGCGCTGGGCCTTCGCCGCGCCGGAGCACTTCGGCCGCTTCCAGCGGCTCAAGGACAACACGCCGGCCGTGGCCTTCCCCGGCCTGGTGACCTCGCCGGCGCCCCAGCCCAAGGACTACTTCTTCGACGGCGGCATCGGCCTGTTCCAGGACGCGGGCAACAGCCGGGTCTGGATCTACCCCTCGCAGCGGCGCGGCGGCCGCATGCTCTATGGCTTCGACGTCACCACGCCGGAGTCGCCGCAGCTGATGTGGCGCGTGGGCTGCCCGCGGCCCGCGCCGGACGACACCGGCTGCACCGCCGGCCTGTCCGCCCTGGGCCAGACCTGGTCGCAGCCGACCGTGGTGCGCCTCAAGGGCTACCCCAGCGCCGGCGCCGAGACCCCGCTGGTGCTGGTGGGCGGCGGCTACGACACCTGCGAGGACGCGAACGCGCCCGCCCCCGCCTGCGGCAGCCGCAAGGGCAACGCGGTGTTCCTCCTCGACGCCGCCACCGGCGCGGTGGTGCGCAGCTTCACCGGCCTGTCCGGCAGCGTGGCCGCCGACATCGCCGTGGGCGACCGCAATGGCGACGGCTTCGTCGACGTCGCCTACGCCGTCACCACCACCGGCGACGTCTACCGCCTCTACTTCAGCGACGCCGGCTTCGGCGCCATCGCCAGCGGCTCCTGGGGCATCCGCCGCGTGGGCGCCACCGCCGGCGGCGGGCGCAAGTTCCTGAACTCGCCGGCCCTGCTGTCCTCGGGGACCAAGATGTACGTGGCCCTGGGCTCGGGCGACCGGGAGAAGCCGCTGATGGGGCACTACCCCTACGCCAACCCGGTGACCAACCGCTTCTACGTGCTGATGGACGACCTCGCCGATCCCACCGCCAACCCCGGGGTGGCGGCCCTGGACGACACCAGCGTGATGCGCGACTTCAGCGCCCCGACCACCTGCGAGACCGCGGGCGTCACGCCCGGCTCCACCGCCCGCGGCTGGTTCATGGACCTGCCGGGCCGCGGCGAGCAGACGGTGACATCGGCGGTGACCGTCGGCGGCATGGTCACCTTCAGCACCAACCGCGCCACCGCCGGCAGCCTCAACACCTGCGCCGCCAACGCCAACCTGGGCGAGGCGCGCGGCTACTGGCTGAACATCCTCAATGGCAGCGGCGCCATCGGCTCGGGCAACGCGTCCTGCGGCGGCGACCGGTCCGGCGTCTTCGTGCAGGGCGGCATCGTGCCCTCGCCCACCCTGGCGACGGTGCAGATCGGCAACGTGGTGCAGACCGTGGCCATCGGCGCGATCCAGCGTTCCGGCGGCGCCAGCTCCGGCGTCGGGCCCCAGGCGATCAAGCCGCCGGTGAAGGCCAAGCGCCGCACGATCTACTGGCGATCGAACCAGGCCGAATGACGCACTGCGCCATTGACCGCAGGCGCTTTCAGGCATAGATTTTTCGTAACGCCACCGGCGGGTGGGAGGTTGCGATGTCGCTCGACGAACTCTATCGGATCAGGCTCTGGCACCTGGCGCACCGGCGCGAGCACCCGGTCGAAAGCCACCTCTGGGATGGCGTTCTCACCTTGTGGATCCTCGGTTGGATGGGATGGCTGCCGGCGTTCGCCACCGGCGAGGCGATCTGGTTCGCCCCGTTGGGCCTGCTGGCGATGCGCCTGCCCGACGCCTACCGCAGCTGGCGCTCCCGCGCCCACCAGTCGCACCGCTTGCGCTGCGACTGGCTGGACGACTGAACACGCCGCCGCCGCGGAGACCTTGCGGGTCCCGCCTGCGCCCTACTGGCGGGCGTTGCGCAGGTTGGCGGGCAAGGCGCCGGGGTGGCTGGTGCGCAGCGGGTTGATGTCCAGCCCGCCGCGGCGCGTGTAGCGCGCGTACACGGTCAGACGCGTGGGCCGGCACCGTTCGCGGATGTCCATGAAGATCCGCTCCACGCACTGCTCGTGGAATTCGTTGTGGTTACGGAAGCTCACGAGGTAGCGAAGCAGCTGGCCCTGGTCGATCTGCGGGCCGCTGTAGCGGACCTGCACGCTGCCCCAATCGGGCTGGCCGGTGACCAGGCAGTTGCTTTTCAGCAGGTTCGACACCAGCACCTCCTCGACCGGCTGCTCGTCGAAGGCGGCGGTGAGCAGGGTGGGATCCGGCTGGTACTGCGTGCACTCGATGTCCAGGCGGTCCAGGCTCACGCCCTCGAGCTCCTCGATGCGCTCGCGCTCGAAGTCCTCGGGCAGCAGCAGCTTCACGCCCACCGAGGAGGCCGCCGGCGCGCCGCGCCAGACCGCTTCGCTGATGTCGGCGCGGATGCGGTCACGCACCTCGTCGGCCGAGGCGAAGGACGTGTTGTTGAAGCTGTTCAGGTACAGCTTGAACGACTTGCTCTCGACGATGTTGGGCGTCTCGCAGGGCACGGTGATGCGGGCGATCGCCACCTGCGGCTTGCCGCGCGGCGTGAGCCAGGACAGTTCGTAGGCGGTCCACAGGTCGGCGCCGAAGAAGGGCACCGCGCCGGGCAGCCCCAGCTCCTCGCGCTTGGCGAGGCGGGGGATGGGAAACAGCAGCGTGGGGTCGTAGCGGTCGCTGTAGGCCGCGGCCTTGCCCAGGAGGGATTGTTCGGGGGTGGACATCGGGCTGGGGGATTCAGTCGAAACGGCGCTCGCGCAGCCACTTGGTGGCGATCCACTTTTCGCCGGCGATCACGGGCGCGCCGCCATGCAGGGTGCGGGTCGAGGGGTGGGGACGCTCGTAGGCGAAGAACACCGCGTTGCCCCGCTTGGGCGCGACTTCCAGGCCCACGTCGGGAAAGGTGGTGCCGCCGCCCTGCTCGGGCTCGGACAGGTACACCACCACCGTGCCCACGCGCTGCCCGCCCCGCCGGAGGATGGTGGGCGTGCCGGGCTCGTTCGGGTCGAAGTAGTCGTAGTGGGGCTTGTACTCGGCGCCCGGGCGGTAGTTCAGGATCTGAAGGCCCTCGCCGTTCTCCAGCGGCCAGTTCACCAGGCGCGCCAGCCGCTGCTCCAGGCGGGCCACCACCGGCGTCTCCCCGCGGCGGAAGAACATGCCGCTGCTGGTGCGGTCCTCATTGAGCTCCTCGCCGCCGGTGCGGGTGGCCACGGTGAGCGAACGGGCCAGCCGCGGGCGGGCCTGCGCGATGAGTTCGTCGCACTCCTCGTCGGACAGCACGTCGCCGAACACCACGATGCGCGGACTCTCCTTGGACAGGATCACGTGCACGCGGCGGTCACCGGCATCCAGGTACAGCGGCGAGCCGGCCAGGTCGGGGCCGGGCACCGGCACCGCGGGCGGCAGGGCCTGGGCCGCGGGGCGCCCGGCCAGGTGCGCCTGCAGGGTGCTTTCCATCGCGGCGATGGCGGTGTCCTCGGTCCAGCCCGAGGCGCGCATGGCAGCGAGCACCGTGTCCGGCGGGTGACCGGCCTCGGCCTGCGCAATGATCCACTGGCGAAGCTCGGGGGTGATGGTCTGGGTCGCGGTCATGGCTCCATCCTGCGTCGGAACACCAGGCGGTCCGGCTTGGAGGCGGCAGCGTCGAAGGCGTAGCCCTCGAGGTCGAACCCTTCCAGCTTCGACGGGGCATCGATGCGGTGGGTGATGGCCCAGCGGGCCATCAGCCCGCGGGCCTTCTTGGCAAAGAAGCTGATGATCTTGTACTGCCCGCCCTTCCAGTCCTCGAACACGCATTCGATGACCCGGGCCTTCAAGGCCTTGCGGTCCACCGCTTTGAAGTATTCCTGGGAGGCCAGGTTCACCACGACCGGCGTCTTTTCGTCGGCCAGCTGCCCGTTGAGGCACTCGGCGATGCGCGAGCCCCAGAACTGGTAGAGGTTGGCCGCCTCGCCCACCGGCAGCGAGGTGCCCATTTCCAGGCGGTACGGCTGCATCCGGTCCAGCGGCCGCAGCACGCCGTACAGGCCGCTGAGGATGGCGACATGGCGCTGGGCCCAGTCCAGGTCGGACGCCGACAGCGTGCGGGCGGCCAGGCCGTCGTACACGTCGCCGTCGAAGGCCAGCACGGCCTGGCGGGAGTTCTTGGCGGTGAAGGAGGTCGACCAGGCCTCGTAGCGGGCCGCGTTCAGCGCGGCGAGCTTGTCGCTCAGGTCCATCAGGCTGGCGATCTGCTGGGGCGACTTCGCGCGCAGCACCTCGATCAGCTGCGCCGACGCCTCGATGAACCGCGGCCGGGTGTGCGGCAACTCGGCGACGGGCGTTTCATAGTCCAGGGACTTGGCGGGGGACAGCAGATACAGCATGGGTGGAGGGTGAGTCAGCGGCGCCAGCCTGCGGCCAGCAGCCATTGCGCCAGGGCGGCCACCGCCACGAGCGCGGCGTACGAGGCCATCTTGCCGTCGCGCCCGAAGAACCACAGGCCGGCCAGCAGGGCGGCGGTGCCGGCGGCAGCCACCAGGGCCGCCTGCGGCCAGTAGCGGGTCACCCGCCCGCCCGCAGGCAGCGCCCAGCGCGCGGCCAGGGGCAGCAGCAGGCCCAGGGCGAGGGCCGGCGCGACGAAACCGAGCAGGTGGAGCAGGGATTGGAAGAAGCCCATCGCAGCGCGGGCCGGGCCGCAAGATCTTGATAAACCGCCGGATTTTATAATTCCCAACCATATGGCAGTCTGGGCCCTCGGCATCAACCACACGACGGCCCCCGTCGACATGCGGGGCCGCTTCGCGTTCGCCATCGACCAGATCGCGCCGACGCTCTCCGCCTTGCGGCAGAACCTGCACGGCCACGGCGGCCCGGCGCCGGAAGCGGCCATCCTCTCCACCTGCAACCGCACCGAGATCTACTGCGCCGGCGAGCAGCCGGCCATGGAGCCCACGCTCGAGTGGCTGGCCCGCTCGGGCGGCGTGTCGCCGTCGCAGCTGCGCTCGCATGCCTACGTGCTCGAGGAAGGCTCGGCCGCCCGCCACGCCTTCCGCGTCGCCAGCGGCCTGGACTCCATGGTGCTCGGCGAGGCCCAGATCCTCGGCCAGCTCAAGGACGCCGTGCGCGTGGCCGACCAGGCCGGCGCGCTGGGCACCACGCTGAACCAGCTGTTCCAGCGCTCCTTCGCCGTGGCCAAGGAGGTGCGCACCGCCACCGAGATCGGCGCGCACTCCATCAGCATGTCGGCCGCCGCGGTGCGCCTGGCCGGGCAGCTGTTCGAGGACCTGACCCGCATCAAGGTGCTGTTCGTGGGCGCCGGCGAGATGATCGAGCTGGCTGCGACCCACTTCGCGGCCAAGAACCCCAGGCACATCGCCATCGCCAACCGCACCCTGGAGCGCGGCGAGAAACTGGCCTCGCGCTTCGGCGGCGAGGTCCTGCGCCTGGCCGACCTGCCGGACCGCCTGCATGAATTCGACGCGGTGGTCTCCTCCACCGCCAGCCAGCTGCCC
The DNA here is from genome assembly GCF_052600055.1 of Ramlibacter sp. MAHUQ-53. Lineage (NCBI taxonomy): Bacteria > Pseudomonadati > Pseudomonadota > Betaproteobacteria > Burkholderiales > Comamonadaceae > Ramlibacter > Ramlibacter sp. MAHUQ-53. Next base: position 174,077 of record NZ_JBQWTS010000004.1, read on the forward strand.
ATCATCGGCCTCGGCGCCGTGGAGCGCGCGCTCAAGCTGCGCAAGCACCGCCCCATGTTCATGGTGGACCTGGCCGTGCCACGCGACATCGAGCCTGAGGTCAAGGACCTGGAAGATGTCTTCCTCTACACCGTGGACGACCTCGCCCACGTGGTGCAGACCGGCCAGGCCCAGCGCCAGGCGGCCGTGGCCCAGGCCGAGGCCATCGTCGACGCCGGCGTCCAGAGCTTCCTGCACTGGATGGACCAGCGCCGGGCCGTGCCCCTGATCCGCCAGCTCAATGCCCAGGCGGACGAGTGGCGCGCGCACGAACTGGCACGCGCCCGCAAGCTGCTCGCCAAGGGCGAGGATGTCGACGCCGTGCTCGAGGCCCTGTCCCGGGGGCTGACGCAGAAGATGCTGCACGGCGCGCTCGCCGAGCTGCATGCCGGCGACGCCCAGGCGCGCCAGCGCGCCACCAGCGCGATCGAGCATTTCTTCCTGCGCAAGGAGCGTTAGCGGGCCTGTGCCCGCCGTGCCGTCCGACCGGGCGGCGCGCGTCCCGCACCCGTCTCCCCCAGCTTCCTCGCGCCCATGAAACCCTTCCTCCGCCAGCAACTCGATCGCTACCCCGTGCGCCTGCAGGAGCTCGACTTCTTCCTGCAGCAGCCCGAGATGGCCAACGACATGGACCGCCTGCGCGCACTGACGCGCGAACATGCCGAGGTCAGCGAGGTCGCCGGCCTGTACGGCCAGTTCCGCCAGCGCGAGGCCGACCTCGCCGCCGCGCGCGAGATGCTGGCCGACCCGGACATGGCCGACCTGGCGAAGGAGGAGATCGCCCAGCTCGAGGCCGACCTGCCCCGCCTGGAGGACGAGCTGCAGAAGCTGCTGCTGCCCAAGGACCCGGACGACGTGCGCAACGTCTTCCTGGAGATCCGCGCCGGCACCGGCGGCGACGAGTCGGCGCTGTTCGCCGGTGACCTGCTTCGCATGTACACCCGCTACGCCGACCGCCAGGGCTGGCGCTGCGAGCTCGTGAGCGAGAGCCCCGGCGAGGTCGGCGGCTACAAGGAAGTCGTGGTGCGCGTGGTGGGCGACGGCGCCTACGGCAAGCTCAAGTTCGAGTCCGGCGGCCACCGGGTGCAGCGCGTGCCGGCCACCGAGACCCAGGGCCGCATCCACACCAGCGCCTGCACCGTGGCCGCCCTGCCCGAGCCGGACGAGGCCCAGGCGGTGCAGATCAACCCGGCGGACCTGCGCATCGACACCTTCCGCGCCTCCGGTGCGGGCGGGCAACATATCAACAAGACCGATTCGGCGGTGCGGGTCACGCACCTCCCCACCGGCATCGTCGCCGAGTGCCAGGACGACCGCTCCCAGCACCGCAACAAGGCCAAGGCGCTGCAGGTGCTCGCCGCGCGCATCCACGAGGCCGAGCGCGCCGCCCGCGCCGCCAAGGAGGCGGCCACGCGCAAGGGGCTGATCGGCAGCGGCGACCGCAGCGACCGCATCCGCACCTACAACTTCCCACAGGGCCGCATCACCGACCACCGCATCAACCTCACGCTGTACAAGCTCGGCGCGGCGATGGAGGGCGAGATCGACGAAATGGTCGAGGGCCTGCTGCTGGCGCGCAAGGCCGAACAGCTCGCGGACCTGGAGGCGGCCTCGTGAGCGGCGGGCCGCCCGCGGGCGCGATGAACCTGGCCCGGGCCCTCGCCCGCGCCGCCGCCCTCGGCCTGGACCGTTTCGACGCGCAGCTCCTGCTGCTGCACGCGCTGGGCCGCCCGGCCCACGACCGCGCCTGGCTGATCGCCCACGACACCGACGACCTGCCGCCCCCGGCGCAGGCGGCCTACGAGGCGCTGTGCCTGCGCCGCGCCGCCGGCGAGCCGGTGGCCTACCTGGTGGGCGAGAAGGAGTTCTTCGGCCTGCCGCTGGCGGTGGATCGGCGCGTGCTCGTTCCTCGCCCCGACACCGAGACCCTGGTCGAATGGGCACTCGAAGTCCTGGCGGGCCGGCCCGGGCCCGCCGCCATCGACCTGGGCACCGGCAGCGGCGCGATCGCCCTGGCCATCGCCCACCGCCGCCCGCAGGCGCGCGTGGAGGCGGTGGACCGCAGCGAGGACGCCCTGGCCGTGGCCCGCGCCAACGCGCAGCGGCTCGGGCTGGCGGTGGACTTCCGCGCCGCCAGCTGGCTCGAAGGGGCGGGCCGCGGCTACGACCTGGTCGTGAGCAACCCGCCCTACATCGCCAGCGACGACGAGCACCTCGCCGCCCTGGTCCACGAGCCGCTGTCGGCACTCGCCTCCGGGGCCGACGGCCTGGACGACCTGCGCGCCATCGTGCGGCAGGCGCCCGCCCACCTGGCCCCCGGCGGCTGGCTGCTGCTGGAGCACGGGTGGGACCAGGCCGGCGCGGTACGCGCACTGCTCGAAGGCGCCGGCTTCACGCAGGTGCAAAGCCGGCGCGACCTCGCCGGCATCGAACGGGCCTGCGGCGGGCAATGGCTTGGCTGATTTCGGATAATCGACGGCACCGCGGCGCCTCGCCGCCACAAGGAAAGACACCATGGACGACACCCAGCAGCGCATCGACCAGCTCGTGAAGAACAGCGAGGTCGTGCTTTTCATGAAGGGCACCGCCTCCTTCCCGCAGTGCGGCTTCTCCGGGCGCGCCGTGCAGATCCTCAAGGCCTGCGGCGTCGACCCGCGCGGCCTGGCCACCGTCAACGTGCTCGAGGACCCGGCGATCCGCCAGGGCATCAAGGAGTACAGCAACTGGCCCACCATCCCGCAGCTTTACATCAAGGGCGAGTTCATCGGCGGCTCCGACATCATGATGGAGATGTACGAGAGCGGCGAGCTGCAGCAGATCCTGGGAACAGGCAGCAACACCTGACCCTTTTCCGGGTTCACCTCCCGCATGTGATGTGCTGGAATGGGTGCCATGCGTTGTTGAGGGGAAAACACCATGCCATCCAACCAACTCGTTCGCCACGACCCCCACGGGTTCCAGCTGCCCATCGCCCAGGTGCGGCACGTGTTCCAGCCGCAGGATGTGGAGCGCAAGCTCGCCAAGCTGTCCGCGCACGAACACGAGCACCTGCGTACGACCTATGAGCGCATGCTGGAGCGGGGGCCGGAGCGCTTCCAGGTCAAACCCGCAGGCATCCCCGACATGGCGCGCCTCTACGAGGAGCTGCCCAATTTCACCGAGGCGCTGGACGACGTGAGGCGACACGTCGCGCTCGCCCAGGACAGCCGGGACGGCCTGGAGGTCACCCCCATGCTGCTGCTCGGCCCGCCCGGCATCGGCAAGACCCATTTCGCGCGGCGCCTGGCCGACCTCCTGGGCACCGGCATGAACCTGGTTCCCATGAGCGCGATGACCGCGGGATGGCTGCTCTCGGGCGCCTCCTCCCAGTGGAAGGGATCCAAGCCGGGCAAGGTGTTCGAGGCCATCGTCGACGGCCAGTACGCCAACCCGGTGATCGTGGTCGACGAGATCGACAAGGCCAGCGCCGACGCGCAGTACGACCCCCTGGGCGCCCTCTACGGCCTGCTGGAGCACGACACCGCGGGCAGCTTCATCGACGAGTTCGCCGAGGTGGCCATCGACGCCAGCCAGGTGATCTGGATCATGACCGCCAACGACGAGCGCGGCATCCCCGAGCCGATCCTCAATCGCATGAACGTGTTCGAGGTCGAGCCGCCCTCTCACGAGGCGGCGCGCCAGATCGCACGCAACCTCTACGCCTCGATCCGCGGCGAGCATGGCTGGGGCAGCCGCTTCGACCCCGAGCCCGCCGACGACCTGCTGGACCTGCTCGCCGCGCTGGCGCCGCGCGAGATGCGCCGCGCCCTCATGACCGGCTTCGGCAACGCCCGCCTCGACGGGCGCGGATGCATCCAGCCCGAGGACCTGCCCCGCGCCGGCAGCGGCAAGGCGAAGCTCGGGTTCCTGCAGTAGGGGCAAGGCGACCCCGCAGGCTGCGCGCCGGTCAGCGCGGCTCGACGTGGTGGGGGTCCTTGAACTCCCACCGGCGCGCCGCGGCGAACACCGCATCCGGGTACTCGCGCCGGCCGCGGCTGCCGTTGTAGCGGCCCAGGGCCATGAACAGGTCGCCGCGCTCGCGGTCCAGGTAGTGGCGCAGGATCACGCAGCCGAATCGCAGGTTGGTCTGCATGTGGAACAGGCGGCCCGGGTCGCCGTCGCCGATCAGGCGGCTCCAGAACGGCATCACCTGCATGTAGCCGCGCGCGCCGGCCACGCTCACCGCGAACTTGCGGAACGCGCTCTCGACCTGGATCAGCCCCAGCACCAGGCCCGGGTCCAGGCCCGCGCGCTTGGCCTCGTACCAGGCCGTCTGCAGGAATTCCTTGCGCTCGCGCCAGTCCACCTTGTGGCGCTGCAAGCGCACCGTCATTTCCACCAGCCAGCGCAGGTAGGCCAGGCGGGCCGCCGTGGTGGCGAACTCGGGCACCGGCGGCGCCGCGTTGGCGATGGCGGAACTCAGGGCCGAGCGCACCGAGTCGGCCAGCGGCTCCTCGACCTGGGTGCCGGCCCAGGCGGGCCGGCCGGCCGCCAGCGCCCCCAGCCCGCCGAGGCCAGCCAGGAGGCACTGCCGGCGCGAGGTCACGACGTGAGCTTGCCCTTGAGGAAGTCGAGGATGCCGTCGGCGGCGACCTTGGTGGCCGCGGTGTCGCGACGGTGCTGGTACTCCAGCTGGCCCTCCTTGAGGCCGCGGTCGGAGATGACGACGCGGTGCGGCACGCCGATCAGCTCCCAGTCGGCGAACATCGCACCGGGGCGCTCGCCGCGGTCGTCGAGCATCACGTCCACACCCAGGGCGGCGAGCTCGTCGTGCAGCTTCTCGGCGGCCGCCTTGACCTCGGCGCTGCGGTCCATGCCGATGGGGCACACCACCACGGTGAACGGGGCGATCGCGTCGGGCCAGATGATCCCGCGCTCGTCGTGGTTCTGCTCGATGGCGGCGGCCGGCAGGCGGGTGATGCCGATGCCGTAGCAGCCCATCTCCATCGGCTGCGGCTTGCCGTTCTCGTCGAGGAAGTTGGCCTGCATGGCCTTGCTGTACTTGGTGCCCAGGTAGAACACGTGGCCCACCTCGATGCCGCGCTCGATGGCCAGCCGGCCCTTGCCGTCGGGGGAGAGATCGCCTTCGACGATGTTGCGGATGTCGGCCACAGCGTCGGGCTCGGGCAGGTCGCGGCCCCAGTTCACGCCGGCGATGTGGAAGTCTTCCTCGTTGGCACCGCAGATCCAGTCGGCCATCAGGGCGACCTCGCGGTCGGCCACGACCTTGACCGGCTTCTTCAGGCCGATCGGGCCCAGGTAGCCGGGCTTGGCGCCGAAGTGCTCGAGGATTTCGGGCACGGTGGCGAAGCGGAAGCCGGCGTCCAGGCCCGGCACCTTGCCGACCTTGACTTCGTTCATGTCGTGGTCGCCGCGCACCAGCAGCAGCCAGACCTGGCTCTTGACGACCTCGCCGGCCTCATTGAGCTGGTCGGTCGCCAGGACCAGGGACTTCACCGTGGTCTGCAGCGGCACACCGAGCAGCGCCGCGACGTCCTCGCAGGTGCTCTTGCCCGGGGTGGGCACCTTCTCCATCGCCTTGGCGGGCGCCGGGCGCGGGCCCTGCGGCGCGAGCGCCTCGGCCTTCTCGATGTTGGCGGCGTAGTCGCTGTCCGGGCAGTAGACGATGGCGTCCTCGCCAGTGGCGGCGATCACCTGGAACTCCTCGGACAGGTCGCCCCCGATGGCGCCGCTGTCCGCCGCCACCGCGCGATAGCGCAGGCCGAAGCGGTCGAAGATGCGGCGGTAGGCCTGGGCCATCACCTGGTAGCTGGCCTTGGCGGACGCCTGGTCGCGGTCGAAGGAGTACGCGTCCTTCATGATGAACTCGCGGCCACGCATCAGGCCGAAGCGCGGGCGGCGCTCGTCACGGAACTTGACCTGGATCTGGTAGAGGTTCTTGGGCAGCTGCTTGTAGCTGCGAAGCTCCTGGCGGGCGATGTCGGTGACGACTTCCTCGCTGGTGGGCTGGATGATGAAGTCGCGGTCGTGGCGATCCTTGATGCGAAGCAGCTCGGGGCCCATCTTCTCGAAGCGGCCGGTCTCCTGCCACAGCTCCGCGGGCTGCACGATCGGCATGGTGCACTCCACCGCGCCGGCCCGGTTCATCTCCTCGCGCACGATGGCTTCCACCTTGCGGATCACGCGCAGGCCCATGGGCATGTAGGTGTAGATGCCTGCGCCCAGCTTCTTGATCATGCCGGCGCGGGTCATCAGGCGATGGCTCGCGACCTCGGCGTCGGCGGGTGCTTCCTTGAGCGTGGAAATGAGAAACTGGGATGCTTTCATCGGTGCGCGGGGGCGGGGGGACTAGAACGGCCGAGTTGCTTGTGGCACGCGCGACGGCGTGCATAATGAACTCAGTTCAAGAATTGGGGTTTGATTATGCTTGACCGGGACGGCTTCAGGCCCAACGTCGGCATCATCCTGCTCAATCAGAAAAACCAGGTGTTCTGGGGCAAGCGCATACGCACCCACAGCTGGCAGTTCCCGCAAGGGGGCATCGATCGCGGCGAGACGCCGGAGCAGGCGATGTACCGGGAGCTCCACGAGGAGGTCGGCCTCCGTGCCGAGCATGTGCGCATCGTTGCCCGCACCCGGGACTGGTTGCGCTACGAGGTGCCGGACCGCTACATCCGCCGCGACGCACGCGGCCACTACAAGGGACAGAAGCAGATCTGGTTCCTGCTGCAGTTGACGGGCGCCGACTGGAACCTGAACCTGCGCGCCACCGACCATCCCGAATTCGACGCCTGGCGCTGGAATGACTACTGGGTCCCGCTGGATGTGGTGGTCGAGTTCAAGCGCGGCGTCTACGAGATGGCGCTGACGGAGCTGGCGCGCTTCCTGCCCCGCACCGAGCACCACCGCAACCGCTTCCTGCGAGGCGGCATGCGCCCGCGCGATGGCGATCACCATGACCATCACCACCATGCGGCCCCGCCGCATGGCCTGCCCAGTCCCGATTTCGAGCTCCCGCCGGGCGCCACCTTCGAGCCCGACCCGCAGGCCGGGCTGAACCGCCAGGCCCCGGGGGGGCGGCGTGCTTCGTAAGGCAGCCCTGCTGCTGGCGCTGGGCGGTTGCACGCTGGCCGGGGCCCAGGGCTACGACCCGGTCACTGGCCTTCCCCGGCCGAACGAGAACGCGGCCGAGCGCCCCGACTGGCGGGAGGAGGCCACCGCCCTGCCCCAGGGCCTTCGTACCGAGGGCCTGGTTCCCGTGGAGGTCCGCACCTCCGAGCTGCGCTTCGGCGTGGACCCCGCTTCCATCGTGGTGGGCGGCGACGGGGTGATCCGCTATGTGGTCGTGGCCACCAGCGCCAGCGGCGCGGTCAATGCCATGCAGGAAGGCGTGCGCTGCATCCCGGGTGAAGCCAAGGTCTACGCGCGCTACACGCCGGGTTCGGGCTGGCGGCCCGTCGGCAGTGCGGCGTGGCAGCCGCTGGCGGCCAGCCCGCGCCACACCCAGGCCCTGGCAGGCGCCGGGCTGTGCGGTGAAGTGACGCAGGCCCGTCGCAGCGCAGAGGACGTGCGCCGCGCACTGGCCACACGGGAAGGCACCCTGCGCTAGGGCTGCCAGCGAATTCCCCGGGCCGTCGCAACGAACGCCCCCGCCGGGCCTGGGCAGGCCCCGGAGCCTGCCGGGAGGCCCGCCCTCCGCGCCGCGCGCTCAGCGCGTGACGACCAGGTTGGTGCGGTGGATCATCTCGGGTTCGGCCACGTACCCGAGCAGCTTCTCGATGTCGGCGGACGGCCTGCGGCACAGGAGGCGCGCCTCCGCGCTGGCGTAGTTGGCCAGCCCGCGTGCGATCTCGGTGCCGGACGGGTCGCGCACCGCGATCACCTCGCCGCGGGAGAAGTCACCCTCGACCGAGACCATGCCGATCGGCAGGAGGCTCTTGCCCTCCTCGCACACCTTGGCAGCCGCCCCCTGGTCGACGGTGACCGCGCCCCGCATCTGGAGGTGGTCCGCCATCCAGCGCTTGCGCGCCTGGCTCTTCTGCGTGGGCGCGACCAGCAGCGTGCCGACCGGCTCGCCGCCGAACAGGCGGATCAGGGCGTCGGGCTCCCGGCCCCAGGCGATCACCGTCGAGGCGCCCGAGCCGGCGGCGCGCTTGGCCGCCAGGATCTTGGTGATCATGCCGCCCTTGCCGATGCTCGAGCCCGCGCCGCCCGCCATCTGCTCCAGCACCGGGTCGCCGGCGCGGGCCTCGTGGACGAAGGTGGCCGCCGGGTCCTTGCGCGGGTCGGCGGTGTACAGGCCCTTCTGGTCGGTGAGGATCACGAGCACGTCGGCCTCGACCAGGTTGGCCACGAGCGCGCCCAGCGTGTCGTTGTCGCCGAACTTGATCTCGTCGTTGACGACGGTGTCGTTCTCGTTGATCACCGGCAGCACGCGCAGCCCCAGCAGGGTCAGCAGCGTGGAGCGGGCATTGAGGTAACGCTCGCGGTCTGCCAGGTCGGCGTGCGTGAGCAGCACCTGGGCCGAGCCCAGGCCGTTCTGGCGCAGCTTGGTCTCGTACATCTGGGCCAGGCCCATCTGGCCGACCGCGGCTGCGGCCTGCAGCTCACGCAGCTCGTGGGGGCGGGTGCTCCAGCCCAGGCGCTTCATGCCTTCGGCGATGGCGCCGCTGGAAACCATGATCACCTCGCGGCCGTCGCGGGCCAGCGCGGCCAGCTGGCGGCTCCACTCGCCGATCGCTGCTTCATCCAGGCCCCGGCCCTCGTTGGTCACGAGGCTGGAGCCGACCTTGACGACGATGCGGCGTGCACTGCGCAACATCTGCGCGGCCGGCGCGGAAATCGTGGAAGCGGGTGAAGCCGGGGTTTGCGTCATCAGGATTCGTTGTCGGGGGCCGGCGCGGCGAAGCGGGGATCGTCGACCGTGCCCGTGGCGGGATCGAACCGGGGATCGACCTCGACATGCGGTTGCTCGGCCACCTGCTGCGCCTTGACCTGCTGGTAGACGGCCTTGATCAGGTCCTCACAGCCCTCGCGGGTCAGGGCCGAGATTTCGAAGACGGGGCCCTTGTACTTGAAACGCTTGACGAAGTCCTTGACGCGCGCCTCGCGCTCGTCGGCCGGCACCATGTCCAGCTTGTTCAGGACCAGCCAGCGCGGCTTGTCGTACAGGGCCTTGTCGTATTTCTTCAGCTCGCCCACGATGGCCTTGGCCTGGGCGACCGGATCGACGCCCTCGTCGAAAGGAGCGATGTCCACCAGGTGCAGCAGGATGCGGGTGCGCTGCAGGTGGCGCAGGAACTGGTGACCCAGGCCCGCGCCCTCCGATGCGCCCTCGATCAGGCCAGGCACGTCGGCGACGACGAAGCTCTGCTCGGGGCCGACGCGCACCACGCCCAGGTTGGGGTGCAGCGTGGTGAAGGGGTAGTCGGCGATCTTGGGGCGCGCGTTCGAGATGGCGGCGATCAGGGTGGACTTGCCCGCGTTGGGCATGCCCAGCAGGCCGACGTCGGCCAGCACCTTGAGCTCGAGCTTCAGGCTCTTGCGCTCGCCGGGCCAGCCCGGGGTCTTCTGGCGCGGGGCGCGGTTGATCGCGCTCTTGAAGCGCATGTTGCCGAAGCCGCCGTCGCCGCCCTTGGCGATGGTGATCACCTCGCCGGGCGTGAGCAGTTCGTACAGCACCTCGCCGGTCTCGGCGTCGGAGATGATGGTGCCCACCGGCATCTTCAGCGTGATGTCGTCGCCGGCGGCGCCGAACATGTCCGAGCCCATGCCGTGCTCGCCGCGCTTGGCCTCGTGGCGGCGCGAGTAGCGGTAGTCGACCAGGGTGTTGAGGTTGGGGTCCGCAACGGCGTAGACATGGCCGCCACGGCCGCCATCGCCGCCGTTGGGTCCGCCGAACTCCTTGTACTTCTCGTGCCGGAACGACACGCAGCCATTGCCTCCGTCACCGGCGGCAATGTCGATATAGGCTTCGTCGACGAACTTCATGGGGGCTATTCTAGGAAGAGCGCCAACAAAAAAGCCCTGCGCAATGACGCAGGGCCTTCTTGCGGCAATGCCAGGGCGATCAGGCCGCCGGCGTCACATTCACGGTGTGCTTGTTCAGCTCACCCTTCACGGCGAACGACACGTGGCCATCCACCAGGGCGAACAGGGTGTGGTCCTTGCCCACGCCGACGTTCACGCCGGGATGGAACTTGGTGCCACGCTGGCGCACGATGATCGAGCCGGCGGAGATCAGCTCACCGCCGAAGGCCTTCACGCCGAGCATCTTGGGCTTGGAATCACGCCCGTTTCGCGTAGAGCCGCCGCCTTTTTTCTGTGCCATGTCCGTTGCTCCTTAGGCTGCAATCGCGCCGATTTGCAGCTCGGTGAACTGCTGGCGATGACCCTGGCGCTTCTGGTAGTGCTTGCGACGACGCATCTTGAAGATGCGAACTTTGTCGTGCTTGCCGTGCGCCACGACCGTGGCTTTGACAGTTGCACCGGACACCAGGGGGGTGCCGACCTTGAGTTCAGCGCCGTTGCCGACTGCCAGAACCTGGTCGATCACGATTTCCTGGCCAACGTCCGCAGCAATCTGTTCTACTTTGATTTTCTCGCCGATGGCAACGCGATACTGCTTGCCGCCGGTTTTTATGACCGCGTACATATAGACCTCTGAAGTGAAGCTCTCCAGGACGTATTTCCGGGAGAGCCCGCGACTGTAGCATAGTTTGGGCTTAACGTCCAGAGCACCGCCGTTCGGGGTCGGCAGCCTGCCTATAATCGCGCGCAACTTCCTGCGCCTGCCTTGACCGCTCCCGCCGACTCCCCCAACTCGACCGCCGCCACGCTGGCGCTCATCGCCGACGACATGCGTGAGATGGACGCCGTGATCGCCCGGCGCCTGGACTCCGGCGTGCCCCTGGTGGGCGAGGTCGCGCGCTACATCATCTCGGCCGGCGGCAAGCGCCTGCGCCCGGCCCTGCTGCTGCTGGTGTCCGGCGCGCTGGGCTACGGCGGCGCGCAGCGCTTCAACCTGGCGGCCGTGGTGGAGTTCATCCACACCGCCACGCTGCTGCATGACGACGTGGTCGATGCCTCCACGCTGCGCCGCGGCCGCGCCACCGCCAACGAGAGCTTCGGCAACCCGGCCAGCGTGCTGGTGGGCGACTTCCTCTACTCCCGCGCGTTCCAGATGATGCTGGACGCCAAGGACATGCGCGTCATGGAGATCCTGGCTGAGGCGACCAACGTGATCGCCGAGGGCGAGGTGCTGCAGCTGATGAACATGCACGACGCCTCGCTCGACGAGGCCGGCTACCTGCGCGTGATCCGCTCGAAGACCGCCAAGCTGTTCGAGGCCTCGACCCGCCTGGCAGCGGTGCTGGCCGGCAGCGACGCCACGATCGAGCAGGCCTGCGCCGACTACGGTCAGGCCCTGGGCACCGCCTTCCAGGTGATCGATGACGTACTCGACTACGACGGCGACGCCGGCGAGATGGGCAAGAACCTCGGCGACGACCTGCGCGAGGGCAAGGCCACGCTGCCCCTGATCGCCGCCATGCAGCGCGGCACACCCGAACAGCGGGACACAATCCGCCGCGCGATCGAGAACGGCTCGGTCGAGGAACTCGAGGCCATCGTCGCGATCGTGCGCTCCACCGGCGCGCTCGATGTGGCCCGCCAGGCCGCCGCCGCCGAGGCGCAACGCGCAATTGATTGCCTTTCGATGCTCCCGCGAAATAAACACAGCGAAGGTTTGCTACAATTAGCGTCTTCGCTGCTTGAGCGACGGCACTGAGAGATCAGGAGTCCGGCGATTCCAAGCACATCGGGGTGTAGCTTAGCCTGGTAGAGCGCTACGTTCGGGACGTAGAGGCCGGAGGTTCGAATCCTCTCACCCCGACCAGAATTCTGGTTATCCAAACAAAGACCTCGTTGCTCACGCAACGGGGTCTTTTGCTTTGGAGCGCGGGCAAGTGCAAGATGGCAGTCATCAATGAAACTTGCGGTCACGCCGAGGCGCCCATGATCTGCCTGCCCACGTTCCCGAAGAACCGCGCGCTCCTGGCCGCAGCCTGGCTGGCCGCCGCCGCGCCCGCGGCCCTGGCCCAGGGCGCCACGCACACGCTGCCCGAGGGACAAGCCATCCCCGACCGCTACATCGTCGTCTTCAAGCCGACGGTGGCCCATGCCGCACAGGAAGCCGACCGGCTGGTGCGCGCCGCCGGCGGCCAGGTCCACCGCCGCTACACCCACGCCCTCAAGGGCTTCGCGGCCACCCTGCCGGCGGCTGCGCTGCCCGGCATCCGCGCCAACCCGAATGTCGACGCCGTCGAGGCCGACCACGCCATCCGCCTCAACCAGGCCACGTCGCCGCAGAACCAGGCGACCTGGGGCCTGGACCGCATCGACCAGCGTGACCGGCCGCTCGATACGCAATACGCCTTCAACCACACCGGCCTGGGCGTGACCGCCTTCGTCATCGACACCGGCATCCGGGCCGACCATGCCGAGTTCGGCGGGCGTGTCCAGGGCGGCCACACCGAGGTCGCCGACGGCAACGGGACCCGTGACTGCAACGGCCACGGAACCCATGTGGCCGGCACGCTCGGCGGCTCGACCTGGGGCGTGGCCAAGGCGGTCCAGCTGGTCCCGGTACGCGTGCTGGATTGCAGCGGCTCCGGCACCTACAGCGGCGTCATCGCCGGCATCGACTGGGTGGCCGGCACCACGGCCCGGCCCGCGGTGGCCAACCTCTCGCTGGGCGGCGTCAAGTCCACCACCGTGAATGCCGCCGTCGCGGGCGCATCCAGCCTGGGCGTGACCATGGTCGTCGCCGCGGGCAACAGCAACGCCAATGCCTGCCGCTACTCCCCCGCCAGCGAGCCGACCGCCCTCACGGTGGGCGCCACCACCAGCAGCGACGCGCGGGCCTCCTACTCGAACTACGGCAGCTGCGTGGACCTGTTCGCGCCGGGCTCGGGCATCACCTCGGCCTGGCACACGAGCGCCACCGCCACCCACACCATCAGCGGCACCTCCATGGCCAGCCCGCACGTGGCCGGCATCGCCGCGCTCGCACTCAGCGCGAACCCGAAGGCCACGCCGGCCGAGGTGGCTCGCTTCCTCCTGGACAACGCGACACCGGACCGGCTCGCCTCCATCGGCACAGGCTCGCCGAACCGGCTGGCGTACTCGCTGGCTGCCGGCGCGCCGGTCGCGATGCCACCCCAGGCCGTGGCCGTCAGCGGCCTCACGGGCACCTGGCGCAAGGTCGGCAAGAGCTGGCAGGCCGTCGCGACCGTCTCGGTGCGAAACGTGACCACGAACACCGCGGTGCCCCATGCGACGGTGGCCGGCACCTTCGCCCCGGGCGGTTCGGCAAGCTGCGTGACCTCGAGCGACGGCAGCTGCTCGATGGCCAGCGGCTCGCTCGCGTCGACGGTGACGTTGAGCGATTTCACCGTCGACGGCATCACCGGCTCGGGCCTGGACTACGACGCCTCGCAGAACTCGGCGACCCGCATCACCATCAGCCGCTGAACGGGCGCGCGGCGCCCGACCCGCAGGCGCCGGCCCAGGCCGCTCAGCCCCGCTTTCGCCGGCCCCGCTCGCGCCAGCGCAACACCGCCAGCGCGAGCAGCCCGGTGGCGAGCAGGCCGAGCGAGACATGGATGGCCTTCTGGCTGATCGCGTAGGTGATGCTGGACCAGGTGAGCCAGCCGCAGGCGGCGCAGAACACCAGCGGCAGCACCGGGTACAGCGGCACGCGGAAGGGGCGCGGCGCCAGTGCGTCACGGTGGCGCAGGCGGACCAGGGCGAGGCCCACGAGGAACAGGAAGCCCCAGAACACCGGCGCGGTGAATTCCACCATCGCGGAGAAGCCGTCCCCCTCCCCCATCCCCAGCAGGACCAGGGCCGCGCTGATGGCGGCCTGCGTCCACAGCGCCGGCGTCGGGCTGCCCGCCTGGGCGCGCCAGCGCCCCAGCAGGCGCAGGGAGGCCCAGTCGCGGCCCAGGGCGAAGTTGGTGCGGGCGCCGACGATCATGGTGGCGTTGATGCTGGTCAGCGCGGCAATCGCCACGAACAGGCCCAGCGCCTTCTGCGCCCACGGGCCGAAGGCCAGCCCCAGCAGGTCGCCTGCGGCGGTCTTGCTGTCGGCAAGCCCGCGCAAGCCCAGGCCCTGCAGCAGCGCCAGGTTCACCAGCAGGTAGATGGCGGTGAGCGCCGCCATGCTGGCAATGATCACCCGCACCATGGCGCGCGGCCCGCCGCGGATCTCGGCCGAGACATACGCGGCCTCGTTCCAGCCGCCAAACGTGAGCAGCACGAACACCAGGCACAGGCCCCACTGCGCGGGGGCCGGCGCCTTCTCGAACCACACGAGCGGTCCGGAAGCGGGCACATCCATCGAGAAGCCGGCCGCCGCCACCGCCAGCAGCCCGCCGACCTCGAGCAGCAGCAGCAGCGACTGCACCCGCGAAGAGGCATGGATGCCGATGGTGTTGACCACCGTGAGCAGGATGATCACGATCAGCGCCCAGACCGTGCTCGACTGGGACCCCAGCGGCGCGAGCGTGCTGATGTAGTCGCCGAAGACGAAGGCCAGCAGCGCGATGGAGCCGGTGTTGATGACGGTGGCCCGCGCCCAGGCATACAGGAAGGACAGGTCGCGCCCGAAAGCCCGGCGCAGGAAGTGGTAATCCCCGCCTGCGTGCGGGTAGGCCGTGCACAGCTCGGCGTAGCACAGCGCGCCCGCCACCGAGACCAGCGCGCCCGCGGCCCACAGGACCAGCGCCCAGCCCGCGTCGCCGCTGATTCCCGCGACGAGCGCCGGGGTCTTGAAGATGCCGGCGCCGATGACGATGCCGACGATCAGCGCGATCGCCGCGCCGGGATGCAGCAGCCGCAGCGGCTGCGCGGTCGCCTGCGCAGAGTCACGCACGAGGGACGCGCCCTGCAATGCCTCGCTCACAGGCGCACCAGGTCGACCGGCACCGACTGGCCGCCCGGCGAGGTCACCGTGCCGGTGATGCGGCCGCCGTCCACGCGGCCGCTGAAGCTGTGCAAGGTCCGGTCGGGGCCGCTGAACTGGAAGCTGAGTTCTACGCCGCGCAGCCGCGCCCCCACCAGCGGCTGGGTCGCGCTGGTGCGCGTCATGAGGCCGCCGATCGACTGGAAGCTCTGGCGGAAGCTCAGGCGCGCCGGACCGCCCTCGAGGCCGGACAGCATCCAGTCGCCCTCGACGCGCGCAGGCACGACCCACAGGTAGGCGCGGGCGTTCTCGTGGGCCAGCACCTCGTCGGCCTCCCACTCGCCCATGGTGAAGGCGTGCGACACGACGCGGGTGCCGGGCTTCATCGCCAGGATCGTCGGGCGCAGGCGCAGGTTCAGGTCAGGCAGCAGGTAGAGCGTGACCACGCTCGCCGAGCTGAAGTCCTCCTTGAAGATGTCGCCGGTGATGATGCGCACCTTGTCGGCCACGCCCGCCTCGCGCACCTTGCGCCGGGCGAACTCGGCCATCTGGGGGTTGTATTCGATGCCGACCGCCGTGGCACCGAACCGCTTCGCGGCGGTGATGGCGATGACGCCGTCGCCGGCGCCCAGGTCGAAGACCCGGTCATCCTGGCTGACCCGGGCGGCAGTGAGCATCTTCTCGATCAGGGGCTCGGGCGTGGGAATCCAGATCACGTCCTTGCCGGCCTGCCCGCGCATCGGCTCGTAGTTCTGCGCGGCGCCGGCCGGCTGGGCCAGGCTGGCGCTGCCGCCGAACGAGAGGGCCGCCGCGAGGGCGACGAGGATGAAATGGCGTAGGGCTCGCACGATGCATCTCCAGGCAAGGGCCATGAAACGAAAGGCCGTGGGACAGCCTCCGGGTCACCGGAGGAGGACGCTCCCCCCGCGGGGGGCCGGGCATCAATCTAGGCAAATCCGCCGCTCCGCGCAGCCCATCGGGCACAGAAACCCGGCGGGGCACCCCCGAGGAATTACCCTAGTCTTGAAATAAGTCGCAAAAACGTGCACGCACCCGATGCCCCGGCGGCGTCAGGTCCTGAAGCGCTCGACCTCTTCCCGGGTCGCGTCCGCGATCCGCGACAGGCCGACGATGGTGGCGGTGATCTGCTCGGACGCGGCGGCGTTGCTGCGGGCGATGCTGTCGACGTTGGAGAGGTTCATGTTGATCTCCTCCATCGCCGAGCTTTGCTGCTCCAGCGCGGCGGCGATGCGCTCGAGCATCGAGTCGGTCTGCCGCGAGCCCTGCTCGATGCGCGCCATTTCCTCGTTCACCAGGCCGACGGTGCCGACCGCACGGCGCGCCTCGGCCACCGCCTCGGTGACCAGCGTCGCGATCTCCTGCGAGCTCTCCGCGCTGCTCTGGGCCAGCTTGCCGACCTCGTCGGCCACCACGGCGAAGCCCTTGCCATGCTCGCCCGCCCGCGCCGCCTCGATGGCCGCATTGAGCGCCAGCAGGTTGGTCTTGTTGGCGATCTTCTCGATCACCTCGGTGATCCTGGAAATCTTCTCTGAGTTGCCGGCGATGCTGTTGACGACCTGCACCATCTCCGCCATCCGGGCCATGCTGGAGCGCACCGCCTCGAAGGAGGCGCGCGACTGCTGGCTGGCCGCCTCGGTGTTGCGCGACACCTCGGTGACCGAGGTGACGGTCTGGCGCACCGCGGTCGAGACCTGGCTGATCGCATGGGTCTGGTTCTGGGCGCCATCGGAAATCTGGGCAATCGCCTGGCTGGTCTGCCCGGACGCCGCCGCCACCTGCTGGGTGTTGCCGCTGATCACGCGCATGGCGCCCCCCAGGGCGTCCAGCGAGGCGTTCATGTTGGCCTTGAGCGCCTCCAGGTCGCCGAGCGCCGCCACCGTCATGCGCTGGGCGAGGTTGCCCTGGGCCACCGCGTTCATCACGCCGCTCAGGTCCCGGAAGAAGGCCTGCTGCGCCTCGATGCTCTGGTTGACGTTGCGCTTGAGCGCGTCCAGGTCGCCCCGGGCCTGTACCCGCACCCGCTCGCCCAGGCGCCCCTGGGCGATGCCTCCCATGACCCGGGTGATGTCCTGGAACACGGCCTGCTGCGCGTCCAGGCTCTGGTTGACGTTGCGCTTGAGCGCATCGAGGTCGCCCCGGGCAGCCACGGTCACCCGGCGCGAGAACTCGCCCTGGGCCACCGCGGTCATGACCGCGGTGATGTCGTTGAGGGTGGAGTCCAGCGACTGCTGCATGCCGGCGACCTTGCGCAGCAGGGGGAAGCCGTCGCCCAGCGACAGGGCGTCGCGGGCGGCGAAGTCCCCCTCGCTGATGCGGCCGGCCAGGTCGGCGACGAGCGCCGACTCCACCGCCTCGCGCTGCAGGATCACCGACATGAAGACCAGCACTGCGGCCTCGAACACCACATAGGCTGCATGGAGCGCGACCAGTTCCAGGCTGACCGAGCCCGCCAGCACGTACAGCCCGGCGCCGGCAGCCTGCGCCACGGCGAAAGCCACGTGGTGCACGGCGATCACGCCCGCGGCCGCGACGATCGGCCGCCAGTCCCGGTAGTACAGCAGGAACGCCAGCAGGGCGAAGATGCCGAAGTGCATCTCGGTCATGCCGTGGGCCTGCTGGATCATCAGGGCCGAGTCGACCATCAGCGCGCAGGCGATCGCCAGACGGGAGACCAGGCTGCCCGGCGCCGCGCGGTGGATCAGGAAGGGCACGGCGAAGGCCGGCACGCCGACCAGGAGGGCCAGGCCCCAGGTCTGGGTGAAGGCCGCGATGCCCAGGCTGATCAGGGCGAGGAAGGCGAGCGTGGCGAGCAGGACACGGTCCGCGGTAGCGCGCTGCGGCTGCAGCATCTGCTCGGTGTTCACGGACAGGCGGGACGTCGGCTGGGCGGTCATGGGGCGATGGAGCTGCAGATGGACTGGAGTCGCGAGGGATCCTGCGCCACCCACCAGGCCAGGCACCCGGCGCTGTAGGCCAGCCACGCGGCCAGGCCGAACCAGGCCAGGCGCGGCACTGGCGTCGGGAGCCGGTCACGGCGGCTTACGGTGGCATGCGCGGTCATGCTGGGGCGGTCGCAGGCACGCGGCGGAGCCGGTGCCTCAGATACATGCAAAAGCGTGATCGTAACCAGTTGTCCGAGGCCGGTCGGGCCAAGGGCTACTTTGAAGCAACAGTCGTCACCAGCAAGCTACAGGGGAGAACAAGCCCCCATGAATCATGATTAAGAACGTACTATCCGAGAATCTTCCGGCGTAGCCGGCCACCGTCTGCAGCAACTGGCGTGGCTGCGACCCAACGCCGGCGGGACGCCTTCCCCGTATAGACCCTTTGCATGATGCGAGCGCCGAAATACCACGTTTACACTAACCCGGCTTTCGGCGATGATGCCCGCATCGCCAGGCTTCGCCCGGGTGGCCCCGCACACCCCATGACCAGACCGACTGATGGCCGTTGTTGACACCCTCACTGCCGACGCCTCCCAGGTGGCCCTTCCGGGCCTGGCACGGGCACTGATCTCGGCCGGCAAGCTGGGGCAGAAGTCGGCCGAGGACCTCTACGGCAAGGCGCTGGCCAACCGCACCAGCTTCATCGCCGAGCTCACCGGCTCCGGCGCGGTGTCGCCCGCCGACCTGGCCCACACGATGTCCGCCGCCTACGGCGCGCCCCTGCTGGACCTGGACGCCATCGACACCCAGCGCCTGCCCAAGGGCATCCTCGATACCAAGACCTGCCAGTCCTTCCGCGTGGTGGTCCTGGCCAAGCGCAACAACCGGCTGACGGTGGCCACGGCCGACCCGTCCGACCAGCAGGCCGCCGAAAAGATCAAGTTCGCCACCCAGATGGGGGTCGACTGGATCATCGCCGAGTACGACAAGCTCACGCGCATGGTGGAGGCCAACGCCACCACCGCCGCGGAGGCGATGGACAACCTCATCGGCGAGGACTTCCAGTTCGACGAGTCCACGCTCGACTCGGCCATGGCCGACGACGACGACCGCGGCATGAACGCCGAGGTCGATGACGCCCCGGTGGTCAAGTTCCTGCACAAGATGCTGCTGGACGCCATCAGCATGCGCGCGTCGGACATCCACTTCGAACCCTACGAGCACAACTACCGCGTGCGCTTCCGGGTCGACGGCGAACTGCGCGAGATGGCCGCCCCGCCGGTGGCCATCAAGGACAAGCTGGCCTCGCGCATCAAGGTGATCTCGCGCATGGACATCGCCGAAAAGCGGGTCCCGCAGGACGGTCGCATGAAGCTCAAGGTCGGCCCCGAGAAGGTGATCGACTTCCGCGTCAGCACCCTGCCCACCCTCTTCGGCGAGAAGATCGTGATCCGTATCCTGGATTCGTCGGCTGCCAAGATGGGCATCGACGCCCTGGGCTACGAGCCCGAGGAGAAGCAGCGCCTGCTCGACGCGATCCAGCGCCCCTACGGCATGATCCTGGTCACCGGCCCCACCGGTTCGGGCAAGACGGTCTCGCTGTACACCTGCCTGAACCTCCTGAACAAGCCGGGCGTGAACATCGCCACCGCCGAGGACCCGTCGGAAATCGTGCTGCCCGGCGTCAACCAGGTCAACGTCAACGAGCGTGCCGGCCTGACCTTCGCCACCGCCCTGCGCGCCTTCCTGCGCCAGGACCCGGACATCATCATGGTGGGCGAGATCCGCGACCTCGAGACCGCGGACATCGCCATCAAGGCCGCCCAGACCGGCCACCTGGTGCTCTCGACCCTCCACACGAACGACGCGCCCACCACGCTCACGCGCCTGCGCAACATGGGCATCCAGCCGTTCAACATCGCCTCCAGCGTGATCCTGATCTCGGCCCAGCGCCTGGCGCGGCGGCTGTGCGTGAACTGCAAGCAGCCCGCCGAGATCCCGCGCGAGAACCTGATCGAGGCCGGCTTCCGCGAGGAGGAGCTCGACGGCAGCTGGAAGCCCTACCGCGCGGTCGGCTGCAACGCCTGCCTGGGCGGCTACAAGGGCCGCGTGGGCATCTACCAGGTCATGCCGATCAGCGAGGAGATCCAGCAGATCATCCTGCGCGACGGCAACGCGGTGGAGATCGCGCACCAGTCCGAGCTCGAGGGCGTGAAGAGCCTGCGCCAGTCCGGCCTTCAGAAGGTGCGCCTGGGCGTGACCTCGCTCGAGGAAGTCCTGAGCACCACCAACACCTGACCCAGCAAAGAACGAACAGGGAGTCCGCCCGCATGGCCACGGCAGCATCCAGCAAGGTCAACGAATTCGTCTTCGAGTGGGAAGGCCGTGACCGCAATGGCAAGCAGGTGCGCGGAGAGACCCGCGCCGCCGGCGAGAACCAGGTCCAGGCTTCGCTGCGCCGCCAGGGCGTCACGCCCGTGAAGATCCGCAAGCGCCGCCTGGGCCGGGGCCAGCGGATCAAGCCGCGCGACATCGCGATCTTCACCCGCCAGCTGGCCACCATGATGAAGGCCGGCGTGCCGCTGCTGCAGGCCTTCGACATCGTGGGCCGGGGCAACACCAACACCAGCGTCTCGCGCCTGCTGGCCGAGATCCGCACCGACGTGGAGACCGGCACGTCGCTGTCGGCCGCCTTCCGCAAGCACCCGCTGTATTTCAGCAGCCTCTACTGCAACCTGGTGGAAGCCGGCGAGGCCGCCGGCATCCTGGAGTCCATCCTGGACCGGCTGGCCACCTACATGGAGAAGATCGAGGGCATCAAGTCCAAGATCCGCTCCGCGCTGATGTACCCGGTGGCGGTGATGGTGGTGGCAGTGGTCGTGGTCTCGGTGATCATGATCTTCGTGGTGCCCGCCTTCCGCGACGTCTTCACCTCCTTCGGCGCCGACCTGCCCGGCCCCACCCGCTTCGTGATCGCCATGAGCGAGGCCTTCGCGGCGTACTGGTGGATCATCTTCGGCACCCTGGGCGCGGGCCTCTACTTCTTCCTTCAGGCCTGGCGACGCAGCGAGCGCGTGCAGCACACGATCGACCGCCTCGCCCTGAAGATGCCGATCTTCGGCGACCTCGTCTACAAGGCCGTCGTGGCGCGCTGGACCCGCACCCTGTCCACCATGTTCGCCGCCGGCGTGCCGCTGGTGGAGGCCCTGGACTCCGTGGGCGGCGCCTCCGGCAACTCGGTCTACGTGGCCGCCACCGAGCGGATCCAGCAGGAGGTGGCCACCGGCACCAGCCTGACGACTGCCATGACCAATTCCAAGGTGTTTCCCTCGATGGTGCTGCAGATGTCCGCCATCGGCGAGGAATCCGGCGCCCTGGACCACATGCTCTCCAAGGCCGCCGACTTCTACGAGGCCGAGGTCGACGACATGGTCGCCGGCCTGTCCAGCCTGATGGAACCCATCATCATCGTCATGCTGGGCACCATCATCGGCGGCATCGTGATCGCCATGTACCTGCCGATCTTCAAGCTGGGACAGGTCGTCTGATGCTCGTGTCCCCCGCCGCGGACGTCGCCCTCGCCGCCGTCCTCGGGTTGCTGATCGGCAGCTTCCTGAACGTCGTCATCCATCGGCTGCCGCGCATGCTCGAGCGGCAGTGGGACGCCGAGTGCGCCCACCACCTCGGCCAGCCCGCGCCCGAGCAGCCTGCCTACAACCTGCTGCGCCCGGCCTCCGCCTGCCCGCACTGCGGCCACGCGATCCGCTGGTGGGAGAACATCCCGGTGGCCAGCTGGCTCGCCCTGCGCGGGCGCTGCTCGGCCTGCGGCAAGGGCATCAGCGCGCGCTACCCGCTGGTGGAAGCCGCCACTGCGGCGCTGTTCGCCTTCAGCGCCTGGCAGTGGGGCATCACGCCGGCCGGCGCGGCCTGGGCCGCCTTCTGCGCCGCCCTGCTGGCCCTGGCCCTGATCGACTGGGACACCACCCTGCTGCCCGACGACATCACCCTGCCCCTGGCCTGGGGCGGCCTCATCGCCGCGGCCCTGGGCTGGAGCGGCACGCCGCTGCCCGACGCGCTGTGGGGCGCGGTGGCCGGCTACCTCTCGCTGTGGTCTGTCTACCAGGGCTTCAAGCTGCTCACCGGCAAGGAGGGCATGGGCTTCGGCGACTTCAAGCTGTTCGCCGCCCTGGGCGCCTGGTTCGGCTGGGCCGCGCTGATCCCGCTGATCCTCGTCGCCTCGGTGCTGGGTGCCGTCATCGGCATCGCCATGAAGCTCGGCGGCAACCTGCGCGAAGGCGGCTACGTGCCCTTCGGGCCCTTCCTCGCCTTCGCCGGCCTGGTGGCCCTGGTGCTGGGCCCGGCCCGCATCCTCGGGATGCTCGGGCTGTGAGCGCGCCGATGCAGCGCATCGGGCTGACCGGGGGCATCGGCAGCGGCAAGAGCACCGTCCTGGAGACCCTGCAGGCGCTGGGCGCCGCAACCGCCGACGCCGATGCCATCGCACGCGGCGTCACCGCCGCCGGGGGCGCGGCCATCCCGGCCATCCGCGAGCGCTTCGGCGCCGGCTTCATCGCCGCCGACGGCAGCATGGACCGCGCCCGCATGCGTGCCCACGCTTTCGCCGAGCCGGCCGCGCGGCGCGAACTCGAAGCCATCATCCATCCGCTGGTGTCCGCCGCCATCCGCGAGCGCGAGGCCCTGGCCCGCGCCGAGGGCCGGGCCTGCCTGGTGTTCGACATTCCCCTGCTGGTGGAGTCCGGCCGCTGGCGCGCGCAGCTCGATCGCGTGCTGGTGGTCGACTGCCGGCCCGAGACTCAGGTCGCGCGCGTGATGGCCCGCAGCGGGCTGGCCCGCGAGGAGGTGCAGGCCATCATCGACGCGCAGGCGCCGCGCCGCCTGCGCCTGGCGGCGGCCGACGTGGTCGTCTTCAATGAGGGACTGTCGCTCGCGCAACTGGCACAGACCGTGACGCAGGCGGCCCGGGGCTTCGGGCTATGATCGCACTGCCGTGATCCTTTACGAATACCCGCTCAACGAGCGCATCCGCACCTACCTGCGCCTGGAACACCTCTTCCGCCGCCTGGCCCTGCTGGTGCCCCGCGAGCACCCGATGGACCACCACTTCGCGCTGGCCACCCTCTTCGAAATCATCGACGTCGCCGCCCGCGCCGATCTCAAGTCCGACGTCATGAAGGACCTGGAGCGGCAGAAGACCACCCTCGCCGGCTACCGGGGCAACCCCGCCATCGCCGAGGCCGTCCTGGACCATGTCATCGGCCGCCTCGACGCCTGCTTCGAGGCCATGAACAACCAGCCCGGCAAGGCCGGCCAGGCCCTGACCGACAACGAGTGGCTGATGGGCATCCGCAGCCGCATCGCCATCCCGGGCGGCACCTGCGAATTCGACCTGCCGGGCTACCACGCGTGGCAGCAGATGGACGCGGCCCGCCGCCGCGCCGACCTCGGCCGCTGGGCGTCCACGCTGGCGCCGCTGGCCGAGTCGCTGCAGATGCTGATGCAGCTGCTGCGGGACTCCGGCGCGCCGCAGAAGGTGCTGGCCACCGCCGGCCAGCTGCAGCAGAACCTGCCGCAGGGCCGCAGCTTCCAGCTGCTGCGCCTGCGCATCGACCCGGCCCTGAACCTGGTGCCCGAGATCAGTGCCAACCGCCTGCTGGTGTCCGTGCGCCTGATGAAGCACGAACCGGCCGAGCGCCTGCAGGCCAGCACCGAGGACACGGCCTTCGAGCTGACCCTGTGCGCCTGAGGCCGCACGCCTTCCGACCCGATTGCCATGACCGCGAAGAAAGCCGCCGACCCGGCCGCCCGCATCGTGCCCTGCCCGCAATGCGGCGGCGACAGCGTGTACGCGCCCTCCAATCCCTACCGCCCGTTCTGCAGCGAGCGCTGCAAGCAGATCGACCTCGGCGCCTGGGCCAGCGAGAGCTTCCGCGTCGAGAGCGAGGCCCCGCCGGACGACCAGCCCTACGGCGACCCGCGGCTGCAGTGAGCGGCTGGCGCAGGCTCAGGCCTGCGGCGGGTGCGTGGGCCCGGTGAAGCCCCGCTCCTGCGCGAACCAGGCCAGCACCGGCACCGTGCCCGGAAGCACCGGCTGGCTGCGCACCGGCAGCGTCTCCCAGGCGAAGGACTGGCCCTCGTGCATGTGGAGCTCACCGTCCCAGTCGTAGACCTTGCAGAAGTGCAGCCGCACCAGGGCGTGCGGGTAGTCCACGACCTCCACCTTCCACGGGTGCGCCGGGCCGATCGTCACGCCGATCTCCTCGACCAGCTCGCGCCGCAGCGCCTGTTCCACGGTCTCGCCCGCCTCGAGCTTGCCGCCCGGGAATTCCCAGTAGCCGGCGTAGACCTTGCCCGGCGGGCGCGAGGTCAGGAGGAACCGGCCGTCCGGGCGAATGAGCACGCCCACGGCCACCTCGACCGGCGGCCGGTCGGCCCCACCCTCACGCGGGCGGTCGCCATCGGCCACCAGCACGGGGGTGGTCACGCCAGCGCTCACGCGTGGCGGCCCGCGTAGTCGCGGGCGAACTGGTAGGCCACCCGGCCCGAGCGCGAGCCGCGCTCCAGGGCCCACACCAGCGCCTCGGGCCGCGCGGCCTCGATGCGGTCAGGCGTGACACCGAAGGAAGCGAGCCACTGGGCGACGATGGTGAGGTACTCGTCCTGGCTGAACGGGTAGAAGCTGACCCACAGGCCGAAGCGTTCGGACAGCGAGATCTTCTCCTCCACCGCCTCGCCGGGATGGACCTCGCCGTCCTCGGTATGGGTGTAGGAGAGGTTCTCCTTCATGTACTCGGGCAGCAGGTGGCGGCGGTTGCTGGTGGCGTAGATCAGCACGTTGGGCGTGGAGGCCGCCACCGAGCCGTCGAGGATGGACTTGAGCGCCTTGTAGCCGGCCTCGCCGTCCTCGAAGCTCAGGTCGTCGCAGAAGACGATGAATTTCTCGGGGCGGTCGGCGACCACGTCGATGATGTCCGGCAGGTCGGTGAGATCGGCCTTGTCGACCTCGATCAGGCGCAGGCCCTGGTCCTTGTAGGCGTTCAGGCAGGCCTTGATCAGGGAGCTCTTGCCGGTGCCGCGCGCGCCCGTGAGCAGCACGTTGTTGGCGGGCTGGCCCTTCACGAACTGCTCGGTGTTGCGCTGGATCCTCTCCTTCTGGCCATCGATCTCCTGCAGGTCGCCCAGCGCGATGGTGGCCACGTGGCGCACGGCCTCCAGGCTGCCGTGGCCGCTGGAGCGCTTGCGGTAGCGGAAGGCGATGCCGGCCTTCCAGTCGGGGGCCGACAGGGGCTGGGGCAGGACGGATTCGATGCGCGAGATCAGGTGCTCGGCGCGAATGAGGAAGGATTCGAGGCGGTCGCTCATGAACGGTAATCGGCGTTGATGGTCACGTAGTCGTGGCTGAAGTCGCAGGTCCACACGGTGTCGGCGGCGGCGCCGCGGCCCAGGCCCACGCGCACGGTGATCTCGCTTTGCTTCATCACGCGCTGGCCGTCCTCCTCGCGGTAGGCCGGGTTGCGGCCGCCGCCGACGGCCACGTGCACGTCGTCGAGGAACAGGTCGATCTTCGTCTGGTCCAGGTCCTCGATGCCGGCATAGCCGACGGCGGCGAGGATGCGGCCCAGGTTGGGGTCGCTGGCGAAGAAGGCGGTCTTGACCAGCGGCGAATGGGCGATGGCGTAGGCCACCTGGCGGCACTCCTCGCCGGTTCTGCCGCCCTCGACGCGCACGGTGATGAACTTGGTCGCGCCCTCGCCGTCACGCACGATGGCCTGCGCCAGCAGGCGGGCCACCTCCAGCATCGCCTCGCGCAGGGCGCGGCCGGCGGGGCTGTCCAGGTCGGTGATGACCGGGTTGCCAGCCTTGCCGGTGGCGATGACGATGAACGAGTCGTTGGTGGAGGTGTCGCCGTCCACCGTGACGCGGTTGAACGAGCCCTCGGCCAGCTCCAGGGCCAGCTGCTTCATCAGGCCCGGCGCCACCGCGGCATCGGTCGCCAGGTAGCCGAGCATGGTGGCCATGTTCGGGCGGATCATGCCGGCGCCCTTGCTGATGCCGGTGACGGTGACGGCCCGGCCGTCGAGGGTGCCCCGGCGGCTGAAGCCCTTGGGCACCGTGTCCGTGGTCATGATGCCCTCGGCTGCGCGGGCCCAGTGGTCCTCCTTCGCATCGGCCAGGGCGGCGGGCAGGCCGGCCTGGATGCGGTCCACCGGCAGCGGCTCCATGATCACGCCGGTCGAGAACGGCAGCACCTGCGCCGGGGCGATCCCGAGCAGGCCGGCCAGCGCGACGCAGGTCGAGCGGGCGCGGGCCAGGCCGTCCTCGCCGGTGCCGGCGTTGGCATTGCCGGTGTTGATCACGATGGCGCGGATGCCATCGCCCGCGGCCAGGTGCTCGCGGCACACCTGCACGGGCGCGGCGCAGAAGCGGTTCTTCGTGAACACGCCGCCGACCGCGGCGCCCGGCTCGAGCAGCATGACGGTCAGGTCCTTGCGGCCTTGCTTGCGCACGCCCGCTTCGGCGACGCCGATGCGCAGGCCGGGCACGGGCAGGAGGTCTTGCGCGCGCGGCGCGGACAGGTTCACGGGCATGGAGGCTTCCTCTGGAAGGAGAAGAAAGGGACAGGAAAAGGAAGAGGGAAAGGAGCGGGGCGCCGTCTCAGTTCTGCGCCCAGGGCAGCCCGCGGAAGCGCCAGCCGCCGACCGTACTGCGGTGGGCCTGGCCATCGGGGTTGCCCTCGAAGCCCTCGAGGATGTTGTAGGCCTGCAGCCCGAGTTCCGTCGCGCGGCGCGCCGCGGCGATGGAGCGCACGCCGCTGCGGCACAGGAGCAGCGCCTTCTTGCCGGCCGGCACGGCCGCCTGCAGCTGCGCGTCGAACGCGGGGTTGAGGGCCATGCCGGGCCACTGCTTCCAGGCGACATGGGCCGCGCCGGGCACGTAGCCCACCCACTCCAGCTCGGCGCCGGTGCGGATGTCGACGAGGACCGCATCGCCCGCCTGCCACCATGCGAAGGCGGTCTGCGGCGAGATGTCGCCGGCATAGCCGTCGGCAGGAAGGATGGAGTCGGCAGAGGCAGTCATGACCCCGATTTTGCCAGCGCGGCAAGTCACGCCTGCGACAGGGGAATCGCCCCGCCGCGGGCGCGTGCGAGCACCTGCACGGGGCGTGCATTTCCTCATGGGTTTTCCCTTGCGTGAAAACCCTCTTTTGAGAGCTCCGCCGTTGGCCGAGAGTGACGGTGTCCTATCCGTGAAACACAGAGAGTCAGAGGAGACACCCATGACCGAACCCAAGACCCCCCGCCGCCGCAGCCTGCTCAAGGGCGCCGCGGTTGCCGCCGGCGCCGCCGGCGGCATGGCTGCCCCGATGATCGCCGTCGCGCAGACCACGACCCTGCGCTTCCAGAGCACCTGGCCGGCCAAGGACATCTTCCACGAGTACGCCAACGACTTCGCGAAGAAGGTCAATGACATGGCGGGCAACCGCCTGAAGATCGAGGTCCTGCCGGCCGGCGCCGTGGTGCCGGCGTTCCAGCTGCTCGACGCCGTGAACAAGGGCACGCTGGACGGCGGCCATGGCGTGGTGGCCTACCACTACGGCAAGAACACGGCCCTGGCGCTGTGGGGTTCGGGCCCGGCCTTCGGCATGGACCCCAACATGGTGCTGGCCTGGCACTACTACGGCGGCGGCAAGGCCATGCTGGAGGAGATCTACAAGAGCCTCAACATCGACGTGGTGTCCTTCCTGTACGGCCCCATGCCCACCCAGCCCCTGGGCTGGTTCAAGAAGCCGATCGCCAACGTCGAACAGCTCAAGGGCCTGAAGTACCGCACGGTCGGCCTGGCGGTGGACGTGTTCAAGGAACTCGGCGCTGCCGTGAACCCGCTGCCCGGCGGCGAGATCGTGCCGGCGCTGGACCGCGGCCTGCTGGACGCGGCCGAGTTCAACAACGCCTCCTCCGACCGCGTGCTGGGCTTCCCCGACGTGGCCAAGAACTGCATGCTGCAGAGCTTCCACCAGAGCGGCGAGCAGTTCGAGATCCTGTTCAACAAGGGCAAGTACGACGGCCTGCCGTCCGAACTGAAGTCCATCATCGATTACGCCGTGCAGGCAGCCAGCGCGGACATGAGCTGGAAGGCCATCCACCGCAACTCGCAGGACTACAACGAGCTGAAGACCAAGGACAAGGTCAACTTCTACAAGACGCCCGACAGCATCCTGCGTGCCCAGCTCGACGCCTGGGACAAGGTGACCAACGAGAAATCCAAGGAGAACCCGCTGTTCAAGAAGGTGATGGACTCGCAGCGCGCCTTCGCCCAGCGCGCAGGCTCCTGGCAGAACGACTACATGGTCGACTTCAAGATGGCCTGGAACCGCTATTTCCGCCAGCCTGCCAAGAAGGCCTGATGACGCACGCATGACAAGGGGCTGCCGGTCACCGGCGGCCCCTTTTCGCATGGGTCCATTTCCGAGGGAGTAAGAGTGAAAGATTTGCTGATGGCGGTGGACAAGGCGTCCACCCGCCTGGGTCAGGCCTTCGCCTGGCTCATCGTCCTGCTGACGTGCCTGATCTCGTGGGAGGTCTTTTCCCGGTACGTCCTCAACAACCCGCATGACTGGGCGCTCGACGCCCAGATCATGATGTACGGCACGCTGTTCATGCTTGCGGGCGCGTACACCCTGGCCAAGAACGGCCATGTACGCGGTGACGTGCTCTATGGCTTCTTCCTGCCGCGCACGCAGGCCTGGGTCGACCTGGTGCTCTACGTGCTGTTCTTCCTGCCCGGCATCGTCGCCCTGACCTGGGCCGGCTGGAGCTTCGCGCAGGACTCGCTGGCGATCCGCGAAAGCACTTTCTCGGCCACGCCGCTGCCGCTGTACCCCTTCAAGTTCATGATCCCGGTCGCCGGGCTGATCCTGCTGCTGCAGGGCCTGGTGGAGATCGTGCGCTGCGTGCAATGCATCCAGGCCGGTGAATGGCCCTCGCGCGAGGAGGATGTCGAAGAGGTCGACGTCGAGAAACTCAAGGAGATGGTCAAGGCCGAGGGGGGTGCACGATGATCAGCAAGATCCGCAAGGAGCTCTGGTTCGGCTTCTCCCTGATGGCGCTCATCATCGCGGGCACCGCGGTGATGCTGGTGTCCGCCGACACCATCACCCGGGGCCACATGGGCCTGATGATGCTGGCGCTGGTCGTCGTGGCCATCATGCTCGGCTTTCCCACCGCGTTCACGCTCATGGGCATGGGCATGATCTTCACCTGGCTCGCCTACGACCGGGACACAGGCAAGACGCTCACGCTGATGGTGCAGTCGGCCTTCAAGGTCATGGGCAACGACGTCCTGATCTCGATCCCGCTGTTCGTCTTCATGGGATACCTGGTCGAGCGGGCCAACCTGATCGACAAGCTGTTCCGCAGCCTGCACCTCGCCCTGGCGCGGGTGCCCGGCTCGCTGGCGGTGGCCACGCTCTTCACCTGCGCGGTGTTCGCCACGGCCACCGGCATCGTCGGCGCCGTCGTCACGCTGATGGGCCTGCTGGCGCTGCCGCAGATGCTCAAGGGAGGCTATGACATCAAGGTCTCGGCGGGCGCCATCACCGCCGGCGGCTGCCTGGGCATCCTGATCCCGCCCTCGGTCATGCTGATCGTCTATGGCGCGACCGCGGGCGTGTCGGTGGTGCAGCTGTATGCCGGCGCCTTCTTCCCGGGCCTGATGCTGGCCGGCCTGTATGTCCTGTACGTCGTCATCCTGGCGAAGATCAAGCCCGCGCTGATGCCCCCGCTCTCCGCCGAGCAGCGCTTCGTGCCGCTGCCGCCGGTGCTCGACCGGATTTCGCAGGGCGTCTCGAAACTGGCCCTGCCCGGCCTGCTGCGTGGCGGCTCCGTGGCGGCCGGCCAGGGCGCCTACCTGCGCAAGCAGCTGGCGGTGACCCTGCTGCCGCTCGCCGTGTTCCTGCTGTTCGCCCTGGTGTCCTGGCACCTGAACACGCGGCCGTCCGAACAGGCGGTGAGCGAGATGCCCGTGGCCGCAGCCAATGGCGGCGTCGCCGAGCCGGCCGGTGCGGCGGGTGGCGTGCAGGAGCCCCCCGGGGCCTCCGGCGGGGTGTCCGAACCGCCCGGGGCAAGCACGCTGCGTGAGCCCGCCGGCGCCTCCGGCGGCCTGTCCGAGCCCCCGGGCGCGTCGTCGGGCGTGAGCGAACCGCCTGGCGCCGACGCTGGCGTCAAGGAGCCGCCCGGCGCCGGCGGCGGGGTGATGGAGCCCCCGGGCGCCGATGGCGGCGTGAAGGAACCCGCAGGCGCGACCGCCTCGGTGCAGGAGCCGCCCGCGGCCTCCGGCGCCTCGGGGGCCACCCCCGCCAAGCTCGAACGCACGCCCGCCACGCGCGGCTTCTGGATCGGCCTGGGGGTCGGCGCGGTGGCCCTGGCGGCCTTCTACGGCCTGCTCACCTTCCAGCGGCTGGAGATCTTCAAGATGCTCCTGTCCAGCTTCTTCCCGCTGGTGGTCCTGATCCTCGCGGTGCTGGGCTCCATCGTGATGGGCCTGGCCACGCCGACCGAGGCGGCCGCCGTGGGTGCCTTCGGCGGCTACCTGCTGGCGGCGATTTACGCCGTCATCGCCAAGCGCAAGGAGGGGCGAGGACGCGTCTTCGGGCTGTGGCTGCTGCTGTGGGCACCCGCCCTGGCCGCGATCGGCTGGTTCATCCTGCATGACGAAGGCCTGGTGGCCGCGCGCGTACCGAGCCTGCTCGGGACCGCCGGCGCCATCGGCGTGGCGGCCTGGCTCCTGGTCGCCTACCGCCAGTCCGGCCTGCAGTCCGAGGTGAAGGAGTCGGTGCTCCTGACCGCCAAGACCAGCGCCATGGTGTGCTGGCTCTTCGTGGGCAGCGCCATCTTCTCCGCCGCCTTCGCCCTGCTGGGTGGGCAGGAGCTGGTGGAGAAGTGGGTGATGTCGATGAACCTCACCAAGACCCAGTTCCTGATCCTGTCGCAGGTGATCATCTTCATCCTGGGCTGGCCGCTGGAGTGGACCGAGATCATCGTGATCTTCATGCCGATCTTCATCCCCCTGCTGGACAACTTCGGTGTCGACCCGCTGTTCTTCGGCCTGCTGGTCGCCCTGAACCTGCAGACCGCCTTCCTCAGCCCCCCGGTGGCGATGGCGGCCTTCTACCTCAAGGGCGTGAGCCCGCCGCATGTCACCCTGAACCAGATCTTCGCGGGCATGCTGCCCTTCATGGGGATCCAGGTCCTCGCGATCTTCATGCTGTACATCTTCCCGGAGATCGGGATGTGGCTGCCGCAGGTGCTGTACGGGCGCTGAGGCCCGCCGCCAACGGCCCAAGGGCGCCCTGCGGGGCGCCCTTTTCACTGGTACGGCCCGTCCGTAGTTGACGTTAACGTAAACGTCAATTATCGTCACGGATCCAGGAGACACCCCGCCCATGACCGACCTGTCCGCCGAATTCAAGGCGCTCGCCGACTACCGCCCCACGAACAAGGTTCGCTTCGTCACCGCCGCCAGCCTGTTCGATGGCCATGACGCCGCCATCAACATCATGCGGCGCATCCTCCAGGGCATGGGGGCCGAGGTGATCCACCTGGGCCACAACCGCTCGGTCGACGAGGTCGTCACCGCCGCCCTGCAGGAAGACGTGCAGGGCATCGCGGTCAGCTCCTACCAGGGCGGCCACGTCGAGTACTTCAAGTACATGGTGGACCTGCTGCGCCAGCGCGGCGGCAGCCACATCCAGGTGTTCGGCGGCGGCGGCGGCGTGATCGTGCCGGCCGAGATCCGCGAGCTGCAGGCCTACGGCGTCACCCGCATCTACAGCCCGGAGGACGGCCAGCGCATGGGCCTGCAGGGCATGATCGGCGAGATGGTCATGCGCTGCGACCAGGACCTCAGCGCCCACGCGCCGAAGTCCGTCGAGGCGATCCAGGGCCATGGCGAGATGGCCTGGCGCGCCCTCGCCCAGCTGGTCACCGCGATCGAGAACGGCCAGGTCGACCCCGCCATGGTCAAGCAGCTGCACGCGGCCGCCGCGCAGCGCCAGGTCCCCGTGCTGGGCATCACCGGCACCGGCGGCGCCGGCAAGTCCTCCCTCACCGACGAACTGATTCGCCGCCTGCGCCTGGACCAGGACGACCGCCTGCGCATCGCGGTGATCTCCATCGACCCCTCGCGCCGCAAGAGCGGCGGCGCGCTGCTGGGCGACCGCATCCGCATGAACGCGATCAACCCCTGGAGCCAGGGCCCGCGCGTGTTCATGCGCTCGCTGGCCACGCGGGACTTCGGCAGCGAGATCTCCGCCGCCCTGCCCGACGTGGTGGCCGCCTGCAAGGCCGCCGGCTTCGACCTGGTGATCGTCGAGACCTCGGGCATCGGCCAGGGCGACGCCGCCATCGTGCCGCACGTGGACATCCCGATGTACGTGATGACGCCGGAGTTCGGCGCCGCCAGCCAGCTCGAGAAGATCGACATGCTGGACTTCGCCGAGTTCGTGGCGATCAACAAGTTCGACCGCAAGGGCGCCTCCGACGCCCTGCGCGACGTGGCCAAGCAGGTGCAGCGAAACAAGGAAGCCTGGACCACGCCCACCGAGCAGATGCCGGTGTTCGGCACCATGGCCGCCCGCTTCAACGACGACGGCGTGACCGCCCTGTTCCAGGCGCTCAAGCCGCGCCTGCAGGAACTGGGCGTTGCCTTCGCCGACGGCCGCCTGCCCCGCGTGGACGTGCGCCACAGCACCAACCAGACCCCGATCGTGCCGCCGGCGCGCACCCGTTACCTGGCCGAGATCTCCGACTCGGTGCGCGGCTACAAGAAGCGCGCTCGCGCCCAGGCGGCCCTGGTGCGCGAGATCCAGCAGCTCGAGGCCGCTGCCGCCATGCTGAAGGTGGACAAGCCCGGCCGCGCCCCTGCCGCCGAGGCCGCCCTGGACCTGGCCCGCCAGCGCCAGGAGCGCGTCGACGCCGACGCCCGCAAGCTGCTGGCCCAGTGGCCCGACATGCGCAAGGCCTACGCCGGCGACGAGTACGTGGTGAAGATCCGCGACAAGGAGATCCGCACCGCGCTGACCACCAAGTCGCTCTCGGGCACCACCATCCGCAAGGTGGTCCTGCCGAACTACGAGGACCACGGCGAGATCCTCAAGTGGCTGATGCTGGACAACGTGCCGGGCAGCTACCCCTACACCGCCGGCACCTTCGCCTTCAAGCGCGAGAACGAGGACCCGACCCGCATGTTCGCCGGCGAGGGCGACCCGTTCCGCACCAACCGGCGCTTCAAGCTGGTCTCCGAGGGCATGCCGGCCAAGCGCCTGTCCACTGCCTTCGACTCGGTCACGCTGTATGGCAACGACCCGGCCGAGCGCCCCGACATCTATGGCAAGGTGGGCAACTCCGGCGTGAACGTGGCCACGCTGGACGACATGAAGGTGCTGTACGACGGCTTCGACCTGTGCAACCCCACCACCTCGGTGTCCATGACCATCAACGGCCCGGCGCCGTCGATCCTGGCGATGTTCATGAACACCGCCATCGACCAGAACCTGGCGAAGTTCAAGGCCGAGAACGGCCGTGAGCCCACCGACACCGAGGCCGCCAAGATCCGCGAATGGGTGCTGGCCAACGTGCGCGGCACGGTGCAGGCCGACATCCTCAAGGAAGACCAGGGCCAGAACACCTGCATCTTCTCCACCGAGTTCAGCCTCAAGGTCATGGGCGACATCGCCGAGTACTTCGTGCACCACAACGTGCGCAACTTCTACTCGGTGTCGATCTCCGGCTACCACATCGCCGAGGCGGGCGCCAACCCGATCTCGCAGCTGGCCTTCACGCTCTCGAACGGCTTCACCCTGGTGGAGGCCTACCTGGCGCGGGGCATGCACATCGACGATTTCGCGCCCAACCTGAGCTTCTTCTTCTCCAACGGCATGGACCCGGAGTACACCGTGATGGGCCGCGTGGCGCGCCGCATCTGGGCGGTGGCCATGAAGGAGAAGTACGGCGCCAACGAGCGCTCGCAGAAGCTCAAGTACCACATCCAGACCTCGGGCCGCAGCCTGCACGCGCAGGAAATCCAGTTCAACGACATCCGCACCACGCTACAGGCGCTGATCGCGATCTACGACAACTGCAACTCGCTGCACACCAACGCCTTCGACGAGGCCATCACCACGCCCACCGAGGACAGCGTGCGCCGCGCCATGGCGATCCAGCTGATCATCAACCGCGAGTGGGGCCTGGCCAAGAACGAGAACCCGAACCAGGGCGCCTTCGTGATCGAGGAGCTGACCGAGCTGGTGGAGGAGGCGGTGCTGGCCGAGTTCGAGCGCATCGCCGAGCGCGGCGGCGTGCTGGGCGCGATGGAGACCGGCTACCAGCGAGGCCGCATCCAGGACGAGTCCATGCACTACGAGATGCTCAAACACACCGGCGAGCTGCCCATCATCGGGGTCAACACCTTCCGCAACCCCAAGGGCGACACCATCCCCGAGAAGCTGGAGCTGGCCCGCTCCACCGAGGAGGAAAAGCAAAGCCAGCTCGCCCGCTTGCAGGACTTCCACCAGCGCCACGCCGGCGAAGCGCCGGCGATGCTGAAGCGGCTGCAGCAGGCCGTGATCGACAACGGCAACGTGTTCGAGGTGCTGATGGACGCGGTGCGCGTGTGCTCGCTGGGCCAGATCACCAATGCCCTGTTCGAGGTGGGCGGGCAGTACCGCCGCAACATGTGAAACCCTCCCGGTAATTACCTAGGGGCTTTCCCCCCTGTTGCGCCGCAGCGGGCCCACCTACAGTGGGCCCGTCTGTTTTGGGAGCGCAACTTGTCGACGGAGTACATCCTCGAGACGCAGGGCCTGACCAAGGAATTCAAGGGATTCGTGGCGGTCAACAACGTCGACCTGAAGGTCCGGCGCGGAGACATCCACGCGCTGATCGGCCCCAACGGCGCCGGCAAGACCACCTTCTTCAACCTCCTGACCAAGTTCCTGCCGCCCACGCGGGGCACCATCACCTATCGCGGCCAGGACATCACCCACGAGAAGCCCGCGCAGACCGCGCGCCGCGGCATCGTGCGCTCCTTCCAGATTTCGGCCGTCTTCCCGCACATGACGGTGCTGGAGAACGTGCGCGCCGCCCTCCAGCGCGGCGAGGGCACCTCCTTCCACTTCTGGACGCCCGAGAGCTCCCTGTACCACCTGCATGACCGCGCCCGCCAGCTGCTGGACGACGTGGACCTGCTCGATTTCCAGGACGAACTCACCGTCAACCTGCCCTATGGCCGCAAGCGCGCCCTGGAGCTGGCCACCACCATGGCCCTGGAGCCCGACCTGATGCTGCTGGACGAACCCACCCAGGGCATGGGCCACGAGGACGTGGGCCGGGTCACGCAGTTGATCAAGAAGGTCTCCATCGGCCGCACCATCCTGATGGTGGAGCACAACATGAACGTGGTGTCGTCCATCGCCGACCGCATCACCGTGCTGCAGCGCGGCTCGGTGATCGCCGACGGTCCCTATGCCGAGGTCTCCCGCGACCCGCAGGTGATCGAGGCCTACATGGGCTCCGCCGACACCGAGCTGCAGGGAGCCCACTGACATGGCCCAGGAGCTGCTGGAGATTCAGGACCTGCACGCCTGGTACGGCGAGTCCCACGTGCTGCATGGCGTGAACCTCACGGTGAACGAGGGCGAGGTGGTCTCGCTGCTGGGGCGCAACGGCGCAGGCCGCACCACCACCCTGCGCGCCATCATGGGCCTGACCGGCCGGCGCACCGGCTCGATCCGCGTGGCCGGGCGCGAGGCCATCAAGCTGGCGCCGCACAAGGTGGCGCGCCTGGGCCTGGGCTACTGCCCCGAGGAGCGCGGCATCTTCGCCAGCCTCTCGGCGCAGGAGAACCTGCTGCTGCCGCCCACCCTGGCCGCCGGCGGCATGAGCGTGGCCGAGATCTACGAGATGTTCCCCAACCTCAAGGAGCGCGCCGCCAGCCCCGGCACGCGCCTGTCCGGCGGCGAGCAGCAGATGCTGGCGGTGGCGCGCATCCTGCGCACCGGCGCGCGACTGCTGCTGCTCGACGAAATCTCCGAGGGCCTGGCCCCGGTGATCGTGCAGAAGCTCGCCGAGACCATCCGCACGCTCAAGGCCAAGGGCTACACCATCGTGCTGGTGGAGCAGAACTTCCGCTTCGCCGCGCCCCTCGCCGACCGCTTCTACGTGATGGAGCACGGCAAGATCGTCCGCGAATTCGCGCAGCACCAGTTGCAGGGCAACATGGCCATGCTGCAGGAGTACCTCGGCGTGTGAGCGCCGCCCTTTTCGATGATGAAGGAGACCCCCATGAAACTCAGGAAGACCGTCGCAGCCTGCACCCTCGCCTTCGCCGGCCTCGCCGGACTGTCCGCCCCGGCCCAGGCGCAGTTCTCGGGTGACGTGATCCGCATCGGCATCATCACCGACATGTCCAGCGTCTACGCCGACATCGATGGCCCCGGCGGCGTCGAGGCGGTGCGCATGGCCATCGCCGACATGGGCGGCGCCATCAACGGCAAGAAGATCGAGGTCCTCTCGGCCGACCACCAGAACAAGCCCGACGTGGCCGCCACCAAGGCCCGCGAGTGGTTCGACACCCAGGGCCTGGACATGCTGATCGGCGGCACCAACTCCGGCGTGAACCTGGCCATGGCCAAGGTCGCCGCCGAGAAGAAGCGCCCCTTCATGGTGGTGGGCGCCGCCACCTCCGCGCTGACCAACGACCAGTGCACGCCCTACACCCTGCACTGGGCCTATGACACCACCGCCCTGGCCAAGGGCACGGGCGCCGCGGTGGTCAAGCAGGGCGGCAAGTCCTGGTACTTCCTCACCGCCGACTACGCCTTCGGCCACCAGCTGCAGGCCGACACCACCAAGGTGGTCGAGGCCAACGGCGGCAAGGTGGTGGGCTCGGTGCGCGCCCCGCTCAACGCCAGCGACTTCTCCTCGTTCCTGCTGCAGGCGCAGGGCAGCAAGGCGCAGATCCTGGGCCTGGCCAACGCCGGCGGCGACACCATCAACTCCATCAAGGCGGCCAACGAGTTCGGCATCACCAAGTCGATGAAGCTGGCCGGCCTGCTGGTGTTCATCAACGACATCCACTCGCTGGGCCTGAAGACCACCCAGGGCATGTACCTCACGGACAGCTGGTACTGGAACCAGAGCCAGGAGACCCGCGCCTGGTCGCGCCGCTTCTTCGAGAAGATGAAGCGCATGCCCTCCTCGCTGCAGGCCGCCGACTACTCGGCCGCCACCCAGTACCTGGCCGCCGTCAAGGCCACCGGCACCGACGACCCCGAGAAGGTGCTGGCCCACCTGAAGAAGGCCAAGTTCAACGACATCTTCATGAAGGGCGGCTACGTTCGCGCCGACGGCCGGGTGATCCATGACATGTACCTGATGCAGGTGAAGTCGCCCGACAAGTCCACCGAACCCTGGGACTACTACGAGGTCAAGCAGGTCTTCAAGGGCGAGGAGGCCTGGACCACCAAGGCCGACTCCAAGTGCCCCCTCTGGAAGTGACGCACGCGCCCCGCTGACCGGACCCCATGACTGAAATCTTCGGCATTCCCATCCAGGCCTTCCTCGGGCAGCTGATGCTCGGGCTGGTGAACGGCGCGTTCTACGCCATGCTCTCCCTGGGCCTGGCGGTGATCTTCGGCCTGCTGGACATCGTGAACTTCGCGCATGGCGCGCTGTACATGGTGGGCGCCTTCGCCGCCTGGATCATGCTGGACAAGTGGGGGATCGGTTACTGGTGGTCGCTGCTGCTGGCGCCGCTGATGGTGGGCACGCTCGGCGTGCTGATCGAGCGGAGCTTCCTCAAGCGGCTGTACGGGCTGGACCCGTTGTACGGGTTGCTGCTCACCTTCGGCCTGTCGCTGATCCTGGAGGGCATCTTCCGCGACCAGTACGGCGTCTCGGGCCAGTCCTACTCGGTGCCCGAGGAACTGGCGGGTGCGACCAACCTCGGGTTCATGATCCTGCCCAATTACCGGGCCTGGGTGGTGCTGGCGTCCGTCGTCGTGTGCCTGGGCACCTGGTGGCTGATCGAGCGCACGCGGCTGGGCGCCTACCTGCGGGCCGGCACCGAGAACGCGAAGCTGGTCCAGGCCTTCGGCGTGAACGTGCCGATGATGGTCATGCTGACCTACGGCGCCGGCGCCGCACTGGCCGCCCTCGCGGGCGTGCTGGCAGCGCCGGTGATCCAGGTCACGCCGCTCATGGGCTCCAACCTGATCATCGTGGTCTTCGCGGTGGTGGTGATCGGCGGGATGGGCTCCATCCTCGGTTCGGTGGTCACCGGCCTGGGACTGGGCGTGATCGAGGGCTTCACCCGGGTGTTCTACCCCGAGGCCTCCAGCATCGTCGTCTTCGTGATCATGGCCATCGTGCTGGTGCTGCGCCCCGCCGGCCTCTTCGGCAAGGAAACATGACCCGCCCGTCCTCGAGCCATGCTGTCTAAACTTTCCCGCCTCATCTACCTCGCGCTGCTGGCGCTGGCGCTGGCCGCGCCCCTGGTCGGCCTGTACCCGGTGTTCATGATGAAGCTGCTGTGCTTCGCCCTGTTCGCCTGTGCGTTCAACCTGCTGCTGGGGTTCACCGGGCTGCTGTCCTTCGGCCATGCGGCCTTCTTCGGCGGCGCAGCCTACGCGGCCGGCTGGCTCATGAAGTCCGGCGGCTTCACCCCCGAACTGGGCCTGCTGGCGGGCACGGTGATCGGCGGCCTGCTGGGGCTGGTGGTGGGCCTGATCGCCATCCGGCGCCAGGGCATCTACTTCGCCATGATCACCCTGGCGCTGGCGCAGATCGTCTTCTTCATCGCGCTGCAGGCGCCCTTCACCGGCGGCGAGGACGGCCTGCAGGGCGTGCCGCGCGGCCAGCTGCTGGGCCTGCTGCCGCTGGACTCGGACACCGTCCTGTACTACCTGGTGCTGGCGGTGTTCGTCGCCTGCTACCTGGGAATCCAGCGCATCGTCAGCTCGCCCTTCGGCCAGGTGCTGAAGATGATCCGCGAGAACGAGCCGCGCGCCGTCTCGCTCGGCTACGAGGTGGACCGCTACAAGCTGCTGGCCTTCGTGCTGTCGGCCGCCCTGGCCGGCCTGGCCGGCTCGCTCAAGACACTGGTGCTGGGCTTCGCCTCCCTGTCGGACGTGCACTGGTCGATGTCCGGCGAGGTCATCCTCATGAGCCTGCTGGGGGGCGTGGGCACCTTCTTCGGCCCGGTCCTCGGCTCGGCCATCGTGATCGGCCTGCAGAACATGCTGGCCGACAAGGTGGGCGCCTGGGTCACGGTGATCATCGGCGTGATCTTCGTGGTGTGCGTGCTGTCCTTCCGCAAGGGCCTGGTCGGCGAGCTGCTCGCGTGGATCGAGCGGCGCCGCGCGCGCGGCGCCGCGCCGGCGCAGCGGCCGGCCGCCGACGCTCAGAGCGTGTAGTTCTGCGGGCCCTTGCTGGCGATCTTGATCGCGCCGACGCGGTTGCCCAGCTCCGCGCACTTCGCCAGCGACCAGCCCTGCTCCAGCCCGTGCAGCAGCGCGCCGCGCCAGGCGTCGCCGCAGCCGGTGGGGTCGACCACGTCCTTCGCGGAGACCGGGGGCACGTGGGTCTTCTCGCCGTCGACCCAGACCTCGCAGCCCTCGCCGCCCAGCGTGATCACCAGGCCCTGCACGCGGCGCGAGATCTCGGCCGGCGTCCAGCCGGTGCGCTCGCACAGCATCTTGCCCTCGTAGTCGTTGACCGTGACCCAGGTGGCCTGGTCGACGAAGTTCGCCAGCTCGTCGCCGCCGAACATGGGCAGGCCCTGGCCCGGGTCGAACACGAAGGGGATGCCGGCGGCCTTGAACTGCTCGGCGTGCTGCAGCATGGCGTCACGGCCGTCGGGCGAGATGATGCCCAGCTTGATGTCGGCGCGCGGCTCGATGCGGGTGATGTGGGCCTGCATCATCGCGCCCGGGTGGAAGGCGGTGATCTGGTTGTTGTCCAGGTCCGTCATGATCATCGCCTGCGCGGTGTAGGTGTCGTCCACCTGGCGCACGAACTCGGTGCTGATGCCCAGCTTCCTCATGCGCTCGAGGTAACCGGCGCCGTCGCTGCCGACGGTGGCCATGGGCAGGGGCGTGCCGCCCAGGAGCTTGAGCGCGTAGGCGATGTTGCCGGCGCAGCCCCCGAAGTCGCGGCGCAGCGCCGGGACCAGGAAGGACACGTTGAGGATGTGCAGTTGCTCGGGGAGGATCTGCTGCGAGAACTTGCCCTCGAAGTTCATGATGGTGTCGAACGCGAGGGATCCACAGATCACGGCGGCCATGGTGTCGTCTGCCTTGTAGGAAAGAAAGGGAAAGGGGTCAGGGGTAGAAAGCCAGCAGCCGGTAGCCCGCGATGCGCGCGGTCGCCGGGCCGGGGGCCACGGCGAGGGTGAGCGTGGCGGTCCACTCGGTGCTGGCGGCCAGGACGGCCGGGGCCTCGGGGCCGAGGTCGGCGGGCTGCAGCACGCGCCGCAGCACGGGCTGGTCCTGGGTATCGGTGAGGGTCAGCTCCAGCGCCGGCAGGGCCACGGCGGCCGAGGACGGGTTGGAGAGCGTGACCGTGAGCCGGTAGGCGTCGGGCCGCAGTCGGCTGAAGCTCGAGCCGTCGATGGCGACCGCATCGATCTGGCGCGGCGGGCCGATGCGGCACTGGGGCGGCTGGCACAGGAGCTCGAGCGCCGGCTTCAGGACCGGGAAGGCGTTGGCCAGCCGGTCGCGGTGGTGCAGCGCGAGCTGGGCGGACAGCACCGCCAGCAGGGCCAGGGCCAGCAGGCCGAGCGCAGCCCGCACCACGGGCCGGCGCCAGAGCGCGCGGCGGCGGGCCTGGCGGACGAAGGAAATGTCCTCGAGCCGGGACGGGCCGGCGGCCTCGGACGCGGGCCCGGGGGCGTCGTCAGGCGTGCCGGCTGCGGCAGCGGGGCGCGTCTCCTCCGGCTGCAGCGATGCGGATGCCGCGCCGGGGGACGGCAGCTCGGGCCCGGCGGGGGCATCGAGCGTGGGCTCGATGCGGCCTTCGGCGGACGGATGCGGTTCGTGCGGTTCGGCCGGGCCGCCTGGCGCATCCGCCGAGGGCTCGCTGGCCCAGGGCGGAAGCTCGACGACCGTGTCCTGCGCCTCGGGCGCCGGCAGGTCCTCGACCGCGACGGTGGCTTCGAAGCCCGCGTCGGCTGCCGTATCCCGCGGCTCGCTCGGCGGCGCGGCGTGCGCCGGGGACGGGGCGAAGCGGCTGGCGTCAGCAGCGACGGAGGACGGGAGCGAGGCTGGCGCCAGGTCCGGCACCGACTGCACCACGGCCGAGGCATCGAACACCTCGCTGCACTGGCCGCAGCGCACCCAGCCATCGGAAATCTTGAGCTGATCGGGCACCACCCGGAACCGGGTTCCGCAAGCGGGGCAACGGGTGATCAGGCTCATGCGAAGGGCATTGTAGACAGGCCCGACGCGGCGCGAATCAGAAGCGCGCGGTCATGAGGATCCAGCCGTCCTCGGTGTCCGAGACCTCGAGCGAGGCATAGGGCGCGTAGGCTTCCTTGAGCTCGTCGGCCTGGCGCGCCAGGATGCCCGCGAGCACCAGCGAGCCGCCCGGGCGCACATGGCCGCACAGCAGCGGGGCCAGCACCTTCAGCGGCGTCGCCAGGATGTTGGCGAGCACGGTGTCATAGGTGCCTTGCGCCTTGTCCGGCAGGCCGGCGCGCAGGGAGGCCTCGTTGGCCTGGGCATTGTCCAGCGTGGAGCGCACCGCGGCCTCGTCGATGTCGACCGCGTCGATGTCGGTGGCGCCGAACTTGGCCGCGCCGATCGCCAGGATGCCCGAGCCGCAGCCGTAATCGAGCACGCGCTGGCCGGCCACCGGGTGGGTGGCGATCCAGCGCAGGCACATGCGCGTGGTCGGGTGGGTGCCGGTGCCGAAGGCCAGGCCCGGGTCCAGGCGGATCACCCGGGTGGCCTGCGCCGGCGGCTCGTGCCAGGTGGGCACGATCCAGAACTCGGGCGTG
Organism: Ramlibacter sp. MAHUQ-53; assembly: GCF_052600055.1. NCBI lineage: Bacteria > Pseudomonadati > Pseudomonadota > Betaproteobacteria > Burkholderiales > Comamonadaceae > Ramlibacter > Ramlibacter sp. MAHUQ-53. The sequence goes on from NZ_JBQWTS010000004.1 coordinate 216,056, forward strand.
ATCTCCACCGGCTCGAACTGGGACTGCGTCAGGCGCACCCAGTCCTGGTCCGGCACGGCGGCCACGCCCAGCAGGCGGCAGCCGCCGAAGAAGTCCTGCACCTGCAGCAGGCGCGCCGCCTCCTGGGCTGCGGCCTCCGTGGGGAACAGGGCGACCACGCGCGAGCGCTGCCAGCCCTCCTTGGGCGGCGGCATGCCCGGCTCGCCGAACAGGGCCTGCTCGGCCTCGGTGTGGGCGTCGGCGTCCTCGACGGACACGCTCAGCGCGTCCAGCGCGTCGAGCGCATCGGAGAGGACCTCGACGCGGTCCTCGGGGCACAGCAGGCTCAGTTCGAACATCAGGGGCTCAGCGCTTGTGGTGGCCCAGCCACTCTTCGAGGTAGTGGATGTTCGTGCCGCCGGTCATGAACTTGGCGTCCACCATCAGCTCGCGGTGCAGCGGGATGTTGGTGTTGATGCCCTCGACCACCGTCTCCAGCAGCGCGGTGCGCATGCGGGCCAGCGCCTGGTCGCGGGTGTCGCCGTGGACGATGATCTTGCCGATCATGCTGTCGTAGTTGGGCGGCACGAAGTAGTTGTTGTAGACGTGCGAGTCGACGCGCACGCCCGGGCCGCCGGGGGCGTGCCACTGGGTGATGCGGCCGGGCGACGGCACGAACTTGAACGGGTCCTCGGCGTTCACGCGGCACTCGATCGCGTGGCCGCGGATCTGGATGTCGCGCTGAGAGAAGGGCAGCTTCTCGCCGGCGGCCACCATGATCTGGGTCTTGACGATGTCCACGCCCGTGATCAGCTCGGTCACCGGATGCTCCACCTGCACGCGGGTGTTCATCTCGATGAAGTAGAACTCGCCGTTCTCGTACAGGAACTCGAAGGTGCCCGCGCCGCGGTAGCCGATCTTCTTGCAGGCGGCGACACAGCGCTCGCCGATCTTGTCGATCAGCTTGCGCGGGATGCCGGGGGCCGGCGCTTCCTCGATCACCTTCTGGTGGCGGCGCTGCATGGAGCAGTCGCGCTCGCCGAGGTAGACCGCGTTGCGGTGCTTGTCGGCCAGGACCTGGATCTCGATGTGGCGCGGGTTCTGGAGGAACTTCTCCATGTACACCGCCGGGTTGCCGAAGGCGGCGCCGGCTTCGGCGCGCGTCATGGCGACGGCATTGATCAGCGCGGCTTCGGTGTGGACCACGCGCATGCCGCGGCCGCCGCCACCGCCCGCCGCCTTGATGATGACGGGGTAGCCGATGGACTTGGCGATGCGGCGCACCTGCACCGGGTCTTCCGGCAGCTCGCCCTCGGAGCCGGGCACGCAGGGCACGCCGGCCTTGATCATGGCCTGCTTGGCCGAGACCTTGTCGCCCATGATCCGGATGGATTCAGGCGTGGGGCCGATGAACTGGAAGCCGCTCTTCTCGACGCGCTCGGCGAAGTCGGCGTTCTCGGAGAGGAAGCCGTAGCCGGGGTGGATGGCTTCCGCGTCGGTCACCTCGGCCGCCGAGATGATGGCGGGCACGTTCAGGTAACTGAGCGGCGACGGCGCGGGGCCGATGCAGACGGCCTCGTCGGCCAGCTTCACATATTTGGCTTCGCGGTCGGCCTCCGAATAGACCATGACCGCGGTCACGCCCAGCTCGCGGCAGGCGCGCTGGACTCGCAGGGCAATCTCGCCTCGGTTGGCGACGAGGATCTTCTTGAACATCACTCGATCACGAACAGCGACTGGCCGTACTCGACGGCCTGGCCGTTCTCGCACAGGATCTTGCTGATGGTGCCGGCCTTGTCGGCCTCGATCTCGTTGAGGATCTTCATCGCCTCGATGATGCAGATCGTGTCGCCGGCCTTGACCTGCTGGCCGACCTCGACGAAGGGCTTGGCACCCGGGCTGGAAGCCCGGTAGAAGGTGCCGACCATGGGCGACTTGACGGCGTGGCCGGCAGGCTCGGCCGGGGCGGCGGCCGGCGCGGGCGCGGCGGCGGCAGGAACGGCAGCGATCGCGGGGGCAGCGGCAGCGGCCACGACGGCCGGGGCGGCAGCCACCTGCACCACGGCAGGCTGGCCCTTGACGATGCGGACCTTGCCTTCAGCCTCGGTGATTTCCAGTTCGGAGACGTTGGAGTCCGACACCAGGTCGATCAACGTCTTGAGTTTGCGCAAGTCCATGAGGGTCTCCAGGGATCCTTGAATACGGTCTAAAGGGTGGAATGTACCGAATATTTCGCCAATTTGCGGCATTTTTCGGCATCTGGCGCTATTTTTCTTTTTCTAGCGGCCATTTGAGCGACTGGCGGAGCGGTGTCCGCCCTTGTCTCAGGTTCCGGCGGCGGCCTTCCAGGCCGCCAGCTCGGCAGTTGTCACCTGCCCCATTTTACGCTGCCTCACGGAACCGTCCGGCCCGAGCACGACAGTGAACGGCAATCCGCCTGAGGAATTTCCGAGGGCCTTGCCCAGTTCCGTGCCTTCAAGTCCGGCGAAGCCGATGGGAAAAGTCACGGGCGTGCGCTCCAGGAAACGCCGTACCGAACTGGGCTGGTCGATCGCCAATCCGATCACTTGCCAGCCGGATGCCGAATTTTCCCGGAAGAAGGCGTCCAGCATCGGCATTTCCTCGACGCAGGGCGGGCACCAGGTGGCCCAGAAGTTCACGAGCAGCGGGCGGCCGCGCAGGCTGGCCAGCGCCAGGGGGGGGCCGGCGGGGGTTTCGAAGGTCCTGCTCCACAGGCCCTCCGCGGCGGCATCCGCCAGCGGGGCGGGCTGCAGCCGCTTCCAGGCGATCAGGGCGCCGGCACCGGCGGCAGCGGCGGCGACACCGCCGACCAGCAGGCGGCGGCGCATTTCAGGGCTGGCCATCGGTCACCTCCTGGGCCATCAGGGCCCGCAGGTCGGCCAGGTCGCCGCGCGGCTGCCGGCCGCGGGCATCGCGGCGCAGGGCCCCGCGCAGGTCGTCATGGTCGTGAATGAGCAGGTGCAGGCCGATCATCTCGCCCAGCTCGGCGCAACGCACCGACAGGCTCAGGGCATCGACCGGCTCGCCCTGGAAGCCGGGGACGCTGCGGGCCTCGAAGTCGACGCCCTTGTCGATCAGGGTGATCTCGGCGGACTTGGGGTCGTCGCAGAACAGCTGCAGGTAGATGTCGGACAGGCGGGTGGCCGTGCCGTGCCAGACCGCCCCGCCCAGGTGCGGGCGGAACTCCGCGAGCCGCTCCATCCAGGTCGCGGCCAGGCGGCGCAGGGCCGCGAGCTCGGCCGGCTGGGTATCGGCGCAGAAGAGTTGAAGGTATTCACGGACCGAGGCCTCGACGGCGTCGTTGTCCGGGAGCGCGGTGCGCGCGGGCAGCCCGAGCTGCCGCACCGCACGGCGCTTGGCCGGGCCGTATTCCAGGCCCTCCTCCACCACCAGGCGGGCGGCGGTGGCGGCGATCTCCAAGGTGGCGCTTTGCATGACCGCGCGATTGTGCGCCTTCCCGGCGTCCGGCCCTGCGGCGCGGGCCCAAAGGCCACGGCCGGCCCCACGATAATCGGCGCCCATGCACATTCATATCCTGGGCATCTGCGGCACCTTCATGGGTGGCGTGGCCGCCCTCGCCCGCGAGGCGGGCCACCGGGTCACCGGCTGCGACGCCGGCGTCTACCCCCCCATGAGCGACCAGCTGCGCGCCCTGGGCATCGACCTGATCGAAGGCTTCGGCGCGGAGCAGATGGCCCTGCGGCCGGATGTCTGGGTGGTCGGCAACGTGGTCTCCCGCGCCCGGCTGCCCGACGGCTCGCCCAAGTTCCCCCTGATGGAAGCCATCCTGGATGCCGGCGCGCCCTACACCAGCGGCCCGCAGTGGCTGCTGGAGAACGTGCTCCAGGGCCGCCACGTGCTGGCGGTGGCCGGCACGCACGGCAAGACCACCACCACCTCCATGCTGGCCTGGGTGCTGGAGCAGGCGGGGCTGGAGCCCGGCTTCCTGGTGGGCGGCGTGCCGGTGAATTTCGGCGTGTCGGCCCGGCTCGGGAAGGGTCCCTGCTTCGTCATCGAGGCCGACGAGTACGACACCGCCTTTTTCGACAAGCGCAGCAAGTTCGTCCACTACCGCCCGCGCACCGCGATCCTGAACAACCTGGAGTTCGACCACGCGGACATCTTCGACAACCTGACGGCGATCGAGCGCCAGTTCCACCACCTGGTGCGCACGGTGCCGCCGTCGGGCCGCGTGGTGGTGAACGGGCTGGAGGAGAGCCTGGCGCGGGTGCTGCACCAGGGCTGCTGGAGCGAGGTGCGCAGCTTCGGCGCCGCGGTGAGCGACTTCACCGCCGAGGGCGAGCCGGGCGCGTTCGACGTGCTGCAGCACGGCCGCAAGGTGGCGCGGGTGGCCTGGTCGCTGGGCGGGGTGCACAACCAGCTCAACGCCCTGGCGGCCATCGCGGCTGCTGACCATGTGGGCGTGGCGCCCGAGGTCGCGGCGCGGGCGCTGGGCGCATTCGAGAACGTCAAGCGCCGCATGGAGCGGCGCGGCACGGTGCGCGGCATCTCGGTGTTCGACGACTTCGCGCACCACCCCACCGCGATCCGCACGACGGTGGACGGCCTGCGCCGCCAGCTGCAGCCGGGCCAGCGCATCCTCGCGGTGTTCGAGCCGCGCAGCAACACGATGAAGCTGGGCACCATGAAGTCCCAGCTGCCCTGGAGCCTGGAGCAGGCCGACCTGGCCTTCTGCCACGCCGGCGGGCTGGACTGGGATGCGCGCGAGGCCCTCGCTCCGATGGGCGCGCGCGCCCAGGTGGGCGACACCATCGACGCACTGGTGCAGCAGGTCGTCGCCGCCGCGCGCGAGGGCGACCAGGTCCTGTGCATGAGCAATGGCGGCTTCGGCGGGATCCACGCCAAGCTGCTGGCGGCGCTGGAGGCGGCGGGCCGGGGTTAATCCGCACCCCCCGGGCGGAAGGGCTTCAGAGTCCCTTCGGAAGCCCGGTGCTGGCCCTGGAAGTCCGGTCCACGGGGCGGCCGCTGGAGGAGCGGACGCCCCAGGCGTCCGCCAGCCCCCGGAGGGTCAACCGCGGCGGCGCTTCACCGCCTCGGCCAGCACGTCCAGCACCTCGACCGACTGGTCCCAGCCCAGGCAGGCGTCGGTGATGCTCTTGCCGTAGGCGAGCTTGTTCACGTCGTCCTTGCCCGGCGTGAACTTCTGCGCGCCGGCCTCGATGTGGCTCTCGACCATCACGCCGAAGATGCTACGGGAGCCGCCCTGGATCTGGCCGGCGATGTCCCGCGCCACGTCCAGCTGCTTCTCGTGCTGCTTGCTGCTGTTGGCGTGGCTGCAGTCGACCATCAGCGTGGCCGGCAGGCCGGCGGCCTCCAGGTCCTTGCAGGCGGCGGCGACGCTCGCCGCGTCGTAGTTCGGCGCCTTGCCGCCGCGCAGGATCACGTGGCAGTCCTTGTTGCCCTGGGTCTGCACGATGGCGACCTGGCCGTTCTTGTGGACGGACAGGAAGTGGTGGCCGCGGGCCGCCGCCTGGATGGCGTCGGTGGCGATGCGGATGTTGCCGTCGGTGCCGTTCTTGAAGCCGATCGGGGCCGACAGGCCCGAGGCCAGCTCGCGGTGCACCTGGCTCTCGGTGGTGCGCGCGCCGATGGCGCCCCAGGCGATCAGGTCGCCGATGTACTGCGGCGAGATCACGTCCAGGAACTCGCTGCCCGCGGGCAGGCCCAGGCGGTTGATCTCGATCAGCAGCTGGCGGGCAATGCGCAGGCCCTCGTCGATGCGATAGCTCTCGTCGAGGTAGGGGTCGTTGATCAGGCCCTTCCAGCCCACCGTGGTGCGCGGCTTCTCGAAGTACACGCGCATCACGATCTCCAGCGAGTCGGCGTACTTCTCGCGCAGCGGCTTGAGGCGGCGGGCGTAGTCGATGGCGGCAGCCGGGTCATGGATGGAGCACGGGCCGATGACGACCAGCAGGCGGTCGTCGGTGCCATTCATGATGTCGTGGATGCGCCGGCGGGTGTCCGCGATCAGCTTCTCGACGGGCGAGCCGCTGATCGGGAAGAACCGGATCAGGTGTTCGGGAGGAGGCAGCACGGTGATGTCCTTGATGCGCTGGTCGTCGGTCTGGCCGGTCTTGTCGACGGGGTGCGCATACCAGGCGTCGCTGGCGGGGGTGGACTTCGCGGACATCGGGGGCTCCTTCCTCAAGTGTTCAAAAAAAGAAATCGGATCAAGGGGACGAAAAAAAACCGCCGGTGGGGACCGGCGGTTTTTTCGGGATTCCTGTGTGCGTCTTGCTTCTGGGTACGCTCAGGTCTCTCGGCCGCCGGTGGGGCTGGAGAAAAACCAAAAGTAGCCAAAAAAGAAAACGCTGCTGCGAGGCATGGGGGGGCAATCTACCACAGGTTCCTGACGCGGCCGCGTCAGGCCGTTCCGCCCACGGTCAGGCCGTCGATGCGCAGCGTGGGCTGGCCCACGCCCACCGGCACGCTCTGGCCCTCCTTGCCGCAGGTGCCCACGCCGCTGTCCAGGCGCATGTCGTTGCCGATCAGGCTCACGCGGGTCAGCGCGTCGGGGCCGTTGCCGACGATGGTGGCGCCCTTGACCGGGTAGAGGACCTTGCCGTTCTCGACCCAGTAGGCCTCGCTCGCGGAGAACACGAACTTGCCCGAGGTGATGTCGACCTGGCCGCCGCCGAAGTTGGTGGCGTACAGGCCCTTCTTGATGGAAGCCACGATCTCGTCGGGCGACTTGTCGCCGCCGAGCATGTAGGTGTTGGTCATGCGCGGCATGGGCACGTGGGCGTAGCTCTCGCGGCGGCCGTTGCCGGTGGGCTTGACGCCCATGAGGCGGGCGTTGAGCGAGTCCTGCATGTAGGCGCGCAGGATGCCGTCCTCGATCAGCACGTTGCGCTGGGTGGCATGGCCCTCGTCGTCGACATTGAGCGAGCCGCGGCGGTCGGCGATGGTGCCGTCGTCGAGCACGGTGACGCCCTTGGCCGCCACGCGCTGGCCGATGCGGCCGGAGAAGGCGCTGGAGCCCTTGCGGTTGAAGTCGCCCTCCAGGCCGTGGCCGATGGCCTCGTGCAGCAGGATGCCGGGCCAGCCCGAGCCCAGGACCACGGTCATCTCGCCGGCGGGCGCGGGGCGGGACTCGAGGTTGGTGAGGGCCGCATGGACCGCATGGTCCACGTATTGCGTGACGCGCTCGTCGTCGAAATAGCCCAGGCCGAAGCGGCCGCCGCCGCCGTGCGAGCCGACCTCGCGGCGGCCGTTCTGCTCGGCGATGACGGTGAGGGACAGGCGCACCAGCGGGCGCACGTCGGCGGCCAGGGTGCCGTCGGCGCGGGCCACCAGCACCACGTCCCACTCGCTGGCCAGGCCGGCCATGACCTGCACGACGCGCGGGTCCTTGGCGCGGGCCATCTTCTCGGCCTTCTCGAGCAGTTTCACCTTGGCGGTGCTGTCCAGGGTGGCGATGGGGTCGAGCCCGGGGTAGAGGGCGCGGCTGGCCGCGACCTTGCGCGCCGGCACCTTGACCCGGCCCTTGCCGGCGGCCGCGCCGATCGCGCGCACGGTGCGCGCGGCGTCCAGCAGCGAGGCCTCGGAGATGTCGTCGGAATAGGCGAAGGCGGTCTTCTCGCCGCTGACCGCGCGCACGCCCACGCCCTGGTCGATGCTGAAGCTGCCGGTCTTGACGATGCCCTCCTCCAGGCTCCAGCCCTCGCTGCGGGTGTACTGGAAGTACAGGTCGGCGTCGTCGACGCGGTGGCTGCGGATCTCGGCCAGCGCGCGCGCGAGGTGGGACTCGTCCAGGCCGAAAGGCTCCAGCAGCAGGCCGCGGGCGGTGGCCAGGCGTTCGAGGGTGGGTTCGCGAGAGATCATCGGGTGATTCCAGGAAGGTTCGGGGCCGCGACACGCGCGGCATGGCCTCAAGTCTGCACGAGGCGCTTGGAACGTGCGATCGACATGAGGATGCCCAGCGCCAGGCCCAGGGTGACCATGGCCGTTCCGCCGTAGCTGATGAAGGGCAAGGGCACCCCCACCACCGGCAGGATGCCGCTGACCATGCCCATGTTCACGAAGGCATAGGTGAAGAAGATCATGGTCACCGCCCCGGCCAGCAGCCGCGAGAACAGCGACGAGGCCTCCAGCGCGATGGTGAAGCTGCGCAGGATCAGGAAGATGAAGCCGGCGATCAGCAGCAGGTTGCCCACCAGCCCGAACTCCTCGGAGTAGGCGGCGAAGATGAAGTCGGTGGTGCGCTCGGGGATGAACTCCAGGTGGGTCTGCGTGCCCTGCATGAAGCCCTTGCCGAAGAGGCCGCCCGAGCCGATGGCGATCATGCCCTGGATGATGTGGAAGCCCTTGCCCAGGGGGTCGCGGGTCGGGTCCAGCAGGGTGCACACGCGCTGCTGCTGGTAGTCGTGCAGCAGCGGCCAGTCCACGCCCGGCGCGCACAGCTGCGGCTCGAACACCACCAGCAGCAGGATGCCCACGCCGCCCAGGACCACCGGCGGGATGATCAGCTTCCAGGGCAGGCCGGCGAAGAAGATCACCGACAGGCCGGCCGCCATCACCAGCAGCGAGGTGCCCAGGTCCGGCTGCTTCATGATCAGGCCCACCGGCACCGCCAGCAGCACGCCGGCGATGAGGAAGTCGAGCGGGCGCATCTGGCCCTCGCGCTTCTGGAACCACCAGGCCAGCATCAGCGGCAGGCCGATCTTGAGGATCTCGCTGGGCTGGATCACGACGCCCACGTTGACCCAGCGCCGGGCGCCCTTCTTGGTGATGCCGAACAGGGCCACGGCGATCAGCAGCGCCACCCCGATGAGGTAGATCGGCACGGCCAGGGTCATCAGGCGCTGCGGCGGCACCTGCGCCACCACGAACAGGATGAACCCGGCGATCAGCATGTTGCGGCCGTGGTCCATGAAGCGCGTGCCATGGTCGAAGCCGGAGGAAAACATGGTGACCAGCCCGGCGCACGCCAGCAGGAAGATGGCGAAGGCGAGCGGGCCGTCGAACCCCTCCAGCAAGGGCGCGGCGCGCCGCCAGAGCGGGGGTTTCTCGAACACGGCGGACATAAGCCGAAATTATCGCCGCTGGCATGATCGCCCCCATGACCTTCCACCCCCCGGGGCCTTCGCCCCAGCCGCCCGTGACGCATTTGCTGTACCTGCACGGTTTCCGCTCCTCGCCGCGCTCGGCCAAGGCGGTGAAGGTGGCGCAGCGGATCGCGCAGCGCCACCCCGGCGTCACGTGGTGGTGCCCGCAGATGCCGCCCTCCCCGCGCGAGGCGATGGCGCAGGTGATGGCGGGCATCGCCGGCTGGCCGCGCGCCACCCTGGGCGTGATCGGCTCCTCACTCGGCGGCTTCTATGCCACCTGCGTGGCCGAGGCCACCGGCTGCCGCGCCGTGGTGCTCAACCCCGCGGTCGACCCGGCACGCGACCTGGCGAAGTACATCGGTGAGCAGACCGCCTGGCACGACCCGGCCGAGCGCTTCTTCTTCGAGCCGCGATTCGTCGATGAACTGCGCGCCCTCACGCCGGGGCCGGGCGTGGGGGCCCCACTCACGCGCCTGGAGCGCTACTTCGCCGTCATCGCCCGGGGCGACGAGGTGCTGGACTGGCGCGAGATGGCGGCCCGCTACGCCGGCGCCCGCATCAAGCTGCTGCCGGCCGGCGACCATGCCCTGAGCGATTTCGACGACCACATCGACGAGGTCTTCGCCGCCCTCGGCCTGGGGCCGGCCGCCTAGGTGGCCCATGGGACAATCCGTCCCATGTTCGTATTGTTTGAAGAAGCCGGCAAATTCCAGGCCGGCCGGGTGCTGTCCGAGGCCGAGGCCTCGGCGCAGGTGGAGCTGGAGACCGGCAAGCGCGTCAAGGTCAAGGCCGCCCACATCCTGCTGAAGTTCGAGAAGCCCTCGCCCGCCGACCTGGTGGCGCAGGCCCAGGCCGTGGCCCAGGAGATCGAGCTGCAGCTGGCGTGGGAGTTCGCCCCCGAGGAGGAGTTCGGCTTCGCCGACCTCGCGCGTGATTATTTCAGCGCCAACGCCAGCCTCGAGCAGCAGGCCGGCGCCCTGTTCCGGCTGTTCGAGGCGCCGCACTATTTCCGCCGCGCCGGCAAGGGCCGCTTCCGCAAGGCCCCGGCGGAGGTCGTGCAGCAGGCCCTGGCCGCGATCGAGAAGAAGAAGCAGCAGCTGGCTCAGATCGCCGCCTGGGCCGGGGAGCTGGCCGAGGGCCGCTGCCCCGCCCCGATCCGCGAGCAGCTCTATCGCATCCTGTTCAAGCCGGACAAGAACGCGCCCGAGTACAAGGCCGTGGTCGAGGCCGCCCGCAGCACCCACCTGGCGCCGCTGGCGCTGCTGCAGCGGGCCGGTGCGATCGAGTCGGCCTACCAGTTCCACTGGAAGCGCTTCCTGTTCGAGCACTTCCCCAAGGGCACGGGCTTCCCTGCCCTCACGGCCCCCGCGATCACCGAGGACCTGTCGGTGGCCGCCGGCGTGCGGGCCTACTCGATCGACGACTCGCACACCACCGAGATCGACGACGCGCTGTCGGTGCAGGGCCTGGGCTCGGGCACGGTCACCGTCGGCATCCACATCGCGGCGCCGGGCCTGGCGCTGCAGCCGTCCACCCCGGCGGACGCGGTGGCGCGCCAGCGCCTGTCCACCGTCTACATGCCGGGCTACAAGATCACCATGCTGCCGGACGACGTGGTGCAGGCCTACACCCTGCAGGAGGGCCGGGACTGCCCCGCCGTCTCGCTGTACGTGCGTTTCGACGAGGCCACGCTGGAGATCCAGGGCAGCGAGACGAAGCTGGAGCGCGTGCCGATCGTGGCCAACCTGCGCCACGACCAGCTCGATGACAGCGTCACCGAGGCCTGGCTGACGGACCCGGCCCATGCCGGCGACGCCGTGCCGCCGGTGGCGGCGCAGGCGCGCGAGCCGCTGATGTTCCTGTTCCGCCTGGCGCGCGAGCTCAAGGCCCGGCGCGAGGTGGTGCGCGGCAAGCCCGAGACCTTCAACCGGCCCGACTACACCTTCCGCCTGGAAGGCAACGACGGCGCCGAGCCCACCGGCGCGGAGGCCGTGCGCATCGGCGTGCGCCGCCGCGGGGCGCCGCTGGACCTGATCGTGGCCGAGGCCATGATCCTCGCCAACAGCACCTGGGGCCAGTGGCTGGCCGACCTGGGCGTGCCCGGCATCTACCGCAGCCAGGCCAGCCTGGCGCCCGGCATGAAGGTGCGCATGTCGACCAAGGCCGCGCCGCACGCCGGCATCGGCGTGAAGTGCTACGCCTGGAGCACCTCGCCCCTGCGCCGCTACACCGACCTGGTGAACCAGTGGCAGATCATCGCCTGCGCCCGCCACGGCCGCACCGCCGCCCTGGCCGCGCCCTTCAAGCCGAAGGACGCGGAGCTGTTCTCCATCATCTCCGGCTTCGACGCCGCCTACTCCGCGTACAACGCCTACCAGGCCGGCATGGAGCGCTTCTGGACGCTGAAGTACCTGCACCAGAACGGCATCACCGAGCTGGTGGCCACCGTCTTCAAGGAAGGCCTGGTGCGCGCCGACGAGCTGCCCCTGGTGCTGCCGGTGATGGGCGCCAACGGCCTGGCGCGCGGCGCCAAGGTGCGGGTGAAGCTGGGCGAGGTCGACGAGATCGCGCTGGACGTGCACGGCACCGTGATCGAGCGCCTGGACGTGGAGCCCGCCGCCGATGCGGCGCAGGAGGACGCCGAGGACGACGAGGAGGCCGTGGCCGGCCCGATCGCCATCGCGGTGGACGTCAACGAGGCCGAGCCCGCGGCCGATAATCCGGCCTCGTGAAGCTCAAGCCCAAGCTCAGGTCCCTGACCACGCTGCAGGTCTCGCTGGCCGTTTCGGTGGCGGCCCATGCGGCCCTGCTGGCCGTGCGCTTCGTCGACCCCCAGCGCTTCGACCGCATGTTCCAGGACACGCCGCTGGAGGTGATCCTGGTGAATGCCCGCGGCAACGAGAAGGTGGACAAGGCCCAGGCCATCGCCCAGGCCTCGCTGGCCGGCGGCGGCGAGGCCGCGAAGGGCCGCGCCACCTCGCCCCTGCCCGCCTCCGCCCTGACCGAGCTGGGCGACGCGCCGGAGGAAGCGCAAAAGCGCGTGGAGGCGATGCAGCAGCAGCAGCAGATGCTGCTGGCGCAGGTGCGCCAGGCGCTGGCCAGCCTGCCGGTGCCCGACCCGCGCCAGCCCACCGACAACCCCGAGGGCCAGGCGCGCGAGGAAAAGCGCCGCCAGCTGGTCAAGCTGCTGGCCGAGATCGAGCGCCGGATCAACGAGGAAAACGCCCGCCCCAAGCGGCGCTACGTCAGCCCCTCGACGCGCGAGGAGGTCTACGCCGTCTACTACGACGCGCTGCGCCGGCGCATCGAGGACCGCGGCACGCAGAACTTCCCCGAGATGTCCGGCCAGAAGCTGTATGGCGAGCTGACCATGCTGCTCACGGTCAACCACGACGGCCGGGTGCTCGCGGCCGAGATCGTCGAGGGCTCGGGCAACGCCGCGCTGGACCGCCGCGCCCTGGGCATCGCCCGCGCCGCCGGGCCCTTCGGCCGCTTCAGCGACGGCATGCGCCAGCGGGCCGACCAGATCGTGGTGGTCTCGCGCTTCCGCTTCACGCACGACGAGACGCTGGAAACCAAGCTCACCAGCCGCTGACCCCCGGCCCCCCAAAAGAACCGCACAAGACAGACCCGCGAGGAACGACCATGGACCGCTTCTGCGTGATGGGCAACCCGGTGGCGCACAGCAAGTCGCCCTGGATCCACCACCGCTTCGCCGAACTCACCGGCCAGCCGATCGACTACCGCCACCACCTGGTGCCGCTGGACGGCTTCCAGCAGGCGGTGCGCGACTTCCGTGCCCAGGGCGGCCGGGGCTGCAACGTGACGGTGCCCTTCAAGTTCGACGCCTTCGCCGTGCCCGGCGTGCGCCACTCGGCCCGCGCCGAGCTGGCCGGCGCCTGCAACACGCTGAAGTTCGACGGCGAGCAGGCCTTCGCCGACAACACCGACGGGATCGGCCTGGTCCATGACATCACCGTCAACGCCGGCGTGCCCCTGGCCGGCGCGCGGGTGCTGCTGGTGGGCGCCGGCGGCGCGGCCTGCGGCGTGCTCGGCCCCTTCATCGAGGCGCGGCCCGCCGCCATCACCGTCGCCAACCGCACCCTGGACAAGGCCCAGGCCCTGGTCGAGCGCCACGCCGCGCTGGCCGCGGCCCAGGGCGTGCCGCTGCAGGCCTGCGCGCTGGACGACGTGGGCGCGGCCTATGACATCGTGGTCAACGGCACGGCCAGCAGCCTGGGCGGCGCCGAGGCGCCGGTGCCCGCGCGCGTGCTGCGCCCCGGCACGCTGGCGGTGGACATGATGTACGGCCCCGCCGCCGAGCCCTTCCTGGCCTGGGCCCGCGCCCATGGCGCAGTCGGCCGCGACGGCCTGGGCATGCTGGTGGAGCAGGCCGCCGAGTCCTACGCCATCTGGCGCGGCGTGCGCCCGCCCTCCGGGCAGGTGCTGCAGGAGCTGCGGGCCACGCTGGAGGCGGCGGCCGCATGAAGGCGCTGGCGCGCTGGCTGCTCCTGGCGGCGGCCGCCTTCCTGGCGCTGCAGCTGTATTTCGTCGGCCGCATCGCCCTGATGGCGGTGGTCGACCCGCAGTCCACCGCCTTCCAGCGCTCCGAGGCCTGGCGCATCGCCACCGAGAAGGGCCGCCTGCCCTGGCGCCAGCAATGGGTGCCCTACGCGCGGATCTCCGACAACCTCAAGCGCGCCGTCATCGCCGCCGAGGACGACAGCTTCGTCAACCACGAGGGCGTGGACTGGGAGGCGATGGAGAAGGCCTGGCAGAAGAACACCAAGGCCGAGGAGCAGGCCGCGCGCCGGGCCCAGCTCGCGCCCAACCGCGCCCGGCCGCCCAAGGTGGTGGGCGGCTCCACCATCACGCAGCAGCTGGCCAAGAACCTGTTCCTCTCGGGCGAGCGCACCCTGCTGCGCAAGGGCCAGGAGATCGTGCTGACCTTCGCGCTCGAGCGCCTGCTGTCGAAGGAGCGCATCCTGGAGATCTACCTGAACTCGGTGGAATGGGGCGAGGGCGTCTTCGGCGCCGAGGCCGCCGCGCAGCACTACTACCGCAAGCCCGCGGCGCGCCTCACGGCCTACGAGGCGGCGCGGCTGGCGGTGATGCTGCCGCGGCCGCGCTACTTCGAGAAGCTGCCCAACTCCGGTTACCTGGCCAGCCGGGCCTCGGTGATCGTGGGGCGCATGCCGAACGCCGAGCTGCCCTGAGGCAGCCCCGAGGCCGCCCTGAAGCCACCGGGCGGCCAGCCTGAGGCGGCGCCCCCCGGCCGGTGCCGCTCGCCGCCCGGCGAACCCGCCCCCGGTCACGACACGCCGCCCCCCGGCTTCCCCTGCCCCCCGGCCTTGGCAGGCGCCCCGCCGCTGCCCAGCACCGTGGCGACACGGTCCGTGACCGCCTTCATGTCGTACAGCGAGGGCGCCTGCTTCGGCCGCCAGGCCCGCCGCCCCGGCGCCAGCCACCAGCGGGCCTCGTCCAGCCGGAAGGCGTCGCGGGCCACATAGCCGGTCCGCGTCACCTGCCACGACAGCGCCTCGAAAAGGGCCAGGGCCGCGGCCGCGCCCTCACGGGACTCGACGCACCAGCCCGGCTGCGTCGCCGCCTCCCTGCGCTGCAGGGCGGCGATCTCGGCCTCGAGGTCGACCACGCCGAGCGCCCGGGTGGCGGCCGCGCCGCCCCAGCCGTCCTCGTCGTCGATGACGAGCACCGGGTCCTTCTTGCGCTGCAGCAGGGCCACGACCTCCTCGTGCCGGCGGCGCTGGCGCGCCAGGTCGCCGGCGGGCAGCAGCGCCCCCAGCTTGCGCAGCAGCCGGTCGATCGGCAGGTGCAGGATCGCGTCGCGGGCGTCGGCGTCGATCAGCCGCGGCGGGTCGGCGCGGGAGTACCAGGGGCAGCCGCTGGCGGCCACCTGGCGGCCGAAACTCAGGTCGTGGTCGAACGCCGTCACGCCGGCCGCGCCCTCGGCGTCCTGCCAGGCCACGTAGTTGCCCGGGTTCGGGTCGACCTCGCCGATCAGGGTATGCAGCCACTGCAGCCGGGTGAGCTCCCGGCGCAGGCGCGGCGCGCCGTAGTCGATCGCCGCCACGGCCCTGCGGGGCTCGAGCGCGACGGACCCCAGGCCCTTGCGTTCCGCGCGGTGCCCGTTGGTCAGGCTCAGGTGGTCCCGGGCCAGGACGCTCCCCAGCCACCCGAGGTCCTGCGCCAGGGTGGCGAGGGCCTGGGGGCGGCCCCGCAGGCGGGCGAGGTCGGCTGCAGGCAGCGTGAGCTGCAGGGCCCCCCGGACCTCGGGCGACTGGCCCGCCGCGAACGACATCAGCAGGCCCGGGATCGGCTTGCCGCCCTGCTCGCAGGTGGCCAGCGCGGTGAAGGGCAGCAGGTCGAAGCCCAGCGCCCGGTCCACCACGAACGCGGCGACGTTGCGCTCATTGCGCCGGGGCTGCGCCCCGTCGATGCCGGCGAGGCGGAAGGCCTCGGCGACGGCCTCGCCGGCGGGCGATCCGCCCGGAGGGGGCGGCGCCGCGGCCGTCCCGGCGAAGGGCCGGAACACCGCGCCGACGCGCTCGCTGCCGTCGAGGAACTCGATGCGGTAGACCCGGTTGTTCTCCCCCGCGCCCAGCTCACGGACCTGCGTGACGACGCAGGTCTCGTCACCGACCCGCAGCAGGTCCCGGCGCGGGGGCGGGACCTTGCCGGCCGGCGACGGCGGCGGCCGCGGCGGCGCGGCCGCCGGCAGGGACCTGGCTTCGCGCGCGGCCCGGAACGCGGTCCCGGGTCGGGCCGGGTCCTTGGCTTCGGGCTTGGCTTCGGGCTTGGCTTCGGGCTTGGCTTCGGGCTTGGCGTCCGGCTTGGCTTCGGGCTTGGCTTCCGGCTTGGCTTCGGGCCGCTGCGTCACGGTGCGGGGCATCGCGACGGAGGGCCGCGGCAGGCTGGAGGACGGCGGCTGCGGCACGCCGGGGGGGTGGGGCGGCGGCCGGGGCGGCAGCACGCCGGAGGAAGGCGGCTGTGGGCGTGGCACCTCGGGGCGTTGCGGCTGGGGGCGGGGCGCGCCGGAGGACGGCGGCAGGGCGCGGGCTGGCGCGGAAGACTTCATCGAGACCGCTCCCTCAGCCGGACCCTGCCCCGTCCTCCGACCGGGACGACTCGCTGCTGCGGCGCGGGCTGTCCGGGGTCATCGGCGTGGGTTCGCCGGAGCTGGACACGGTGACTTCGCCCGTGACCTGCAGCGCAGCCTGGACCGCACTGCCCTCGGCGCCATGGCCCTGCGCGCCGGCCGGCTGCGGCGGCAGGTGCCAGGTGGCCACGCTGCGCACCAGCGCCCCGCCCTGGCCGATGGGCCCGGCATCCTCCTCGTCCGACGCTTCGCCCGGGAGGCCGTTCGTGCCGGACTCGCCGTTCGCGCCCGGGGTGCGGAAGGCGGACGCCTCGGGTGCCTCGGCGCCGTCGCTGTCCTCCTCCGGATCGCCCAGGTCGCCCAGGTCGCCCAGGTCGCCCAGCGACAGCGGCACGATCAGGCCCGCCTGGGTCGGCGCCAGCCGCTGGCGCACCTCACGCAGCAGTTGCTCCATCTCGGGCTCGGCCCGCGAGTCGAGCAGGGGAATGCGCAGGCGGCCGAGGTAGGCCGAGAGGGACCGCTCCAGCTGCTCCAGGTGGGCCGTGTTGGTCTTCTCGAGGCGCGAGAGCGCGGTCGCGAGGTTGCGCTCGCCGACCACGCCCTTCGCGTCGGCGGGAGCGGCCCGGCACTGGGCCCGGTGCCGGAGGTACGCCACCAGGGCCGCGCGCATCTCGTCGTAGCGCCCGCCGCGGTGGGTGCCGGGCAGGGCGTCGAGCAGGAGCGGCAGGTCGTCCCGGTCGAGGAGGTGGGCCAGCGCCGGGTGGACCTGGCTCGCACCCGCCAGCCCGCCCGCGACGCCGACGCCGACGCCGCCCGCCAACCCGCCCCCGCCGTGCTTCGACTCGGCGACCGCCGCGGACCGGGGGGAGGCCCCGCCCTCCTGCGGTGCGACGCTGACCTGCCAGCGGCCGAACGCCACGTCGGCCTCCCGCGGCGAAGCGGGCGGCGAGGAGGTCGTCAGGGGCGGGTGCTGGGTCGTCGTGCCGGGGCTGCTGGTCGTCGTGCTGGAACTGCTGGTCGTCGACGGCGAAGCCTGCGTGCCCGGGGGACGCACGCCGCGGGGGCTGTGGATCATGGTGTCCTTTCCGGGCGGCGGAGGGCCGCCCGGCGGACTTATAGGACCGTGCGGGGCCGGGCCCGGCAGCTGCCGGCCGATGCCCGGACCACCGGTTCCCCGCGTCAGTCCTGCGGTGCCTTGCGCAGGATCTCGACGACCGGCCGGGTCAGCACCTCGCGCAGCCCCCACCAGCCGGCGGCCAGGGCCAGCAGGGCGCCGGCCGCGCCGCCGGCCAGCGGCACCAGGGGGGAGGCGCGCCACTCGAAGTCGAACGCGTAGCGCGCCAGGGCCCAGCCCACCGCGCTGGCCACCCCGCTCGCCAGCAGGCCCGCCAGCAGTCCCACCCCGGCGAGCTCCGCGCGCTGCACCTGCCGCAGCAGCGAGGCACGGGCGCCGACGGCGCGCATCACCGCGAACTCGCGCGCGCGCTCCTCGCGGGTGGCGGTGACGGCCGCGAACAGCACCACCACGCCCGCCGCCAGGGTGAAGCCGAAGAGGAACTCCACCGCGCGGATCACCTGGTCCAGCACCGACTGCACCTGCGTCAGCGTGGCCGACATGTCCACGCTGGTGATGTTGGGGAAGGCCCGCACCAGGGCGTTGTCGAAGCCGCGCTGCGCCGGGGCCCGGAACGAGGTCATGTAGGTGGACGGCGTGCCCGGCATCTCGGCGACCGGGAACATCACGAAGAAGTTGGCGCGCATCGAGCCCCAGTCCACCTTGCGCAGCGAGGTGATGCGCGACTCGTGCACCAGCCCGCCGATGTCGAAGCGCAGCGTGTCCCCCAGCTGCAGGCCCAGGGTGCGGGCCAGGCCCTCCTCCACGCTGGCGCCATCGCGCTCCTGCGGCACCCAGCGGCCGGCCACCACCGGGTTGTGCGGCGGCTGCGCCGCGCTGTGGGAGAGGTTGAACTCGCGGTCCACCAGGCGGCGCGCGCGGTCCTCGGCGTAGTCATCGGGCGAGACCGCGCGGCCGTTCACCGCGACGAGGCGGCCGCGGATCATGGGGTACCAGTCGTAGCGCGCCACGCCGGCCGACTCGAGCATGGCGCGGAAGGCGGCGGCCTGGTCCGGCTGCACGTTGATCACGAAGCGGTTGGGCGCGTCGGGCGGGGTGGCGCGGCGCCAGCTGTCGACGAGGTCGGTGCGAAGCAGCACCAGCAGCACCAGCGCCAGCAGGCCCACCGCCAGCGCGCTGACCTGCACCACCGCGTAGGCCGGGCGGGCCGAGACCTGGCGCGTGGCCAGCACCAGCCAGCGCGGCGCGGTGGCCTCGTTGACCACCGCGCGCAGCGCCTTCACCGCCACCCAGCCCAGGCCGGCGAACAGCACCACGGCGCCGGCGAAGCCGCCCACCGCGATGGCGCCCAGCTTCAGGTCGCTGCTGGCGGCCAGCAGCAGGGCGGCGAAGCCCGCCACACCCAGGCCCAGCACCGCCAGCGAGGCCGGCTTCAGCCCGCCCACGTCACGGCGGATCACGCGCAGCGGCGGCACCTGCGCCAGCTGCAGCACCGGCGGCAGGCCGAAGGCGGCCAGCAGGGTCAGGCCCATGCCCAGGCCGAAAACGGCGGGCCAGGCGCCCGGCGGCGGCAGGCCGGCGTCGACCAGCCCCGCGAGCAGCCGCACGAAGACGAAGTGCACCGCCCACCCCAGCGCTACGCCCAGCGCGCTGGCGCCCGCCCCGACCACGCCGAACTCGAAGGCGTAGGCCAGCGCGATGGTGCGCTGGCGCAGGCCCAGCACGCGCAGCATGGCGCAGTCATCGAGGTGGCTGGCGGCGAAGCCGCGCGCGGCCAGGGCCACCGCCACCGCGCTCAGGAGCGCGGCGAGCAGGGCCACGAGGTTGAGGAATTTCTGCGCGCGATCGAGCACCTGGCGCATCTCGGGTCGGCCGCTGTCCAGCGACTCCAGCCGCAGGCCGCGCAGGTCCTGCGCCTTGACCTGGGCCTGGGTCCAGTCGGAGAAGCGGCGCACCGCGGCGTCGGGGCCGGTCACGGCCAGGCGGTAGGTCAAGCGGCTGGCCGGCTGCACCAGGCGGGTGGCGGCGAGGTCGGCCTCGCCGATCATCACGCGCGGCGCGAAGCTCATGAAGCCGGCGCCGCGGTCGGGCTCCGTCACCAGGATCCGCGCGATGCGCAGCTTCGCATCGCCGAGCCACAGGGGCTGGCCCACCTGCAGGCCCAGCGCGTCGAGCAGCGGCGCGTCGACCCAGGCCTCGCCCGCGGCGGGCACCTCGCGCGTGGGCTCGGCCGGCGCGTCGGGCGCGGGGGCCACGGTGAGGCGGCCGCGCAGCGGGTAGCCGGGGGGCACGGCCTTGAGGGCGACGAGGCGGCTGGCGCCGCCCTGCGCGTCGTCGGCGCGGGCCATGGTGGGGAAGCTCACCGTGGTGGCGGCCTGCAGGCCCAGCGCCCTCGCCTGCTGCGCGAAGGCCGGCGGCGCCGGCTGGTCGCTGGCGACGACCGCGTCGCCTCCCAGCAGCTGGCGCGCGTCGCGCGCGAGGCCGGCCTGCAGCCGGTCGGCGAAGAAGCCCACCGCGGCCAGCGCGGCGACGGCCAGGGTCACGGCCACGATCACCAGGCGCAGCTCGCCGGCGCGCAGGTCGCGGCGCAGCGTGCGCCAGCCCAGGCGCCAGGAGGAGGTCGAAGTCATGGGACTGAAGGTACCCCAAAAGCAATGGGGGCCGCAGCGGCGGGGGCGGCGCCGTCGGCCTGCGCCAGCGCCCGCCGCAGGCCCTGCGCCAGCGCCTCCAGCCCCGGGCCGGCCATGACCTCCAGGTGGGCGCCCGGCAGCGGCACGACCTCGATCGCGCCGCGCACGCGCGCCTCCCAGCCCAGGCGGGGGCCGGCGGCGAGCTGGCGCAGGTCGGCGTCGCGGGCCTTGAACAGCCACAGCGGGCCCGCCCAGTCACCGGGGTCGTGGCGCGCCTGCAGGCCCATGAAATGGCGGTACAGGGACTCCTCCACCAGCTCCGGCGGCAGCGGCTCGCCGCGCGAGCGCAGGGCCTCGGCCTGGGCGTGGCGGGCCAGCGCCGGGCGGGCCGCCCGCTGGCGGGCGACCCAGGCGCGGGCGTGCTGCCAGGGCCGGCGGCGGGCCAGCCACAGCTTGCGCCAGGGCGCGATCGCGGCGCGCGCGGCGGCGGGCTCGAGGGTGTCGATCATTGCCAGCAGGTCCACGCCCTGGCCCCGGGCCTGCAGCTGCCGCGCCATCGCGAGGGCCACCAGCCCGCCGCCGGAGTAGCCGACGAGGCGGTACGGCCCCCGCGGCGCCACCGCGCGCAGCGCCTCCAGGTACTGGGCCGCCATGGCCTCGATGGACGCCAGCGGGGGCAGGCGGCCGTCCACGCCCTGGGCCTGCAGACCGTACACCGGCTGGTGTGCGCCGAGGCGGTCGGCCAGCGGGCGGAAGTTCAGCACGTGGCCGCCGGCGCCGTGGACGCAGAACAGCGGCGGCCGGGCGGGGTCGCCGGGCCGCAGGGTGACGAGGGGAGACCAGGGCGGCGGGGTGGCGGCGGGTGCGCGTGCCGCATCGCAGGTTGCTGGCGCTACCGGGGCTGCGGCCCCGGCCTGTGCCAGCCGGCGCGCCAGCCCGCCCAGGGTCGGCGCCTCGAACAGGATGGACAGGGGCAGGTCCACCCCGAACTGCCGGCGCAGGCGCGCGAACAGCCGCACCGCGACCAGCGAGTGACCGCCGAGCGTGAAGAAATCGTCGTGCCGCCCGGGATCCGCGACACCGAGCAGGTCGCGCCAGATCGCCGCAATGCCCGACTCCAGCGGGGTGAGGGCGGCGCACGGCGATGCCGGCCCTTCCGACGGGGCAGGCATGCGAGCCGGAACGTCGGCGCGCGAAGCGGCGGCGGGCGCTGTGGGCGCTGTGGGCGCTGTGGGCGCTGTGGGCGCTGTGGGCGCTGTGGGCGCTGTGGGCGATGTGGGCGATGTGGGCGATGTGGGCGATGTGGGCGATGTGGGCGATGTGGGCGATGTGGCGGCCGGGGCGGGGGCGGATGCGCGGCCTGTCCCGGCGTCGGCCGTCGGGAGCTCCTGCGCCGCCTCCCGCGCCGTGGCGATCACGAGCGGCGCGCCGGCCGCGAGCGCGCGCTCGAACAGCGCGGGTGCGTCGCCGGCCCGCAGCCCCTCGCCGAGCCGGGCCCGCAGCATCGAGGCCGGCCGCGCCGCGGGCATCGCCAGCACCGCGGGGTCGACCGCACGCAGGCGCAGGCCCTGCAGCGCGGCCAGGAGCGAGCCGCCGGGCGCGAACAGCCAGGCATCGAACGACGCGTCGCCGCCTGCCCCGGCGCCGCGGAGGCGGACGCGGCACTCGAAGCGCGCCGGCAGCGGGGCCCGCAGGACTGCGCGCTCGAGCGAGACCGGCGCGAACAGGCGGCCCTGGCCGGGCGCCGGCAGCAGGTGCAGCCCGAGGGTGGCGGCGGCGTCGAGCAGCGCCGCGTGGCAGGCGAAGGTGTCGAGGTCGCGGGCGAACGCGGCGGGCAGCGCGAGCCGGCCCTCGGCCGCCCAGGGGCCGAGGCGCTGCGCCTCCAGGCAGTCCCAGCGCGGACCGAAAGCCAGCGCCACATGCCCGCCCTGCGGCGCGCGCCCGGGGACCCAGGGGCCTTCCAGCGGCGGTGGCGGTTCGCCCTCACCCTTGCCCTTGCCCTTGCCCTTGCCCTTGCCCTTGCCCTCGCCCTTGCCCTCGCCCTCGCCCTCGCCCTCGCCCTCGCCCTCGCCCTCGCCCTCGCCCTCGCCCTCGCCCTCGCCCTCGCCCTCGCCCTCGCCCTCGCCCTCGCCCTCGCCAGCGCCCTCGCCAGCGCCAGCGCCCTCGCCAGCGGCAGCGGCAGCGGCATCACCCCCGGGCGCCAGCAGCGCGCGCGCATGGACCCGCCAGCCGGCCTCGCCGGGGCCGCGGCTGCGGGCCTCGAGGGCCAGGCCCTCGCCGGCCGGGCGCAGCAGCACCTGCAGGCGGCGCGGCGCGGCGTCGAACGCCAGCGCGGCGTCGAGCGCGAGCTCGCGCACCGCCAGCGGGCCGGGGCCGCGCAGCGCGGTCCAGGCGGCCCGAGCCACCTCCAGCCATGCCACGCCGGGCAGCACCGGCCGGCCGGCGACCCGGTGCTCGGCCAGCGGCCACAGGCGCGCCGGATCGGGCTGCGACTCGAAGGCGAGGGCCCCCTCCACCGGCTCACGGCGGGCGCCGAGCAGGGGGTGGGTGGCGGCTGGCGGCGGCGGGGCCATCGCCGCCGGCGCGAGGCCCCAGGCGCGCGCCGCCATGCCGGTGTCGGCCCACAGGCCCCAGCGCAGCACCCGCCCGTCGGGCCGGGCGCGGGCGACGGCCTCGGCACAGGCGTTGGCGGCGACGTAGTCCACCTGGCCGGGCGGCGCGAGGTCCACGCTGGTGGAGGAGAACACCGCGAACAGGTCCAGCGGCCGCGGCAGCAGTCGGTGCAGCACCCACGCGCCGCCGGCCTTGCCCGCGAGCAGCCGGTGCATGTCGGCCAGGGGCTTGGTGGCCAGGGGCGCATCGTCCACCTCGCCGGCGGCGTGGAACACACCATGCAGCGTTCCCCAGCGCGCGGCGGCGCCCGCCAGCACCTGCGCCATGCGGGCCGGGTCGGCCACGTCGGCCGCCTCGACCTGCACCTCGCCGCCGTCCCGCGTGATGGCCAGCAGGCGGCGCAGGAGGCGGGCCAGCGGCGCATCGTCGCCACGGGCCGCCAGCACCGCCCACTGCGCCGGCGGCGGCAACGCGCGGCGCGACACCAGCACGAGCCGCGCATGGCAGCGGCGCGCGAGCCAGTGCGCCAGCGCGAGGCCGAGGTCGCCCAGGCCGCCGGTGACGAGGTACACGCCGGCCTCGCGAAGGCCGGCCCCTGCACCTACACCTGCACCTACACCTGCACCTGCACCTGCACCTGCACCTGCACCTGCACCTGCACTGGCACTGGCACCCGCACTGGCACCGGGGACAGCGCCGGGACCGCCGGCCACCGCCCTCGGCGCGGCCAAGCGTTCCCGGCGCGGCGTCCAGCGCTCGCCGTCGCGCCAGCCGGCGAGGGCCGGCCCTTCGACGCGGCCGGAGGCGAGGTCGGAGGCCTCGGCCAGGAGATGGCGCGCCGCACCCGCCGCGCCCGCTGCAGGATCGAGGTCGACCATGCGAGCCCCCAGCCCCGCGACTTCACGCGGCGCGACCCGGGCCGGCCCCAGCGCCAGCGCCTGCAGCGGCGACACGGGGGCCTGGCCCGCCACCGCCTGCGCCCCGGCGGTCGCCACCAGGAGCCGGGGCGGCTGCGCGAGGTCCAGCCACTGCAGGGCGCGCGCGAGCCGCACCGGGCCGTCGAACGCCTCGGCCCGCAACGGCAGCGGCTCCCCGGGCCGGCGCAGCGGCGCAAGGGCTCCGGCATGGACCACGATGTCGGGCAGTCGGCCCTCGGCCTGCAGTGCCTCCAGCACCTGCCGCAGGTCGTCCTCGCCGCCGGGCGCGATGCACCAGTGCGACGGGCCGAGGCGCACGAAGCCCCCGCCGTGATCGGCACGCAGCAGCTCGCGGCCCGGGCCGCGGAAGCGGCGGCCCAGCGCGCGCGCGAGCGAAGGTCCGGCACCGACGAGGAGCCAGCGGCCCCGGGGCGGCACGACGGCGGTCAGGTCCTCGCGCCCCCACCGCTCGGTGGACAGCCGGCTGGGCGGATCCCCCGCGGCGGGAGCGGTCGCGGCAGGCCCACCCGCCGGGGCGCCGCCGGCGGCAGGGGGACCGGCAGGCGTTTCGGCGGCATCGGGATCGGCATCGGCGCCGTCGAAGCCGGGACCGGACGGCTCGACGGGGGCCGGCGGCTCGATCCAGTGCCTCGTCGACTCGAACGCGCAGGTCGGCAGCGGCTGCCGCCGGCGCCGGCCCGTCCCCCCCACCGCTCGCCCGTCGATCGCGACACCGCGGCACCACAGCGCGCCGGCGCTGGCCAACATGACCGGCAGGTCCTCCCCGGGCGCACCTGCCGCACCTGCCGCACCTGCCGCACCTGCCGCACCTGCCGCACCTGCCGCACCTGCCGCACCTGCCGCACCTGCCGCAGCTGATGCACTGGATGCACGGGCCGCGGCCCGCGTGCTGGCGAGCACCTCGCGCGAGCGGCCCGGCCCCTGCGCGCGGGCGAGTGCGGCCAGCCCCTGCCCCGGCCCCACCTCCACCCACACCGCGCCCGGCAGCGAACGCCGCAGCAGCCGCAGCGCGCGGGCGAAGCGCACCGGCTCGCGCAGGTGGCGCGGCCAGTAGCCGGGTGGCAGGGCCTCGCCCGGCCGGACCCAGCAGCCCGTGACGGCGGAGAGGAACGGCCGCTGCGCGGGCCGCGCGGCGAGCGTGCGGGTGAACGCCTCCAGCTGCGGGAGCAGCGGCTCGACCGCGCGCGAATGCGCCGGCGCGCCCACCGGAAGCCAGCGCGCCTCGACGCCCTCGGCCTCGAGCTGCGCCGCCAGACGCGCCAGCGCCGGCCCGGGACCGCTGGCGGTGCACAGCGCGGGCGCGTTGAGGGCAGCGAGGTCCAGCCCCAGCGGCGCGAGGCGGGGCCGCAGCAGGGCCTCGGGCAGGGCCACCGCCAGCAGCCCGCCCGGCGGCGCGGCCTCGAGCAGGCGGCCGCGCAGGCAGGCCAGGGCCAGCGCGTCCTCCAGCGACAGCAGGCCCGCAAGGCAGGCCGCAGCCACCTCGCCCGCGCTGTGGCCGAGGACGGCAGCCGGCTGCACGCCCCAGTGCGCCCACAGGGCCGCCAGCGCGAACTGCAGGACGAACAGTGCGGGCAGCGCGAGGTGCGGCTGCTGCAGCCAGTGGGTCCCCCCTGCGGCCCCGGCACCGCGGCCATCCGCCCCGGGCCCCAGCAGCGCCTCGCGCACCCGCGGCCCGACCTCGGCGGGCAGCGCCCGGCAGCAGGACGCCACGGCCTCGCCGGCGGCCGGCCACGCCAGCAGGTCCAGCGCCGCGCCGGGGAACTGCGCTCCCCCGCCGGGCAGCAGGAAGGCCACGGGCGGGGACGCACCGGCCGGCGCGGCGGAAGCGGCCGGGACCCGCGCCCGCAGCGCCTCGCGCAGTCCCGCCGCGTCGCGCGCGACCAGGGCGACGCGGTGCGGGAAGGCCCGGCGGCCGATGCGGGTGGTGAAGGCCGCGTCGGCCAGCGCGAAGTCGGCCGGCGGGTCGTCCAGGAAGGCGCACCACTTCGCGGCCAGCGCCTGCAGCGAGGCCTCGCTGCGCGCCGACAGCGTGAACAGCTGCCAGGCCAGGGCGGCCTCGGCCGGCGCCTGCGGCGCCTCCTCCAGCACCAGGTGGGCGTTGGTGCCGCCCACGCCCAGCGAATGCACCGCCGCGCGCCGCACGCGCGGGCCGCGGGGCCAGGGGCGCGGCGCCACGGGCACGGTGAACGGCAGGCCCTCGTGCGCCCAGCGCGGGTTGGGCCGCCGGAAATGCAGTTGCGCCGGCCACAGCCCGTGGCGCAGCGCAAGGCAGACCTTGACCAGCGAGGCCGCGCCGGCGGCGGTGTCCAGGTGACCGATGTGCGCCTTCAGCGAGCCGAGCGCGATGGTGCCCGGCGCCGCCGCGCCATAGGCCTGCGCCAGCGCCGCGACCTCGATCGGGTCGCCCACCGCGGTGCCGGTGCCGTGGGCCTCGACCGCGTCGATGTCGGCGGGGCGCAGGCCGGCGACCGCCAGGGCCTCGGCGGCGCAGCGCGCCTGCCCGTCGACGCCGGGCGCCAGGTAGCCGGCCTTGCCACGGCCGTCGTTGTTGACGGCGCTGCCGCGGATCACGGCATGGATGAAGTCGCCATCGGCCAGCGCGTCCTCCAGCCGGCGCAGCACGACGACCGCGACGCCGCTGCCGAAGACGGTGCCCGCCGCGTCGGCATCGAAGGCGCGGCAGCGCCCGTCGGGCGAAAGGATCTCGCCAGGCGCGTGGCGGTAGCCCGCGCGGTGCGGCAGCTCGATGCTGGCGCCGCCGGCCAGGGCCAGGTCGCACTCGCCGGCCAGCAGGGCCTGGCAGGCCAGGTGCACCGCCACCAGCGAGGTGGAGCACGCGGTCTGCACCGCCACGCTGGGGCCGCGCAGGTCCAGCAGGTACGACACGCGCGAGGTGAGGAAGTCCTTGTCGTTGCCGGTGTGCCGCAGCAGGAACAGGCCCATGGACCGCAGCAGCGCCGCGTGGGGCAGCAGGTGGCGCGCGAAATACAGCTGCGCGCCGCAGCCGCCATACACGCCGATGGCGCCGGTCCCGCCGCCGAAGGTCTCGGGCAGGTGGCCCGCATCCTCCAGCGCCTCCCAGGCGCATTCGAGGAAGTGGCGGTGCTGCGGGTCCATCACCGCGGCATCACGCGGCGCCAGGCCGAAGAAGCCGGCGTCGAAGTCCTCCATGCCGGCCAGCGGCAGGCAGGCGCGCACGTAGGCCGGGTCGGCGGCCTCGGCGGGCGGCACGCCGGCGGCGCGCAGTTCGGCGTCGGTGGGGCGGTGGGTCGCGTCGCGGCCCTCGCGCAGCAGGCGCCACAGCGCCGCGGCGTCGGGCGCGCCGGGAAAGCGCCCGGCCAGGCCGATGATGGCGACGGCCCCGGCCGGGGCCTCAGGCGGCCGGGACATGGGCGCGGCGCTGGCGGCGCGCCTGGGCGCGGTCCTGGCCCTGCGCCACCGCCCCCGGGCCCACCGGTGCGCCCGCGGCCGGCGTGCCGCGCGAGGCGAGGTGCCGGGCCAGCGCGGCGACCGTGGTGTGGCGGAACAGGTCGGCCACCCCCAGCTCGCGGCCGGTGGCCTCGCGCAGGCGGCGCTGCACCTGGACCACGGCCAGCGAGTGGCCGCCCAGGTCGAAGAAATTGCAGTCGCGGCCGACCTCGTCGACGCCGAGGACCTCGCGCCAGGTGGCGGCGACGAGCCGCTCCAGCGCGCCAGCCGTCTCATGCGCTTCATGCGCTTCACGCGTGCCTTGCGTGCCTTGCGTGCCTTGCGTGCCTTGCGTGCCTTGCGTGGCGCGTTGCGCCAGCGCGAGCCGGTCGACCTTGCCGTTGGCATTGAGCGGCAGGCGCGCGACCACCGTGAGCGAGGCCGGCAGCATCGCCTCGGGCAGTTCGAGCGCGAGCCGGCGGCGCAGCGTGCGCGGCTCGGGCGGGCGGCCAGGGTCGCCCGCCGTGACCCAGGCCCGCAGCGACGGGGCCTGCCCGCCCTCCGCGCCGACGACGACCACCGCCGCCTCGCGCACGCCGGGCTGGCGCGCGAGCGCGGCCTCGACCTCGGCCGGCTCGACGCGGTGGCCGCGGATCTTCACCTGCTGGTCCAGCCGGCCGAGGAACTCGAGGCGGCCGTCCGGGTGGCGGCAGACGCGGTCGCCGGTGCGGTACAGGCGCCGCCCCGGGTGCGCCGGGTCGGCCACGAAGCGCTGCGCCTGCAGCGCCGGCAGGCCGACATAGCCGCGCGCCACGCCCGCGCCGCCGATCCACAGCTCGCCGGGCACCAGGGCCGGGCATTCCTGCCCCCAGGCATTGCGCACGTGCAGCGTGGTGTTGGCCAGGGCCTCGCCCAGCGGCACGAAGCCATCGGCCGGCCCCAGCTCGCCGACCTCGCCGCAGGCCGACCACACCGTGGTCTCGGTGGGGCCGTACATCTGCAGCACGCGGCCCGGCACCAGCGCGCGCAACTCGCGCGCCAGCGGCACCGGCAGCGCCTCGCCGCCCACCAGCAGCACCGACAGCCGCCGCAGCGCCTCGCGCCCCGTCTCGTCGGCCACCAGCAGCGCCGCCAGCGAGGGCGTGCATTGCAGGTGGGTGATGCCCTCGCTGCGCATCTGCGCGGCGACGTCCGCGACGTCCCCAACACCACCAACACCACCAACACCACCAACACCACCAACACCACCAACACCACCAACACCACCAACACCACCAACACCACCAACACTCGCAGCACCCGCAGCACCGTCCGACCCTTCCGCCCCCCCCGCAACCGTGGCACCCGCGGCACCCTCCGTCCCCTCCGCACCCGCGGCACCCGCGGCACTCCCTTGCGCATGCGAAAGCGGCGGCGGCAGGCGCCGGGGCCGCTGGGCCAGGGCCATCAGGCGGCGCAGGTCCTCGAGGTGGGCGAGCACGGTGTCCTCGGGCAGGCCGAAGTCGATGAGGCAGGCGATCTCGTCGACGCCCGCGGCACGGAGCCGGCGCACCAGCGGCAGGCAACGCTCCGGGCTGCCGATGAGGGCGCCGCCGTCGGCGTAGCGGCGGAACGCGTGTTCGAGCAGGGCCTCCATCTCGTCGTCCTGCAGCGGCTGCGCCTGCATCACCTCCAGCGGCGTGCGGCCGTCCGCGGCGGCGCGCTGCACGAAGGTGGGGAAGGTCCAAGCGGCTTGGCGCACCAGGTCCACCGCGTCGCGCAGGTAGGCCTTCATCGGGCCGCGCGCGGCCTCGCGCGCCGCCTCGTGGTCCTCGCCGACGAAGGCATGGACCATGAGCGTGACCTGCCCGCGCCCGGGATGGCCCGCGGCCCGCCGCGCCGCGCGGTAGGCCGCCACCTTGGCCGCGACCTCCTCCACCGTCTGCCCCAGCAGGTGCGTGAGCACGTGGCAGCCGGCGCGGCCCGCCGACTCGAAGGTGGCAGGGTGCGAGGCGGCGGTGATCCACACCGGCAGCTCGGACTGCACCGGCGCGGGCAGCGCGCGCAGGCGCAGCGCCTCGCCCTGCGGCCCGGCGCAGGCGAGGGCCTCGCCGCGCCACAGCGCGCGCACCGTGTCGACGCCCTCGAACAGCAGGCGCCGGCGCTCGGCGAAGGCCTGGGGCGCGAGCGCGAAGTCCTGCGGCTGCCAGCCCGAGGCGAAGGCCACGCCGGCGCGGCCGCCCGAGAGGTTGTCGACCACGGCCCACTCCTCGGCGACGCGCAGCGGGTGGTGCAGCGGCAGCACGCAGCTGCCGGCGCGCACCTTGACGCGGGTGGTGATGGCGGCGACCGCGGCGCCGGTGACCGCCGGGTTGGGGTAGAGGCCGCCGAAGGCATGGAAGTGGCGCTCCGGCGTCCACACCGCCTCGAAGCCGTGGCGGTCGGCGAAGCGCGCGGCCTCGAGCAGCAGGCGGTAGCGGTCGCCGCCGCCGGGCGCCTGCGAGGCATCGCTGGCAAAGTGGAATAGGCTGAACGCGGGGCCCGCCGGACGCCCGGGTGGGTCAGCCCTCGCCCCCTCGTGTGTCCCATGTGCCCCCTGTTCACCCTGCGCACCCCGCGTGCCCTGCGTGCCCTGCGTGCCCTGCGTGCCCTGCGTGCCCTGCGTGCCCTGCGTGCCCTGCGTGCCCTGGGTGTCGTGTGCCCCCTCGCCCGCAACGTCGTGTGCACTGGTGCGCGGGCCGGGCGCGAGGACCACGGTGAATCCGCGCGAGAGCGTCCACAGCAGTTCAAGCACGGCAATGTCGAACGACAGCCGCGTGACCGCGAGCCAGCGGCCGCCGCCCGCGTGCGGCACGCGCGCGTCCAGCCCGGCGAAGAGATTGAGCAGGCCGGCGTGGGTGACGGCCACGCCCTTGGGACGGCCGGTGGAGCCGGAGGTGTAGATCACGTAGGCCTCGTGGCCGCCCTCGACGCGCGGCCAGGGGACGCCTTCGCCTTCGCCCTCGCCCTCGCCCTCGCCCTCGCCCTCGCCCTCGCCCTCGCCCTCCGCTGCACCTGCACCTGCACCTGCACCTGCACCTGCACCTGCAAAGGGGTCCCGGCCGTCGTCCACGTCCCCCGGCACCACCACGGCCTCCTCCGGCACCCCCAGCAGGGCCGCGGCCTGCGCATGGCCCACGACCAGGCGCACCCCGGCATCCTCCCGCATCAGGCGCAGCCGCGGGGCCGGCTGGTCCGGGTCCAGCGGCACCCACGAAGCGCCGCAACGCAGGAGGGCCAGCAGGGACGCCACCAGGTCCGGCGTGCGGGTCAGGCACACGCCGACGCGGTCGCCGGGCCCGGCGCCGCGCGCGCGCAGCGCCCGGGCGAGCACCAGCGCGCGCCGCTGCAGCGCCGCCTGCGTGACGCGCTCGCGCCCCCAGGCGATGGCGGTGGCGCCGGGCCGTGACTGCGCGGCCCGGGCCACGGCCTCGTGCACGCCCAGGCCCATGTCCACCGCCAGCGCGGTGTCGTTGGCGGCCAGGCACTGCGCGGCCTCGATCGGCGGCTGCAGCGGGACCTCCCCCACCCGGCCGTCGGCGCGGGCGAACGCCTGCAGCCAGGCTTCCAAGTGGCGCGCCATCACATGGGCCACCGGCGGCGCGAAGGCGGCGGCGTCGACATGCAGGGCCAGCGGCTGGCCCGGCGCGGCGGCATGCAGCACCAGCGCCAGCCCGGGGACCGGGCCGCGCCCGCCCAGGCAGAGACCGGCGCGCAGCGGACCGGCGCTGCCGGCCGCGCGCCCCAGCCGCAGCGGCAGGTCACGCGTCATGGGGCCGGCGTCACGGGCGCGGGCGACGTGCACCGCGGCCCGCGCCCGGGCATGCCGCACGCGGCGCGCGGCCGGCGTGCGCAGCACCAGCGGCACCCAGGCCGAGGCCCAGGGCTCCAGGCCCTCGGCCTGGCCGGCGAGGACGGCATCGGTGTAGAACACCCCCACCGCATCCTGCCCGGTGAGCGCCGAGAGCCAGGCGCAGAAGGCAGCGACGGTGTCGCTGCCGGCCTCGGCCGCATCCAGCGGCAGGCGCAGCGGCGAGGGCAGGCCGGCCGGCGCGCCAGCCGCCGCACGCCGGTACGGCAGTTCCAGCGGCGGCAGGTCCTCGAGGGCGCGCCGCCAGGGCACCTCGGCCCGCGCCAGGCGCGGCTGGGCCTGGGCCAGGCGTTCGCGCAGCGCGGGATCCAGCGCGGGCAGCACCTGCCCCGCGGCCAGGCCCCGCAGCGGCGGCGACGGGTCCGCATCGAGCGCGCGCAGGCCCTCCACGCGCAGCACGCCCTGCGCGGTGGCCACGCGCAGGCCGCCGTCCTCCACCGCCAGCACCGTGCCGGGCACGACGCGCGGGGCCTCGGCCGCGCCGGCAGGCCCCGCGCTGGCCCGGCCCACCGCCAGCAGGCGCGTGCCGGTCCACAGCTTGGGCAGGGCCAGCGGGTTGGGGTAGTCCTCCACCGTCAGCCCGCGCACCAGCGCGCACAGCTGCGGCGCGCGCCAGCTCCAGTCGAGGGTGGCCAGGGCCGGCGGGCGCAGGTGGCGGCCGAAGCCGCTGGCGGGGCCGCGCTGCGGCGCGAGTACGGCCCCGCCCGCGGCGAGGTCGTCCATGAGCGCGAGGAAGGTGGTGAAGCCAGCCTCGTAGCAGCGCGCGTTCAGGCTCTGCGCGGTTTCGTCCGGTGCGAGGTCGAACAGCTGCTGGCGGGCGATGCGGCCGCGGTCCACCGCCTCCGTCATCTCGTGCCAGGTGACGCCGTGGCGGGTCTCGCTGCAGATCAGGGCCCAGTGCGGGGCATGCAGTCCGGCATAGCGCGGCAGCGGGCCATCGTGGAAGTTGAAGGCCTGCCGCGCCCGGCGCAGCAGCGCCGGCGGCAGCACGCGCAGGTTGGCGACGCTGAACAGGCAGTCGGCCTCGGGCAGGCTGGCGGCCTGCGCCAGGGGACCGGCCGGCAGCGCACGGCCCCGGGCCCAGCCGAGCACGGCCGCGTCGGCGCTGGCGACCGCCGCCACCGCATGCCCGGCCGCGAGCCAGGCCTCGGCGCATCGGACCAGGAGCGTGCCGTCACCGATGAAGACGGCCCGGATCGCAGCAGACATCGCATCGCCTCCCTGCAGGAGCGCGCATCGTAGGCATCCGCCCTGCCGGAGTCCGGGCCGCGCTTACAACTGGAAATGCCTTTTTGGTGAACCCTCGCCTGCTTGGCCGCTCTCGCCCGCGCCGGGCCTCGTTCACGTGCGGAAGTGCATGTTCTTGCCCAGCAATTGGCAAGGCCTTGTCCGACGTTTCGATACGCTTGTTGCCGACACGAGAATCCGGCCTCGGGCCACAGGATTCGCGGGCCCTCACTGCTTGCCCGCCATGACCCACCCTCCCGCGCCGTCCACGGCTGGCCTTCCTCCGCCCCCCATCCTGCGCTACGGCCAGGTCGCGCCGATGCCCGCAGGCGTGGAGCGCAACCAGTGGCCCTCCACCCCGCCCGAGGAGTTCGCCCAGCAGATGGGCTGGCTGCGCGAGGCCGGCTACACCGCCCTGGCCATGCGCGACCTGGAGCCCTACCTGCGCGGCGAGCGCAGCGGCCGCGTGGTGGGGCTGGCGGTGGATGCGGCGGTGTCCGCCACCGAGCATGTGCTGCCGGTGCTGCGCAAGCACGGCTTCACCGCCACCGGCTTCGCGGTCAGCGCCCGCCTGGGCGAGACCTGGGACGGCAACCGGGGCGGCCCGCCCTATCCCATGATGGACGCGCGGCAGCTGCGCGACTGGGTGGCGGCCGGCCAGGAGGTGGGCGCGCACAGCCGCCACCACGTGGACCTGCGGACGCTGGACGAGTGGTCCGCCTGGTCCGAGATCGCCGGCTGCAAGGACGACCTCGAGTGCGCCGTGGGCCTGCCGGTGCGGCACTACTGCTACCCCTTCGGCCGCGTCGCCCCCGTGCTGGCGGCGATGGCGCGCGCGGCGGGCTATGCGACCGCGGCCACCGTCGTGCCGCACCGCCCCGGCCGAGCGCACGACCTGTTCGCGCTGCCGATGCTGGCGGTGGGGTCCACCCCGGCGCCGGCGGCGGTGTGGCTGCGCCTCACGCTGGGCATCGAGGCGGCCGAGGGCGGCGCGACGGCCCCGGCGCCGCCCGCGACGCGCTGAAGCGCTGACGCCGGAGCCGGAGCCGGAGCCGGAGCCGGAGCCGGACCCCGGCCCGTCAGGCGCGTCGCCCGGCCAGCTCCGGCTGCAGCAGCAGGCGCTGCGGCGCCGAGTAGCACAGGAAGTGCCGGTTCGTGGCGCGGCCGATGGCGCACAGTCCGAGCTGCTGCGCGACCTGGTGGCCCATCTGGGTGATGCCGCTGCGCGAGACCACGAGGGCCACGCCCATCTGGGCCGACTTGATCACCATTTCGCTGGTCAGGCGGCCGGTGGTGTAGAAGACGAAGGGCGCCTCGGGCGCGGCGCCGGAGGTCTCCACGCCGTGCATCCACATCCAGCCGGCGATGGTGTCGATGGCGTTGTGGCGGCCCACATCCTCGACGAAGACCAGCATCTCCTCGCCCCGGAACAGCGCGCAGCCGTGCACCGAGCCGGCCGACTTGTACGTGCTCTCCTGCAGCCGGATCGCGTTGACGATGGCGTACAGCTGCGCCTGCGTGAGCCGCGCCTGCGGCAGCGCGATCGAGGCCACGTCGTCCATCAGCGCGCCGAACACGCTGCCCTGGCCGCAGCCGGTGGTGACCACGCGGCGCGCGGTGCGCTCCTCGATGCGGTCGATGCCGGCGCGGGTCTTCACCGCCGCCGACTGCACCTCCCAGTCCACGGTGACCGACTCCACCTCGGCGGCCGAGGCGACGAGGCGCTGGTTGCGCAGGTACCCCAGGACCAGCCACTCGGGGTGGGCGCCCAGGGTCATGAGGGTGACCAGCTCGCGCTTGTCGACGTAGACCGTGAGGTCCCGCTCGGCGGGGATCTGCAGCGGCTCGCGCTCGCCGTGCTCGTTGACCGCCTCGATCTCGCGGGTGAGCGGGGCGCGGGCTTCGGTGAGGCGGGGCAGCGGCATGGCGGGCAGGCTACAGCAAAAAGGGCCAGCCGATGCCGGCTGGCCCTGGGATGGAAGCGGGAACGCTCAGGCCTTCTTCGCCGAGGCCGGGGCCGCAGGCTTGGAGGCCGCCGGGGCCGAAGCGCCCGCCGCGGGCGCGGCGGTGTAGACGAAGGGGCCCGGGTCCGCGCAGGGCGCCGGCGCGGCCGCGGCGGGCGCCGCAGCGGCGGACGCACCGGAAGCCGGCTTGGCGGCCGGTGCGGCCTTGGCCACCGGCGCGCCCTTGCGGTAGTGCGCCGCCACCTTGTCCTGCGACTTGCAGAGCTGGAAGGCGTCGACCTTGGCCTGCCAGGCCGTCTTGGCGGCGGCCTCGGCGGCCTTGGCCTTGGCCGCGTCGTCGGGCGCGGGCAGCTTGGCCAGCGCCAGCGGCGCGGCGGCAGCGATCAGCAGGGGAACGAGGAGCTGTTTCATCGGTGTCTCTCTTCTCAAGCGCTCAAGCGGCGCGCGTGTCGCCGGCCGGCGCGGCCGGGCCCGGCAGCGCGCTGCGCTGCGCGGGGATCTTGCCGGCCTTGACGTCGTCGTACCAGTACTCGTGGTGTTCCTTGGCCCAGGTCTCGTCGACATAGCCGGTGCGCATGGCGCTGTAGGCGCCGCGCATGCCGAGGGTGCCCATGTAGATGTGGCCCAGGAACATGGCCATCATCAGCACGGTGGCCACCGCGTGGACCATGTGGGCCACCTGCATCGTGGCGCGCTCGTAAATCAGGCCGGGGATCAGCTTGTCCAGCACCAGGCCGGAGGCGACGACGATCGCGCCCAGGAGGAACACGCCGCCCCAGAACAGGCCCTTCTCGCCGGCGTTGAAGCGGTGCGAGGGCACCTCCTTGCCGCCGAACAGGCCGCCAGCGCGCAGGATCCACTGCAGGTCGCCGCGGCCCGGCAGGTTGTCCTTGACGAAGGTGATGAAGACGATCACCAGCGACACGACGAACAGCGGGCCGACGAAGTTGTGCACGTTCTTCAGCACGTACGTCAGCCACCCGAACAGGGTGCCGCCGATGACGGGCTGGATGAAGAACTTGCCGAAGGCCATCACGATGCCCGAGACGGCCAGCGCCACGAAGGCGATGGCGTTGGTCCAGTGGGCCGCACGCTCGAACGGGGTGAAGCGCTCGATCTTGCGGCCGGTCTCCGCGCCGTGCAGCTCGATGGTGCCCTTGCCGAAGTAGAACAGGCCCAGGGCCAGCACCACGATGGCGAGCAGCGCCGCGCCGTAGGGAATGATCCACT
Organism: Ramlibacter sp. MAHUQ-53; assembly: GCF_052600055.1. Lineage (NCBI taxonomy): Bacteria > Pseudomonadati > Pseudomonadota > Betaproteobacteria > Burkholderiales > Comamonadaceae > Ramlibacter > Ramlibacter sp. MAHUQ-53. Next base: position 251,218 of record NZ_JBQWTS010000004.1, read on the forward strand.
GGTTGCGCACCTGCCGCCAGGCCTCGCCGGCGGTGGTCAGGCGCGAGCCCGGGTACTGCACGAACGGCTGGATCAGCACGCCGGCCTCGGGCGCATCGGCCTTGGGCAGGCTGGTGTAGCCCTCGACCCCGCTGCCCACCGCGCGCCACATGGGCGCGTTGTTGCCCGGCTGGACCCGGGCCCGCTCGGCGTTGGACTGCTTGAGGTAGTTGGGGTCCTGGCTGGCCTCGGGCTTCACATCCATGATGTTCTGCCCCTGGATGCCAGGCATGGCCGCCGCCGCAGCGGCGGGGGCGGCCGCAGCCGCAGCCTTGTCCTGGGCGAATGCCGCACCCGCGGCCCCGCCCGCGATCAGCAGGCCGGCCGCCAGGGCGCGCGCCGCGCGCAGCAGGGTGTCACTGGGCCTTTGCATAGTCGTTCTGCCCCTGGCCACGGGTCTTGAGCTGCTGTTCCCAGCTGGTCTTGTCGCCGGGCTTCCAACCGGGCGCGGTGAAGTTCGAGCCGGTGCCCTGGAAGGCGGGCACGTCGGACTTCACGCCGCCCAGCGTCTGCGGCTTCTCGGAGCAGCCGGCCAGCGCCAGCAGCGAGGCGATGAGTGCGAGGGTGCGGATCACGACTTGCCTCCTTGCGGGGGCTGGCCCGCGGTCTTGCTGCCATAGGCCGTGCCCCAGCCCCAGACCTCGGCGCCGGTGCCGCGCTTGACCACGCGCGAGCGCAGCACGTCGGCCACCATGTCGCCGTCGCCGGCGAGCAGGGCCTTCGTCGAGCACATCTCGGCGCAGGCCGGCAGCTTGCCTTCGGCCAGGCGGTTGCGGCCGTACTTCTCGAACTCGGCCTGCGAGCCGTTGGCCTCGGGGCCGCCGGCGCAGAACGTGCACTTGTCCATCTTGCCGCGCACGCCGAAGGTGCCCTTGGAGGGGAACTGGGGCGCGCCGAAGGGGCAGGCGTAGCTGCAGTAGCCGCAGCCGATGCAGATGTCCTTGTCGTGGAGCACCACGCCTTCGTCGGTCTTGTAGAAGCAGTTGACCGGGCACACCGCCATGCAGGGCGCGTCCGAGCAGTGCATGCACGCGACGGAGATGGACTTCTCGCCGGGGACGCCGTCATTGAGCGTGACCACGCGGCGGCGGTTCACGCCCCAGGGCACCTCGTGCTCGTTCTTGCAGGCGGTGACGCAGCTGTTGCACTCGATGCAGCGCTCGGCGTCGCAGATGAATTTCATTCGTGCCATGTGCGCTGTCTCCTTACGCCGTGGCGCGCTCGATGTTGCAGATCGTGGTCTTCGTCTCCTGCATCATCGTCACGCTGTCATAACCATAGGTCGTGGCCGTGTTGACGGCCTCGCCGCGCACCACCGGCGCGGCGCCGGCGGGATAGTGCGCGAGCATGTCCGCACCCTGCCAGCGACCCGAGAAGTGGAACGGCATCCACACCGTCTCGGCGTCGACGCGCTCGGTCACCAGGGCCTGCACGTTCAGGCGCGCGCCGGTGGGGCTGACCAGCCACACGCGCTCGCCGTTGCGGATGCCGCGGGCGGCGGCGGCCTTCGGGTTGATCTCCACGTAGGCCTCCTGCTGCAGTTCCGCCAGCCAGGGGTTGGAGCGGGTCTCCTCGCCGCCGCCCTCGTACTCGACCAGCCGGCCGGAGGTGAGGATCAGCGGGAATTTCTCGTGCAGCTTGTCCTGGACGTTCTTGGCCTGAACCGACTTGTACAGGGTGGGCAGGCGCCAGAAGGCCTTGCGGTCGTCGTGCGTCGGGTACTTGGCCACCAGGTCCGGGCGGGTGGAGTACAGCGCCTCGCGGTGCTGCGGGATCGGGTCCGGGAAGTTCCAGACCACGGCGCGCGCCTTGGCGTTGCCGAAGGGGTGGCAGCCATGCTTCATGGCCACGCGGATGATCGCGCCCGAGGGGTCGGTCTTCCAGTTCTTGCCCTCGGCCGCGGCCTGCTCCTCGGCGCTGAGGTCGCCCCACCAGCCGAGCTTCTTCAGCAGCACGTGGTCGAACTCGGGGTAGCCGGTGGTGATCTCGCAGCCCTTGGAGAAGGAGCCGTCGGCCGCCAGCAGGCTCTGGCCGTCACGCTCCACGCCGAAGTTCGCGCGGAAGTTGCCGCCGCCGTCCATCACGTGCTTGGAGGTGTCGTACAGGTTGGGCGAGCCGGGGTGCTTGAGTTCCGGCGTGCCGTAGCAGGGCCAGGGCAGGCCGAAGTAGTCGCCGGTGGTGTCGTAGCCCGTCTCCTTGTCGACGCCGCCCTTGGACTTGAGCGTCTTCACGTCGAACAGGTGCATGTTGCGCATGTGCGCCTTCAGGCGCTCGGGCGACTGGCCGGTGTAGCCGATGGTCCAGACCGACTTGTTGATCTCGCGCAGGATGTCCTCGACCATGGGCTCGTCCATGCCCTTGACCTTCTGCATCTTGTAGTTCTTGACCAGCTCCTTGCCGAAGCCGAGCTTGTCGGCCAGCTGGTACATGATCATGTGGTCGCTGCGGCTCTCCCACAGCGGCTCGATCACCTTCTCGCGCCACTGGATGGAGCGGTTGGACGCGGTGCACGAGCCCGAGGTCTCGAACTGCGTGGCGGCCGGCAGCAGGTACACGGCGCGGTTGGGGTTGCGGTCCTCGGGCTTGCCGGGCATGGCCGCCATGGCGGCGGTGGCCGAAGGGTACGGGTCCACCACGACCAGCAGGTCCAGCTTGTCCATGGCCCGCTTCATCTCCAGGCCGCGGGTCTGCGAGTTGGGCGCATGGCCCCAGAAGAACACCGCGCGCAGGTTCGGGTCCTGGTCGATGTTCTCGTTCTTCTCCAGGATGCCGTCGATCCAGCGCGAGACGGTGATGCCGGGCTTGCCCATCATCGCCGGGCTGGCGAAGCGGCCCTTGATCCAGTCGAACTCGACGCCCCAGGTCTTGGCGAAGTGCTTCCACGAACCTTCGGCCAGGCCGTAGTAGCCGGGCAGCGAGTCGGGGTTGGGGCCCACGTCGGTGGCGCCCTGCACGTTGTCGTGGCCGCGGAAGATGTTGGCGCCGCCGCCGGACACGCCGATGTTGCCCAGCGACAGCTGCAGCAGGCAGGAGGCGCGCACCATCGCGTTGCCGATGGTGTGCTGGGTCTGGCCCATGCACCACACGATGGTGCCGGGGCGGTGCTCGTGCATCTGCTTGGCGACGTCGAACATCACCGCCTCGGGCACGCCGCAGGCCTCCTCGACCTTGTCGGGCGTCCACTTGGCGAGGACTTCCTCGCGCACCTTCTCCATGCCCCAGACGCGGTCGGCGATGTACTTCTTGTCCTCCCAGCCGTTCTTGAAGATGTGGTACATCAGGCCGAACAGGAAGGGGATGTCCGAACCGGAGCGGATGCGGACATGCTGGTGCGCGCGGGCGGCGGTGCGGGTGAAGCGCGGGTCGACCACGATCCAGCGCGCGCCGTTCTCCTTGGCGTGCAGCATGTGCATCATCGACACCGGGTGCGCCTCGGCCGCGTTGGAACCGATGTACAACGCCAGCTTGGTGTTCTGCATGTCGTTGTACGAGTTCGTCATCGCACCGTAGCCCCAGGTGTTGGCAACACCGGCCACCGTGGTGGAGTGGCAGATGCGCGCCTGGTGGTCGCAGTTGTTGCTGCCCCAGTAGCTGACGAACTTGCGAAGCAGGTAGGCCTGCTCGTTGTTGTGCTTGGACGAGCCGATCCAGTACACCGAGTCGGGGCCGCTTTCCTTGCGCAGGGCCTGCAGGCGCTCGGTGATTTCCTTGAGCGCCTGGTCCCAGGAGATGCGCTGGTACTTGCCGTCCACCAGCTTCATCGGGTAGCGCAGGCGGTACTCGCCGTGGCCGTGCTCACGCAGGGCCGCGCCCTTGGCGCAGTGGGCGCCGAGGTTGATCGGGGAGTCGAACACCGGCTCCTGGCGCACCCAGACGCCGTTCTCGACGACGGCATCGACCGCGCAGCCCACCGAGCAGTGGGTGCAGACGGTGCGCTTGACCTCGATCTTGCCCTTGCCCTCGAGCGGCGCGCCGCCGGCGGCGTGCGACTTCTTCACCAGGGTCAGGGACGAGGCGGCGATGCCCGCGCCCACGCCCAGGCCGGAGCGGCGCAGGAAGGCGCGGCGATCCATCGTGGGAATGGCATGCGCGAGGCCGCGCTGCAGGCTGTGGACGAAGGACGGGCGGGCACTGCCGGCGGCAGCGCCCGATTTCTTGGTTAGCAACATGGAACGCTCCAAACCCGGGGGCCGGTCAGATGCGGGTGGTCTTGAAATAACGCTGGACGTGCTCGGTCAGCTGGTAGCCGCCGCCCCGCTCGGGAGGGGCCTTGGGCGTGGGCGCCTGCGCGGATTCGCGCGCGGCAGGCAGCAGGCTCGCGGCCGCAGCCAGCGCGCCGGCAGTGCCGGCACCCGCGAACACGACGCGCCGCGACACCTTGGGGGCGGATTGGGTCATCTGATCTCCTCGTCTTGGCTATGCAGTCAAGTGCATAGCATTCGCTAAATGTAATTCCCTGCTGAGCGCGCGGCAATTAAGGCGCACCCTGATAGCTGATGAGCGTAAACATTCGAATTAGCAATTGGCGTCCTCGTGTCGCAGCCGGGACACGAAACGCGGGCAGGCGTCACGCCAGCATGTCGAAACCCTGCTGCTCGACGTTCATGAAGGCCTGCGCGAAACCGGCCAGGGCGGCGAAGAAGCGGGCCCGGGGATGGGCCGCGACGGCCTCGCACAGGGCCATCACCCAGGGCTGCAGGTGGGCGCCGAAGAACTCGCGCTGGCGGGTGAGGTTGGACACGGTGACATCGTCGCCGGCGATCAGGTAGCGCATCACCTCGCACAGGTAGGCGATGTGGTCCTCGGTCTCGGGCATGGCCTCGTCGCGCGTGAGGCCCAGGGCGGCCAGGTCGTCGCGCAGGGCGGCCAGCGGGCGCTCGTTCAGGAAGCCGGTGAGGTAGTGCGACCCGAACAGGTAGACCTCGGGCTTGCCGACGCCGCCGAACAGCGCGTCGAACTCGGCCGCCACCTCGGCGTCGCCCATCGCCCGGGCCAGGCCCACCAGCGCGCGCCAGGGCTCCTCCAGGAAGCCGCCGGCGGCGGGCGCCTCGGTGGGCGCCACGCGCAGGGCCGCCAGGAGCTCGGGCGCGGGCGGCGCGTAGAACAACTGCGCCAGCAGGCCGTAGATCTCGGCGCGCGCGGTCTCCTCGTCGAGCGCAGTGGAGGTCGGAGGGGTCTGGCTCATAGGTCGGTGATCTTGGTTTCGTTCTGGCTGGAGTAGATGTCGATGACGCGGCAGTCACCGCACATCTTGAGGCGCTCCAGCGCGGCGCCCTGGAACATGGCGTGGCCGGCGAGCTTGGCCATCATGGCCTCGACGCCCTTGAGCGTGCCGAAGGGCTTGCCGCAGCGGATGCAGCCATAGGGCTGGGCCTCGTTCAGCACGCGCGCCTGCTTGCGCTCGGGCGCCAGCGACAGGCGCGGCTGCAGGGTGATGGCCTTCTCGGGGCAGGTGCCGGCGCACAGGCCGCACTGCACGCAGTTCTTCTCGATGAAGCGAAGCTGCGGCAGCTCGGTGTTGTCCTGCAGCGCGTTGGCCGGGCAGGCGCCGACGCAGGACAGGCACAGCGTGCACTTGTCCTTGTCCACCTCGATCGCGCCCAGCGGCGCGCCGGCGGGCAGCGCGATGGCCTCGGGCGTGAGCCGGGCCTGCGCGATCAGGTGGTCCAGCGCGAGTTCGAGCGTGGGGCGCTTCTCGCCGGTGAGGGCGAAGCGGCCGGCCGTGGCCGGCACCGCGCCCAGGCGGGCGGCGAGCAGCTGCAGCGCCTGGTCCAGGTCGGCGGGGTGGCGGCTTCGCAGCAGGCTGAAGTGCGTGCCCTCGTAGCCCAGGCCGGCGAGGATCGCCTGCGCCACGGCCATCTGCTGCTCGATCGCCTCGAGGTACTGCGGGGCCTCTTCCGCGGTGGCGAGCACCGCGACATGGCGCGCGCCGCCGGCCACCGCCGCGAGCCACAGCTCCAGGCCGGTGCTGGCGGTGTGCCACAGCGCCATCGGGATCACGTTGGCCGGCACGCCGTGGGCGGCACCCACGCGCGCGGCGCGGCCCAGGCCCTCGACCAGGGCGGTGCCCGCCTCCTGCGAATGCAGCAGCAGCACCGCCTCGCGGCCGCCGGCGCGGGCATAGGTGTTCAGGAGCGTGCGGATCTTCGTGCCCTGCTCGCTGGGGCGCGGGTAGGCATAGGTCAGCGCGCCGCTGGGGCAGGCGGTGGTGCAGGCGCCGCAGCCCACGCACAGGCTGGGGTTGACCTTGATCTGCTGGAGCGCCTTGTCCGAGCCCACCGCCTCGGCGGAGCAGATGTCGATGCAGGCGCTGCAGCCGACCCGGCCGTTGCGCGAGTGCGCGCACAGCGAGGGCTTGTAGGTGAAGAACTTGGGCTTCTCGAACTCGCCCACCCACTCGCGCAGCGCGAGCACGGCGGCCAGGCGCTCGTCGGGCGTGGCCGAGGGCGGCAGGTGCCGGTAGCCCTGCGGCTTGGCATGCTGCAGGAAGGCGGGCTGCTCGCGCAGGTCCAGCACCACGTCGAAGGACTGGGTGTCCGCGGCCGGCTCGCGCGAGAAGTCGATCGCTCCGGCGGCGCCGCAGGCCTTCACGCAGGCGCGGTGGCCGGTGCAGGCGGCGAGGTCGACCTGGTAGTCGAAACCGATCGCGTTCTCGGGGCAGGCCTCGATGCAGGCATTGCAGCGGGTGCACAGGTCCAGGTCGATCGGGTTGCCCTGCGTCCACGCCAGCTCGAAGGCGCCGAGCCAGCCGGTGAGGCGGTCGATGCGGCCGGACAGCACCGGCCAGCGGCGTGCCTGCGCGCCCTCCCCGCCCTGGGCGAAGAGGGTGACCTGCAGGGTGTCGTCCAGCGAGGCGGCGAGCTTCTCGGCAGCGTCGAGCGGGCCGATCACCAGGGCGCGGCCCTCGCTGCGGTAGGTGACGGTGGGCACCGGCTCGGGGTCGGGCAGGCGGGCGGCAGCCAGCAGCGCGGCGATCTTGGGCGTGGCGGCCCGGGCATCGCGGCTCCAGCCGCCGGTCTCGCGGATGTTGACGAAGCGCAGCGGCGCCCAGGCCGCGCCGCCCTGGGGCAGCTCGGTCTGCGCGGCGACCTCGGTGAACAGGGCCTGCTCCTGGGTGCAGGCCACCACCACCGTCTCGCCGCCCTGCACCGCCTGCTGGAAGGCGCCGGCCTCGCGGCGGCACAGGGTGGTGTGGAGCGTCAGCGCCTCATCGAGCGCCGTCCCCAGGGCCTTGGGGTCCAGGGGCTGGGTCTTGTTGCAGTCGCAGATCAGGGTCGGCATCGGTGGCGGGCGGGTCGGAAACCGCAGGGGCGGGAGCAGGAACGGCGGCGGGGGCAACGGGGTGGGCTGCGGGCGCGGCGGGTGCCGCGGCCTCGCCCTCCCCGCGATTGTCCTCGCGGAACAGGCCGAGGAATTCGGCGCTGGCCAGCGATTCGAGCATGCGCGTGGGAATCGGGTCGGGCTTGCCGTAATCGTCGATGTAGATGTCGAGCCCGTCCATCACATTGAAGTGCGGGTCGGCGAACAGCTTCTTCATCGCGGCGTTCTTCACCTCGGGCGTCACGTCGGCGGCGACGAAGCGGGTGAAGTCGGATTCGGGCGTGAGCGAGGCCACGTCGTCCAGGGTCGGTGGCGGGGCGGGGGCGGCCTCGGCCCGCGATTCGGCCCCGGGCACGGCGGCGGGCACGGCAGCGGGCGCCGGGGCAGCCACCTTAGCGGGGGCCGGCGCCGGCGGGTCCGCCTCCACCGGGCGGCCCTCCTTCACGTCGAGCTTGCGGCGGGACCAGCGCCCCAGGAAGCCGTCAGCCATGGCCGCCTCCTCTGCGGGTCTTGTCGGTGCTGACCGAGGCCGGGTTGCCGAAGCGGTCCGTCAGCGGCTGGAAGCTGGCCGGGCGCTTGCGCTTCTTCGGCTCCGGCACGTAGTTCGCCTCGGCGAACTCGCGCATCCAGGCCACCACCTCGGGCGGCGCGGGCACCTGTTCGACCGTCTCCTGCGCGTCGAGCCAGCGGCCGGCGTCGTGGTAGCTGACGGTGACGATCTCGGGCTTGGCGATCGGCTCGCTGGCGATGCGGGCCTCTTCCTCCATGCGCCACATCACGAACCAGCACGGGGCCTCGGTGGTGGCATTGAGGTAGTAGCCCTCGGCATCGTCGCGGAACAGTTCCACGGTGAAGCCGGGGTGCAGCCACAGCTGCGTCTGGCCGTCGTCGACCAGGAGGCGCGGCGCGTCGCCGAAGGCGGGCTCGTGCGGCACCACGTCGTGCAGCACCCAGCGCACCGGCTGCCAGCGGTTGTCGAGGATCTCGCGGCGCATCACCACCGCGACCTGGAGGCTGGGACGGGTCATGACAGCAACCTCACCGCGCAGTACTTGAACTCGGGAATCTTGCCGAACGGGTCCAGCGCCGGATTCGTCAGCAGGTTGGCCGCGGCCTCCCGGAACGCGAAGGGCATGAACACGGTGGCGTCGGGCGTGCCGTCGTCGCGGCGCAGGCGGCAGCGCACCTCACCGCGGCGCGATTGCAGCGTGACCTCCTGCCCCGCGACCAGGCCCAGGCGCTCCAGCTCGCGGCCGTTGAGGCTGCAGGTCGCCACCGGCTCCAGCGCGTCGAGCACCGTGGCACGGCGCGTCATGCTGCCGGTGTGCCAGTGCTCCAGCTGCCGGCCGGTGATCAGCACCAGCGGGTAGTCCGCGTCCGGCCGCTCGTTGGCGGGCAGCCGCTGCGTGGGCACCAGGTGCACCCGGCCGTCGTCGGTGGCGAAGTGCTCGGTGAACACCACCGGCTGGCCCGGGTCGTCCTCCGACAGGCAGGGGTAGACCACCGCGCCTTCGCGCTGCAGCCGCTCCCACGTGATGCCGGCGATGGCCGTGTGCATGGCCTGGCGCATCTCCTCGTAGACGGCGGCCACGCCGGCATCGGGGCCCTCGTAGCGCCAGTCCAGGCCCATGCGCCGGGCGATCTGCTGCACCAGCCAGAGGTCGGGCCTGGCCTCGCCCGGGGGCTCGATGGCCTGGCGCCCCAGCTGCACCAGCCGGTCGGTGTTGGTGACCGTGCCGGTCTTCTCCGGCCAGGCGGTGGCCGGCAGCACCACGTCGGCCAGCCAGGCGGTCTCGGTCAGGAAGATGTCCTGCACCACCAGGTGTTCCAGTGCTGCGAGGGCCTCGCGCGCGTGGTTCAGGTCGGGATCGCTCATCGCCGGGTTCTCGCCGGCGATGTACATGCCGCGCACCTTGTGCGGATCGGACTCGGGCGCGAGCGCCTTGTCCATGATCTCCACCACGGTGTAGCCGGGCGCGGCGTCGAGCTTCGCGCCCCAGAAGTCCTCGAACCAGGCATGGGCCTGCGGATTCGTCACCCGCTGGTAGTTGGGGAACATCATCGGGATCAGGCCGGCGTCGCTGGCGCCCTGCACGTTGTTCTGCCCGCGCAGCGGGTGCAGCCCGCTGCCGGGCTTGCCGATCTGGCCGGCCACCGTGCACAGCGCGATCAGCGCGCGCACGTTGTCGGTGCCGTGCACGTGCTGGCTCACGCCCATGCCCCACAGGATCATCGCGGACTTCGCGGTGGCAAAGGCCCGCGCCACCTCGCGGATGGTGGCCGCCGGGATGCCGCAGTCAGCCTGCACGGCCTCGGGGCTGAAGGCGGCGACGGCCGCCTGGATCGCCTCGTAGTTGCGGGCGCGCCGGGCGATGAAGGCCTGGTCCGCGAGCCCCTCCTCGATGACCGTGTGGACCATCGCGTTGACCAGCGCCACGTCCGCATCGGGCGTGAACTGCAGGGTGCGCCAGGCCAGGCGGCCGAGGTCGGTGACGCGCGGGTCGGCCAGCACGATCCTCGTGCCGCGCCGGGCCGCGTTCTTCATCCAGGTGGCGGCCACCGGGTGGTTGGAGGTCGGGTTGGAGCCGATCACCAGGACCAGCTCGGCCTGCTCCACGTCCATCACCGGGTTGCTCACCGCGCCCGAGCCCACGCCCTCGAGCAGGGCCGCCACGCTGGAGGCATGGCACAGGCGGGTGCAGTGGTCCACGTTGTTGCTGCCGAAGCCGGTGCGCACCAGCTTCTGGAACAGGTAGGCCTCCTCGTTCGTGCCCTTGGCCGAGCCGAAGCCGGCCAGCGACTTGGGGCCGTGGGTGTCGCGCAGGACCTTCAGGCCGTTCGCCGCCAGGTCCAGCGCCTCGTCCCAGCTGGCTTCGCGGAACACCTCGCGCCATTGCGAGGGATCGCGCAGCACGTTCGTGTCCTTGGGCACGCCGGGCTTGCGCACCAGGGGCCGGGTGAGCCGGTCGGCGTGGTGCACGTAGTCGAAGCCGAAGCGGCCCTTGACGCACAGGCGGCCGTGGTTGGCCGGGCCGTCACGGCCCTCCACGCCCACGATCCGGTTGTCCTTGACCTGGTAGGTGAGCTGGCAGCCCACGCCGCAGAAGGGGCAGACCGAGGCGACCGCGCGGTCCACCTGCGGTTGCTCGATCCTCGACTTGGGCATCAGCGCCCCGGTGGGGCAGGCCTGCACGCACTCGCCGCAGGCCACGCAGGTGCTCTCGCCCATGGCGTCGCCCTGGTCGAAGACGATGCGGCTGTGGGCGCCGCGGCCGGCGTAGCCGATCACGTCGTTGACCTGCTCCTCGCGGCAGGCCCGCACGCAGCGGGTGCACTGGATGCAGGCGTCGAGGTTCACCGCCATGGCGGGGTGGGACAGGTCGGGCGCGGGCTGCTCGCGGCGCAGGGCGGTGAGCGCGGGGCGCGGGGTGACGCCCAGCGCGTTCGCCCAATGCGAGAGTTCGCCGTGCGGGGCCTCGGCCTCGGGCCGGTGGCCCGCCTCGGGCAGGTCCGCCAGCAGCATCTCCACCACCATCTTCTGGCTCTTGCGGGCGCGCTCGCTGGTCGCCCTGACGTCCATGCCGGGCACGACCGCGCGGCAGCAGCTGGCAGCCAGGGTGCGCTCGCCGGCCACCTCGACGACGCAGGCGCGGCAGTTGCCGTCGGGCCGCAGGCCGTCGGAGAAGCACAGGTGCGGGATGTCCACGCCGGCGCGCCGCGCGGCCAGGAGGATGCTCTCGCCCTCGACGGCCTGCACCGTGCGGCCGTCCAGCGTGAAGTCCACGAGCGGGAGGTCAGGCGACTTCATCGGGGAAATACTCCTGCACGCAGCGGATCGGGTTCGGGGCGGCCTGGCCCAGGCCGCAGATGGAGGCATCGGCCATGACCTGCGAGAGGTCGGACAGCAGCGCCTGGTCCCACTGCGGGGCCTGCATCAGCGTGGCCGCCTTGTCCGTGCCCACGCGGCACGGCGTGCACTGGCCGCAGCTCTCGTCGGCGAAGAAGCGCATCACGTTCAGCGCCGCGTCGCGCGCCTTGTCCCGGTGGCCCAGCACGACCACCGCGGCGGAGCCGATGAAGCAGCCATGCGGCTGCAGGGTGTCGAAGTCCAGCGGCACGTCGGCCAGGCGCGCGGGCAGGATGCCGCCGGAGGCGCCGCCGGGCAGGTAGGCGTACAGCGCGTGGCCCTCGGCCATGCCGCCGCAGTACTCGTCGACCAGCTCGCGCAGGGTGATGCCGGCCGGGGCCAGCTTCACCCCCGGCTGCCTGACCCGCCCGCTGACGCTGAAGGAGCGCAGTCCCTGGCGGCCGTGGCGGCCATGGCCGGCGAACCAGCCGCCGCCCTGCTCCAGGATCTCGCGCACCCAGTGCAGGGTCTCGAAGTTGTGTTCCAGCGTGGGCCGCCCGAACAGGCCCTTCTCGGCGATGTAGGGCGGGCGCAGGCGCGGCTCGCCGCGCTTGCCCTCGATCGACTCGATCATGGCCGACTCCTCGCCGCAGATGTACGCGCCCGCGCCCCGGCGCAGGTGGATGGCGGGCAAGGGGCACGGCGGGTCGGCCTGCAGCCTGGCCAGCTCGCCTTCGAGCAGGCGGCGGCAGTCGTGGTATTCGTCACGCAGGTAGATGTAGACCGCATCGATGCCCGCCACCGAAGCGGCGATGAGCGCGCCCTCCAGGAAGCGGTGCGGGTCGCGCTCGAGGTAGGTGCGGTCCTTGAAGGTGCCGGGCTCGCCCTCGTCGATGTTGATCGCCATCAGGCGCGGGGCGGGCTGGGCGCGCACGATGCGCCACTTGCGCCCGGCCGGGAAGCCCGCGCCGCCCAGGCCGCGCAGGCCGGCGTGTTCGAGCGTGGCGATGACCGATTCATGATCGCGCTCGCCGCGCGCCACGGCGGCGGCGAGCTGGTAGCCGCCGGCGGCGCGGTAGGCCTCATAGCCGAGGGCGGCGGGCACCGGGTCGGCCCGCCCGGCCAGGGCGTCCTGAACCCGCTGCGGCGTGGCCCGCGGCACGGCCACCTGCCCGGCGAGGGCGGCGGGGGCCTGCTCGCAGCGGCCGATGCAGGGTGCGGCGATGACCTTCACCTCGCGACCGAGGATCGCGGGCAGCCGGTCCAGGAGCTCGCGCGCGCCGGCCAGCTCGCAGGACAACCCCTCGCACACGCGCACGGTGAGGGCCGGGCCCGGCTCGCCCTCGCCCAGGATCTCGAAGTGGTGATAGAAGCTCGCGACCTCGAACACCTCGGCCTGGCCCAGGCGCATCTCGTGCGCCAGCGCCGCGAGGTGCCGCGGCTGCAGGCCGTGGAAGCGGTCGTTCAGGCGGTGCAGGAACTCGATCAGCAGGTCCCGCGCATGGCCGTCCGCCGGCCGCGGCCCGAGGAGGGCGCGCACGTCCTCCAGGGCGGCGGACTCGAGCTGCCGGCCCTTGAGGTGGCCGGCGCGTTCGCCGCGGCGCGGCATGCGAACCGGCGCTTGCTGCATCAGGTGTCCTTGGAGACGGTGATGGTCGGGAACTTCGCGGAGAAGTCCTTGGCCTTGGCGGCGATGCGGATCGCCACCTGGCGGGCGATGTCCTTGTAGATGCCGGCGACCTTGCCTTCGGGGTCGGCCACCACGGTGGGCTGGCCGCCGTCGGCTTGCAGGCGGATCTGCATGTCCAGGGGCAGCGCGCCCAGGTAGTCGATGCCGCGCTCGGCGGCGTAGCGCTGGCCGCCGCCCTCGCCGAAGATGTGCTCCACGTGGCCGCAGTTCGTGCAGACATGGGCCGCCATGTTCTCCACCAGGCCGAGGATGGGAACGCCCACCTTCTCGAACATGGCCACGCCTTTGCGGGCGTCGAGCAGGGCGATGTCCTGCGGGGTGGTGACGATGACCGCGCCGGTCATGGGCACGCGCTGCGAGAGCGTGAGCTGGATGTCGCCGGTGCCCGGGGGCATGTCGACCACGAGGTAGTCGAGGTCGCGCCAGTTGGTCTGGCGCAGCAGCTGCTCCAGCGCCTGGGTGGCCATGGGGCCGCGCCAGATCATGGCCTGGTCGGGGTCGACCAGGAAGCCGATGGACATGACCTGCACGCCGTGGTTTTCCAGCGGGTCCATGGTCTTGCCGTCGGCGCTGGCGGGGCGGCCTTCGATGCCCATCATCATGGGCTGGCTGGGGCCGTAGATGTCGGCGTCCAGCACGCCGACCGAGGCGCCCTCGGCGGCCAGGGCCAGGGCCAGGTTGGCGGCGGTGGTGCTCTTGCCCACCCCGCCCTTGCCGGAGGCCACGGCGATGATGTTCTTCACCTGGGGCAGCAGCTGCACGCCGCGCTGCACCGCGTGGGCCAGCACCTTGGTGGCGAGGTTCGCCTGCACCTCGGTCACGCCGGCGACGCTGCGGGCGGCGGCCACCAGGGCCTGGCGCAGGGCGGGAACCTGGCTCTTGGCGGGGTAGCCGAGCTCCACGTCGAAGCTCACGCGGCCGCCGTCGACCTTCAGGTTCTTCAGGGCCCTGGTGGACACGAAGTCCTTGCCGGTGTTGGGATCGATGACGGCGGCAAGGGCCGCGAGGAGCTGGTCAGGGGTGGCCATGGTGGGAGCAATCTACAACCGGCCAGTGTAACGAGGCCTCGCCTGTCTGCCCGAGGGTAGGGTTACGGCGGAGACACAGCCTAAAATCGCCGGTTCCCTTCCGGTAGCCCCCATGTCCAAGCGCAAGCTCTTCGTCACCACCGCCCTGCCCTACGCCAACGGCAAGTTCCACATCGGCCACATCATGGAGTACATCCAGGCCGACATCTGGGTGCGGTTCCAGCGAATGCAGGGCCACATGGTCCACTTCGTGGGGGCGGACGACGCGCACGGCGCGCCGATCATGATCGCCGCCGAGAAGGCCGGCGTCAGCCCGCAGGAGTTCGTGGGCGCGATCGCCGCCGGCCGCAAGGAGTACCTCGATGGTTTCCATGTGCGCTTCGACAACTGGCACTCCACCGACAGCGCCGAGAACACCGAGCTGGCCCAGGGCATCTACAAGGCCCTGAAGGCCAACGGCATGATCGCCACGCGCACGATCGAGCAGTTCTACGACCCGGTCAAGGGCATGTTCCTGCCCGACCGCTACATCAAGGGCGAGTGCCCCACCTGCCACGCCAAGGACCAGTACGGCGACAGCTGCGAGGTGTGCTCCAGCGTCTACTCGCCCACCGACCTGATCTCGCCCTACTCCACCCTCACCGGCGCCACCCCGGAGCTGCGCAGCTCCGAGCACTTCTTCTTCCGGCTCTCCGACCCGCAGGTGGTGGACTTCCTGAAGTCGTGGACGCAAGACGGCAAGCTGCAGGCCGAGATGGCCAAGAAGGCCAGCGAGTGGTTCGAGGCCGGCATGGCCGACTGGGACATCTCCCGCGAGGCGCCCTACTTCGGCATCGAGATCCCCGACGCCCCGGGCAAGTACTTCTACGTCTGGCTGGATGCGCCCGTGGGCTACCTCGCCAGCCTGAAGAACCACTTCGACAAGGGCCAGGCCAAAAACCACTGGCACGAGGCCTCCCGCACCGACGCCAGCTTCGACGACTTCGTGGCCGACCCCGCGGTGGAACAGGTCCACTTCATCGGCAAGGACATCGTGTACTTCCACACGCTGTTCTGGCCCGCCATGCTGAAGTTCTCCGGCCGCAAGACGCCCAGCCAGGTGAACGTGCACGGCTTCATCACCGTCAGCGGCGAGAAGATGTCCAAGAGCCGCGGCACCGGCATCGACCCGCTCAAGTACCTCTCCCTCGGCATGAACCCCGAGTGGCTTCGCTACTACATCGCCGCCAAGCTCAATGGCCGCGTGGAAGACGTCGACTTCAACCCCGACGACTTCGTGGCCCGCGTCAACGCCGACCTGGTCGGCAAGTACGTGAACATCGCCTCGCGCGCGGTGAAGTTCATCCCCGAAGGCAAGCTGGTCGCCAACGACGCCGCCAGCCTGAACCCCGCCAAGCTGGTCGATAGCGTGGCCCACCTGTACGAGACCCGCGAGTACGGCAAGGCCCTGCGCGAGATCATGGCCTACGCCGACGAGGTCAACCTGCGCTTCGACGGCGCCGCCCCCTGGAAGCTGGTCAAGGAAGGCAAGGGCGCCGAGGCCGCCGCCATCTGCTCCGAGTGCGTGGAGCACTTCAAGGTGCTGACCGCCTGCCTGAAGCCGGTGCTGCCCGCCCTGGCGGCCCAGGCCGAGGCCTTCCTGCAATGCGCCCCGCTGGACTTCACCAACGCCGCCACCCCGCTGCCCGCCGGCCACCAGGTCGGCGCCTACCAGCACCTGATGCAGCGCGTGGACCCCAAGCTGCTCGACGCCCTGTTCGAGCCGCCGGCCCCCGCGGCCCCCGAAGTCACCGTCCCCGGCGGCGAGGAGCTGGCCCCCACCATCTCCATCGACGACTTCGCCAAGGTCGACCTGCGCATCGCGCAGATCGTCAACTGCGAGCCGGTGGAAGGCTCCACCAAGCTGCTGCGCCTCACGCTGGACGTGGGCGAAGGCAAGACCCGCAACGTCTTCTCCGGCATCGCCTCGGCCTACAAGCCGGAGGACCTCGTGGGCAAGCTGACCGTGATGGTGGCCAACCTCGCCCCGCGCAAGATGAAGTTCGGCATCTCGGAGGGCATGGTGCTGGCCGCCAGCCACGCCGACGAGAAGGCCAACCCCGGCATCTACGTGCTCAATCCCTGGCCCGGCGCGCAGCCCGGCATGCGGGTGCGCTAACGATGCGCCGCCTCATGACCCTGCTCGCGGCCGCCCTGCTGGCGGCCGGCCTCGGCGGCTGCGCGGTGATCGCGGTCGCCGACGCCGCCGTCAGCGTGACCGCCGGCGCCGTGGGCCTGGCGGCTGACGCCGCCATCGGCACCGCGCGCATCGCCGGCAAGGCGGTGGGCGCCGCAGCCGACGCGGTGATCCCCGCCAAGCCCTGAGCCCAGCGCGCCAGCCCCGGCGGGCCGCCGCCCGCCCGGCCGGGGTCCGCCGCGCTTGATCCACAATGGGGGCATGGCCTTTTCCTTCCCCCTGGCCGCCTTCCGGCCACGCATCGCCGCGGCCCTGAAGGACTACGGTGGCAAGACCCTCCAGAACGACCTCGGCGCCGGCCTCACCGTCGCCATCGTCGCCCTGCCCCTGGCCATGGCCTTCGCCATCGCCTCCGGCCTCTCGCCCCAGGCCGGCCTGTGGACCGCGATCATCGCGGGCGCCCTGGTGGCAGTGCTGGGTGGCTCCAACGTGCAGATCGCCGGGCCGGCGGGGGCCTTCATCGTCATCGTCTACGGCATCGTCGAGCGCCACGGCCTGGCCAACCTGCTGATCGCCACCGCCTGCGCCGGCGTGCTGCTGTTCCTCCTGGGCCTGCTGCGACTGGGCAGCCTGGTGCGCTACGTACCGGTGAGCATCGTCGTGGGCTTCACCAACGGCATCGCGGTGCTGATCGCGCTGTCCCAGGTGAAGGACTGGCTGGGCCTGCAGGTGGCCCGGATGCCGGCCGACTTCTTCGCCCAGATCGGCGTCATCGCCAGCCACATCGGCAGCTTCAACCCCTGGGCCTTCGCCCTGGGCACCGCCTGCTTCGCCGGCCTGTGGCTGTGGCCGCGCCTGTGGGGCACGCGGGCCGCCGCCCCGCCCGCGGCGGACCAGCCGCTGGCGCACAGCATCGCGGTGGTGGGCGCGCGCATCCCCGGCCCGATCGTGGCCCTGGTCACGCTGACCGGCCTGGCCTATGCGCTGCACCTGCCGGTGGAGACCATCGGCTCGCGCTTCGGCGGCATCCCGCAGACCCTGCCCGCCTTCGCCCTGCCCGCGTTCTCCTGGGAGGGCGTCAAGCAGCTGGTCTCGCCGATCCTCACCATCGCCCTGCTCGGCGCGATCGAGTCCCTGCTATGCGCGCGGGTGGCCGACCAGGTCAGCGACCTGCCCCGGCACGACCCGAACCAGGAGCTGATGGCCCAGGGCGTGGCCAACCTGGTGGTGCCCTTCTTCGGCGGCATGCCCGCCACGGGCACCATCGCCCGCACCGTGACCAACGTGCGCGCCGGCGCCCGTACGCCGGTGGCCGGCCTGTTCCACGCCGTCGCCCTCGCCGCCGTGGTGCTGCTGGCCGCGCCGCTGGCGCTGCACGTGCCCCTGGCAGTCCTCGCCGGCATCCTGCTCTCGGTGGCGATGAACATGGGCGAGTGGCACGAGTTCGCGCAGCTGCGCCGCCACAGCCGCCATTACCGGGTGGTGATGCTCGGCACCTTCTTCCTGACCGTGGTGTTCGACCTCACCGTGGCCCTGGAGGTGGGGCTGGTGGCGGCCTGCGCCCTCTTCATCCGCAGCATGGGTTCGCAGTTCCGGGTGGAGCCGGCGCCGGCCGAGGGGCGCGCCCTGCGCTTTCGCCTCTATGGCTCGCTGTTCTTCGGCGCGGTGACGCAGATCGACCGCGCGGTGCAGGCGGTCGAGGCCGGCCCGGACTGCGCCGAGGTGACGCTGGACGCCTTGCAGCTGGTGTACGCGGACGTCACCGGCGTCGACGCCCTGCGCCAGTTGCACCGGGTGGTGCTGCAAAAGGGCGGCACCCTGGCGGTGGTGAACCTGCAGGAGCAGCCCGCCGACACGTTCGCGCGCACCGGCTTCGCCGACGAACTGCGCCGGCACGCCCCCTCGCAGGACGTCACGGCCTGACCCCGGGCCCGCCGGGGGCGCGCGCCCCCGCCCGGTAGAATTCGGCGCAGAGAGGAACCCCGCCATGGCCTTGCTGCGCATCTTCCGCCGCCCCGACTACAACTCCGAGATCACCCGCTTCATTTCCGACCTCAAGGCCGCCAAGCCGGACCTGGAGGCCCAGCAGCGCGCCGGCCGCGCCCTGCTCTGGGACAAGCACCCGGACCCGGAACTGCGCAAGGAGTTCAGCGCCGGCCGCGTCGCCCAGAAGCCGTACGTCTACGGCAGCTACGGCGACCGGTAAGCAGCCCCGCCCCGCACGATGAGCGACACCCCCGCCGCCCCCGACACCCTGCCGGCCCCGCCCGCCGACGGCGTGCCGGGCCTGCCCGAGGTAGTGGACCAAGTCGCCATCGCCCGCCTCTACGGCGAGCCCCTGTTCCAGGTCCCCACCGACCTGTACATCCCGCCCGACGCGCTCGAGGTGTTCCTCGAGGCCTTCGAAGGCCCGCTGGACCTGCTGCTGTACCTGATTCGCAAGCAGAACTTCAACATCCTCGACATCCCGATGGCGGGCGTGACCCGCCAGTACCTGCAGTACGTCGACGAGATTCGCAGCCGCAACCTGGAGCTGGCCGCCGAGTACCTGCTGATGGCGGCGATGCTGATCGAGATCAAGTCGCGGATGCTGCTGCCGCCCAAGAAGACGGCGCAGGGCGAGGAGCCCGAGGACCCGCGCGCCGAGCTGGTGCGCCGCCTGCTCGAGTACGAGCAGATGAAGCTGGCCGCCGCCCGCCTGAACGAGCTGCCCCACATGGGCCGCGACGTGCTCAAGGCCCAGGTCTACATCGAGCAGTCGCTGCAGCCTCGCTTCCCGGACGTGAGCATCGGCGACCTGCAGGAGGCCTGGCGCGACATCCTCAAGCGCGCCCGCCTGGTGCAGCACCACAAGATCTCGCGCGAGGAGCTGTCGGTGCGCGAGCACATGTCCATCGTGCTGCGCAAGCTGCAGGGCCGCAAGTTCATCGAGTTCGAGCACCTGTTCGACACCAGCCGCGGCGTGCCGGTGCTGGTGGTCACCTTCATCGCGATGCTGGAGCTGGCCAAGGAATCGCTGGTCGAAGTGACCCAGGCCGAGGCCTTCGCCCCCATCTACGTGCGCCTGGCCTACCAGCCGGCCTGACCTTCCCTTTCCCCTGCTTCCCATGCCCGAGAACCCGTCGCTGGACTTCGACGTCCTCATCGTCGGCAGCGGCCTGGCCGGCCTGTCCGCCGCCCTGCACCTGGCGCCCACGCGCCGCGTCGCCCTGATCACCAAGCGCCAGCTGGCCGACGGCTCCAGCGGCTGGGCCCAGGGCGGCATCGCCGCGGTGATGGACCCGGCGGACACCGTCGAGTCCCATGTGCAGGACACCTTCATCGCCGGCGCCGGCCTGTGCGACCCCGCGGCCACCCGCTTCGTGGTCGAGAACTCGCCGCCCAGCATCGCCTGGCTGCAGTCGCTGGGTGTGCCCTTCACGCTGGAGGGCGACCACCTGCACCTCACGCGCGAAGGCGGCCACAGCGCGCGGCGCATCGTGCATGCCGACGACGCCACCGGCGCCGCGGTGCAGCGCACGCTGATCGAGCGGGTCAAGGCCACGCCGAACATCACGGTGTTCGAGCGGCACATGCTGGTCGACCTGGTCACCACCGGCAAGCTGGGCGTATCGCCCCAGCGCTGCGTAGGCCTGTACGCGCTGGACGAGGCGCGCGACGAGGTCGTCACCCTGCGCGCGCCGCACACCCTGCTGGCCACCGGCGGCGCGGGCAAGGTGTACCTCTACACCACCAACCCCGACACCGCCACCGGCGACGGCATCGCCGCCGCCTGGCGCGCCGGCTGCCGGGTGACGAACATGGAGTTCATCCAGTTCCACCCGACCTGCCTGTACCACCCCCACGTCAAGAACTTCCTGATCTCCGAGGCGGTGCGCGGCGAGGGCGGCCGGCTGCTGCTGCCCGACGGCACCCGCTTCATGCCCGCGCACGATGCGCGCGGCGAGCTGGCCCCGCGCGACATCGTGGCCCGCGCCATCGACTTCGAGATGAAGAAGCAGGGCCTGGACTGCGTGCACCTGGACATCTCGCACCAGCCGCCGGAGTTCGTCCGCGCGCATTTCCCCATGATCCACGCCCGCTGCCTGGAGCTGGGGATCGACATCACCCGCGAGCCGATCCCGGTGGTGCCGGCGGCCCACTACACCTGCGGCGGCGTGCACACCGACCTGGCCGGCCGCACCGACCTCGAGGGCCTCTACGCCATCGGCGAGACCGCCTACACCGGCCTGCACGGCGCCAACCGCCTCGCCAGCAACTCGCTGGTGGAGTGCATGGTCTTCGCCCGCTCGGCGGCGCAGGACATCCTGGCCAAGCCGGCCCCCGCGCTGCCCGCCGTGCCGGCCTGGGACGAGAGCCGCGTGACCGACGCCGACGAGGCCGTGGTCATCTCGCACAACTGGGACGAGCTGCGCCGCTTCATGTGGGACTACGTGGGCATCGTGCGGACCAACAAGCGCCTGGAGCGCGCGGCGCACCGCATCGCGCTGCTGCAGCAGGAGATCCAGGAGTTCTACGGCGCCTTCCACGTCACCAGCGACCTGCTGGAGCTGCGCAACCTGGTGACCGTGGCCGACCTGATCGTGCGCAGCGCGCAGCAACGCCGCGAGAGCCGCGGGCTGCATTACAGCCGCGACTACCCGCAGACGCTGGACGAGGCGAAGCCGACGACGCTGCGGCCCTGACCGCGGGCCGCAGGCAGGGGCCGGTCCGCAGCCCTCAGGCCGCGCCGATGTTGGGCACCAGCGCGCCGGCCGGACGGCCGTCCTTGAGGGCGGCGGTGAAGGCCAGCATCCGGTCGATCGGCAGTCGGGCGCGATCGATCAGCGCCGGGTCGACCTGGATCTCGTTCAGGCCCTTCTCCAGCACCTCGGCCACGCCGGCCAGGCCGTTCATGGCCATCCAGGGGCAGTGCGCGCAGCTCTTGCAGGTGGCGCTGTTGCCGGCGGTGGGCGCCTCGATGAACACCTTGCCGGGGTTCAGCGTGCGCAGCTTGTGCATCATGCCGTTGTCGGTGGCCACGATGAACTCGCGCGCGTCCAGCTCGCGCGCCGCCTTCAGGATGGCGGAGGTCGAGCCCACGGCGTCGGCCAGGGCCACCACCTCGGCGGGCGACTCCGGGTGCACCAGCACCTTGGCGCCCGGGTGCTCCTTGATCAGGGCCTCCAGCTCGAAGGACTTGAACTCGTCGTGCACGATGCACGAGCCGTTCCAGAACACCATGTCGGCGCCGGTCTCGCGCTGGATGTAGCCGCCCAGGTGGCGGTCGGGGGCCCACAGGATCTTGTGGCCCTTGGCATGCAGCTCGCGCACGATGTCCAGCGCGCAGCTGGAGGTGACGAGCCAGTCGGCGCGCGCCTTGACCGCGGCGCTCGTATTGGCATAAACCACCACGGTGCGGTCCGGGTGCGCATCGCAGAAGGCGCTGAACTCGTCGATCGGGCAGCCCAGGTCCAGCGAGCAGGTGGCGTCCAGGTCGGGCATCAGGACCCGCTTCTCGGGCGAGAGGATCTTGGCCGTCTCCCCCATGAAGCGCACGCCCGAGACCACCAGGGTCTGGGCCGGATGGTTGCGGCCGAAGCGGGCCATCTCCAGCGAGTCGCTGACCAGGCCGCCGGTTTCCTCGGCCAGGTCCTGCAGGTCGGGGTGCACGTAGTAGTGCGAGACCATCACCGCATTGCGCTCCTTCAGCAGGCGGCGGATGCGGTCCTTGAGAGCGGCGCGCTCGGCCTGCGAAGGCTCGGGCGGCACGCGGGCCCAGGCGTGCTTGGTGCTGCAGGCGTCACCCTGCGGCTGCTCGTACTCGACATCGACGATCGGGATCACGGCGCTCATGAAAATTCCTCTACCCCGGATTGTCGCCGCTGGGACGCCTGCCCCCGCGCACTGCGCCAGAATGCCCGCATGAACAGCGCATTCCCCACCTCGTACGCCGAGGACGAGCCTGCCCGCGAGGCGGTCGACGCCCTGCCGGGCACCACGGTCCTGGAGTTCGGCGCGGACTGGTGCGGCTGGTGCCAGGGCGCCCAGCCCCACATCGCGCAGGCCCTCGCGGGACAACCGGGTCTTCGCCACATGAAGGTGGCCGATGGAAAGGGCAAGCCCCTGGGCCGGTCCTTCCGCGTGAAGCTGTGGCCCACGCTGGTCTTCCTGAAGGACGGCCGGGAGGTCGCCCGGGTGGTGAGGCCCGCCGGGCCGCAGCCCCTGCGCGAGGCGCTCGCGCAGGTCACGGGCTGATCCGGGCGCGGGGGCTCAATGCTCGGGCCGGGCCTCTCGGCCCATGAGGGCCGCCAGGCCCTGGGCCGGCGTGAGCTGGCCATCGAGCAGGGCCACCACGGCGCTGGCGATCGGCATGTCCACCCCCAGCTGCGCGGCGCGCTGCACCACGGTGCGGGCGCAGTACACGCCCTCGGCCACATGCCCGAGCGACTCCACTGCCTGCGCCAGGGTCTTGCCCTCGGCCAGCAGCAGGCCCACCTTGCGGTTGCGACTGAGGTCACCGGTGGCGGTGAGCACCAGGTCGCCCAGGCCGGACAGGCCCATGAAGGTCTCGGCGCGCGCGCCCAGCGCCAGGCCCAGGCGGGTGATCTCAGCCAGGCCACGGGTGATCAGCGCGGCGCGGGCATTCAGCCCCAGGCCCAGGCCGTCGCACAGGCCGGTGGCGATGGCCAGCACGTTCTTCACCGCGCCGCCGACCTCGACGCCGGGCAGGTCGTCGTTGGCGTAGACACGCAGGCTGGGGTTGTGGAAGCCGGCCACCAGCGCGTCGCGCACGGCGGCGTGGCGGCTGGCCGCCACCAGGGCGGTGGGCTGCCCGCGCGCCACTTCCTGGGCGAAGCTGGGACCGCTCAGGGCGCCCCCCAGCAGGCGGGGCGCGACCTCGGCCTGGATCTCGTGGCCGAGGCGGCCGGTGCCGGCCTCGAAGCCCTTGCACAGCCAGGCCACCGGCACGCCGGCGTCCTTCAGCTGCGACAGCATGCCGCGCAGGCCGGCCATGGGCGTGGCCACGATGGCCAGGTCATGCCGGCGCGCCAGCGCGGGCACGTCGGCCTCGTCGCTCACCGCCAGGCGCGGCGGCAGGGCCGCGCCGGGCAGGTAGCGGCGGTTCTCGCCGTCGGCGCGCAGGGCCGCGGCCTGCGCGGGATCGCGCAGCCACAGGGTGAGGTCGTGGTGGGCGGCGGCGTTGACCGCCAGGGCCGTGCCCCAGGCGCCGGCGCCGAGGACCAGGATCTTCATCGCGGGGCGGCCCGGACGCCGATCAGGCCTGGGTGATGATGCCGGAGCCTTGCTGGGCGGCCTGCTGCTGCTCGTACATGGCCTGGAAGTTGATCTCGGCCAGGTGCACCGGCGGGAAGCCGGCGCGGGTGATCAGGTCGGCGACGCTGGCGCGCAGGTAGGGGTAGACGATCTGCGGGCAGGCGATGCCCATGATCGCGCCCATCTGGGATTCGTCGATGTTGCGGATCTCGAAGATGCCGGCCTGCTTGCACTCGGCCAGGAACACGGTGCGGTCCTTGATCTTCGTGGTGACGGTGGCGGTGACGGCCACTTCGAACATGCCCTCGGCGGCCTGGCCGGCTTCCACGCCCAGCTGGATGTCGACGGTGGGCTGCTCCTGCTCCAGCAGGATCGCGGGCGAGTTCGGCTGCTCGAGCGAGGCCTCCTTCAGGTAGACGCGCTGGATCTGGAACACGGGTTCTTGGTTGTCGGCCATGGATTGCTTTCTTTTATGTAGAAACAGCCCGCCCGGCGAGCCGGACGGGCTGTGAACGGGGTTTGCAGCGGGCGATTATGTCAGGCGCCCTGCAGCAGAGGGACGAGGCCCCCGCGGCCGTCCAGGGCGATCAGGTCGTCGCAGCCGCCGACATGGGTGTCGCCGATGAAGATCTGCGGCACGGTGCGGCGGCCGGTGATCTGCATCATGTGGTCCCGCTGGGCGGGGTCGGTGTCGATGCGGACCTCCTCGATCTGCTCGACGCCCTTGGACTTGAGGACCTGCTTGGCGCGGATGCAGTAGGGGCACACGGCCGTCGTGTACATCTTCACGGCTTGCATGGCGTCCCCCTCAGGCCTTCTCGACGGGCAGGTTGGCCTCGCGCCAGGCACGCAGGCCGCCGGCCAGCACCTGGGCCTTCTCGTAGCCCAGGCCGCGGGCGATGCCCGCCGCGCCCTTGGCGCGCGTGCCGGTGCCGCACACCAGCACCAGGGGGACGGTCTTGTTCTTGGCGACTTCGGGCAGGCGGGCCTGCAGCTGCGACAGCGGCACGTTGCGCGCGCCGGCCACGTGGCCGGCGGCGAATTCCTGGGGCTCGCACACGTCCACCACGACCGCCTTCTCGCGGTTGATCAGTTGGACTGCGGCGTTGGGGTCCAGGCCGCCGGCGCCGCCGCGGGTGATGACGGGCCACAGCAGCATGCCGCCGGAGAGGAGCGCCACCGAAATCAGCGCCCAGTTGTCGATCAGGAACTTCACGAAATCTTCCCTGCAAAGGTTGGTCAGCCCGCGATTTTAAAATCTCGGCTCTTTCCCTCCATTGAACAGGCGCTTGCCCATGTACAAACTCGTGCTGATTCGCCACGGCGAATCGACCTGGAACCTCGAAAACCGCTTCACCGGCTGGACCGACGTGGACCTCACGCCCACCGGCGTCGAGCAGGCCAAGTCCGCCGGCCGCCTGCTGCGCGCCGAGGGCTACGACTTCGACCTGTGCTACACGAGCGTCCTCAAGCGCGCCACCCGCACCCTGTGGCACACCCTGGACGAACTCGATCGCACCTGGCTGCCGGTGGTCCACTCCTGGCGCCTGAACGAGCGCCACTACGGCGCCCTGCAGGGCCTGAACAAGGCCGACATGGCCAAGCAGTACGGCGACGACCAGGTGCTGGTCTGGCGCCGCAGCTACGACACCCCGCCGCCGGCCCTGGAGCCGACCGACCCGCGCTGTGAGCGCGGCGACGTGCGCTACGCCGGCCTGGCGGCCCACGAGGTGCCGCTGACCGAGTGCCTGAAGGACACCGTGGCCCGCGTCCTGCCGTTCTGGAACGAGCACATGGCGCCTGCCATCAAGTCCGGCAAGCGCATCGTGGTGGCCGCCCACGGCAACTCGATCCGCGCCCTGGTCAAGTACCTGGACGGCATCTCCGACTCGGACATCGTCGGCCTGAACATCCCCAACGGCATCCCCCTGGTCTACGAGCTGGACGCGTCCCTCAAGCCGATCCGCCACTACTACCTGGGCGACGCCGAGGCCGCCGCCAGGGCCGCCGCGGCCGTGGCCAGCCAGGGCAAGGCCTAAGCCGAATCCCTAAGGAGGCACTGCCTACATCCCTAGGCGGACGGGGCCGGCGGCGTCCAGACTGGAGCCATCGGTTCTCCCTAGTCTCCTCCTTGTGGGTTTGCCCGGGATCAGACGGCCCCCGACGGCCGCCAGACCCGGGCATTTTTTTGCCCTGGTAATACCAGCGTCGGCAGGGGAACCACTCGACGCCAGCGGCGTCTGACGCTCATCGCGGGTGTATATTGCCCGCCCAGAGGACACGCCTTTCCCATGAGCCAGAAACTCAAGATCGCCGGTTGGATTTCCGTGGGCGCGCTCGCCGGCGCGCTCACCACGGTCTCGCTGCAGACCGTGGCCCGCGGCTCCTTGGCCCCCCTGCCCCTGGAGGAGCTGCAGCAGCTCGCCGCGGTGTTCGGCATGGTCAAGACCGATTACGTCGAGCCGGTCGACGAGAAGAAGCTGATCACCGACGCCATCTCCGGCATGGTCGCCAGCCTCGACCCGCACTCCCAGTATTTCGACAAGAAGTCCTTCAAGGAATTCCGCGAGGGCACCTCGGGCCGCTTCGTCGGCGTGGGCATCGAGATCACCCAGGAAGACGGCGTGGTCAAGGTGGTCTCCCCGATCGAGGGCTCGCCCGCCTTCCGCGCCGGCCTGCAGCCCGGTGACCTGATCACCAAGGTCGACGACACCGCGGTCAAGGGCCTGTCCCTGAACGAGGCCGTCAAGCGCATGCGCGGCGAGCCGAACACCAAGGTGACCCTGACCATCTTCCGCAAGGACGAAAACCGCACCTTCCCGGTCACCATCACCCGCGAGGAAATCAAGACCGTCTCGGTCAAGGGCAAGGTGGTCGAGCCGGGTTACGGCTGGATCCGCCTGTCCCAGTTCCAGGAGCGCACCGTCGAGGACTTCGTGCGCAAGGTCGAGGAGGTCTACAAGGCCGAGCCCAACCTCAAGGGCCTGGTGCTGGACCTGCGCAACGACCCGGGCGGCCTGCTCGATGCCGCCGTCGCCGTGTCCGCCGCCTTCCTGCCCGAGGGCGTGCCGGTGGTCTCCACCAACGGCCAGCTGGCCGAGAGCAAGTTCACCTACAAGGCTGCGCCGGAGTTCTACCAGCGCCGCCCCGGCAATGACCCGCTGCGCCGCCTGCCCGCCGCCCTCAAGTCCGTGCCCCTGGTGGTCCTGGTCAACGAAGGCTCGGCCTCGGCCAGCGAGATCGTGGCCGGCGCCCTGCAGGACCACAAGCGTGCCACCATCCTGGGCAGCCAGACCTTCGGCAAGGGCTCGGTGCAGACCGTGCGCCCGCTCGGCCCCGATACCGCGCTGAAGATCACCACGGCCCGCTACTACACCCCCAGCGGCAAGTCCATCCAGGCCCGCGGCATCGTCCCCGACGTCCTGGTCGACGAGAGCCCGGAGGGCAACATCTTCGCCGCCCTGCGCACCCGCGAGGCCGACCTCGACAAGCACCTGACCTCCGGCCAGTCCGCCGAGCAGAAGGACGCGGCGCTCGAGAAGCTGCGCGAGGAGGCCCGCAAGAAGGCCGAACTCGAGGCGCTGAAGCCGCCGTCCGAACGCCTCAAGGTGCCCGAATTCGGCAGCGACAAGGACTTCCAGCTCGCCCAGGCCCTCAACCAGCTCAAGGGCCGCCCGGTGATCGTGAGCAAGACCCAGGTCATCGAGCGCAAGGACGAGAAAAAGGAAAACTGATCGTCCGGTATGCTCGGCAGGGCCGGCCTTCGCGAGAGGGCCGGCCCTTTCCATTGGCCCCGCTCCCACACGCGCCCGCACGCCCCATGACCGACGACGACCTGCTGCGCTACTCGCGCCATATCCTGCTGGAGGAGGTGGGCGTCGAGGGCCAGGAGCGCATCACGGCCGCCCGCGCGCTGGTGATCGGCGCCGGCGGCCTGGGCTCGCCGGCGGCCCTGTTCCTGGCCAGCGCCGGCGTGGGCCACCTCACCCTGGTCGACGCCGACGTGGTGGACCTCACCAACCTGCAACGGCAGATCGCCCACAGCATGGACCGCATCGGCCAGCCCAAGGTGCAGTCCGCGCGCACCGCGATCGCCGCGCTCAACCCCGGCATCGAGGTCCAGGCCGTGGCCCGCCGCGCCGACGCCGCGCTGCTCGACGAACTCGTGCCGCAGGCCCAGGTGGTGCTCGATTGCACCGACAACTTCAGCACCCGCCACGCCATCAACGCCGCCTGCGTGCGCCACCGCGTGCCCCTGGTCTCGGGCGCGGCCATCCGCTTCGACGGCCAGCTGGCCGTGTTCGACCCGCGCGACGCCGCCGCCCCCTGCTACGCCTGCATGTTCCCGCCGCAGCAGGCCTTCGAGGAGACGCGCTGCGCCACGATGGGCGTGTTCGCGCCGCTGGTGGGGGTGATCGGCAGCCTGCAGGCCGCCGAGGCGCTCAAGCTGCTGGCGCACGCCGGCACGCCCATGACCGGCCGCCTGCTGATGCTCGACGGCCTGCGCATGGAGTGGAACGAGATCCGGGTGCCGCGCGACGCCGGCTGCCCGGTGTGCGGCTCAGCGCCGGCCGCCTGAAGCGGGCGCCGCCGCGGCCGGCGCCGCGGCCTGCCGCAGCACGGCGGCGCAGTCCACGTCCTTGCCCGGGCCGGTCTCCACCGTGGCCGCCAGGCCGAGCAGCGGGTTGATCGCACCCAGCGCCAGGGCCACCCCCGCCCGGGCCGCGACGGCACCCGCGTCGACCCCGGCCTGCGGCCGGCCCAGGGTGCCCGTGAGCACCAGGGGGGAGCGCAGGGTGAGGAAGCTCGGGTCCTTGGGCCGGGGCCGGAACGTCAACGCCAGGGTCTCGTCGGCCAGGCTGATGCGGCCCTCGCCCCAGATCACGGTGTCCGTGGTGTCCAGCACCAGCGTGCGCGCCGCCATCACGCCCTCGCGCACCACGAAGCCGGCGGCCGCGCAGCGCAGGCCGACCTGCTGGTCCCGGCCGCCGAGGAAGGCCAGGATCTCGGCCCCGTCCAGTCCTGCCAGTTCCAGCAGCAGGTTGCTGATGCGGCCCGGCCCCATCAGCAGCGAGACCTCGCCCTCGGAACGCCCCAGCATCTGCGCGAGGTGGGCGCCGCGCCCGGACAGCTGGATGCGCCCCTGCAGCTGGCCGGCGCTGGCCCGCGTCAGCGGCTCGCCGGGCAGCAGCCGGGGCAGTTGCAGGTCCTGCGCGCGCAGGTCCGCCTCGAGCGTGGCGGGCGGCTCGCGGCCATCCACCCGCAGCCGCCCCGCCAGGCGCCCGCCGGCCACGCCGACCTCCAGCGGGTCGAGCAGCAGGTCCCCGGCCTGCAGCCGCACCAGCGCGGACACCCAGTCCAGCGGCAGCTGGCGCACGTTCACCAGCCGCCGCGCGGTGTAGCGGACATCGGCATCCATGGCCCGCAGGCGCTGCGTGTCCAGGGGCACCCGCGGGAGCACGCGCCCGTCCTCCCGCTGCGCGCGCACCCGCTCCAGCCGCGGCGGCCAGCGCAGGCCCACCAGCGGCGCGAGGTCGTCGAAATCCAGCTGGCGGGAGGCCAGCTCGCCCGTCAGCCGGGGCACTGGCATGCCGGCGTCGAAGGTGAGGCGGCCCGTGACGTCGGAGCGGCCGAGGCGGCCCTCCAGGCCGGTGGCGAACCAGCGCACGCCCTGGCGCTGGAGGCGGCCGGCCACGACGTAGGGCGGCGTGGCCGGCAGGACCAGCCCGGCGACCGGGTACAGGTCGGCCAGGTTGCGCCCCTGCAGCCGCACCTGCAGGTCGCTGCCCTCGAAGCCGGCGAGGCTGGCGAGCGTCCCGTTCGCGCGCAGGCTGGTCGCCCCGGCCCGCGCCTCCACCTCCATCGGGAAGGGCTCGCCGTCGCGCCGCGACTGCAGCGCCAGGATCCCGCCGGTGCGGCCGGAGGCCTGGAAGGCCATGCCGCGCCAGCGGCCCTCGACCCGGAACCGCAGGGGCATGGCGGCGGCGCCAGCGCCCTCGTCGGTGGCCAGGCGGGCCACCAGGTCGGCGGCCAGATGGGGGGCGAGGAAATGCACCTCGCCGCCATCCACCTGCAAAGCTTCGACCCGCACCGGCATCGGTCCCTGCGTGCCCTGCGCCCCCAGCCGCCAGGTCTGGCGGCCATCGGCCATCGACTGCAGCCCCAGGCGGGGGCCGGTCAGCCGGGCGTGCTCGATCTCCAGGCGCCCGCGCAGCAGGGGCAGCCACCGCAGGCGCACCTGCGCGGCCTCCACCCGCAGCAGGTCCCGGTCACGGGCCCAATCGGGGTTGCCGACCACGAGGCCCTCGAGGCGGACATGCAGGCGGGTGCCGAGGCCGACCTCGAGGCGGCGGGTGATCTCCACCGGGCGACCGAGCCGCTCGCCCAGGAGCCGGGCCACCGGCCCGCGCGGCAGCTCCCAGGGCAGGAGGGCCGCGAGCAGGACCAGGGCGGCGACCCCGGCCACCACGGCGGCGAGGAGGCGGGCACGCTGCCCGCTCCGGGTCATCTCAGCCCCAGGCCGAACAGCTGGAGCGCCAACTCCCCGGGCTGGCCGAGCGCGATGAGCCCGGCAGCCATCAGGGTGGCCAGAAGTACGACGACAGAGCCCAGAACAGTCTTCATGGCGATGTCCTCCGGCGGGGCGGCAAGCCGGTCCGGCAGGCCCCGGAGCCGGCTCAGTCGATCAGCTTGTTCTTGAGCGCGTAGTAGGTCAGGTCGCTGTTGGACGCCAGGCTCATCTTCTCCATGAGCCGGGTGCGGTAGGTGCTCACGGTCTTGACCGACAGCGACAGCGCCTTGGCGATGTCTCCGGCGGTCTCGCCCTTGGCCAGCTTCAGGAAGACCTGGAACTCGCGCTCGGACAGCTGCTCGTGGGGTGCGCCCCCTTCCTTTCGATTGAGTTGCTGCGCGAGCAGTTCCGCCACCGCGGGCGAGATGTAGCGCCGGCCGAGGGCGATGGTTCGGATCGCGTTGACGATCTCCATCGGCTCGCACTCCTTGTTCAGGTAGCCACTCGCGCCCTGGCGGATCAGGTTCATGGCGTAGTGCTCCTCGGGGTACCCGGAGAGGATCAGGATGCCCACGTCCGGCGCCTTGGCGCGGATCATGCCCAGGGCATCGATGCCGCTCTGGCCCGGCATGGACAGGTCCATCACCAGCACGTCGAGCTCGGTCGTGCGCACCAGGTCGATGGCCTCGCGCCCGCTCGCCGCCTCGCCCACCACGCGCAGGTCCACCTGCTCGGAGAAGAACTGCCGCAACCCCGAACGCACGATGGCGTGGTCATCCACGATGCCGACTTTGATCATGTCCGTCCTCTTTCCTCACCTGTTGATGCGCGGCCCCAAGGTCAACCACAATGGGTTCACGCGGACCGACAAACGAATTCATTTTATGCACAACGGGTCGAACATGGAGCCATTCCGATGGACAGGCGCAGGATCTCGCGGCTGACCCTGAGCCTGCTGCTGCCGGTGCTGGCGGTGGGTGCGCTCCTCGTCATCAACGAGGTCGGCTTCCGCCGATCCAGCCAGGCGCTGGAGGCGATCGCGCAGGCGGCCCACACGCGCAGCACGCTCAATCGCCTGCTGCAGCAGATGCTCGATGCGGAGACCGGCTCGCGCGGCTACCTGCTCACGGGCGAGGCGCGCTACCTGGCCCCATACAGCGCCGCGGTGGGCGAGGTGGGCGAGACGCTGGCCGTCCTCGCGCGAGCCTACCCCGAGGGCGCCCCCGAGGCGCAGCGGGTCGCGGCCATGACCGCCGACACCCAGCGCAAGCTCGCGGAGATGGAGCTGTCCGTGCGCATGCGCCAGCAGGGCAACGAGGACGCCTGGAAATTCGTGCTCCTGACCGATGTCGGCAAGCAGCACATGGACGCGATCCGCACCAACGCGACGCAGCTGATCGCGCAGGCCAGCGCGCGGGTGGAAGGCAGCCAGGCGCAGGTCCAGACCTCGCTGCTGCTCGGGCGCCTGGGCATCGCCGTGGTGACGCTGGTGGCGCTCGTCGCGTTCTACCTGTACCGCCGGCAGACCCGGCTGCTGGAGGATGCCGGCGAGCGCCAGCAGCGCGCGCTGCAGCTGGAGCGGGACCAGCTCGAGCAGGTGGTGCGCGAGCGCACCGCCTCGCTCGCCGAACTCGCCACCCACCTGCAGCAGGTGCGCGAGCAGGAGCGCGGCCACCTCGCCCGCGAACTGCACGACGAACTCGGCGCCCTGCTCACGGCCGCCAAGCTCGACGTGGCCCGCCTGCGCTCGCGCGTGGGCGCGAGCTCGCCGGAGGTGGCGCAGCGGCTGGAGCACCTGGTCGACACCCTGAACCGGGGCATCGCCCTGAAGCGCCGCATCATCGAGGACCTGCGCCCCTCGGCCCTGGCCAACCTGGGGCTCACCGCCTCGCTCGAGATCCTTGCGCGCGAGTTCGGCGAGCAGTACGGCATCGAGGTCGCCACCAGCCTCGAGTCCGTGCGGCTGGACGAGGCATGCGACCTCACCGTCTACCGACTGGTGCAGGAATCGCTCACCAACGTCGCCAAGTACGCGCGCGCCCGGCAGGTCGACATCAGCGTGCATGGCTACGGCAACCTGGTGGAAGTCTGCGTGCGGGACGACGGCGCCGGTTTCGACGCCGCGTCGGTACGCCCCTCCACCCACGGCCTGGCGGGCATGCGCCACCGGGTCGAGGCCGCCGGCGGCCGCCTGACCGTCACCTCCGCGCCCGGCGAGGGCACCCGCGTGGTGGCGACCTTGCCGCAGGCGCCGGCCCGCCCCCCGGAGCGCGCGTTCACGCCCGCCGCGAACTGAGCGCGTCCTACAGCGCAGCGGCCCGAAGGCCGACGGCCGATCAAGCCGGCGGCCGATCGGCAATGGATGACCTTGAAACGTAGGCTGTCGGGAGCGGCCGCCCTCCCCTGCGGCCCCCCAAGCCTTCGCCCTGCCTTCGAGGAGCACGCCATGACCCCACGCCGCCCCCCACCCGCCGCCGCGCGCGCCGCCTCGGCGCGCTCGCTGGCCGACGAAGCCGCCGCCACCGGCAGCGGCATGCTGGAAGGCACGCGCGAGTTCGCGGCCCAGGCCCTGGAGCGTGCCGCCCATGCCGTGCGCGACCTGCGCGAGGGCGTGGCCGGCACGGCCCATGCCGCGCAGCGGCGCGTGGGCCTGTATGCCGACGCCACCAGCCGCTACGTCGCCGAGCAGCCGCTGAAATCCGCGCTGTTGGCGGCGGCGCTCGGCGCGCTGTTGATGGCGGCCCTGCTGGCCACGCGCCGGGGCGGCAGCCGCTACTGACACCACCGGCCGGCCCCATGCTCCACCCGATCTTCTCCGTGCTCGTGCGGCGGCCCGACCTGCTGGTGGACCACCTGGCCGCCTACGCCGCGCTCGCGCGCGAGGAGGCCGCCACCACCGGCGGCGAGGTCGCCCGGCGCGCCCTCGCCTGGGCCGTGGCGGTGATGGCCTTCATCGCCTTCCTCGTGCTCGCCGGCACGGCCGCCATGGTCGGCGTGATGCTGGACCGGTTCCACTGGATGCTGCTGCTGGCGCCGGGCACGGCCCTGGCGCTGGCGGCGGTGGCCTTCGTCCAGGCGCGCCGCAAGCTGCCGCAGGCGGCCTTCGCCGAGCTGCGCGCGCAGCTCGATGCGGACGCCCGCGCGCTGCGCACGCTGGGGTCGTCGCCATGAGCCGCGGCGCGCAAGGCCGCCCATGACCGCGGCGAGCGAACGCCTGGCCCGCACGCGGCTGGCGATCATCGACGAAGCCTGCGACCAGCGCCGCGGCCGCGCGGGCGACAGCGGCGCGGCGTGGGGCACGGCCTCGCGCTGGCAGCGCGTGCGGACGGCCGCACGGACCTGGTGGCAGCAGCACCCCGCGCACCAGGCCGCCGATATCGCCGGCCCCCTGCTCGCCGCCTGGTCGCGCCGCCACCCGGGCAAGCTGCTCGCCCTCTCGCTGGCCGCCGGCGCCGCCCTGGTGCTGGCGCGTCCCTGGCGGCTGGTCTCCATCACCGGGCTGCTGCTGGCGGCCCTGCGCTCGCCGCAGCTGTCGGCGATGCTGATGTCGGCCCTGTCCACGCCGGAACCGGCAGCCTTCGGGGCCGGCTCCGGAGTCCCCCCACCCGAAGAAAGGAGTACCCCATGAAGAACACCCTGAACCGGCACGCGCGCGCGCTCGCGCTCGCTGCCCTGACCGGGCTGGCCCTGGGCACCACCGGCTGCACCGTGATGCGCGGCCAGTCCACCGTCGGCACCTACGTCGACGACGCCGCCATCACCGCCAGCGTGAAGGCCAAGCTGCTCGAGGACAAGACCACCGGAGGCATGTCCATCAACGTCGACACGCTCAATGGCACGGTGGCCCTGTCGGGCTTCGCCAAGTCGCAGGCCGAGCGGACCCAGGCCGAGGCGCTGGCCCGCAGCACCAAGGGCGTGCGGGACGTGCGCAACAACCTGATCGTGCGGCCTCCCGCCTCCTGACCTGACGCCCCCGGCGCCGGCGCATGCGCATCTTCCGCTGCGACCACTGCGGCAACGCGCTGTACTTCGAGAACACGCAGTGCCTGCAGTGCGGCAGCACGCTCGCCTTCCTGCCCGGGCGCATGGAGCTGTGCGCCATCGAGCCGGCAGGCGATGCGCCGGGCCTGTGGCACCGGCGCGACGGCCGCCGCTGGCGCCACTGCCTCCACCGCGAGGGCACGCGGGCCTGCAACTTCGCGGTACCGCAGGAGGACCCCAACCCGCTGTGCGTGTCGTGCCGGCAGACCCGGGTGTTGCCGGACCTCGCGGACTCGGCCAACCTCGAGCGCTGGCAGCGCATCGAGGCCGCCAAGCGCCGGCTGTTCTTCACGCTGGCGCGCCTGCGCCTGGTGGCCACCGAGCCGCCGGGCGGGCAGGCGGACGGGCCGGCCTACGAGTTCAAGCAGGACCTGCCGGGCGAGCCGGTCCTCACCGGCCACGCCGGCGGCGTGATCACGCTCAACGTGGCGGAGGCCGACGACGCCGAGCGCATGCGCCGGCGCGTCGCGCTGCACGAGGCCTACCGCACGCTGCTGGGCCACCTGCGGCACGAGTCGGGCCACTACTTCTGGGACCGTCTGGTCGATCAGGCCGGCCGCCATGACGCGTTCCGCCGCGCCTTCGGCGACGAGCGCGCCGACTACGGCCAGGCCCTGGCGCGGCACCATGCCCGCGGCGCGCCGGCCGACTGGCCGCAGGGCTTCGTCAGCGCCTACGCCACCGCCCACCCCTGGGAGGACTGGGCCGAGACCTGGGCACACTACCTGCACATGGTGGACCTGCTGGAGACGGCCGCCTCCTTCGCGACCCGCGTCTCGGTGCCCGGTGCCGACGCCGCGGACGACCCGGCGCCGGACCCGTTCGAGGCCGGCCCCGTCGACTTCGACGCCCTGGTGGCCGCCTGGGTCCCGCTCACGCTCCTGGTGAACAGCCTGAACCGCAGCCTCGGCCAGGAGGACGCCTACCCGTTCGCACTCAGTCCCGGCGCGCTTGTCAAGCTGCGATTTGCCCACAACCTCATCGCCTGCCGGAATTAATCCTGTTCAATCCGGCCGGGCGATGGCTCAATGGAAACCCTAATCACTTTTCACTGACCGGAGCCCCCATGAAGCGCGACGCAGCACTGCCCCCTCAACCGATCAGCGAGGACGTGCTGCGAGAGAAGTACTGCAAGGGGGACGAGAAGGGCGAGCAGGAAGTCTTCGAGCGCGTGGCCCGCGCCCTGGCCAGCGTCGAGGCCGAGCCGCTGCGCGAGACCTGGCAGGCGCGCTTCCTGGCCAACCTGCGAGCCGGCGCGATCGGCGCGGGCCGCATCATGAGCGCCGCCGGCACCGACCTGCAGGCCACCCTGATCAACTGCTTCGTGCAGCCCGTGGGCGACTGCATCCAGGGCGTGGACGACGAGGGCTACCCCGGCATCTACGAGGCGCTGCGCGAGGCCGCCGAGACCATGCGCCGCGGCGGCGGCGTCGGCTACGACTTCTCCCGCATCCGCCCCACCGGCGCGCGGGTGCGCGCCACCGCCTCGCTGGCCTCGGGCCCGTGCAGCTACATCGACGTCTTCGACCGCTCCTGCGCCACCGTCGAGAGCGCCGGTTCGCGCCGCGGCGCCCAGATGGGCGTGCTGCGCATCGACCACCCCGACGTGCAGGACTTCATCGTCGCCAAGCGCACCCCCGGGCGCTGGAACAACTTCAACGTCTCGGTGGCCGTGACCGACGCCTTCATGCGCGCCCTCGACGCCGACGCCGACTGGCAGCTGGTGCACCGCGCCGCCCCCGGCCCGGGCCTGCTGCAGGCGGGCGCCCACCAGCGCGCCGACGGCCTGTGGGTCTACCGCACGGTGCGCGCCCGCGAGCTGTGGGAGAAGGTCATGAAGTCGACCTACGACTTCGCCGAACCCGGCATCCTGTTCCCCGACACCATCAACCGCGACAACAACCTGGGCTACTGCGAAACCATCGCCGCCACCAACCCCTGCGGCGAGCAGCCCCTGCCCTCCTACGGCTGCTGCGACCTCGGCCCCATCATCCTGCCGCGCTTCGTGCGCAATCCCTTCGGCATGGGCGGCCTGGCGGCCTTCGACTTCACCGCCTTCACCCAGGCCGTCGCGGTGCAGGTGCGCGCCCTGGACAACGTGCTGGACCTCACCTGGTGGCCCCTGGACCCGCAGCGCGACGAGGCCATGGCCAAGCGCCGCATCGGCGTGGGCTTCACCGGCCTGGGCGATGCCCTGGCCATGCTGGGCGTGCGCTATGACGCCGAGGAGGGCCGCGACATGGCGGTGCGCATCGCGCGCAGCCTGCGCGACGCGGCCTATGCGGCCTCGATCGAGCTGGCGCGCGAGAAGGGTGCCTTCCCCGCCTTCGACGCCGACGGCTACCTGCGCGAGGGCAGCTTCGCCAGCCGCCTGGACGACGGCCTGAAGGCGCAGATCCGCGCGCACGGCATCCGCAACAGCCACCTGCTGTCGATCGCGCCCACCGGCACGGTGAGCCTGGCATTCGCCGACAACGCCTCCAACGGCATCGAGCCGGCCTTCTCCTGGACCTACACCCGCCGCAAGCGCGAGGCCGACGGCTCCACCTCCGAGTACCGCGTCGAGGACCACGCCTGGCGCCTGTTCCACGCGCTCGCCGGCGCCGATGCGCCGCTGCCCGCCAGCTTCGTCACCGCGCTGGAGATGCCCGCGGCGCAGCACCTGGCCATGATGGCCGCGGTCCAGCCCTATGTGGACACCGCCATCTCCAAGACGGTGAACGTGCCGGCCGACTACCCCTACGAGGACTTCAAGGACCTGTACCGCCAGGCCTGGCAGGCACGGCTGAAGGGCCTGGCCACCTACCGTCCCAATGACATCCTGGGCGCGGTGCTCACCACCGACGCGCCGGCCGCCGCCTCCAAGCCCGCCGCGGCCGACGAGGGCCCGGACCCGATGCGCAGCATGATCGGCAGCCGCCCGCGCGGCGCCCTGCCCGCGGTGGCCGAGAAGGTCGAGTACTGGACCCAGCAGGGCCGACAGACGCTGTACATCGTGGTGTCCTTCCTGCCGGTGGGCGATGGCCGCGAGCGCGCCATCGAGTTCTTCATGCCGGTGGGCCAGAGCGGCGAATCGCAGCAGTGGATCACCGCCAGCATGCGCCTGCTCTCGCTGGCCGCGCGCGGCGGCTTCCTGGACCGGGCGCTGGCCGACATGCGCAAGGTCGCCTGGGACCGCGGACCGGTGCGCCTGGGCACCTACACCCGCGCCGACGGCGCCCAGGTGCCGCTGTGGCACGACTCCGAGGTGGCCGCCATCGCCTGGGCGGTGCAGAACATCATCGCCCACCGCAACGGCCAGGCCGTGCCCTCGCTGGCCACGCCGGACGCGGCGCCCGCCCCCGGCGCGCAGGACGGCGTGATCGCCGGACGCAAGTGCCCCGAGTGCGGCGCCCACGCCATGATCCGCAAGGACGGCTGCGACTGGTGCAGCCAGTGCGGCCACCTGGGCAGCTGCGGATGACGCTGTCGCCCTCCGCCGCGTTCGAGCAACCCTTCGAGATGCTGGACGCGTGCCATGAGCGCGTGCAGCGCATGCTGCGCCTGCTCGAGCGCCTGCGCGCCCATGTCGCCGCGCACGGGGCCGACGCGCAGGCCCGGCAGGCGGCGCGCGACGTCATGCGCTACTTCGACCTCGCCGCGCCCCAGCACCACCTGGACGAGGAGCGCCATGTCTTCCCGCCCCTGCTGGCCGCCGGCGACCCGGAACTCGCCGCCGTGGTGCGGCAGCTGCAGCAGGACCACGCGCGGATGGAGGCCGACTGGGCCCATGCCCGCGAGGTCCTCGCCGGGCTCGCCGGCGGGACCCTCGCCACGCTGGACGCCGCCCAGGGCGCATCGCTGGAGGCCTTCGCGGCGCTGTACGCCGACCACATCGTCGCGGAGGACCGCGTGGCCTACCCGGCCGCCCGCGAGCGGCTGGACGCGGCAGCCCTCGCCGCCATGGGCCAGGACATGATGCAGCGGCGCGGCGTGCGCTGAGCCGCCGGCCCACCCGGGCCGGCAGGGCCGCCACGCCGCGGGCCTCAGCCCGCCCTGACCTGCAGCTGGTTGTTCACCGACCGCACGTCCCTGACGTTGCGGGCGATCTCGCCGGCGCGGGCCCGCGCCGCCGCCGTCGGCGCCGACCCCGACAGGGTGACGACGCCCTCGCGCGTGTCGACATCGATGCGCAGGGCCGACAGGTCCTTGTCGGCGGACAGGCCGGCCTTGACCCGGGTCGTGATCTGCGCGTCCTCCATCCGCGCCCCGGCCGCCGAGGCGGCCTCGCGGGCCTCGCGGCCGGCCCCCATGACGCTGGTGCGCGCATCGTCCGCCGCTTCGCCGGCGCGGCCCAGGGCCGAGTCGACCTGCTGGCCGACGGTGCGCCCCTCCTCGCGCTCGCCGCAACCGGCCAGCAGGGCCGCCGCCGCCAGGGTGGCCGCCGCCAGGCGGCCCGTGCGGGGGGAATGGTTCATGGCAGTGTCCCGTGTGTTGCTGCGACCCGGCCACTGTAGGCACGCCACCGGCCCGCGCGCCGGCGCCGGGCGCCCGAGCCGGCGTAGGACAAGGCTGCACCGGACCGGCCCGCCGCCCTGCCCGCCGGCAGCGATGCCGCCTGGCCGCGGGTGCACCCGGCGACGCGGTTAAGCTCGGGACCCATGCCCAAGCTCGAGCCATGGTTTCCGTTCCTGCGCTGGCCACGTCCCGATGCCGCGCTCCTGCGCGGCGAGCTCGTCGCGGCGCTGACCGTGGCCGTGGTCATGATCCCGCAATCGGTCGCCTACGCCGGCCTGGCTGGCATGCCCCTGGTCACCGGCCTGTACGCCACCTTCCTGCCGATGCTGGCCGCCGTACTCTTCAGCCGCTCGACGCGCCTGTCGGTCGGTCCGTCGGCCCTCACCAGCGTGCTGGTGGGCGCCTCGCTGGTCGGCCTGGCGCCGCCGGGGTCGGCGCAGTGGGTGGCGCTGGCGGTATGGCTCGCGCTGCTGGCGGGCGTCATGCAGCTGGCGGTGGGCGCAAGCGGCTCGGCGTGGGTCCTCAACCTCGTGAGTTCGCCGGTGCTGGCGGGCTTCAGCCAGGCCGCGGCGGTCCTGATCATGGCGTCCCAGCTGCCGGCCCTGCTCGGGCTCAAGGGGCCCCTGTCCAGCCTGCTGCAGTCGCCGGCCTTCGACCTCGAGGCGCTGGGCTACGGCCTGGCCAGCGTGGTGCTGTTCGAGGCGGCCAAACGCCTCGCGCCGCGCCTGCCCATGGCGCTCGTGGTCCTGGCGGCCAGCGCCGGCCTGAGCGTCGCCACGGGGTACGCGGCCCGCGGCGGCTCCGTCATCGGCACGCTGCCGGCGGGCTTCCCGGCCTTCTACTGGCCGGGCCTGCCGGCGTGGGACAGCCTCCTCGCCCTGCTCGCGCCGGCGCTGGTGATCGCCCTGGTCAGCTCGCTGGAGATGGCCGCCAGCGCCAAGATCGAGAACCAGAAGGAAGGCCTGCGCTGGGATGCCAACCAGGACCTGGTCGGCCAGGGCGTGGGCAAGCTGGTTTCCGCGCTGTCCGGCGCCTTCCCCACCAGCACCTCGTTCTCGCGCTCCGCAATCACGCTGCATGCCGGCGCGCGCACGGGCTGGGCGACGGTCTGCGCCACGGTCATCGTGCTGCTGGTGCTCCTGTTCCTCACCCCGGCGCTGCACCATGTGCCCAACGCGGTACTGGCCGCCATCGTGGTCACCGCGGTCGCCGGCCTGATCCGGCCTAGCCTGTTCGTGAACCTGTGGCGGCTGCACCGCGTGGAGGCGGTGACCGCGGGCATCACCTTCGCCGTCACCCTCGCCTCGGCGCCGCGCATCTACTGGGGCGTGGTCACCGGCGTGGGGCTGGGCCTGGTCCACTTCCTCCACCAGCGCCTGCACCCGCGCATCATCGAGGTCGGCCTGCACCCGGACGGCAGCCTGCGGGACCGGCACCTGTGGAAGCTCGCGCCGATCGCGCCCCAGACCTACGCCCTGCGCATGGACGACGCGCTGGACTTCGCCTCGGCCTCGTCGCTGGAGCGCACGGTGATGGAGCACCTCGCGGCGCACCCGGACGTGCGCCACGTGTGCCTGTTCGCGCAGCCGATCAACCGCATCGACGCCACCGGCGTCGAGGTGTTCGGCCAGCTTCGCCGGCACCTGACCGGTCGCGGCATCACGCTGCATGTCAGCGGCATCAAGCTGCCGGTGGAGAAGATGCTCGAACGCGCGGGCGCGCTCGAGCCCGGGCCCCTGCTGCGGCTGTACCGCACCGACGTCGACGCGCTGGTGGCGTTCGGCCGGCTCAGCCCCTGAGGCCCGGGCGTCCCCCGGCAAGCCGTCAGGCCGTGACGATCCAGCCCTCAAGCGGGTCGAGGTCCGCGGGCAGCCCCCAGGCCGGCGGCCCCTCGCGCTCGGCCCATGCCGCCTGCACCAGGCACAGCGTGGCGTCGAGGCTGTCGCCGCTGGCGTCGTCCACCAGCGCGTCACGCTGCGCGTGCGAGAGCTTCAGGCGCAGCCCGAGGCGGGTGCGGCCGGTCTCCAGGGCGGCGATGAGGTCCTTGCGGGCGATCAGCCGCTCGGGCGTCTGCTTGGCGGCGTCGTCGCTCTTGTAGCTGCGTCGCTCCAGCACCTCGCGCGCCAGCAGGCCCGGGTAGGCCTCCAGCGCCACGCGGCGCGGGTCGCCCGGCTGCAGGCCCGGCAGGTCCACCCCGGCCTGCAGCAGCAGCGGCACCGCGGCGTGCAGCATGTAGGCCACCGGCGGGTTGACCCATTTCATCGAGGGGCTGGAGCCGGCGCGCCGGTCGAAGGCGCGATGGGCGAACTTGCCGCCGGCGGGGCGGGCATCGCAGAACGCGGCGAAGGTCTCGCGGATCTGCGCGCGGGTGAGGCCGGCATAGTGCGCCATGCAGCCCGCCCAGTCGGTGGGCCAGCCGAGGTGCTCCACCAGCTCGCGCGGCAGGCCGAAGGGAACGTCGAAGCCGCCGACCCAGTCACCGGGCTGCGCCAGCCACTGCGCAAAATCGTCCAGCGTGGGCAGGGCCTGCAGCCGGTCCAGGCGGACGACATCGCCGCTGCGCCGGCCCAGGGCCAGCACGATCGGCTTGCGGCGCGTGGGGCTGC
This sequence comes from Ramlibacter sp. MAHUQ-53, assembly GCF_052600055.1. NCBI lineage: Bacteria > Pseudomonadati > Pseudomonadota > Betaproteobacteria > Burkholderiales > Comamonadaceae > Ramlibacter > Ramlibacter sp. MAHUQ-53. Next base: position 292,230 of record NZ_JBQWTS010000004.1, read on the forward strand.
TGGAGAAGTCGCAGCCCAGGAGGATGCGGGTCATGCCCGCCGGCTCACGCCCGGCCGCAGATGGCGGCCGTGGCCATCAGGTCCTCGAGCAGCGCCAGCGAGACGCGGCCCGAGACCGCGTACGGGTCCAGCTCCGGGCGCTCCGAGTACTTGAGGAGGATGGAGTGGTTCACCTTGCTCACGTTGACCTGGCCCATCGTCCAGCCGCCGAAGCGGCGCTCGCTGATTTCCTCGTAGTGCAGCAGGGCCACGTCCTGGTGGCGCGGGTCCTTCTGGATGTGGCCGAACAGCTCCGAGACCGGCATGCGGCCGCCCTCGATCGCCTGCAGGAAGATGCCCCCGCCGTAGCAGAGGATGCCCGTGATGCCGGTCACGGGGTTGTGCTGGCGCGACTGCGCCAGGATGGATTCGATCGCGGCGGGACTGGTGTCCACGGCGCGGCTGCAATAGAGCAGGCGGACCAGCATGTCAGGCTCCCTGGGGGACTCGCGGGCTTCAGGACTTGGGGATCAGCGCGAGGAATTCGCGGCGCAGGGCGGGGTCCTTGAGGAACACGCCGCGCATGACCGAGTTGATCATGCGGCTGTCCATGTCCTTCACGCCGCGCCATGCCATGCAGTAGTGGCTGGCCTCCATCACGATGGCCAGGCCGTCGGGCTGGGTCTTCTCCATGATCAGGTCGGCCAGCTGCACCACGGCCTCCTCCTGGATCTGGGGGCGGCCCATCACCCACTCCGCCAGCCGGGCGTACTTGGACAGGCCGATCACGTTGGTGTGCTCGTTGGGCATCACGCCGATCCAGATGCGGCCGATCACCGGGCAGAAGTGGTGGCTGCAGGCCGAGCGCACGGTGATCGGGCCGACGATCATCAGCTCGTTCAGGTGCTCGGCGTTCGGGAACTCGGTGATGCTCGGCGCCTTCACGTAGCGGCCGCGGAACACCTCGTTGACGTACATCTTGGCGACGCGCCGCGCGGTGTCGGCGGTGTTGTGGTCGTTGGAGGTGTCGATCACCAGGCTGTCCAGGACCGCCTGCATCTTCGACTCGACCTCGTCCAGCAGCGCCTCGAGTTCGCCGGGCTCGACGAACTCGGCGATGTTGTCGTTGGAGTGGAAGCGCTTGCGCGCGGCCAGCACGCGTTCGCGGATCTTGACCGACACGGGGATGCCGGCATCGGCCTCGGCCGCGGGAGCGTTGGGGGTCGGGTCAGCTTTCATGAGCATGGCGGATGCTAACACCGGGGGCCGGCGGGCCCGCATCGAGGGCCAATCGAGGCCGAAAGTAGACAAGCCTCGGTCACAGGTACTTCTTGCCCTGCACCAGCAGCGCCAGCCGCATCAGGCCCAGCGCCAGCCGCTCCAGGACCCGCTGGCGCAGCGGCCGTTTCGCGTACTGCACCGGGTCGGTGGCCTGGCCGTGCAGGCGGATCGCCTGCAGCAGCCGCTCCCGCAGCAGGGTGGCGAACTCCGGGTCCTCGACGACCACGTTGGCCTCGCGCGCCAGCAGCAGGCTCAGCGGGTCGAGGTTGGAGGAGCCCACCGTGGCCCAGCGCCCGTCGACCACCGCCACCTTGGCATGCAGGAAGCTTGGCGAGTACTCGTGGATCTCCACGCCGGCCCGCAGCAGGGAGTCATAGACGGGCCGCGACGCGTAGTACTGCATGAAGTACTCGTAGCGCCCCTGCAGCAGCAGGGTCACGCGCACGCCGCGGCGGGCGGCGCGCACCAGCGCCTGGCGCAGCCGCCGGCCCGGCACGAAGTAGGCATTGGCGACCAGCACCTCGTGCTGCGCCCGGCCGATGGCGCGCAGGTAGGCCGACTCGATGTGGGCGCGGTGCGAGAGGTTGTCCCGCAGCAGCAGCGCGGCCCGCGCGCCGCCGCGCCCGCGGGACTGCCGCGCCGGGCGCATGCGCAGGGTCTTCAGGGCATCTGCCAGGGCCTGCGGGCGCAGGGTGTGGACGGCGCGCACCCGCCGCCAGACCTGCTCGATGGTGCGGCGCACGTCGGCCACCAGCGGGCCGCTCACCTGCACGGAGAAGTCCAGCCGTGGCGCCTCGAGCGTGCCGTGGTTGGGGTCGTGCAGGTCGTCCAGGATGTTGATCCCGCCGCAGAAGGCGACCGCGTCGTCCACCACGCACAGCTTGCGGTGCAGCCGGCGCCAGCTGCCGGGCCACAGCACGCCCAGGCTGCCCACCGGGGCGTAGACCTGCCAGTCCACCCCGGCCTCCTGCAGGCGCTGGCGCCAGGCGGCGGGCACATGCGGCGTGCCGAAGCCGTCGACCACCACCCGCACCGCCACGCCCCGGCACGCGGCGCGCTCCAGGGCCTCGGCCACGGCGACGCTGCTGCCGGTGAAATCGAAGATGTAGGTCTCGAGCCAGACGCCATGCGTGGCCGCGTCGATCGCCCGCACCATCGCCGGGAACAGCTCCGCGCTCCCCTCGAGCAGCAGCAGCTCGTGGCCCGCGCGCAGCGATGGCAGGCGCAGCGGCATCAGCGCCTCAGAACGTGAACTCCGCGATCAGCGGCAGGTGGTCGGACATGCGTCCCCAGGCGCGCCCCCGGGGCACGCTGATGCCGCGCGGCGCCAGGCCGCGCGCGTAGATGTAGTCCAGCTGGGTCAGGGGAAGGCGCGAGGGGTAGGTGGCCACGCGCCCGGGGTGCGCGTCGCAGCAGTCGGCCAGGCCCAGGCCGGCCATGGGCTCGCGCAGCTTGCGGCCCCAGTCGTTGAAATCGCCCGCCACCAGCAGCGGCAGGTGCGCCGGCACCTCGCGCGCGATGTAGTCCCCGAGCCGGTCGACCTGCCGCCGGCGGCTGCCGGCGATGAGCCCCAGGTGGACCACGATGGCATGCAGCGGCTGCCCGTGGACCTCCAGCTCCACGTGCAGCAGGCCGCGCTGCTCGAAGCGGTGGTCCGACATGTCCTCGTGGCCGTGCGTGACCACGGGCCAGCGCGAAAGCAGCGCGTTGCCATGCTCGCCGTGGCGGGTGGTGGCGTTGGTGCGGTAGACGCTGGCGTAGCCGTCGGGCGCGAGGAACTCGGCCTGCGGCAGTTCGGGCCAGCGGGTGAAGTACTGCTCCTCGCGCCGGTGCAGCTTGCGCACCTCCTGCAGGCAGACGATGTCGGCGTCCAGCGACTCGACGGCATGGCCCAGGTTGTGGATCTCCAGGCGGCGGGCCGGGCCGAGGCCCTGCACGCCCTTGTGGATGTTGTAGGTCGCGACGCGAAGCAGCCGGGTCATGAGATGAATTCTGGCAGCAGCAGGATGGCCTCGGCATTCGACGGCGAGAAGCAGGCGTCGGCCGCCTCGCGCCAGGGCAGCCAGCGGAACTCGGTGTGCTCGCGCGGCTCGAGGGTGACCGGCGTGCCGGCCGGCACGCACAGCCCGAATACATGCTCGGTGTTGCGGCTCACGCCCGGCGCGTAGCGGTGGCGCCAGCGCGGGTAGATCTCGTAGACGTTGGCCAGGCGCCAGTCCGCCAGGCCGGCGTGCAGCGGCGAGCCGGGGCGGCAGTCGATGCCGGTCTCCTCGAGCACCTCGCGCCAGGCGGTCTCGCGCAGGTCCTCGCCCGCGTGGTCCTTGCTGCCGGTGACGGACTGCCAGAACTCGCCCTCGGCGTCGGCGCGGCGGATCAACAGCACGTCCAGCGCGGGGGTGTGGATCACCACCAGGACGGATTCGGGGATCTTGAAGGGACGGGGTTCGGACACCGGTGGCAAGTGCATCGCGCGCCATGCGGGATCGGTGGGTGGCAGGGCGCGCTGGTCGCGGCCATTCTAGCCACCGGCCATGAAAAAGGGGCGCCGTGGCGCCCCTCCTCGCGATGCCGCCGGGTCAGGCCGGCTGCGGGTTGCGCAGGCGGATATGCAGCTCGCGCAGCTGCTTTTCGTCGACCGGGCCGGGGGCCTGCGTCAGCAGGCACTGGGCGCGCTGGGTCTTGGGGAAGGCGATCACGTCGCGCAGGCTCTCGGCGCCCGTCATCAGCATGACGAATCGGTCCAGGCCGATGGCAATGCCGCCGTGCGGGGGCGCGCCGTACTGGAGGGCGTCCAGCAGGAAGCCGAACTTCAGCTGGGCCTCCTCGGCGCTGATCTTCAGCGCGCGGAACACCTTGGACTGCACGTCCTCGCGGTGGATACGCACCGAGCCGCCGCCCAGCTCGATGCCATTGAGCACCGCGTCGTAGGCCTTGGCGATGCAGCGGCCCGGGTCGGTCTCGAGCCAGTCCTCGTGGCCGTCCTTGGGCGAGGTGAAGGGATGGTGCACGGCGTTCCAGCGCTGGGCGTCGTCGTCGTACTCGAACATCGGGAAGTCCACCACCCACAGCGGCTTCCACTGGCCCTCGACCAGGCCATGGGCCTTGCCGAACTCGCTGTGGCCGACCTTCACGCGCAGCGCGCCGATGGCGTCGTTGACGACCTTGGCCTTGTCGGCGCCGAAGAAGATCAGGTCGCCGTCCTGGGCGCCGGTGCGCTCCAGGATGGAGGCGATGGCGGCGTCGTGCAGGTTCTTGACGATCGGGGACTGCAGGCCGTCGCGGCCCTTGGCCACCTCGTTGACCTTGATCCAGGCCAGGCCCTTGGCGCCGTAGATCTTGACGAACTCGGTGTAGCCGTCGATCTCACCGCGGCTCATGTCGCTGCCGCCGGGGATGCGCAGGCCCACCACGCGGCCGTCGGCCTGGTTGGCGGGGCCGGAGAAGACCTTGAAGTCCACGTCCTTCATGACGTCGGTCAGCTCGGTGAACTCCAGCTTCACGCGCAGGTCCGGCTTGTCGGAGCCGTACAGGCGCATGGCGTCGGCGTGCTTCATCACCGGGAAGGCCGGCAGGTCCACGTCGATCGCGTGCTTGAAGGTGCTGCGGATCATGCCCTCGAACATGTCGCGGATCTCTTCCTCGGTGAGGAACGAGGTCTCCACGTCGATCTGGGTGAACTCGGGCTGGCGGTCGGCACGCAGGTCCTCGTCACGGAAGCACTTGGTGATCTGGTAGTAGCGGTCGTAGCCGGCCACCATCAGCAGCTGCTTGAACAGCTGGGGCGACTGGGGCAGCGCGAAGAAGTTGCCGTCATGCACGCGCGAGGGCACGAGGTAGTCGCGCGCGCCTTCGGGGGTGCTCTTGGTCAGCATCGGCGTCTCGATGTCGATGAAGCCGTTGGCGTCCAGGAATTTGCGGACCTCCATCGTGACCTTGTAGCGCAGCATCAGGTTGTTCTGCATGTACGGCCGGCGCAGGTCCAGCACGCGGTGCATCAGGCGCGTGGTCTCGGAGAGGTTCTCGTCGTCGAGCTGGAAGGGGGGCGTGACGGAGGCATTGAGCACCGTCATCTCGTGGCACAGGACCTCGATCTTGCCGCTCTTGAGGTTGTCGTTGGTCGTGCCTTCCGGGCGGGCGCGCACCAGGCCCTTGATCTGCACGCAGAACTCATTGCGCAGGCCTTCGGCCGTCTTGAACATCTCGGGGCGGTCGGGGTCGCACACCACCTGGACGTAGCCTTCGCGGTCACGCAGGTCGACGAAGATCACGCCGCCGTGGTCGCGCCGGCGGTTCACCCAGCCGCACAGGGTCACGGTCTGGCCCAGGTGGGCCTCGGTCACCAGACCGCAGTAGGTCGTACGCATTTTCTGACTGGACATGGAAACAGCTTCCGGCGCCTCGGGGGCGCGTTACTTGATGGGGGGTTGGGCGGGCGCGGAGGGCACGACCACGCCCATGGAAATGACATAGCGCAGCGCCTCGTCGACGGTCATGCGCAGTTCGATGCAGTCGCTCTTGCGAAGCATCACGAAGTAGCCGCCCGTGGGGTTGGGCGTGGTGGGCACGTAGACGCTCAGGTACTCGCCCGGCAGGTGGTTGGGGACGTCGCCGCCCGGCGAGCCGGTGACGAAGCCGATGGTCCACACCCCCGGGCGCGGCCACTCGATCAACACCGCGGTACGGAAGGCGTTGCCGCTCTCGGAGAACAGCGTGTCCGAGACCTGCTTGACGCCGGAATAGATCGAGCGCACCACCGGGATGCGATTGAGGACGTTGTCGCCCCAGGCCACCAGCCGGCGGCCGATGAAGTTGCTGGTGACGGCGCCCACCAGCAGCAGGATGCCCACGGCGAGGAGCACGCCCAGGCCGGGAATGTGGATCCCCAGCAGCCGGTCAGGATGCCAGGCGGTGGGCAGGATCAGGAGGGTCTGGTCGAGGGTGCCCAGGATCCACTGCAGCACCCAGACGGTGATGGCCAGCGGGAGGACGACCAGCAGGCCGGCGAACAGCCATTTGCGAAGGCGGGGCATCACCGTGGGGCCCGCCTCAATGACAGGCGCAGGAGCCGCCGCAGCCGCCGGCGGCCGCCACGGGCGCGTCGGACGACGAGGAGGAGGCGCCGGCGTCGGCGGGCTTGGCGTCGGAGGAGCCCGACGGGCCGGAGGCCGCGGCCGTGGAGGACGAGGCGGGCGTGCTGCTCGAACCGCCGCCGCGGAAGTCGGTCACGTACCAGCCGGAGCCCTTGAGCTGGAAGCCGGCGGCCGTCAGCTGCTTGCTGAAGGACTCGCCACCGCAGGCGGGGCAGGTGGTCAGGGGCGCGTCGGAGATCTTTTGCAGGACGTCCTTGGCATGGCCACAGGAGCCGCATTTGTAGGCGTAGATGGGCATGGCAGGGGTGGGAGGTGCAAAGCCTTCAATTATAGGCGGGGCCCGGAAATCCAAGATCCGGCCGGGCCGCCCGCGCCCAGGGGCGCGGTGCAGGCCTTGCGGCGCTCAGGTTCCCGCGAGCTTGTGGTGCGAGGCGTGGGTGTTGGGGATCGCCTGCGGCCCCAGGGACCCCACCAGCATGCCGGCCAGGCTGGCGAGCAGGCCGGCGAGCTGCGCCGGGAAGACCTCGCTGGCCGGCGTGGCCAGGAACAGGAGCCACGTGAGCAGGCCCAGGACGATGGCGAAGATCGCGCCCTGGGTGGAGGCACGCTTCCAGTACAGGCCGAACACCAGGGGAATGAAGGCGCCCACCAGGGTGACCTGGTAGGCGCCGGACACCATCTCGTAGATGGACGTGCCCTGCATGCGGATCGCGTAGGCCAGCACCAGGCAGCTGAAGGCAAGCACCGTCAGGCGCATGGTGCGCAGCTCGTTGCGGTCGCTGGTGCGGGGGTAGAACTGGCGCCAGATGTTCTCGGTGAACGTGACGCTGGGCGCCAGCAGGGTGGCGGAAGCGGCGGACTTGATCGCCGACAGCAGTGCGCCGAAGAACAGCACCTGCATCACGAAGGGCATCTTCTGCAGCACCAGGGTGGGCATGACCTTCTGCGGGTCGACCTCGAGCAGGCGGGCCGACTCCTCGGGCATCACCAGCAGCGCGCTGGCCACAATGAACATGGGCACGAAGGCGAAGAGGATGTAGCAGGCCCCGCCGATCACGGCGCCCTTGCGGGCGGCGCCCTCGCTGTTGGCGGACATCACGCGCTGGAACACGTCCTGCTGCGGGATGGAGCCGAGCATCATGGTCACCGCCGCGGCGATGAAGAAGGCGATGTCGGTGAAGGTGGGCTCGGGCCAGAACTTGAACAGGTCCTTGCTCGCGGCGAAGGCGATCACCTTGTCGGCGCCGCCGGCCAGGTTGCCGGCGAAGACCGCGATCACCGCCAGGCCCACCACCAGGATGATCATCTGGATGAAGTCGGTCAGGGCCACCGACCACATGCCGCCGAACAGGGTGTAGGCCAGGATGGAGACCACGCCGATGGCCATGCCCGCCGGCACCGAGATGGCGCCTGCGGACAGCAGGTTGAACACCAGGCCGAGCGCCGTGACCTGGGCGGACACCCAGCCGAGGTAGCTGACGATGATGATCAGGGAGCAGGTGATCTCCACCGCCCGCCCGTAGCGCTCGCGGTAGTAGTCGCTGATCGTCAGCAGCGTCATCTTGTACAGCTTGCCGGCAAAGAAGAGGCCCACCAGGATCAGGCAGGTACCGGCGCCGAACGGGTCTTCGACGATGCCGCCCAGGCCGTGGTTGATGAACTTGGCGGGGATCCCCAGCACCGTCTCGGAGCCGAACCAGGTGGCGAAGGTGGTGGTGATCACCATGGCCAGAGGCAGGTGGCGTCCGGCGATGGCGAAATCGGCGGTGTTCTTGACGCGCTTGGCCGCCCACAGGCCGATGCCGATCGTGACCAGCAGATAGACGATGACCAGCGTCAGCAGCATGGGGAGGGATCCTCAGGGGTTGGAACGGCCGGGATTATCGGGGGTGCGGCGCAAGCGCCCCTCAGAACAGGGATACCCGCACGATGACCTGCATGGCCAGCAGGCCCAGGGCGAAACCCAGGCCGCCGAAGACGATGGCCTGCAGCAGCCGGTTGGTGCGGCGCTGCTCCGAGATCAGCTCCTGCAGCTCGCGGCGGCCGTGGCCGGCGTCGCGCCGCTGGAGGAAGTCGTGCAGCAGGCGCGGCAGGTCGGGCAGCAGCTTGGCGTACAGGGGCGCCTGCGCCTTGAGCTCCTTCCAGAAACGCTGCGGCCCCACCTGCTCCAGCATCCAGCGCTCCAGGAAGGGGCGCGCGGTGGTCCACAGGTCCAGGTCGGGATCGAGCTGGCGGCCCAGGCCCTCGATGTTCAGGAGGGTCTTCTGCAGCAGCACCAGCTGCGGCTGGATCTCCACGTGGAAGCGGCGCGAGGTCTGGAACAGGCGCATCAGCACCATGCCCAGGGAGATCTCCTTGAGCGGTCGGTCGAAGTACGGCTCGCACACCGCGCGGATCGCGGCCTCGAGCTCGTCGACCCGCGTCTGCGGCGGCACCCAGCCCGACTCGATGTGCAGCTCGGCGACCCGCTTGTAGTCACGGCGGAAGAAGGCGGTGAAGTTCTGCGCCAGGTATTCCTTGTCGAACTCGGTGAGCGTGCCGATGATCCCGAAGTCCAGGGAGATGTAGCGCCCGAAGGTCTTCGGGTCCAGGCTCACCTGGATGTTGCCCGGGTGCATGTCGGCGTGGAAGAAGCCGTCGCGGAACACCTGGGTGAAGAAGATGGTCACGCCGTCGCGCGCCAGCTGCTTGATGTCCACTCCGGCCTCGCGCAGGCGGTCGACCTGGCTGATCGGCACACCGTCCATGCGCTCCATCACCATCACCTCGGGATGGCAGAAGTCCCAGAACATCTCGGGCACCAGGACCAGGCCCAGGCCGTCCATGTTGCGGCGAAGCTGGGCGGCATTGGCGGCCTCGCGCACCAGGTCCAGCTCGTCGTGCAGGTACTTGTCGAACTCGGCGACCACTTCGCGCGGCTTGAGCCGGCGGCCGTCGGCGGACAGGCGCTCGACCCAGCCCGCCATCATGCGCATGAGGTCCAGGTCCTTCTCGATCACGGGCAGCATGCCCGGACGCAGCACCTTCACGGCCACGTCGCGCAACTGGCCGTCACGGGTGCGCAGGGTGGCGAAGTGCACCTGCGCGATCGAGGCGCTCGCCACCGGCTCGCGCTCGAAGCTGGTGAAGACCTCGTCCACCTTGCGGCCGAACGCGCGCTCGATGGTGGCCACCGCCACCGCGCTGGGGAACGGCGGCACGCGGTCCTGCAGGCGGGCGAGTTCCTCGGCGATGTCGGGCGGCAGCAAGTCGCGGCGGGTGGAGAGCACCTGGCCGAACTTGACGAAGATCGGCCCCAGTCGCTCGAGCGCCTCGCGCAGGCGCTGGCCGCGGGGGGCATCCAGCCGCCGGCCCAGGCGCACCAGCCGCGTCATCGCGCGCAGCCAGGGGTGCTGGAAGCTGCTCAGGGCGAGCTCGTCCAGCCCGAACCGCAGGACGATCCAGACGATGTAGGCGCCGCGCAGGTACCGCGTCATGCGCCGCCACCCGGCCGGGGCATGGCGCCGACGAAGCGGCGGACCGCCTCCGCCATGGCGCGGGCTCCCTCGCACACGGTGTGGGCCTGGGCGTCGCCGAGCACGCGGGCGAGGTCCTCCTCGGCATCCCAGCGCACGTGGTCGACCAGCCAGTTGATTTCGGCAGCAAGCTGCACGTCGCCAGCGATTCGCACCTCGGGCTTGTCACCGCGCAGGGCGGCCTGGGTGAGGTCCCAGGGGGATTCCTGGGTCAGGGTGAGGGTGAGGTCCGGGCCACGTCCGGCCGGGGCCAGGTCGAACAGGCCGGCCGGCGTGGTTACCAGCCGCAGGGTGTAGTGGCGCCAGGCGACCTCCACCACCCGCCCCTTCTGCCGCGCCAGGCGGGCCTGGGCCTCGGGCTCCTGCGCCAGCACGTGATTGAGCACCAGCACCAGGCGGCGCTGCGATTCTTCCACCACCCAGGGGGGCGGCTGCAGCGCCTCGGCGGCCTTGCCGGCCAGGGCTTCCAGAAATGCGAAGGGGGACTGTGTCGCCATAGCCCCCCATTATTTCAGCAGACGCCGGCACTTCCGCCGGCACAGGCCTTCGCGCGTGCCTTATTGCAAGGCCTGCACGCCCGCCACCAGCCAGCCGGCGCTGCCGTCACGCGGCTTGGTCATGTTCCAGACCTCGCGGAACGGGCTCGGGCCGGCCGAGGGCTCCTCGCGGATCATGCCGGAGAACTCCACGCTGGCCATGTAGCCATCGCCCAGGTCCTCGATGCCCAGGAGTTGCGCCTCGAGCATCACCACGTCGGTGCGGTTCGCCTCGGTGCCGCGGTGGCTCTCGCGCTCGGCGAGTTGCGCCTTGATCTCGGACACCATGCCATCGGTCATCATCGAGCGCAGGACAGCCACATCGGAGCGGTCCCAGGCGTCCTGCAGGGTGATGAAGTTGCGCTTGGCGGCCGCCTCGAAGCCAGCCACGTCGAAGTCGGCGGGGATGCTCCAGTTCGGCGAGCCGGCCAGGGCCGAGCCGATGCGCAGGCCGGCGGCGGCAGGGGCCGGGGCGGCTTCGAAGGCGGCGCCTTCCTGCTCCCAGGGGCGGGCCGAGGCGTCGTTGCCGACCTTGGCGGGGTTGTACTGGCGCGGTGCGCTGGCCATGTCCGCCGGCGCGCCGGCGCCCTGGAGGGCGTAGGGGCTGGCCGCCTGGGCGGCGGCGCCGCGGCGCGAGCGCATCACCAGGCCGATCACCACCATGATGACCAGGGCCAGCAGGCCGAACAGCAGGAACTGGCCGAACTCGGCGCCCAGGCCCAGGCTGTGGGCCAGCCAGGCCAGGCCGAGGCCCGCGGCCAGGCCGCCGAGCATGGCGCCCCAGGGGCGCTTGGGCGCGGCGGCGGCCGGCGGGGTGGCGGCGGCCGGCGCGGGCCGGGCGACGGCGCGG
>NZ_JBQWTS010000005.1:0-297671 GCF_052600055.1 Ramlibacter sp. MAHUQ-53
CCTGCCGCCGCCGCCGCCGCCGGCGGCCCGTCGGGCGCGCGGCCCGAGACCCTGCTGGCGGCGCGCGCCGCGGTGCTGGCGGGCCAGCCCGCCGAGGCGTCGTCGCGCCTGCAGACCTGGGTGTCGCTGCATCCGCAGGATGCCTCGGCCTGGCAGCTGCTGGCGCAGGCCTCGCAGGCCCAGGGCCAGGCGCTGCGCGCCCTGCGCGCCGAGGCCGAGGCCCAGGTGGCCATGCTGGACCACGGCGCGGCGCTGGACCGCCTGCGCGCGGCGCAGGCGCTGGCGCGCCAGCCGGGGGCGGACCACTTCGAGGCGTCGATCATCGACACCCGGGCCCGCCAGATCGAATCAATGGTTCGGGAACAGGCGCTCGAGCGCTAGGTCGACCAGCACGCCGACCACCGAGTACACCAGCGACCCGAGCAGGGCGGCGCCGAAGCCGCTGACCTCGAAGCCCTCGAGGATGCGCGCCGCCGCCCAGAACAGGAGCGCGTTGATGATGAACAGGAACAGGCCCAGCGAGAGCATGGTCACGGGCAGCGTGAGCACCACCAGGATGGGGCGCACCACCATGTTCAGCAGCCCGATGACGAAGGCCGCGAGCAGCGCGCCGGGGAAGCTCGAGACGGTGACGCCGGAGTAGATGCTGGCCAGGAACAGCAGGGTCGTGGCACTGAGCAGCCACTTGGCGAGGAGCTTCATGGGGCGAGAATAGCACCGGGTGCGGCGCGGGCCGCGGCCCGCGCTATCATCCGCGTCCCCCGCGATTTCCATGGCCTGCAGCATCCACATCACCGACATCGAGGCCGCCATCAACTGGTGGCGCGAGAAGTCTCCCTCGCCCGACGGCATCACCCTCGCCGCGCCGCTGCGCGCGCTGGCCAAGGTCTATGCGCTGATGGTGTTCCACGGCGAGGACGAGTGCGCGGAGCAGGGCTTCCCCGCGGCGGCCCTGGAGGCCTGGCAGGCCTGGTACGACACCACGCCCGACACCCCCTGCATCGCGATCTGCTCCACGAGCCAGGGCGACGAGACCTGCAAGGGCTGCGGCCGCAGCTTCGACGAGGTGCAGTACTGGCCCGCGATGACCCCGGTCGAGAAGCGCGCCGTGTGGCGGCGCATCACGATCGAGGGGGATGCCTGGCGGTTCAACCGCTACCGCGAGCGGGCGGCCGAGGGCGCCGCCACCCCGGCGCAGGCCGCGCCGGCATCCGCCGCCGCGGCGGGCTGAGGCCGCGAGGCCTCGCGCCTCACTTCCAGCGCACCGGCTCCAGGTCCACGCTGCGCTGGCCGTCGCCCAGGGTCAGCACGCCCTCCTGGACCGTCGCCTGCAGCTGCATGCTGCGGGCCGCGAGCAGGGCGAGCTGCTGGCTCGCCTCGCTGGGGATGCGGTAGACCTCCAGGTTCGACAGGCGCGAGAGCTTGCCCTCGATGCCCCGCCACCACACCTCGGCGGCATGGTGGAAGCAGTACACGCGCACCCGGTCGGCCTTGCCGCAGGCCTTGGACAGCGGCTTGTCCTCGGGCTGCCCGACCTCGATCCACAGGCGCGGCCGGCCGGTGAAATCGCGCAGCCAGACATCCGGCTCGTCCGGGTCGGACAGGCCCGCGCCGAAGGCCAGCGTGCCGTCGCCGCCGCAGTCGTCCTGCAGCGCGTGGGCGTTCAGGGCCAGGGCGGCCAGGCGGACCATCATGCGCTCGTCGGTCTCGCTCGGGTGGCGGGCCAGCGTGAGCGCGTGGTCGGCGTAGTAGCCGTGGTCGATGTCGGCCAGCTGCACGCTGGCCTTGAAGATGGTGGACTTCAGCGCCATCGAGGGCGCTTCAGGCGCGGCGCGCCAGCGTGGCGGCCATGCCGACGTAGCTGCCCGGCGTCATCTCCAGCAGGCGCTGCTTCTCGGCCTCGGGGATCTCCAGCGAGCGGATCAGGCCGTGCAGGTCCTCGGGACGCACGGTCTTGCCGCGGGTGACGGCCTTGAGCTTCTCGTAGGCGCCCTGCACGCCATAGCGGCGCATCACGGTCTGGATCGGCTCGGCGAGCACTTCCCAGGCGTTGTCCAGGTCCTCGGCCAGCGCCTCGGCGTTGAGTTCCAGCTTGCCCAGGCCCACGCCCAGCGAGTGGTAGGCCAGGGCCGAATAGCCCAGGGCCACGCCCATGTTGCGCAGCACGGTGGAATCGGTGAGGTCACGCTGCCAGCGCGAGACCGGCAGCTTCTCCGAGAGGTGGCGCAGCAGCGCGTTGGCCAGGCCCAGGTTGCCCTCGGCGTTCTCGAAGTCGATCGGGTTGACCTTGTGCGGCATGGTCGACGAGCCGATCTCGCCCTCGCGCAGCTTCTGCTTGAAGTAGCCCAGGCTGATGTAGCCCCAGACGTCGCGCGCCCAGTCCACCAGGATGGTGTTGGTGCGGGCCACGGCGTCGAACAGTTCGGCCATGTAGTCGTGCGGCTCGATCTGGATCGAGTACGGCTGGAAGGTCACGCCCAGGCCCAGCGGCTCGGGCGTCTCGACGACCTTGCGGCTGAAGGCCTCCCAGTCGAAACCGGGGCAGGCGGCGAGGTGGGCGTTGTAGTTGCCGACGGCGCCATTCATCTTCGCCAGCAGCTTCACGCCGGCGATCCGCTCGCGCGCGGCGGACAGGCGCACCAGCACGTTGGCCACTTCCTTGCCCACGGTGGTGGGGCTGGCGGTCTGGCCGTGGGTGCGACTGAGCATCGGCACCTCGGCGTAGGCCTGGGCCATCTCGCGCAGCTTGGCGATCAGGCCGTCGATGGCGGGCAGGATCACCTGCTCGCGCGCCGCCTTGAGCTGCAGCGCGTGGCTGGTGTTGTTGATGTCCTCGCTGGTGCAGGCGAAGTGCACGAACTCGGCGGCGGCGCGCAGCTCGGGGCGGGCCTCGAACTTCGACTTGATCCAGTACTCCACGGCCTTGACGTCGTGGTTGGTCGTCTTCTCGATCTCCTTGATGGCCTGGGCGTCGGCCTCGGAGAAGTTCTTCACCAGCCCCAGCAGGTAGGTGCGGGCACCGGGCGACAGGGGCTTGAATTCGGGGAAACCGGCGTCGGACAGCGCGATGAACCAGCAGACTTCGACCTGCACGCGCTTGTGCATGAAGCCCATTTCACTCATCAGGGGGCGCAGGGGAGCGAGGCGGTTCGCGTAGCGGCCGTCGAGGGGCGACAGCGCGGCGATGGTGGATAGCGTCATGCCCCGAATTGTAGGTTCCCCCTGCCGGCGGGGCCGGGCCCCAACCCCTAGAATCGGGCCCCCGTCCAGAACGCGAATGCCCGGAAAGCGCCAGTCCATGAAACTCATCGGAGCCACCACCAGCCCCTACGTGCGCAAGGTGCGCATCGTGATGGCCGAGAAGAAGCTGGACTACCAACTCCTGCTGGAGGACGTCTGGTCGGCCGACACCACCATCGGCGAGTCCAACCCCCTGGGCAAGGTGCCATGCCTGGTCATGGAGGGCGGCGAGGCGCTGTTCGACTCGCGCGTGATCGTGGAGTACCTGGACACCCTGTCCCCCGTGGGCAAGCTGATTCCGGCCGTGGGCCGCGAGCGCGCCGAGGTCAAGACCTGGGAGGCCCTGGCCGACGGCGTGCTCGACGCGCTGGTGCTGGCCCGCCTGGAGCAGCACTGGTCCGGCCGCCGGGACGGCGAGCGCAGCCAGGCCTGGATCGACCGCCAGCTCGGGAAAGTCCACGCCAGCCTCAAGGCCATGAGCCTGGGCCTGGGGGACAAGGCCTTCTGCACCGGCATCCACCTGTCGCTGGCCGACATCGCGGTGGGCTGCGCGCTGGGCTACCTGGACTTCCGCTTCCCCGCGATCGACTGGCGCACGCCCCACCCGAACCTGGCGAAGCTGCACGACAAGCTGCTGCAGCGGGCCAGCTTCGCCGACACCCTGCCCGCCTGAGGCCGCGGCGCGCGCCCCCTCGGCGGCTTCCCCGGGGCGCCCGGAGCGGGCCCGAGGCGGCCTGGATGCGGCCGCGCCGCCTCAGCGGCCGCCGGCGGGCGCCGCCGACGCCAGCTGCTGCTCGATCGCGGCCACCAGCGCCCGGTCCGTGGGCGTGACCCGGCTGCCGTAGTGAGCGATCACCTTGCCGTCGCGCCCCACCAGGTACTTGTGGAAGTTCCAGGTCGGCGCCTGCCCGGTGGCCTGGGCCAGCTGCCGGAAGAACGGGTTGGCGTCCGACCCGCGCACCGCCGACTTGCCGAACATGGGGAATTTCACCCCGAAGGTGTTCTCGCAGAAATCCGCGATTTCCTTGTTGCTGCTCTTTTCCTGGGCGAAGTCGTTGGAGGGGAAGCCCAGGACCACCAGGCCCCGGTCACGCAGCCGGGCGTGCAACTCCTCCAGGCCCTTGTACTGGGGCGTGAAGCCGCAGTAGCTGGCGGTGTTCACGACCAGCAGCACCTTGCCGCTGTACTGGCACAGCGACTGGGGCTTCTCGTCCTGCAGGCGCGGGAAGGTGTGCTGCAAGAGCGCGGGGCAGCCCGCGCTGGCGGCGGGGCCGGGTGCGGGTGCCTGCGCCAGGGCGCCGGACGCTGCGCCGGCCAGGGTGATCGCGATCAGCCAGGTCTTCATGGGGGCTCCGGTGGACGGTGCGGGACGCCATTGTGCGCCGCGCGCAAAGCCCGCCGGGCCTGTCCGGAAAGGGGCCACCGCCTAAAATATGGGCAATCCTGAAACGGCCTCCATGCTTTATCCCGAACTTTTCAAGCAACTCGAATCTGTCCGCTGGGACATGGACAAGGACATCCCCTGGGACAGTTTCGACGCCTCCCTGCTCTCCGACGAGCAGGCGCAGACGATCAAGATGAACGCCATCACCGAGTGGGCGGCGCTGCCGGCCACCGAGATGTTCCTGCGTGACAACCGCAACGACAGCGACTTCTCCGCGTTCATGTCGATCTGGTTCTTCGAGGAGCAGAAGCACTCGCTGGTGCTGATGGAGTACCTGCGCCGCTTCCGCCCCGACCTCGTGCCCACCGAGCAGGAGCTGCACGAGATCCGCTTCGAGTTCGAGCCGGCGCCCGCGCTGGAGACGCTGATGCTGCATTTCTGCGGCGAGATCCGCCTCAACCACTGGTACCGCCGCGCGGCGGAGTGGCACACCGAGCCGGTGATCAAGGCGATCTACACCACCCTGAGCCAGGACGAGGCCCGCCACGGCGGCGCCTACCTGCGCTACATGAAGCGCGCCATCGCCAACTTCGGCAACGAGGCCAAGGCCGCCTTCGCCAAGGTGGGCGTGCTCATGGCCAGCGCCCGCCGCACCGCGCAGGCCCTGCACCCGACCAACCTGCACGTGAACAAGGCCCTGTTCCCGCGCGACACCATCCAGAGCCGCCTGCCCGACCCCGAGTGGCTCGAGCACTGGCTGGACACCCAGATCAAGTTCGACCTGACCTGGGAGACCAAGGTGGTGGACCGCATCCTCCACAACATGAGCCTGCTGATGGAGCGCAGCTTCAAGTCGGTGCAGGAGCTCAATCGCTTCCGCAAGGAAATCTCGGCCCCGGCGGCCCAGCCCGCGGCGGCCTGATGGCGTGCGCAACGTCGTTCCCGCCGCCGGCCTTCCTCGGCAAGATCGCCTCGCGCGAGGAGGCCGCGCGCCGCATCGCGCAGCTGCCGCAGCCGGTGGTGTTCACCAATGGCGTGTTCGACGTGCTGCACCGCGGCCACGTGACCTACCTGGCCCAGGCCCGTGACCTTGGCGGCAGCCTCGTGGTGGCCCTCAACACCGACGCCTCCGCCCGCCGCCTCGGCAAGGGCCCTGACCGGCCCCTGAACAACGAGCAGGACCGGGCCATCATGATGGCCGCCCTGGGCAGCGTGGACCTGGTCACCTGGTTCGACGAAGACACGCCGGTGGAGCTCCTGGGCGAGCTGCGTCCCTCGGTCTACGTCAAGGGCGGCGACTACGACATGGCCACCCTGGCCGAGACCCGGCTGGTCGAAGGCTGGGGCGGCCGCGCCGTCGCCATCCCCTTCGTGGACGGCTACTCCACCACCGCCCTGGTCCGCAGGATCCGCGGCGCCTGAGGGAGCCGCCCCCCGCGGGACTCAGGCCCCGGGCGCATCGCCCGGGCGCGGGCCGCGGCGCAGGCGCGCCAGGGCGCGCCGCACGAGCTTCTCCAGGTCGTCCACATAGGTGAACACCACCGGGATCACCAGCAGGCTCAGGACCGTGCTGGTGATCAGCCCGCCGATCACCGCGATGGCCATGGGCGAGCGGAAGCTCGGGTCGGCGGTGCCCCAGCCGAGCGCGATCGGCAGCATGCCCGCTCCCATCGCGAGGGTGGTCATGACGATGGGCCGCGCCCGCTTGTGGCAGGCGTCCAGCAGCGCGTCGAGGCGGCTCATGCCGTGGTCGCGCCGCGCCACGATCGCGTACTCCACCAGCAGGATGGAGTTCTTGGTGGCAATGCCCATGAGCATGATCAGGCCGATCAGCGAGGGCATGGAGAAGGACTTCTGCGCCAGCAGCAGGCCCACGAAGGCCCCGCCCAGGGACAGCGGCAGCGCCGCGAGGATGGTCACCGGGTGCAGGAAGTCCTTGAACAGCAGCACCAGCACGATGTAGATGCACAGGACGCCCGTGAGCATGGCCAGGCCGAAACTGGCGAACAGTTCGCCCATCACTTCGGCATCGCCCACCTCGACCACCTTCACGCCCGGCGGCAGGCTGCGGATGGCGGGCAATTGCTGGACGGCGGCGGCGACGTCGCCCAGCGGCTGCCCGGACAGCTCCACCTCGAAGTTGATGTTGCGCGAGCGGTCGTAGCGGTCGATCACCGCCGGGCCGCCGGTGAGCTCCAGGGTCGCCACCTGCCCCAGCATCACCGGGCCGCGCGCGCCGGGCACGGCCAGCCGCTCGAGCACCGAGAGGTCGCGCCGCGCGGCCTCGTCGAGCTTGACGACGATGGGGACCTGCCGCTGGGAAAGATTGAGCTTGGGCAGCTGCGCGTCGTAGTCGCCGGTGGTGGCCACGCGCAGCGTCTCGCCGATGGCGGCGCTGGTCACCCCGAGGTCGGCGGCCCGCGCGAAGTCGGGCCGCACGGCGACCTCGGGCCGGATCAAGCTGGCCGTGGACGCGATCTGCCCGAGGCCGGGGATGGTGCGCAGGTCGCGCTCGACGGCCATGGCGGCGGCCGACAGGGCCTGCGGGTCTTCGCCCGTGAGCACGAGGATGTACTTCTCGCCCGAGCCGCCCAGGCCTACCTTGCTGCGCACGCCGGGCACCTGCTCCAGCACCCGCCGGATCTCGTTCTCGATTCCCTGCTTGCGCGGCCGGGTGGTGCGCTCGGCCAGCAGGATGGTGAGGGTGGCCTTGCGTGCCTCCGGCGCGCCTGACGCGGCGAACGGATCGGTGCCCGCGCTCCCGCCGCCGATGGTGGTGTACACGCGCTGCACGTGCGCCACGCCGGCAATCAGCTGGCGAGCGTGCTCGGCGGCCTTCAGCGTCTGCGACAGCGTGGCCCCTGGCGGCAGCTCCAGGTACACCTGCGTCTGGGAGTTGTCGTCCGGCGGGATGAAGCCGGTGGGCAGCAGCGGGATCAGCGCGATGGAGCCGAAGAAGAACAGCGTGGCCAGCACCATGGTCACCACGCGATGGCGCAGGCACCACTGCGCCGCCACCAGGTAGCGGCGCAGCCAGCCCGGCTCACGGTGGGCCGTGACCACGGGCCGCAGCAGGTAGGCGGCCATCATCGGCGTGAGCACCCGCGCCACCACCAGCGAGGCGAACACCGCCAGGGCCGCGGTCCAACCGAACTGCTTGAAGAACTTGCCGGCGATGCCGCTCATGAAGGCCGTGGGCAGGAACACCGCCACCAGGGTGAAGGTGGTGGCGATCACCGCCAGGCCGATCTCGTCGGCCGCCTCCATCGCCGCCTGCAGCGGGGTCTTCCCCATGCGCAGGTGGCGCACGATGTTCTCGACCTCGACGATCGCGTCGTCCACCAGGATGCCCACCACGAGCGACAGCGCCAGCAGCGTCACCACGTTGATCGAGAACCCCAGCAGCCACATGCCCAGGAACGCCGGGATCACCGACATCGGCAGGGCCACCGCCGACACGAACGTGGCGCGCCAGTCCCGCAGGAACAGCCACACCACCACCACCGCGAGGATGGCGCCTTCGTACAGCAGGTGCAGCGAACCCTCGTATTCCTCCTGCACCGGGCTGACGAAATCGAAGGCCTGGGTCAGCTCGATGTCGGGGTGGGCCGCGCGCAGCTCGTCGAGCGCACGTCGCACGCCCGCGCCCACCGCGACTTCGCTCTCGCCCTTGCTGCGGGAAACCTCGAAGCCGACCACCGGCATCCCGTCGAGGAGCGCCGCGGCGCGCGGCTCGGCCACGGTGTCGGTCACGTTGGCCAAGTCCTGCAGACGCACGCTGCGGCCGCCGGAGATCGACACCTGGATCAGCCCGATCTCGGCGGCGGTACGCACGGTGGCCAGGGTGCGTACCGGCTGCTCGCTGCCGCCCAGGTCGGCACGGCCGCCCGCGCTTTCCAGCTGCACCTGGCGCAGCGCGCGCGAGACCTCGGCCGCCGTCGCGCCCAGGGCCTGCAGGCGCTCGGGCTGCAGGGCCACCCGCACCTCCCGGTGGACGCCGCCCACGCGGTTGACGGCGCCCACCCCTCGCACGGCCAGCAGTTTGCGCGAGACCTCGTGGTCGACGAACCAGGACAGCGCCTCGTCGTCCATCCGCGCGCTGCGCAGGGTGTAGGCCAGCACGGGCTGGCCGGCGAGGTTGAGCTTGGTGATGGCCGGGTCGCGCAGGTCGGCGGGCAGGTCGGCGCGGAGACCCGAGACCGCCGAGCGCACGTCGTCCACCGCTTCCTGCACCGGCTTTTCCAGGCGGAACTCGGCGGTGATGGTGGCCACGCCGTCCTGGACCTTGGTGGTGATGTGCTTGAGGCCCTGGATGGTGGCGATGCCGTTCTCGATCTTGCGCGCCACGTCGGTCTCCATCTGCGAGGGCGAGGCGCCCGGCAGGCTGGCGGTGACGCTGACGGTGGGCAGGTCGAGGTCGGGAAAATTCTGCACCTTCATCGCCGAGAAGCCCAGCAGGCCGGCGAAGGTCAGGAGCACGAACAGCATGCAGGCCGGGATCGGGTTGCGGATCGACCAGGCGGAAACGTTCATGGTGGCGTCTCCGACCGGTTACCGGGAGGCCCGGGAGGCCGCGCCCGCCGGGGTCGATGCCGGTGCGGCGGATGCGGCCGCGGGCGCCGCCGGCACCACGCGCACCAGGTCGCCGTCATTGAGGAAGCTGCCGCCCGAGGCGACCACCTGCGCGTCTTCGGGCAGGCCGCTGCGGATCTCGATGCGCTCGCCCACCACCCGGCCCGTCTGCACCTTGAGCTGGCTCACTCGCTGGTCGGGGTTCACGCGCATCACGTAGCTGAAGCCCTCGCGCACCACCACCGCCGATTGCGGCAGGGTCAGCGCCGGCGCCGCGCCGAGCTGGAACTCGCCGCGCGCGAACATGCCCGGCAGCGCCGGGGCGCTGCCCGGGTCGGCCTTCACGTCGACATAGACCAGCGCATTGCGGGTCTGCGCATCGACGGTGGGGCCGAGGGTGCGCACCTGCCCCCGCAGCGTGGCGCCGCTGGCGGCGGTCACCCGCACCGGCGTGCCCGCCCGCAGGCGGCCCAGCTCGCTGCTGGTCACCTCGGCGCGCCACTCCAGGCGGGCCTGGCGGATCAGGCGGAACAGCTCGGTGCCCGCGCCCACCACCGCGCCGACGGTGGCCGTGCGCGAGGAGATGATGCCGTCGTCCGGCGCCAGCACCTGCGCCTGTGACAGTCGCACCTGCTGGGCCTGGTCTGCGGCCCGTGCCGCCTGCAGCCGCGCCTGCGCCGTCTTCTCGGCGGTGAGGTACTGGTGGATCTGGGCGGCCGACAGCGCGCCACTGGCCTGCAGCGTGCGGGCGCGTTCGGCATTCGCCGAGGCCTCCGCGGCGGCGGCCTCGGCCTCGGCCACGGCCGCCAGCGACTGCGCCGCCTCGGCGCCGAGCATGTCGGTGGCGAAGCTGGCCAGCACTTGGCCCTTCTTCACGCGGTCGCCCACGTTCACCCGCACCTCGGACAGGCGCTGGCCATTCACCTGCGCGCCGATGCTGGCCTCCTGCCAGGCCGCGAGGTTGCCGTTGGCCGCCAGGGCCTGGGCGAGCGACGCGCGCTGCGGCGTGGCCAGGGCCACGCTGAGGGCCGGCTTGCCCGGGGCGGCGGGTTTGCGGTCGTCCTGCGCGACGACGGCCGTCGCGCCGAGGCTGGCCAGGGTGGCGGCCAGCACGGCCACGGCGAGGGGGCGGTTCAGTGTCATGGGTTGTCTTCTCGTCATTGCCACCCGCCGCCTGCGGCGCGGTACAGCTGGATCCAGGCGTTGTTCAACTCGCGCTGCACGCCGACCACGCCGGTCTCGGCGGCCAGCAGGCTGCGGCGCGCGTCCTCGAGCTCCACCAGGCTGGCCAGGCCGCCGCGGTGGCGCGCCTCGGTCGCAGCGAAGGAGGCCCGGAAACCCTGCGCCGCGACCATCGCGTCGCCGGTACGCCCGCGGGCGCTGTCCAGGACCAGCAGGGCCTGCTCCACTTCGCTCACGGCCTGCCGCACCCGGGCCCGGTACAGGGCCACCGCCTCGTCGTAACGGGCCTGGGCGGCCTCGAGGCTGGCGGCGCGTCGGCCGCCGTCGAACAGCGGCAGCGTCAGGGCCAGCGGGCCGATGGACCAGGTCGGTGCCTCGCTCGTCACGCCGCCGATGCGGG
Organism: Ramlibacter sp. MAHUQ-53; assembly: GCF_052600055.1. Lineage (NCBI taxonomy): Bacteria > Pseudomonadati > Pseudomonadota > Betaproteobacteria > Burkholderiales > Comamonadaceae > Ramlibacter > Ramlibacter sp. MAHUQ-53. Next base: position 10,779 of record NZ_JBQWTS010000005.1, read on the forward strand.
CCTGCCCGGCGGCGATGGAGCCGGCGAGCGTGATCCGGGGAAAGCGATCGGCATGCGCCGCGCCGGCGTCGGCACTGGCGGCGGCAACGGCCAGGGAGGCCTGGTACACGTCCGGCCGCTGGGCGAGGACCTGGGCCGGCAGTGCCGGGACGGCGAACAGGCTGCGCGGCGCCAGTTCGGCCAGGCCTTGCGCGGGCGCTTGGGCGAGCCTGGCCTGCAGCGCGGGCGGCGCGATGCCGGTGAGCGCCGCCAGCGCCTGCCGCTCCACCTCGCACTGGGCCTGCTGCTGGCGCAGGCGCACCGCGCCCTCGGCGGCGCTGGCGCGGGCCAGGTCCGCGCTGGCGGGTGCGGCGAAGCCGGCGTCGGCCGTGAGCTGGGTCAGGCGGGCCGTCTCGGCCCGGGAGGCGGCATCGTCGCGTGCGACGGCCAGGAGGCGCTCGCAGGCCCGCAGGCCCAGGTAGGCGGTGGCGGTCTCGGCGGCCACGCTCACCCGGGCCTCGTGCCAGCCGGCGCGCGCCGCCTCGGCGCGGGCCGTGGCGGCGTCGGCCGCCCCGCGCGAGGCGCCGAACAGGTCGATCTCCCAGGCGGCCTGCAGGCCCGCCCGCGCCGTGGTGGCCAGCGGGATCGGCGGCTGTGTGTTGCCCCGACCCATCGATGCCGTGCCGTCCAGGCGCGGCGCCAGCGCGGCGCCGGCGGCCACCCGCGCCGCCTGCGCCTGCAGCAGGCGCGAGCGGGCGCTGGCCAGCGTGGGGCTGACCGCCTGGGCGGCCTCGATCCATTGCGACAGCAGCGGGTCGTTCCAGCGCGTCCACCAGGCAGCCAGGTCCTCCAGGCGGCCACCGTGGGGCAAGGGGGCCTGCCAGGCTGCGGGCGCCGGCGCGTCGACCGTCGCCGGCGGGCGGCCCACGGCGCAACCGGCCAGCAAGATCGGCAGCGCGCACAGCGCTGCCCGTCGAAGCTTCTCCATGCCTTCTCGTGTCCTTCCTGAGTCGGGTGCCACGCACGGTGCGTGGCGGGGCGGCGGGTCCGCCCGGCGGGAGCGGTTCAGCCGAACACCGCCTGCCAGAGCGCCTGCACGGCTTGCTGCTCCCGCGCCATGAGGCCGCCCGCCACCTGCGTGGGCCGCTCGTTCAGCCGCGCCTCGTGCTGGGCCCGGCGCAGCGCGCGGTAGGCATCGGCCGCCGCCGTGCCCACGCCCGCCGGCAGCAGGCCGGCCGCCTCGGCGCGCTGCAGCAGCGCGATGTTGCCCACGTTGGGAATGAGCTCGCGGTGCGCCGCGGACTGCGACAGCACCAGGTACTGCACCGCGAACTCGGCGTCGATCATGCCGCCGGGGCTGTGCTTGACGTCGAACACCTCGCCGCGCACCGGGTGCGCCTGGGCCACGCGCTGGCGCATGGCCACGATCTCGGCGCGCAGCGCCCCGAGGTCGCGCGGCGCGGTGAGCACCGCCTCGCGCACCGCGTCGAAGCGGGCGGCCAGCGCCGGCTCGCCGAGCACGAAGCGCGCGCGCGTCATGGCCTGGTGCTCCCAGGTCCAGGCGGTGTTGCTGCCCCGGTTCTGCTGGTAGTTGGCGTAGGCCTCGAAGGTGGTGACCAGCAGGCCCGAGTTGCCGTTGGGACGCAGCGCGGTGTCGATCTCGAACAGGTCGCCCTCGCCGGTCTTGGTCGTCATCCAGGTGATCAGCTTGCGCACGAACGCGGCGTAGATCTCGGGCGCGCGCTCGTCCTCGTCCTCGTAGACGAAGACGATGTCCAGGTCGCTGCCGTAACCCAGCTCCTTGCCGCCCAGCTTGCCGTAGCCGATGACGGCGAAATGCGGCGCCTCGTCGTGGCGGCTGCGAAGCCGCTGCCAGCACCAGCGCGCGGTGACCCGCAGCACGGCGTCGGCCAGGGCGCTGAGGTCGTCGGCCACCTGTTCGACGGTGAGGCGGCCCTCGGTGTCGCGCGCCAGGGTGCGGAACACCTCGGCATGGTGGGCGCGGCGCAGCAGGTCCAGCAGGGCCTCGTCGTCGTCCTCGCCGGTGCGCCGCAGGGAGGCGCTGCGGGCCTCCAGTTCGCGCTCGAATTCGGCGGCGTCGAAGCGCTCGGACAGCAGGGCGTCGCCGGCGAGTTCATCGATCACGCCGGGGTGCTTGAGCAGGTAGCGCGCCGGCCAGCGCGCCGCGCCCAGCACCCGCAGCAGGCGCTCGTGCACCTGCGGGCGCTCCACCAGCAGCGCGAGGTAGCTTTCGCGGCGCAACAGCGGCTCGATCCAGTCGGCCATGCGCAGGGCGGCCTCCTCGCTCACGCGGCCTTCCTCCAGCCAGGCGGCGGTACGCGCCAGCAGCCGCACCAGGCGGGCGCGCGCGTCGTCGCGCAGCGCCAGCACCTTGGGGTGCGTCGACCAGCCGGCCACCCGCTCGCGCAGCTGCGGCGGCAGGGTGTCGAGCAGGCTGTCGAGGTCGGGCGGGGCTTCGGCGCGCGAGCCGCGCGGCCCGTTGCAGCCCTTGCAGGCCGGCTCGTTGCCCAGGAGCGTGTCGAATTCCTGCGCCACCAGCTCGCGGTGCGCGTCCAGCGCGTGCAGGAAGTCATGGCACTCGGAAAAACCCATGGTCCGGGCGATCCAGGCGAGGTCGCCGTTGTCGCCGTCGGGGCCGCACCCCAGGGGCAGCACGTGGGTCTGCTGGTCGTCCAGGTACTGGATGCGGTGCTCCACCCGGCGCAGGAACACGTAGGCCTCGGCCAGGGCGTCGGCGGTGGCCTGGGGCATCAGGCCCGCCGCCGCCACGCGCTGGAGCGCCGCCAGCGTGGGCCGCGTGCGCAGCTCGGGGAACTGGCCGCCGCGCACCACCTGCAGCAGCTGCACGGTGAACTCGATCTCACGGATGCCGCCGCGCGAGAGCTTGACGTCGTTGGCCCGCTCGGGCCGGCCGGCGCTGCGCTTGGCCGCGTGGTCGCGGATCTGCCGGTGCAGCACCCGCAGCGACTCGAAGACGCTGTAGTCCAGGTAGCGGCGGAACACGAAGGGCAGCACGGTGCTGCGTAGGGCCTGGGCGCTGCGGTCCGCCACCACCGAGCGCGGGGCGACGACCCGGCTCTTGAGCCAGGCGAAGCGCTCCCACTCCCGGCCCTGCACCTGCAGGTAGTCCTCCAGCGCGTCCTGCGACACCGCGGGGGGGCCGGAGTTGCCGTTGGGGCGCAGCGCCAGGTCGACCCGGAACACGAAGCCGTGCTCGGTGGTGTCGCCCACCAGCGCGTAAATCAGCTTGACCGCCTTGGCGAAGTACTCGTGGTTGGAGATGCGCCGCTGGCCGACCGCGGCGCCGTCGGTCTCGCCGTCCTGGTCGTAGACGTAGATCAGGTCGATGTCGCTGGAGACATTGAGCTCGCGCGCCCCCAGCTTGCCCATGCCGATGATCCAAAGCTGCGCCCGGGCGCCATCGGCGCGGCGCGGCGCGCCATGCTGCGCATCGAGCTGGGTGAAGGCCTCGCGGCAGGCGTGGTCCAGGGCGAATTCGGCCAGCTCGGTCACGCCGCGGGTGATGTCGGCCAGGGGGGCGCCCTGCTCGCAGTCCAGGCAGACCAGCCGCTCCATCACCAGCTGGCGCAGGATGCGCAGCGCGGTGCCGGTGTCCTCGCAACGGGGGCGCAGCGCCTCCCAGGCCGCGGCCATCGTGGCATGCGTGGGCGGGCCTGGCGGGAGCAGCGCGAGCTCGCCGGCGTAGCGCCGCCGCAGCCGTTGCACGAAGCGCGAATGCGCCGAGGGCGGCATGCCTGCGGCGGTCATAATTCCTGAGACTTTCCGGTATTCATGAACGATCCGTTGCCGCCCTCACGCCTGTTCCGGGCGCTCTGCGCCGTCGCCAGCGGCGCGTGGTGGGCCTTGCTGGCCTTCTGGCTGCTGCTGGTGCTGGCCTGGGGCGGCTTGCATGGCTGGATCGTACCCAGAATCGGCGAGCTGCGTCCCCAGCTCGAAATCCAGGCCTCGCGCGCCCTGGGCATTCCGGTGCGCGTGGGCTCGGTCACCGCGCACAGCGACAGCCTCATGCCCTCGATCGAGCTGCGCGACGTGGTGCTGCTCGATGCGCAGAAGCGCGAGGCCCTGCGCCTGGCCCGCGTGGTGGTGGCGGTGTCCCCGCGCTCGCTGTGGAACCTGGGTTTCGAGCAGCTGTATGTCGAGGGCCCCGAGGTCGATGTGCGCCGGTCAGCCGATGGCCGCCTGTGGGTCGCCGGCCTCGATGTCTCGCAGGGCGGCGGCGACGACCGCGTCGTCGACTGGTTCTTCCGCCAGAAGGAGGCGGTGGTCCTGGGGGGCACGGTGCGCTGGACCGACGAGAAGCGCCAGGCCCCGACGCTGGCGCTGTCCGACGTGCAGTTCGTGGTGCGCAACGGCCCGCGCAGCCACGCGCTGCGCCTGGATGCGACGCCCCCGGCCGACTGGGGCCAGCGCTTCAGCCTGCGCGCCCAGATGCGCCAGCCTCTGCTGTCGACGCACCCCGGCCGCTGGCAGTCGTGGAGCGGCCAGCTGTTCGCCGACTTCCCAGGCGTGGACCTGTCGCAGCTGCGCCGCCAGGCCGACCTGGGCATCGACCTGCGCGGCGGCCGCGGCATGCTGCGTGCCTGGGTCGACGTGGAGGCTGGCCGGCCCATGGGCGGCGCCGCCGACGTGTCGCTCCAGCAGGTCGACGCCGTTCTCGGCGCCGGCCGCCCGCCGCTGGCCCTGGCCTCCCTGGGCGGGCGGCTGTCCGGCAAGTGGCTGAAGGAGGGCTTCGAGTTCGAGACCCAGGGGCTGCAGTTCGAGACGGCCGACGGCCAGCGCTGGCCCGGCGGCAACGTCGCCGTGTCCTGGCGCGCCGCGCAGGGCCGCGAGCCGGAGCAGGGCCAGGTGCGCGCCGACAAGCTGGACCTGGGCGCGCTGGGCCGCATCGCCAGCCACCTGCCGCTGGACGCCGGCACCCACGCCCTGCTCACGGCCCATGGCCCGCGGGGCCTGGTCGACCAGCTCCAGGCGAGCTGGCAGGGCCCGCCGGAGCAGTTGCAGAGGTACCAGGCCAAGGGCCGCCTCGCCGGCTTCGCCCTGCCGGCCCACGCCGCCACTGGCCGCCCGGGCATCGCCGGCGCCACGCTCGACTTCGACTTCACCGAGGCCGGCGGCAAGGGCCGCCTGCAGGTGGCCAACGGCCTGGTGGACCTGCCGGGCGTGCTGGAGCAGCCGCAGGTGCCGCTGGACCAGCTCTCCGCCGACCTGCAGTGGCAGCAATCGGGCGGGCGACTGAGCGTGAGCGCCACCCAGCTGCGCCTGGCCAACGCCGACGTGCAGGCCGAGGGCCAGGCCAGCTGGCGCACCGGCGACGGGGCGGCCCGCTACCCCGGCGTGCTGGACCTTACCCTGGCCCTGCCGAGGGCCGACGGCACGCGCGTGTGGCGCTACCTGCCGCTGGGGGTGCCCAAGGAGACCCGCGACTACGTGCGCGAGGCGGTGCAGGCCGGCCGCGCCGAAGCCGGCAAGGTGCGGGTGCGCGGCGACCTGCGCGACTTCCCCTTCACCGACCCGCGCCGCGGCGACTTCCGCATCAGTGCCCGCGTGCGCGACGTGACCTATGCCTATGTGCCCCGGGCCAACCCGCGCGCCCCGCAGCCCTGGGCGCCGCTGACGGGGCTGTCCGGCGAGCTGGTGTTCGAGCGCAACGCGATGTTCATCAAGGGCGCGCAGGGCGGTTTCGCCGGCGCGCCCGGCCTGCAGGTGCGCGCCGACGCCACCATCCCGCGCCTCGATGCCACCGTGGTCGGCATCACCGGCCAGGTGCGCGGCCCGCTCGCCGAGCAGTTGCAGGTGTTCAGCGCCACCCCGGTCTCGGCCGACATCGGCCACCCGATGGCGCGCGCCGCCGCCAGCGGCCCCGCCGAACTGCGCCTGCGCCTGTCGCTGCCGGTGGCCACCATCGACCGCAGCACGGTGCAGGGCACCGTGACCCTCGCCGGCAACGACCTGCTGGTCGCGCCCGGCGTCCCGCAGCTCACGCGGGCCCGCGGCAACGTGACCTTCAACGAGCGGGGCTTCAGCCTGGCTGGCGTGCAGGCCCGCGCCCTGGGCGGCGACGTGCGCGTGGAGGGCGGCACGCGCGCCCGCGCCGCGCCGGGCGAGGCGGCCTCGGTGATCCGCGCCCAGGGCACGGCCACCGCCGACGGCCTGCGCCAGGCCCGCGAGCTGGGGCCGGTGGCCCGCATCGCGCGCAACGCCACCGGCGCCGCCGCCTACGCGGTGACCCTGGGCCTGCGCCCGGCGGGCGTCGACATCCTGGTCACCAGCTCGCTGCAGGGCCTCGGCCTGGCCCTGCCGGCGCCGCTGGCCAAGGCACCCGAGGCGGCCCTGCCGCTGCGCTTCGAGATCGTCAACGCGGCGAACCGGCCGCAGGACCAGCTCTCGCTGGAGCTGGGGCGCCAGCTCGTGGCCACCTACGTGCGCGACACGTCCGGGCCCGAGCCCGTGGCGGTGCGCGGCGCGCTGGGCGTGGGCCTGGCGCCGGGCGAGGTCGCGGCGCTGCCGGACCAGGGCGTCGGCGCCAACATCAACCTCGGCAGCGCCAACGTCGACGCCTGGGAGCAGGTGCTGGGCGGCCCGGCCCAGGCCGCGGCGCCCGCGCGCGGCCCGGGCCCGGGCGGCGGGGCGAATGCCGGCGCGGCGGCTGCCACGGCCGCCGCGCAGTCCTACCTGCCCACCACCCTGGCGCTGCGCGCGCGCGAGCTCGTCGTGGCCGGCCGCACCCTGAACAACCTGGTCGCCGGCGGCGCCCGCGAGGGCCAGACCTGGCGAGCCAACGTCGACGCCACCCAGCTCAGTGGCTACCTCGAGTACCGCGAGCCGGTCGGCGCCACCGCCGGGCGCGTGATGGCGCGGCTCGCCCGCCTGTCCCTCGGCGCCTCGGCGGCCGGCGCGGTGGAGTCGCTGCTGGACGAACAGCCCGCCTCCATCCCCGCCCTGGACGTGGTCGTCGAGGACTTCGAGCTGCGGGGCAAGAAGCTGGGCCGCCTGGAGATCGACGCCGTCAACCGCGCCGCCGGCGCCGGCTCGGTGGCCGAGTGGCGCCTGAACCGGCTGGCCATGACCATGCCCGAGGCCGGCTTCACCGCCACCGGCAACTGGGCGGCCGTCACCGCCCCGGCGCCCCGCGCGCGCGGCCCCGAGCGGCGCCGCACGGTGATGAACTTCCGCCTCGAGGTGGCCGACGCCGGCGGACTGCTCGGCCGCCTGGGCATGAAGGACCTGGTGCGCCGCGGCCGCGGCCGCTTCGAGGGCCAGGTGGCCTGGGCCGGCTCGCCGCTCTCGCTGGACTACCCCAGCATGAGCGGCAGCTTCGCGGTCAACGTGGAGTCGGGCCAGTTCCTCAAGGCCGACCCGGGCCTGGCCAAGCTGCTCGGCGTCCTGAGCCTGCAGGCCCTGCCGCGCCGCCTCACGCTGGACTTCCGCGACGTCTTCAGCGAGGGCTTCGCCTTCGACTTCGTGCGCGGCGACATCCGCATCGACCAGGGCATCGCCTCCACCAACAACCTGCAGATGAAGGGCGTGAACGCCGCCGTCCTGATGGAGGGCCGCGCCGACCTCGCCCGCGAGACGCAGGAGCTGAAGGTGGTGGTCGTGCCCGAGATCAACGCCGGCACCGCCTCGCTGGTGGCCAGCGTCATCAACCCCGCGGTGGGCCTGGGCTCCTTCCTCGCGCAGCTGGTGCTGCGCGAGCCCCTGATCCGCGCCAACACCCAGGAGTTCCAGGTGGACGGCACCTGGACCGAGCCGCGCGTCACGCGCATCGAACGGGCGGCGTCCAGCCCCAGCGCCAGCCCGAGCAACTGAGACGACCGCCATGACCCTGCAAGCCGCCACGATCCAGATGGTCTCCGCCCCCTCGGTGCAGGCCAACCTCGACGCCGCCCGCGCGCTGCTGGGCCGCGCCGCCGCCGAGGGCGCCGAACTCGCGGTGCTGCCCGAGTACTTCTGCCTCATGGGCCGGCGCGACGCCGACAAGCTGGACCACCGCGAGGCCTTCGGCCAGGGCCCGATCCAGGACTTCCTGGCGCGCAGCGCGCGCGAGCTGGGCCTGTGGGTGGTGGGCGGCACGCTGCCCCTGCGCGCCGACAGCGACGCGCACGTGCGCAACGCCACCCTGGTGTTCTCGCCACAGGGCGAGTGCGTGGCCCGCTACGACAAGATCCACCTGTTCTGCTTCGACAACGGGCGCGAGCGCTATGACGAGTCGCGCGTCATCGAGGCCGGCGCGCGGCCCGTCACCTTCGAGCTGCAGGCGCGCGATGGCCGCGCCTGGCGCATCGGCCTGTCGGTCTGCTACGACCTGCGCTTCCCCGAGCTGTACCGCTGCCTGGCCGATGCCGGCGCCGAGGTGCTGCTGGTGCCCAGCGCCTTCACCCACACCACCGGCCAGGCGCACTGGGAGACGCTGCTGCGCGCCCGCGCCATCGAGAACCTGGCCTACGTGCTGGCGCCGGCGCAGGGCGGCTTCCACGAGAACGGGCGGCGCACCTGGGGCCATTCGATGGTGATCGACCCCTGGGGCCAGGTCCAGGCCTGCCGCACGGCCGAGGGCCCGGGCGTGCTCCTCACCGCGCTCGACCCGCAGCGCCTGGCGCAGTGCCGCGCGCAGCTGCCGGCGCTGACCCACCGGGTCCTCTGAGTCCATGGCCGACACCGCCGCCACCACGCCCCTGCCGGTGCCCCCGCCCGCGCCGCCGCTGGCCTCGCGCCGCTGGCTGTGGGCCGCCCTCGTGCCGCTGGTGGCCGGCATGCTCGCCACCCTGGTGTGGCTGGCCGGGCGCTACGAGGCCAGCCAGGTGCAGGGCGACCTCGAGCGCGACACGCTGGCGGCGGCCGCCGACATCCGCGCCGGCCTGGCGCGCAGCGCGCAGAACCTGCAGGCGCTCAACGCCAGCCGGCGCCACCTGCCCACCTGGCAGGCCGAGGCCGAGGCGCTGCTGCGGTCCCACCGGGAGATCCTGCGCATCGAGTGGCGGGGCATGGACCTGCAGGCGGTGTCCGTGGTGGAGTCGCCCTACCGGCTGCCGGCCTTCGGGCGCTTCGGGCGCGGGCAGGCGCAGGCCGACGTGGCGCTGGCCTGCGCCCAGGCCCGCCGCCTGAACCAGCCGGCCTACTCCACCAGCTACTACCTGCCGCAACCCGATGGCATGGGCATCGAGGTGATGGACCTGTGCCTGCCCGAGGCCAGTGGCGGCGAGTACACCGGCTACGTGGTCGCCACCTACTCGCTCGGCGAGATCCTCGCCAGCCTGGTCGGCCCGCAGCTCACACGCAACCAGGAGGTCTCGTTCACCGAGGCCGACGGCACCCGGCTGGCCCTGCACGGACTGGCCAAGCGCGGGCGCCGCACCTTCACCGCGCAGCAGCTGCTGGACCTGCCGGGCAACACCCTGGTGCTGCGCATGGAGAGCTGGCGCGCCGCGCCGGACCTGTTCCCCAACGTGCTCACCGCCCTGGTCACGGCGATGTCGATCGCCCTGGTGGCGGTGCTGGCCGTGCTCGGGAAGGACATGCGCCTGCGCATGCAGGTCGAACGCGACCTGGCCGACGCGCTCGCCTTCCGCAAGGCGATGGAGGATTCGCTGGTCACCGGCCTGCGCGCGCGCGACCTCCAGGGGCGCATCACCTACGTCAACCCCGCGTTCTGCGAGATGGTGGGCTTCACGCAGGAGGAACTGCTCGGGCAGTCGCTGTCCGCGCCGTACTGGCCGCCGGAACTGGCCAACGAGTACCGCAAGCGCCAGGAAGTGCGCCTGGCCGGCCAGCACACGCCGCCGCGCGAGGGCTTCGAGTCGGTCTTCATGCGCAAGGACGGCTCGCGTTTCCCGGTCCTGATCATCGAGGCGCCCCTGATCAACGCGCAGGGCGTGCAGACCGGGTGGATGTCGGCCTTCCTCGACATCAGCGAGCAGCGCCGCGTCGAGGAGCTCTCGCGCGCCAGCCAGGAGCGGCTGCAGGCCACCGCCCGCCTGGCCACCGTGGGCGAGATGGCCTCGCTGCTCTCCCACGAGCTGAACCAGCCGCTGGCGGCGATCTCCAGTTACGCCACCGGCTCGCGCAACCTGCTGCAGGACGGCGACCTCGAGGGCCTGGACGGGGCGCTGCAACGCATCGCGCAGCAGGCCGAGCGCGCCGGCAAGGTGATCAAGAGCGTGCACGACTTCGTGCGCCGGCGCGACCAGGCCCGCGAGCCGGTGGCGCCGCAGGCCCTGGTGGACGCGGTCATGCCCCTGGTCACGCTGCAGGCGCGCAAACTGGGGATCACCGTGGTCACGCGCATCCCCGCCGGCCTGCCCCCGGCGCACTGCGACCGCACGATGGTCGAACAGGTGCTGCTCAATCTGGCGCGCAACGCCATGCAGGCGATGGACGAGGCGGGCTCGGCGCGCCCCTCGCTCACGCTGCAGGCGCGCCGCGCCGGCTCGGGGGAGAGCTCGGGCAAGGTCTGGCTGGAGTTCTCGGTGGCCGACGTCGGCCCCGGCATCCCGCAGGAGGTGCAGGAGCAGCTGTTCACGCCGTTCTTCACCACCAAGGCGGAAGGCATGGGCCTGGGCCTGTCCCTGTGCCGCACGGTCGTCGAGCAGCACGGCGGCCACCTGGTCTTCGAGCCCAACCCGCCGCAGGGTACGATCTTCCGCTTCACGCTGCCGGCCGCCGCGGCCGGCGACACCGCCCCCGACTGACCCATGCAACCCACCCAGGACGCAATCGTCTACATCGTCGATGACGACGCCGGCGTGCGCGAGGCGCTGGCCTGGCTCCTGCGCTCGCGCCGCCTCACCAGCGAGGCCTACGCCAGCGCCGACGATTTCGCTGCGATGCTCGAGCGCGGCTTCGCGCCGCAGCAGCCGTCCTGCCTGCTGCTGGACGTGCGCATGCCCGGCACCAGCGGCCTGGCGCTGTTCGACGGGCTGGCTGCGCGCGGCCTGGTGGACCTGGTGCCCGTCATCTTCCTCACCGGCCATGCCGACGTGCCCACCGCCGTCCACATGGTCAAGCGCGGCGCCTTCGACTTCTGCGAGAAGCCCTTTTCCGACAACGCCTTGGTGGACCGCATCGAGCAGGCGCTGGCCCGCTCCGCCCAGGTGCTGGCGCAGCGCCGGGCCACACTGCAGCTGCAGGCGCGGCTGTCCGAACTCACGCAGCGCGAGCGCGACGTCATGGAGCTGGTGGCCAAGGGCCTGCCGAACAAGCTGATCGCCGACCAGCTCGAGATCAGCGTGCGCACGGTGGAAGTCCACCGCGCGCGGGTGTTCGACAAGATGGACGTGAAGTCGGCGGTGGAACTCGCCAACGTCCTGCGCGATCAGGCCTGAGGCGGCCGGTCAGGCCGGGGGGTCGTCGTCCTTCGGCGGCTCGCCCTTGGGGCGGCCCGAGAACATCGTCCACCACACGATCAGGACCAGCACCGCGAGGGCCAGCAGGGCTTCGAGCAGAATCAGCAGCATGAATGCGAGTTTCGGTTGGGTGGCGCGCGCCATTGTAGGAACGGTCCTGGCCCTGCTGGCCGGCTGCGCCAGCACGCCGCTGCCCGAGCCCGCGGCCCCGGCCCGGCCCGACGCCGCGCCGGCCGCCGCCCCAGCCGCCGCGGACGAGGCCCCGCTGCCGCCGCCGCGCGCCAGCGGCAAGAGCCGCTGGGTCCCGGTGCGCTGGCAGGAGCTGCCCGGCTTCGAGGGCGACGCCCTGCACGAGGCCTGGAACGCCTGGATCAAGAGCTGCGAGCGCCCCGCCGCGTCCTTCACCGCGCTGTGCCCCCAGGTGCGCCAGCTGGCCATCGCCTCCGGCGAGGAGCAGCGCGCGTGGATGCGGCGGCACCTGCAGCCGTTCCGCGTCGAGCCGCTGCAGGCGGGCGAGCCGGGCCTGCTCACCGCCTACTACGAGCCGCTGCTGGACGCCTCGCGCCAGCCCACCGCCACCCACCGCGTGCCCCTGTACCGCCTGCCGGCCGACCTGGCCCAGCGCCGGCCCTGGTTCACCCGCCAGGAGATGGACACGCTGCCCGAGGCGCGCGCCGCCCTGCGCGGGCGCGAGATCGCCTGGCTGGCCGACCCGGTCGACGCGCTGGTGCTGCAGATCCAGGGCTCCGGCCGCCTGCGCCTGACCGAGCCGGACGGCCGCCAGCGCCTGGTGCGCCTGGCCTATGCCGGCACCAACGACCAGCCCTATCGCAGCGTCGGCAGCTGGCTGCTGCAGCAGCGGCTGGTGAAGGACGCCTCCTGGCCCGGCATCAAGGCCTGGGTGCGTGACAACCCGCAGCGGGTGCAGGAGATGCTCTGGGCCAACCCCCGCATGGTGTTCTTCCGCGAGGAGCCGCTGGACGACCTGGCCGCCGCCTTCGGCCCGCGCGGTGCGCAGGGCGTGCCGCTCACGCCGGGCCGCTCGATCGCGGTGGACCGCGAGAGCATTCCCTACGGCACGCCGGTGTGGCTGCAGTCCACCGGCCCGCAGACCTCGCTGGCCCGCCTGGTGCTGGCGCAGGACACCGGCAGCGCCATCGTCGGCGCGGTGCGCGCCGACTACTTCGCCGGCTGGGGCGCCGAGGCCGGCGAGCTGGCCGGCCGCCTCAAGCAACCGCTTCGCCTGTGGGTCCTGTGGCCCCGGCAACCCTGATGTCCATGACGACCCGTCGCGATCTCCTCAAGGCCGCCGCCGGCCTGCCCGCCCTGCCGCTGTTGCCGCTGGCCTCGCTGGCCGGCTGCGCGGTGCCCCCGGCCTCCGCCGTCTCCCCGGCAGCCGCCGTTCCCGCTGCCGCCCTGACCGGCCTGCGTTTCACCGGCATGCCCGCGCCCACGCTGGCCGAACCCGCCGCCATGGCGTCCACCACGGTGGGCTCGCGCCTGCAGGCGCGCTTCGCCGACGGCAGCGTGCGCGAGTGGCCCCTGGGCTATGAGCGCCTGTTCGCCACCGGCCAGCGCGTGCCCGACGGCCGCGGCGGCCAGGTCGTCGCCGGCGGCTGCTACGACATCCGCCAGCAGCCGATCATGGACCGCTCGGTCCCGGGCCGCGAGCGCCAGTTCTTCTCCGACTGCCCGGACGGCATGAGCCTGCTCACCCTGCCCGGCGTGCGCGCGCCGGGCGTGCAGGGCAACACCGTCTTCGCGGTGGTGCAGTTCGAGTACACCAGCCGCGACCAGGCCGGCCGCAGCGCCTACGGCATCCTGCCTTCGCCGATGGCGGTGCTCACGCTGGACCAGGACCCGGCCACCGGCCGGCTCGCGCTGGTGCGCTACCACCCGGTGGACACCGCGGGCGTGCACGGCCTGTGGACCACCTGCGGCGCCAGCCTCTCGCCCTGGAACACCCACCTCTCGAGCGAGGAGTACGAGCCCGACGCCGCCCGCGCCGACGACCCGCTGCTGCGGGGCTTCAGCGCCAGCCTCTACGGCGACCGGGCGCGCGCCAACCCGTACCGCTACGGCCACCTGCCCGAGGTCACGGTGAACGCCGACGGCACCGGCAGCATCCGCAAGCACTACGCCACCGGCCGCATCTCCAAGGAGCTGGTGCAGGTGATGCCCGACGAGCGCACCCTCATGATGGGGGACGATTTCAGCAACGCCGGCGCCTTCATGTTCGTCGCCGACCGCCCGCGCGACCTGTCCAGCGGCACGCTGTACGTGGCCCGCTGGAACGCCACCTCCAACGCCGGCCCCGGCGCGGCCACGCTCACCTGGATCCGCCTGGGCCATGCGAGCAGCTGCGAGATCGAGGCGCTGGTGGAGGGCGGGATCCGCGCCGCCGACATCATGGACATCCGCCGCACCGACCCGGGCGACGCCTCGTTCACCCGCATCCCGTACGCGGGCGGCTTCAACTGGGTGCGCCTGAAGCCCGGCATGGAAACGGCCGCGGCCTTCCTGGAGACCCACCGCTACGCCGCGCTCGTCGGCGGCAGCCTGGGCTTCACCAAGTGGGAGGGCACCACGCTCGACGCCCGCGACCGCGTGGCCTACGTGGCCATCTCGCGCATCGAGGCGCCGATGCGCAATGGCTCCGGCGGCATCGCGGTGCAGGGGCCCTTCTCGGGCGCGGTCTACCGGCTGAACCTGCGCCCCGGCCAGCGCGACGCCGCGGGCGCGGCCATCGCCAGCGACTGGGTGCCGGTGGACATGGCTGCCGTGCCGGCCCTGGTGGCGCGCGACCTCGGCGGCGACGCGCAACGCCCCAACCCGGGCCGCCGCGTCCAGGACGCCCTGGGCAACTTCGCCGACCCGGACCGCATCGCCTGCCCGGACAACCTCAAGTTCTCGCAGCGCCTGCGAACCCTGTTCATCGGCGAGGACAGCAGCACGCACGTGAACAACTTCCTGTGGGCCTACCAGGTGGACACCGGCGAGCTGGTGCGCCTGCTGTCCTGCCCGGTGGGCGCGGAGTCCACCGGCCTGCACGCGGTGGACGACATCCACGGCTGGACCTACGTCGCCACCAACTTCCAGCACCCGGGGGACTGGGAGTCGCCCCTGCATGACAAGGTCCGGCCGGTGCTCGAGCCGCTGGTGCGCGAAATGCACCTGGGCGGCTACGCCGGCGGGGTGGGGTACCTCACGCTGGGGCCGGCCCGGGCTGCGCCAGCTGCGGCCTGAGCCTCAGGCCGGCCGCAGGTGGTCCAGCGGCCACGCGCTGCTGGCCTTGACCTCCCCCAGCGAGAAGCTGGTGTGGAGGTCCTTCACGTTGGGCAGATTGATCAGGACCTCGCGCAGGAAGCGGGAGAAGCTGTCGAGGTCGCGCGCCACCACCTGCAGCTCGAAGGTGCCGGTGCCGCTGATGTAGTGGCAGGACACGATTTCGGGAATCTTGCGGATCGCCGCCTCCATCTGGCGGGTGCCTTCGCCGGTGGTGCGCTCGGCGTCCACCCGCACGAAGGCCAGCACCCCCAGGCCGATGCGGTGCCGGTCGATCTCGGCGTGGTAGCCCTTGATGTAACCCGCTTCCTCCAGTGCCCGCACCCGTCGCCAGCACGGCGCCGCCGACAGCCCCACCCGCTGCGCCAGTTCGGCGTTGGTCAGCCGCGCATCGGCCTGCAGCTCTTGCAGGATGCGCAGGTCGAATTTGTCGAGCGTTTCCATTTTTCCGTGTTTTGAGCAATATCCTTTCCTATCCTACAGAGGTTTGAGCATCAAAAGCAAAGACTTATCGAGTGTTGCGGCATACACTGCCCTCCACTACGGAGACAAGAAACCATGAACGCGCCCCTGCCTGAGCACATCCGCAAAGCGCTCGAGACGGTCACCCTGGACGACAAGTACTCGCTGGACTACGGCCGCGCCTTCATGAGCGGCGTGCAGGCCCTGGTCAAGTTGCCCATGCTCCAGCGCCAGCGCGACGCCCTGGCAGGCAAGAACACCGCCGGCTTCATCAGCGGCTACCGCGGCTCCCCCCTGGGCAGCTACGACCAGGCGCTGTGGAAGGCCAAGAAGTTCCTGCAGTCGCAGAACATCGTCTTCCAGCCGGGCGTGAACGAGGAGCTCGCCGCCACCGCGCTGTGGGGCACGCAGCAACTGGGCTTTGCGCCCGCGGGCGCCAACCGCTTCGACGGCGTCTTCGGCATCTGGTACGGCAAGGGCCCGGGCGTGGACCGCTGCTCCGACGTCTTCAAGCACGCCAACATGGCCGGCACCACGCCCTGGGGCGGCGTGATCGCGGTGGCCGGCGACGACCATGTCGCCAAGAGCTCCACCGCCGCCCACCAGAGCGACCACATCTTCAAGGCCTGCGGCCTGCCGGTGTTCTTCCCGGCCTCGGTGCAGGAGATCCTGGACCTGGGCATCCATGCCTTCGCCCTGAGCCGCTATGCCGGCGTCTGGTCGGGGATGAAGACCATCCAGGAGATCGTGGAGTCCAGCGCCGCGGCGCAGATCGACGCCGAGCGCGTGCAGATCATCCTGCCCGAGGACTTCGCCATGCCCCCGGGCGGCGTCCACATCCGCTGGCCCGACGCGCCGCTGGACCAGGAGCAGCGCCTGTTCGACTTCAAGTGGTACGCCGCGCTGGCCTACATCCGCGCCAACCGCCTGAACCACAACGTCATCGAGGGCCCCAACGACCGCTTCGGCATCATCGCCAGCGGCAAGGCCTACAACGACACCCGCCAGGCCCTGGCCGACCTCGGCCTCGACGACGCCACCTGCCAGCGCATCGGCCTGCGCCTGCACAAGGTGGGCGTGGTCTGGCCGCTGGAGGCGCAGGGCACGCGCGAGTTCGCCACCGGGCTGCGCGAGATCCTCGTCGTCGAGGAGAAGCGCCAGGTCATCGAGTACCAGATCAAGGAGGAGCTGTACAACTGGCGGCCCGACGTGCGCCCCAACGTGCTGGGCAAGTTCGACGAGCCCGAGGGCGACTTCACCGGCGGCGAGTGGTCCATGCCCAACCCCTCGGCCCATACCCTGCTGCGCGCCAATGCCGACCTGTCGCCGGCCATCATCGCCCGCGCCATCGCGCGCCGCCTCAAGAAGATCGGCGTGGACAGCGACACCGCCGCCCGCCTCGACGCCCAGCTGGCGCTGCTCGAGGCCAAGGAGCGCGCGATGCAGGTGCTCGAGGTCAAGGCCGACCGCGTGCCGTGGTTCTGCTCGGGCTGCCCGCACAACACGTCGACGAAGGTCCCCGAGGGCTCGCGCGCCATGGCCGGCATCGGCTGCCATTACATGGCCACCTGGATGGACCGCAACACCCTGGGCTTCACCCAGATGGGGGGCGAGGGCGTGCCCTGGGTCGGGCAGCAGCCCTTCACCCACGAGAAGCACGTGTTCGCCAACCTCGGCGACGGCACCTACTTCCACAGCGGCCTGCTGGCCATCCGCCAGGCCATCGCCGCGGGCGTGAACATCACCTACAAGCTCCTGTACAACGACGCGGTGGCCATGACCGGCGGCCAGCAGGTCGGCGAGCGGCCCGAGGGCCACTCGGTGCTGCAGATCGTGGGCAGCCTCACCGCCGAGGGCGTGAGCCGCCTGGTGATCGTCTCCGACCAGCCCGAGAAGTACACCCTGGCCCGGCTGCCCGATGGCGTGGAGGTGTTCCACCGCGACGAGCTCGACCGCCTGCAGCGCGAGTTCCGCGAGATCCCCGGCACCAGCGTCATCGTCTACGACCAGACCTGCGCCACCGAAAAGCGCCGCCGCCGCAAGCGCGGCACGATGGTCGACCCGGCCGTGCGCGTGGTGATCAACGACCTGGTCTGCGAGGGCTGCGGCGACTGCGGCGTGCAGTCCAACTGCCTGTCGGTGGAGCCGCTGGAGACGCCCTTCGGCCGCAAGCGCACCATCAACCAGAGCAGCTGCAACAAGGACATGAGCTGCCTCAAGGGCTTCTGCCCCAGCTTCGTCACCGTCGAGGGCGGCCAGCTGAAGAAGCAGGCCCGCGACCGCCGGCCCTCGCCGGCCGACCTCGGCGAGCTGCCCGACCCGGCCGTGCCCGCGCTGGTGCCCGGCCAGGCCTTCGGCATCGTGGTGGCCGGCGTCGGCGGCACCGGGGTCATCACCATCGGCCAGCTCCTGGGCATGGGCGCGCACCTGGAAGGCAAGGGCATCGTCACGCAGGACGCGGCGGGCCTGGCCCAGAAGGGCGGCGCCACCTGGAGCCACGTGCTGATCGGCGAGTCCGACGCCGCGATCCGCACCACCCGCGTGAGCATGGCCGGGGCGGATCTGGTCATCGGCTGCGACCCCATCGTCGCCGCCGGCAAGGAGACGGTGCTGCGCATGCGCGAGGGCCGCACCCGCGTCGCCCTCAACGCCCACAGCACGCCCACTGCCGCCTTCGTGCGCGACGCCAACTGGGTCAACCCCGAGGATGCCTGCGCCGGGGAGATCGCGCGGGCCGTCGGCGCCGGCGCGGTCGGCGCCTTCAATGTCGAGCGCGCCGCCACCCGCCTGATGGGCGACAGCCTCTATGCCAATCCCATGCTCCTCGGCTATGCATGGCAGAAGGGCTGGGTGCCGGTGGGCCTCGAGGCGCTGATGCGCGCCATCGAGCTCAATGGCGTGGCCGTCGACGCCAACAAGACCGCCTTCAACTGGGGCCGCCGGGCCGCCCACGACCCGGCCGCGGTGGAGCGCCTGGTCTCGCCCGCCCAGGTGGTCGAGCTGCACAAGCGCGAGACGCTGGACAGCCTGGTCGCCCGGCGCGTCGAGTTCCTCACGGCCTACCAGGACGCCGCCTACGCGCAGCAGTACCGTGACTTCGTCGAGAAGGTCCGCGCCGCCGAGGCCGGCCTGGGCAAGACCGCCCTGGCCGAGGCCGTGGCGCGCTACCTGTTCAAGCTGATGGCGTACAAGGACGAGTACGAGGTCGCCCGCCTGCACACGCAGGCCGGCTTCGCCGAGAAGATCGCCAGCCAGTTCGAGGGCGACTTCAAGGTCCACTACCACCTGGCCCCGCCGCTGCTGGCCCGCCGCAACGAGCGTGGCGAGCTGGTCAAGCGCAAGTACGGCCCGGCCATGGGCCTGGCCTTCCGCCTGCTGGCGCGCCTGCGCTTCCTGCGCGGGACGGCGCTGGATGTCTTCGGCCGCACCGGGGAGCGCCGCACCGAGCGCGCGCTGATCGCCGAGTACCGCGCCTGCGTCGAGGAACTGCTGGCCGGCCTCTCGGCCGGCAACCATGCGCTGGCCGTGGAGATCGCCCGGGTGCCGGAGCAGATCCGCGGCTTCGGCCATGTGAAGGAGCGCCACCTCGCCGCGGCCCGCCCGCAGTGGGAGGCCCTGATGGCGCGCTGGCGCGGCCGGCCGGCCGAGGGCCGCCTGGCCGCCTGAGGCCCGCACGCCACGCGCCCGCGGCCCAGCGCCTACAATTCCTCGATTCCGCCTCGCGGCGGCGCGATGGCGCCGGCGCGGGCGGTTTTCCACGTCAAGACCCAACGATTCCGAGGAGCCTCCGTGTTCATTTCCTCCGCCTTTGCCCAGACCGCCCCCGCCGCCGCCGGTGGCGACATGTCCTCCTCCTTCATGAGCATGCTGCCGCTGCTGCTCATGTTCGTGGTCCTGTACTTCATCATGATCCGCCCCCAGATGAAGCGCCAGAAGGAGCACAAGGCCATGCTCGAGGCCCTGGCCAAGGGTGACGAGATCACCACCGCCGGCGGCCTGGTGGGCCGCATCAGCAAGATCGGCGACACCTATGTCGGCCTGGAAGTGGCCAGCGGCGTCGAGGTGCAGGTCCAGCGCAGCGCCATCGTGCAGGTGCTGCCCAAGGGCACCCTGAAGTAATCACGGCCGCTGTCCCGTCCCTTCTCCCCGTTCTTCCCGCACGAACCGTCGTCATGAACCGTTACCCGGTCTGGAAGTACGCGATCCTCCTGGTCGCGTTGCTGGTGGGCGCCCTCTACACCCTGCCCAATTTCTTCGGCGAGGCGCCCGCTGTGCAGGTCTCGGCCGGCAAGGCCACCGTGAAGGTGGACGCCACCACCCAGGCCCGGGTGGAGCAGGCCCTGGCCGCCGCCGGCCTGGCGCCGCAGGCCCTCACCCTCGACGCCAGTTCCGTGCGGGTGCGCGTGGACAGCACCGACGCCCAGCTCAAGGTGAAGGACGCGCTGCAGCGCGCCCTCAACCCCGACCCGGCCGACCCGGCCTACGTCGTCGCCCTCAACCTGATCTCGGCCTCGCCGCGCTGGCTGTCGGCGCTGCATGCCGCGCCCATGTACCTGGGCCTGGACCTGCGCGGCGGCGTGCACTTCATGCTGCAGGTGGACATGCCCGCGGCGCTGACCAAGAAGGCCGAGGCCTTTGCGGGTGACCTGCGCACCCAGCTGCGCGAGGCCAACATCCGCCACGCCGGCATCAACCGCAATGGCCAGGCCATCGAGGTGCGCTTCCGTGAGGCCGCCACCCTGCAGCAGGCCCTCAAGCTGGTGGCCGACCAGTTCCCCGACCTGGCCGTCACCGCCGGCCCGGACGGCACCGAGTACCGCCTGGCGGCCTCGCTCAAGCCCGAGGCCGCCCGCAAGGTGCAGGAGCAGGCGCTCAAGCAGAACATCATGACCCTGCACAACCGGATCAACGAGCTCGGCGTGGCCGAGCCGGTGATCCAGCAGCAGGGCCTGGACCGCATCGTGGTCCAGCTGCCCGGCGTGCAGGACACGGCCAAGGCCAAGGACATCCTGGGCCGCACCGCCACCCTGGAGATGCGCCTGGTCGACGACTCCTCCGAGGCCCGCGCCGCCGAGCTCGGCACCGGCCCGGTGCCCTTCGGCTCCGAGCGCTACCTGGAGCGTGACGGCCGTGCGGTCATCGTCAAGAAGCAGGTCATCCTGACCGGCGACAGCCTGACCGACGCCCAGCCCGGCTTCGACTCGCAGAGCCAGCAGCCCAAGGTCGACCTCACCGTCGACGCCAAGGGCGGCCGCATCATGCGCGACACCAGCCGCGAGAACCTGAAGAAGCGCATGGCCATCCTGCTCTTCGAGAAGGGCAAGGGCGA
Organism: Ramlibacter sp. MAHUQ-53; assembly: GCF_052600055.1. Classification (NCBI taxonomy): domain Bacteria; kingdom Pseudomonadati; phylum Pseudomonadota; class Betaproteobacteria; order Burkholderiales; family Comamonadaceae; genus Ramlibacter; species Ramlibacter sp. MAHUQ-53. The sequence continues at coordinate 31,218 of NZ_JBQWTS010000005.1, forward strand.
GGTGCTGACCGCCCCGGTGATCCAGGGCGAGCTGGGCAACCGCTTCCAGATCTCCGGCTCCATGACCGTTGCCGAGGCCAACGACCTGGCCCTGCTGCTGCGCGCCGGTTCGCTGGCCGCGCCCATGGAGATCATCGAGGAGCTGACCATCGGCCCCACCCTGGGCGCCGAGAACATCGCCAAGGGCTTCCACAGCGTGGCCTGGGGCTTCGTCGTGATCTGCGCCTTCATGACGGTCTACTACATGCTGTTCGGCGTGTTCTCCAGCATCGCGCTGGCGGTGAACCTGCTGCTGCTGGTGGCCATCCTGTCGATGCTGCAGGCCACCCTGACCCTGCCCGGCATGGCCGCCATGGCGCTGGCGCTGGGCATGGCCATCGACTCGAACGTCCTGATCAACGAGCGGGTGCGCGAGGAGCTGCGCAACGGCGCCTCGCCGCAGGCGGCGATCCACGCCGGCTACGACCGCGCCTGGGCCACCATCCTGGACTCCAACATCACCACGCTGATCGCCGGCGTCGCCCTGCTGGCCTTCGGCTCCGGCCCGGTGCGCGGCTTCGCGGTGGTGCACTGCATCGGCATCCTGACCTCCATGTTCTCGGCGGTCTTCTTCTCGCGCGGCCTGGTCAACCTCTGGTACGGCCGGCGCAAGAAACTCAAGTCCGTCTCGATCGGCACCGTCTGGCGTCCTGAAGCCGGCAGCGCTATAAACAAGCCCGAGAGCCTGTAAGAAAATGGAATTCTTCAAGATCCGCCGCGACATCCCCTTCATGCGGCACGCGGTGGTGTTCAACATCATCTCGTTCGTCACCTTCGCGCTGGCCGTCTTCTTCCTGGCCACGCGCGGCCTTCACCTCTCGGTGGAGTTCACCGGCGGCACGGTGATGCAGGTCACCTACGACAAGCCGGCCGAGGTCGAGCGCATCCGCCAGGTCGTCGCCGGCCTGGGCTTCACCGATGTCCAGGTGCAGAACTTCGGCACCGCCCGCGACGTCATGATCCGGCTGCCGGCCCAGAAAGGTGTGAGTTCCGCGCAACAGAGCGAGAAGGTGCTGGCGGCCCTCAAGGCCCAGGACCCGGCCGTCAACCTCAAGCGCACCGAGTTCGTCGGCCCCTCCGTGGGCGAGGAGCTTGCGGCCGACGGCCTCAAGGCCCTGGCCGTGGTGATCGCCGGCATCGTGATCTACCTGGCGATCCGTTTCGAGTGGAAGTTCGCGGTCGCGGCCATCATCGCCAACCTGCACGACGTGGTCATCATCCTGGGCTTCTTCGCCTACTTCCAGTGGGAGTTCTCGCTGGCCGTGCTGGCGGCGGTGCTGGCCATCCTGGGCTACTCGGTCAACGAGTCGGTGGTGATCTTCGACCGCATCCGCGAGAACTTCCGCCGCTTCCGCAAGATGGACACGGTGGAGATCATCGACAACGCGATCACCTCCACCATCAGCCGCACCATCATCACCCACGGCAGCACGCAGATCATGGTGCTGTCGATGCTGCTGTTCGGCGGCGCCACCCTCTACTACTTCGCCCTGGCCCTGACCATCGGCATCCTGTTCGGCATCTACTCCTCGGTGTTCGTCGCCGCCGCCATCGCCATGTGGCTGGGCGTCAAGCGCGAGGACCTGGTCAAGGCGCCCCCCCGCAAGGACGGCGACCCGAACGACCCCAACGCCGGCGCCACCGTCTGAGTCCGGAGGGCCTCGCTTGACGCTCACCACGCCCAACGCACCCGGCACCCTGGCGCGCAGGGTGCGGGAGCAGTTCGTGGCCGAGCTCGAGGCCTGCCTGGAGCCGCTCTCGCTGGCCCTGGCCACCCGCCTGCTCGAGCAGGTGGACCGCAGCACCAGCACCCGGGAAGCGCACGAGCGGCGCGACGCGATGCTCGAGTACGAGCGGCTGCGCGCGAGCTGGGCGGCCGCGACGCGGCTGGCCTGGCGCCGGGGTGCGGCCGGCTTGGCGGGCGCCGCGCCGCCCGCCGCGGGGGGCGACCTCTCCCTGCTCGACCACGACGAGGTCGAGCGCAAGATCATCGCTTCGCGCCTGGCCATGTCCCTGCAGGAGGCGGGTGGCTGGGATTTCAATGACCTGCTGCGCCGCATGCAGCAGGTCGAGGGCGTCGAGCTGCCGGCCAGCGACGTCATCCGCCCCGAAGGCCTGGCCCAGCACCTGGTCGAGTCCTGGATGGCCTCGGGCCTGCCGCGCCGCACCTGGCTGCTGGCGGGCGACTTCTTCCAGCAGCAGCTCGGGCCGGTCGTGTCCCGGGCCTGGCAGCGGGCCAACCAATCGCTCATCGACGCGGGTGTGCTCCCGGACATCGGGGCGGGCCGCCGTGTCCGCCGCAGTCCCGACGCCGCTGCGCGCCCGCCCGGGGCGCCGGGCACCGGGCCCGGTGGCTTGCCGGGCGGCTCGGGCGCTTCCGGCGGCGGCGGTGGTGCCAGCGGCATGGGCCTGAGCACGGGCGGGGGGCTCGGCTTCGGCGGCGGGAGCGGCCGCGGCACGCCCACGGGCACCGGCGAGGCCGGGCCGGGGGCCGCGTCGGCCTGGGGCCAGGTACCGCCCGACAGCCGTCTCGCAGCCGGCGTGGAGTCGCCCCTGGCCCGCGTGCGCAGCCGGGCCCAGGGCCTGCTCGGACGCATGCGCCGGCTGATCGGCGAGCGTGTCGCCGACTTCGACCCCGGTCAGCCCGTCGTGCCCTCGCCGGCCCTGTCGGTGGCCCTCGGCCCGGTGGGCAGCACCCTGCTCGCCGATCCGGATGCCTTCGACGACCGTGCCGTCGCCCGCATCGCCCAGGCGCTGCGCGAGCAGAGCGGCGAACTCAAGCGCCAGGCCGGCTCGTCCACCGAGAAGGCGCTGATCGAGGTCGTCGCGCTGATGTTCCAGAGCATCCTGGCCGAGGAGCGCATCCCGCCCGCGGTGCGGGTTTGGTTCGCGCGCCTGCAGATGCCGGTGCTGCGCGTGGCTCTGGCCGAACCCGATTTCTTCGAGAGCCTGCAGCACCCCGCGCGCCTGCTGATCGACCGCATGGGCGCCTGCGTGCTCGGCTTCGACGGCGCCACCATCGACGGCAGCGAGATGGAGGCCGAGATCCGCCGCATCGTCCAGCTGGTCGAGCAGTACCCCGAGACCGGCCGCAAGGTCTTCCTGATGGCGCACGAGGAGTTCCAGAAATTCCTCTCGCGCTACCTCACCGACCAGGCCCCCGCCACGCGCCGCGTGGTCACCGTGGCCCAGCAGGTCGAGCAGAAGGAGACCATGGCGGTGCGCTACACGATCGAGCTGCGCCGCATGCTCGACGACATGCCGGTGCCGGCGGGCATCCGTGAATTCCTCTTCAAGGTCTGGGCCGAGGTGATGGCGGTCGCCGCCGTGCGCCACGGGGCCCAGCATCCCGACACCATCGCTCTCAAGAAATCCGCTGCCGAGCTGGTCTGGGCCGCGGGCGCCAAGCCCAACCGGGCGGAGCGCGCCCAGGTGATCCAGGGCCTGCCGCAACTCCTGCAGCGCCTGCGCCAGGGCATGACCCTGCTGGGTCTGCCGGCCGCGGAGCAGGATGCCCAGCTCAAGACCTTGAGCGACACCCTGGCCGATGCCTTCCAGTCCCGCACCGCGCCCATTCCCACCGCGCGCATCGAGGCCATCGCGGACTGCCTGACCAACCTCGAGAGCCTGGCCGCCGGCTTCGAGGCCGACCTGCCCCTGGATGCGGAGAGCCTGGGCGAGCTGCTCGGCGAGGAAGCGCGGGGCGTGGAGATCGTCACCGATGGTGGCGTGCGCCCCGGCGCCGCCATGATGGCCTGGGCGCGTGAGTTGCAGCCGGGCGCCTGGTTCCGGCTGGACCACAACGGCGAGGTCGAGCCGGTGCAGTACGCCTGGCGCTCCGAGGGCGGGCAGCTGCACCTGTTCACTGCGCCGGGCGGCCGCTGCGTGCTGCTGCAGGTGGGGCGGCTGGCGGCCTACCTGCAGGCCGGCCTGCTGGTGCCGCACGAGGACGAGGCGCTCACCGTGCGCGCCACGCGCGATGCGCTGGCCAAGCTGGACGCCAACCCGGAGCGGCTGCTGGCCGCCTGAGGGCCTCTCCCGAGGGGGGCTGGGGGCGGCGTGCCGAGCGCCGCGCCGGCGTGCCGATGGTGTGCCCGCTCAGTGCGCCAGGCGCGCCGCGGTGTCGTCGCACAGCTCGTCGAGCACCAGGGCGTCGGGCTCGGTGCCGAAGCTCCAGTACACCATCAGCACGATGATCTTGAGCTCGTCGAGCGAGACCGGGTGGCTGGCCGCGGCCATGGCGCGGTCGACGACGATCTCGCGCATGGCGGCCGGCAGCACGCCGGCGGACTCGAGGAAGGTGATGAAGCCCAGGCACTCGGCGCCGAGGCGGTCCTGCTCGGCGATCGAGTAGACACGCAGGCTGTGGGCGGACTGGCGATCGGGGGAGCAGTCGTCCGAGGCGAGCCGTGCGCCCTCGGGCAGCATCTGCCGGGTGGCCTGGGCCGCGAAGTTCAGGCCGTCGAGCCAGACCAGCGCGTCATGGATCTCCTCGGCCTGGAAGCCATGGGCGCTGAGCTTGCGCCCGAGCTGCTCCAGCTCGGGACAGGCGTCGCCGCGCCAGTAGTTTTCGTAGACGAATACCAGCACTTCGAACATGACCCCACTATAAGGCCCGCCGCGCCCGATGCCATGAGCGAAATGCCGCAGGTGTTGCCTTCGCGCAAAAGGCTTTTCAGGCTGCAGCCGCGCGCTGGAACAGCCCGCCTGCGAGCCGCACCACCGCCCCCTGGAGTTCGAGTTCGAGCAGGCGCGCCTGCAGTTGCGGGGTGGGCAGCCCGGTGCGCGCGGTGAGCGCGTCGAGCGAGGCCGGGTCGAAGCCCAGGGCCTCGAGCAGTCCGTCCTCCGGCGGCTCGTGCGGGTCGGCGGCCACCGGGTCCGGCGCGCAGCGTTGCGGCGCCAGCTCCCCGAGCACGTCCTGCGCGTTCTCCACCAGCGTGGCGCCCTGCCGGATCAGGGCATGGCAGCCCCGCGACAGCGGTGAATGGATCGAGCCCGGGATGGCGAATACCTCGCGGCCCTGCTCGCTGGCGCAGCGCGCCGTCACCAGTGAGCCGGAACGCAGGGCCGCTTCCACCACCAGCGTGCCGCCCGAGAGGGCGGCGATGAGCCGGTTGCGCCGCGGGAAGTTGGCGGGCAGCGGCGGCGTGCCCAGGGGGTACTCGCCCACCAGGCGCCCGCGCGCCGCGATGCGGCGGGCGAGGTCCAGGTGGGCGCGGGGGTAGACGCGGTCCAGGCCCGTGCCCACCACCGCGATCGTGGCGCAGGGCAGGTCGCTGCCCGCGCCCTCGAGCGCGCCCTCGTGGGCCGCCGCGTCGATGCCCAGCGCCAGGCCCGAGACCACGCACCAGCCCGCCTGCGCGAAGCTGCGCGCGAACTGGCGGGCGTGGTCCTGGCCCTGCGGCGTGGGGTTGCGGCTGCCGACCACGGCGATGGCCTCGGGCCAGGGCGCGTCGGGCTGCTCGCCGGCCACCCACAGCAGCAGGGGCGGGTCCGCGGTGTGCAGCAGGGCGGGCGGGTAGGTGGCGTCGGCCAGGCTCAGGACGCGGCGGCGCGCCGGGTCCGCCGCGAGCCAGGCGGCGCAGGCGGTGGCCTGGGCGTCGAGGGCCTCACTGGGTTCGCGCAGGGCGGTGAGCTGCGCGGGCGAGAGCAGGTGCGAGAGCTCGGCGTCCGGGGCGTCGAGCACCTGCTGCGGCAGCCCGAAAGCGGCCAGCAGCCGGCGCGCGGCGGTGCCACCGAGGCGGGGCGCCAGCGCCAGCCGGAGCCACCCGGAAAGCTCGCCGGCGTCCACGCGCTCAGCGTGGGTTGGCCAGGCGGTCGCCCACCCGCACACCGTCGCTGGTCTGCAGGATCAGGGCGTACGAGACTTTCTCGAAGGTGCGGAACACCATCAGCAGGCCGTTGCGCTCGTCCGGCAGCTGCAGGGTCTCCTTGCGGCCCTCGGTGCGGTCGGTCACCTGGCCGCCGCGCTTGAGGATGGCCAGCACATGGCCGCTGACCATGCCGTCGGCCGCGCCCTTGTTGATGGCGACGACCTGGTTCTGGCCGGCCATGCCCACGCTGCTGCCGTACATGGAGACGATGGCCCCGCCCTCGATGGGTTTCTCCGGCGCGCGCGGGGTGTAGTTCACCAGCTGGGTCGGCGGCTCGGGCAGCAGCCGGTCGCCGGTGCGCATTTCCTCGCGGGCGGCCACGATGTCCAGGGTGGCGGGCACCGGCAGGGTCTGCGCGTCGCGGCCCTCGGTGCGGGTGGTCTGGCTGCCCTCGCCGCGCGCCAGCACGGCGCGCCCGAGGTACTGGGCCTCCTGGCCCAGCACCGCGCCGGTGACCGGGTCGACCAGGGCGCGGGTGCTGCGGAACACGCGGAAGGCGGGCAGGGGCCCGGTGGCGGGCTCGGCCAGGGGCTGGCCCGAGGGGCCGCGGGCGTAGGCGCGGTCGCCGCGGGTGATCAGCACGCGGCCCTCGGTGGCGGCGACCAGGCGCGGGGCGCGCGCCAGCGTCTCCTCATCGACGACCAGGGGCTCGGCCAGGAAGGGTTCGATCAGGTGCGGCTTCAGCGTGGGCAGCGCGGTGTCTCCCAGGGGCTGGCTGCGCACCCGGGGCGACAGGCGCACGGTGGGCACCGGCGAGCCGTCGGGGGCGCCCTCGGCCCGCAGGAAGGCGCGGCCGTCGCGCTTTTCCAGGACCAGCACCTGGCCGGGGTAGATCAGGTGGGGGTTGCGGATCGTCTGCAGGTTCATGCCCCACAGCTCAGGCCAGCGCCAGGGCCGCACCAGGTACAGCCCGGAGATGTCCCACAGCGTGTCGCCGCGCTGGACGGTGTAGCGGTCCGGGGCGTTGGGTGACAGCTCGGACAGTGGGACACCCGCCTGCGCCACCTGCTGCGCGGTGGCCCGCTGGGCCCCTGTGATCGGGTAGTTCTGGGCTGCCGCGGCCTGGGCCATGCAGGCAGCCACCAGGGCGATCGCGATCGCGCCGGGGCGCATCGTTGCCTTCATTGGTGTGTTCCCCTTCTTGGTCTTTGGCCGATTCTGCGCCCAAGCCCCGGCAACGGCAACGTTTGGTTCTCACCTTGGGCGGCAATGGCTCTCAAAGTGGGGGAAAATGGCGACAGTTCTGCCCCGATCCCATGGCCCTGCTCCCCATCCTCGTCTATCCCGATCCCCGCCTGCACACCGTCGCCAAGCCGGTGGCGGCCGTCGACGACCGCATCCGCCAGCTGGTGGCCGACATGCGCGAGACCATGTATGACGCCAACGGCATTGGCCTGGCGGCCACCCAGGTGGACGTGCATGAGCGCGTCGTCGTCGTCGACACCTCCGAGGACCGCGACCAGCCCATGGCGCTGATCAACCCCGAGATCATCTGGGCCAGCGACGAGAAGCGCGTCGGCGAGGAGGGCTGCCTGTCGGTGCCCGGCATCTACGACGGCGTCGAGCGCTCGATCGCCGTGAAGGTGCGCGCCCTCGACGAGAACGGCCAGGAGCGCGTGATCGAGGCCGAGGGCCTGACCGCGGTGTGCATCCAGCACGAGCTGGACCACCTCTTGGGCAAGGTCTTCGTCGAGTACCTCTCGCCCCTCAAGCGCAACCGCATCAAGACCAAGCTGGTCAAGTCCCGCCGCGAGGCGGTGCGGCTCTGACCACCGTGCGCGTCGTCTTCGCCGGCACCCCGGAGTTCGCCCGCCTGGCGCTGGAGCGACTGCACGCTGCGGGTTTCGAGATTCCCCTGGTCCTCACCCAGCCTGACCGCCCGGCCGGGCGCGGCATGAAGCTGCAGGCCTCGCCGGTCAAGCAGTTCGCGGTGGACCACGGCATCCCGGTCTCGCAGCCCCTCAGCCTTCGCCTGGACGGCAAGTATCCCGAGGACGCCGCCGCTGCCCGCGGCGCGCTGGAGGCGGCCCGTCCCGACGTCATGGTGGTCGCCGCCTACGGCCTGATCCTGCCGCAGTGGACGCTGGACCTGCCGCGGGCCGGCTGCCTGAACATCCATGCCTCGCTGCTGCCCCGGTGGCGCGGCGCCGCGCCGATCCACCGCGCCATCGAGGCCGGCGACGCCGAGACCGGCGTGACCATCATGCAGATGGACGCCGGCCTGGACACCGGCGACATGCTGCTCGTCGAGCGCCTGCCGATCGCGGCCGGCGACACCACCGGCAGCCTGCATGACAAGGTGGCCGACCTGGGCGCGCGCATGATCGTCGAGGCCCTGGAGCGGGTCGCCCGCGGCGGCCTGCGCCCGGTGCCCCAGCCCGCCGAGGGCGTGACCTACGCGCACAAGATCGAGAAGGCCGAGGCCCAGGTCGACTGGTCGCTGCCGGCGGAGTTGATCGAGCGCCGCGTGCGCGCCTTCGACCCCTTCCCCGGCGCCGCCACCCACCTGGGCGGCGAGGCCGTCAAGATCTGGGGAGCCGCCCTCGCGGCGGGCGCGGGCCGGCCCGGCACGGTTCTGGCCGTGGAGGCCGACGGCATCACCGTGGCCTGCGGCGAGGGCGCGCTGCGCCTCACCCAGCTGCAGCGCGCCGGCGGCAAGCGACTGGGCGTCGCCGACTTCCTGCGCGGCTTCCCGCTGGCCGCGGGCCAGCGTTTCGGCGAGGCCGCCTGATGTTCTGGGAGCGGGCGCTGCGCGAGCACCCGGAGTTCCGGGCCGGCCTGCGCAGCATGTCGCCGCAGGCGCCGGGCATCGCGGCCTGGGGGCTCATGACCGGCGTGGCCATGGTCAAGTCGGGCCTGTCGCTGGTGGAGGCGCTGTCCATGGCGCTGTTCGTCTTCGCGGGCAGCTCGCAGCTGGCCTCCCTGCCGCTGCTGGTGGCCGGCGCGCCGGCCTGGGTGGTCCTGGCCACCGGCTTCTGCGTGAACCTGCGCTTCGTGGTCTTCAGCCTGCACCTGCGCCCGTACATGATGCACATGCCGCTGCTGCGGCGCCTGGTCACCGGCTACCTGACCACGGACATGACCTATGTGCTGCACACCAAGCGCTACCCGCATCCCCCGGCCGACGACCCGCAGGAGCGCCTGGCCCAGGAGGCCTTCATGGCCGGCAATGCCGGCATGAACTGGGTCGCCTGGATGCTCCCCAGCCTGGCCGGCATCGCCCTGGCCAACTTCGTGCCCACGCACTGGGGCCTGGGCTTTGCCGGCATCCTGTGCCTGATCGGCATCCAGCTGTCGCTGGCGACCAGCCGGCTGCGCGTCATCGCGATGGCGGTCGCCGGCATCACCGCGGTGGCCACCTATGCGTTGCCGCTCAAGTTGAACATCGTCGCCGCGATCGGCGTGGCGGTGCTGGTCTGCCTCACGCTCGAAAGCCGGGAGCGTGTCCGGCAGCAGGAGGCCCCATGAGGCAGACCGACCTCTGGACCATGGCGGTCATCCTCGGCCTGGCCGTGGTGACCGTGGTGGCGCGCGGCTTCTTCTTCATCTCCAGCCGCGACTGGTCGCTGCCCGAGTGGGCCGAGCGCGGCCTGCAGTACGCGCCCATCGCCGCCCTCTCGGCCGTGGTGCTGCCCGAGGTCGTGATGGCCCAGGGCCACCTGGTGCCCACCTGGCAGGACGCCCGCATCTTCGGGGCCGCGGTGGGGGTGGCGGTGTTCTTCTGGCGCCGCGACACGCTCCTGACCATCATCGCCGGCATGGCGGTGTACCTGCCGCTGCACCTCGGCCTGGGCTGGTAACGGTTCCGGACCCGGGGCGTCAGCCGGGTTTCCTAAAATGGCGGGTTCTCCAAGGGACCGACCATGAACATCCTCCGCTTCTCCGATCTGTGCGCCCAGGGCAAGGCCCGCGGCCAACGCGTCTTCATCCGCGCCGACCTGAACGTGCCCCAGGACGACGCCGGGAACATCACCGAGGACACCCGCATCCGCGCCTCCATCCCCTGCATCCAGCTGGCCCTGGACGCCGGCGCGGCGGTGATGGTCACCTCCCACCTGGGCCGCCCCACCGAGGGCGAGTTCAAGCCCGAGGACTCGCTGGCGCCCGTCGCCAAGCGCATGGCCGAACTCCTGGGCCGCGAGGTGCCGCTGGTGTCCGACTGGGTCGAGGGCGTGCAGGTCGCGCCCGGCTCCGTGGTGCTGCTGGAAAACTGCCGCCTGAACAAGGGCGAGAAGAAGAACAACCCCGAGCTGGCCCAGAAGATGGCCGCCCTGTGCGACATCTTCGTGCACGACGCCTTCGGCACCGCGCACCGCGCCGAGGCCTCCACCTACGGCATCGCCCAATTCGCCAAGGTGGCCTGCGCCGGCCCGCTGCTGGCCGCCGAGATCGACGCCATCTCCAAGGCCCTGGCCAACCCGAAGCGCCCGCTGGCCGCCATCGTGGCCGGCTCCAAGGTCTCGACCAAGCTGACCATCCTGAAGTCGCTGTCCGCCAACGTGGACCAGCTGATCGTGGGCGGCGGCATCGCCAACACCTTCATGCTGGCCGCCGGCCTGAAGATCGGCAAGTCGCTGGCCGAGGCCGACCTGGTCGCCGAGGCCAAGGCCGTGATCGAGGCCATGAAGGCCCGCGGCGCCGAGGTGCCGATCCCCACCGACGTGGTGGTGGCCAAGGCCTTCGCCGCCGACGCCCCGGCCACCGTCAAGGCGGCCACCGAGGTGGCCGACGACGACCTGATCCTGGACATCGGCCCGCAGACCGCCGCCAGGCTGGCCGCGCAGCTCAAGGCCTGCGGCACCATCGTCTGGAACGGCCCGGTGGGCGTGTTCGAGTTCGACGCCTTCGCCAAGGGCACCGAGACCATCGCCCGCGCCATCGCCGAGTCCAGCGCCTTCAGCATCGCCGGCGGCGGCGACACCCTGGCGGCCATCGCCAAGTACGGCATCGAGAAGGACGTGGGCTACATCTCCACCGGCGGCGGCGCCTTCCTCGAGGTGCTGGAGGGCAAGACCCTGCCGGCGTTCGAGATCCTCGAGAAGCGCGCGGCGGGCTGATCGCCCCCGCACCAAAGACAAAGGGGCCCGCGGGCCCCTTTGTCGTTGTCGTTCCGTCGGGTCAGGCCGGCAAGGCCGCCGGCTGGCTCGTCGCCCGCCCGGCGTAGTCGGTCCAGCAGCGACGGGTGAAGTCGTACAGCTTGCAGGCGCGCGCCGTCTGGAAGTACCAGCGCCAGGAGAAGCGCTGGACCACGATGCGGCCCGGCAGCAGTTCCTCGAGCTTGTCCTGCGCCTGCTTCAGGCGGTACAGCGGGATGCTCATGTCCACGTGGTGGGCGGTGTGCTCCATGATGTGGTGCATCAGCGCGCCGATCCGGAAGGGGAAGGTCAGGTGCACCGTGGTCGACACGAAGGGCTGGGCCTTCTGCCAGGCGGCGCGGTCGTCGTGCCAGGAGACCTTCACGTGCGTGTGGTGGACGTAGACGACGAAGCCGATCATCGAGCACCAGAACAGGAAGGGCAGCACGAAGCCGGTGACCAGCAGCAGCGCGATCGACTGGCCGGTCGCGGCAGCCGCGGCCACCAGGCCGCCGAGCCACACCAGGCCGGCGACGGAGACCAGCAGGTTGTCCCACAGGAACACCGGGCGGCGCGAAGGCATCTGCTTGCGCGAGGGGAAGAACATCTTCTTCCACCAGATCTCGATGAAGTAGTACAGGCCCGGGGCCCAGCCGCTGCGGTAGGCGCGGTCCAGGGCGCGCTGCACCGGCGTCATGGCCGCGAACTCGGCGGCGGTGGCCGGGGCCCAGACGAAGTCCACGCCCTTGAGGTTGGTGAAGCCGTGGTGCACCACGTTGTGCCCCGCATCCCACAGGCTGTAGGGCGTGAGCGAGGGCAGGAAGGCGATGCGGCCCAGCCACTTGTTCAGGCGGCGGTGCGGCGTCAGGCTCTGGTGGCAGGCGTCATGGCCGATGATGAACAGGCGGCCGATCACGAAGCCGGCGGCCAGCCCCAGCAGGGCCTTGGCCCACCAGGCCTCGACGGCGATCACGCCCGCCAGCAGCGCCGCGAACAGCGCATAGTCCAGCGCGAGCAGGACGAAGGCGCGCAGCGTGGTGCGTTGCGACAGGGGGATGAGCCACTCGCGGATGATCTTGCGATGCGGCAGGGGGGCTTCGGGAGGCAGCGGCTGCGGATGGGGAGTCATGGAATCTTGGCAAACACGGGTAAACCCGTGGATGGTAAACACGTCCACTTACAGATTCGATGACCTGGATCAACCGGGGCGCCGGAGCGCGCTGGTAACCGCGCTGTAACCGGCGCCACGGCGCGCGTGTGAGAATGCCCGCGCAGAGACAATCCTCAACCCCGGAAACAACCACCATGGCCCGTAGAGCCACCAAGATCGTCGCCACCCTCGGCCCCGCCTCCAGCGACCCCCAACTCCTCGAACAGATGATCCGCGCCGGCGTGAATGTCGTGCGCCTGAATTTCAGCCACGGCAAGGCGCAGGACCACATCGACCGGGCCCGCCTCGTGCGCGAGGCCTCCCGCCGCGCCGGCCGCGAGGTGGCCATCATGGCCGACCTGCAGGGCCCCAAGATCCGCGTGGGCAAGTTCGCCGAGGGCAAGGTCCTGCTCGAGCCGGGCATGAAATTCGTGCTCGACGCCTCGCGCACCGAGCCCGGCGACCTCGCCGGCGTGGGCCTGGACTACAAGGAGCTGCCGCGCGACGTGAAGCCCGGCGACACCCTCCTGCTGAACGACGGCCTGATCGTGCTGATCGTCGACCATGTGGACGGCGACAAGGTCCACACCACCGTCAAGCTCGGCGGCGAGCTGTCCAACAACAAGGGCATCAACAAGATGGGCGGCGGCCTCACCGCGCCGGCGCTCACGGCCAAGGACATGGAGGACATCCGTACCGCCATGAGCTTCCAAGCCGACTACGTGGCGGTGAGCTTCCCCAAGAACGCCACCGACATGGAGATGGCGCGCCAGCTGTGCAACGTGGCCGCCGCCGAATTCCGCCACAAGCCGGGGCTGATCGCCAAGATCGAGCGGGCCGAGGCGATCCCGAACCTGGAGTCCATCCTCAAGGCCAGCGACGGCATCATGGTCGCCCGCGGCGACCTCGCCGTGGAGGTGGGCAATGCCGCCGTGCCGGCGCTGCAAAAACGCATGATCCGGCTGGCCCGCGAGCATGACAAGGTGGTGATCACCGCCACGCAGATGATGGAGTCCATGATCACCAACCCGGTGCCCACCCGCGCCGAGGTGAGCGACGTGGCGAACGCCGTGCTCGATGGCACCGACGCGGTGATGCTCAGCGCCGAGACCGCCGCCGGCAAGTACCCGCTGGAGACGGTCGTCGAGATGGCCAACATCTGCGCCGAGGCCGAGCGCGCCGAGGACGTGCAGCTCGATGCCGATTTCCGCGGCATGGATTTCCACCGCATCGACCAGTCCATCGCCATGGGCGCGCTGTTCACCGCGCACCACCTGGGCTGCAAGGCCATCGTGGCGCTCACGGACACCGGCTCCACCGCGCTGTGGATGTCGCGCCACCGCATCCACGTCCCGATCTACGCGCTCACGCCCAAGCTGGCGACGCAGCGCAAGATGGCGCTGTATCGCAACGTGCGCCCGCTGCTGGTGGACCAGAGCGCCGAGCGCGACACCGCGCTGGCCGAGGCCGAGGGGCACCTGAAGCAGCGCGGCATCGTCACCGGCGGCGACATCTACGTGATCACCTGCGGTGACCGCATGGGCAACCCCGGCGGCACCAACATGCTGAAGGTGCTGCGGGCCACCTGACCGCCCCCCCCGGCCGCTCCCCGCGGGGAGGGGCGGGCGTGGAAACCGCGGAGGGCGAGGCCGCCCGCCCGCCTTCAGCGCGCGGCCTGCGCCAGTTCCACGGCCAGCCGGTTGTGCCGCTCCAGCAGCGGCGCCAGGTCCACGGTGGCCAGGCGCCCGTCCTTCACCACCCGCCGGCCATGGACCACCACGTGGTCGGCCTGCGGGCTGGCGCAGAGCAGCAGCGCGGCCACCGGGTCGTGCACTGCGCCGCCGGCCATGGCCAGCGTGTCCAGGCGGAACAGGGCGAAGTCGGCGCACAGGCCCGGCGCGAGCCGGCCGATGTCCGTGCGCCCCAGCACCTGCGCGCCGCCGCGCGTGGCCAGTCGCAGGGCATCGCGGGCCGTCATCTCGGCGGGGCCGAGGTCGCAGCCGAAGAAGGTGCGGCCCTCGCGCTGCACCGGCGGCTGCAGCGCCCGGCCGACGCGCGCCAGCAGCATGGCCTGGCGCGCCTCGTTGACCAGGTGCGCGGCGTCGTTGCTGGCGCTGCCATCCACCCCCAGGCCCACCGGCACGCCGGCGTCCAGCATGCGGCGCACCGGCGCGATGCCGCTGGCCAGGCGCATGTTGCTGCAGGGGCAGTGGGCGACGCCGGTGCGGGTGGCGGCGAACAGCGAGATGCCCTCGTCGTCCAGCTTCACGCAGTGGGCATGCCAGACGTCGTCGCCCAGCCAGCCCAGGTCCTGGGCGTACTGCGCCGGCGTGCAGCCGAACTTCTCGGCGCTGTAGGCGATGTCGTGGTCGTTCTCGGCCAGGTGGGTGTGCAGGCGCACGCCGTGGGCGCGGGCCAGGGCCGCCGTCTCGCGCATCAGGTCGCGGCTCACGGAGAAGGGCGAGCACGGCGCCAGGGCCACCTGCACCATCGCGCCGTGCGAGGCGTCGTGGTACTGCTCGATCAGGCGCTGGCTGTCCTTCAGGATCGCGGCCTCGTCCTCCACCACCCGGTCCGGCGGCAGGCCGCCCTGGCTGCGGCCTACGCTCATGCTGCCGCGGGTGGCGGTGAAGCGCATGCCGATGGCCTGCGCGGCGCGGATGCTGTCGTCCAGCCGCACGCCATTGGGGTAGATGTACAGGTGGTCGCTGCTGGTGGTGCAGCCCGAGAGCAGCAGTTCGGCCATGGCGACCTGGGTCGAGACCTCGACCATCTCCGGCGTCAGGCCGGCCCAGATCGGGTAGAGACCCTGCAGCCAGGAGAACAGCTCGGCGTCCTGCACCGCGGGGATGGCGCGGGTCAGGCTCTGGTACATGTGGTGGTGGGTGTTGACCAGGCCCGGCACCACCAGGTGGGCGCGGGCGTCGATCACCTCGTCGGCCCCGTCGCCGACCTCGGCGGCCGGGCCGATGGCCTCGATCCGGTGGCCGCGCACGCGGATGGAGGCGTCCTTCAGTTCGGTGCCGGCCTCGTCGGCGGTGAAGACATGACGGGCATTCTTGATCAGGAGCGTGCGTTCGGCGGTCATGCCCGGATTGTGTCCGCAGGTGTTACGAACCCCGGCCGGGTGGGTCGGCGGCTAAAATCGGGTGAGTTACCGGGCGGTTACATGGCCCGGAAAGCCGCCTTCGAAACTCTCCACTGGACTGCACCATGCCTCTCGTTTCCATGCGCGAACTGCTGGACCACGCCGCCGAAAACGGCTACGGGATCCCGGCCTTCAACGTCAACAACCTCGAACAGGTCCAGGCCGTGATGGAAGCCGCCAAGGAAACCGGCGCGCCGGTGATCCTGCAGGCCAGCGCCGGCGCCCGCAAGTACGCCGGCGAGGCCTTCATCAAGCACCTGATCCAGGCCGCCATCGAGGCCTATCCCACCATCCCGCTGGTGATGCACCAGGACCACGGCCAGAACCCCGACGTCTGCAAGGGCGCCATCGACCTGGGCTTCTCCTCGGTCATGATGGACGGCAGCCTCGAGGCCGACGGCAAGACCATCGCCTCCTACGACTACAACGTGGAAGTCACCCGCAAGGTGGTGGACATGGCCCACCCCCTGGGCATCACCGTCGAAGGCGAGCTGGGCTGCCTGGGCTCGCTCGAGACCATGCAGGGCGACAAGGAAGACGGCCATGGCACCGACGCCGTGATGACCCGCGAGCAGCTGCTCACCGACCCGGAGCAGGCCGCCGACTTCGTCAAGCGCACCCAGCTCGACGCCCTGGCCATCGCCATCGGCACCAGCCACGGCGCCTACAAGTTCAGCCGCAAGCCCACCGGCGACATCCTGGCGATCGACCGCATCAAGGAAATCAACCGCCGCATCCCCAACACCCACCTGGTGATGCACGGCTCCTCCAGCGTCCCGCAGGAGCTGCTGGCGATCATCCGCCAGTACGGCGGCGCCATGAAGGAAACCTACGGCGTGCCCGTCGAGGAAATCCAGGAAGCCATCAAGTACGGCGTGCGCAAGATCAACATCGACACCGACATCCGCCTGGCCATGACCGGCGCGGTGCGCAAGTTCCTGCACGAGAACCCCGAGAAGTTCGACGCCCGCGAGTGGCTCAAGCCCGCCCGCGAGGCCGCCAAGCAGGTGTGCAAGGCCCGCTACCTGGAATTCGGCTGCGAAGGCCAGGCCGGCAAGATCAAGGCCCACAGCCTGCAGGTCGTGGCCGCCAAGTACGCCCAGGGCGAGCTGGCCCAGGTGGTGAACTGATCCCGGTCGCTCCCTTGCGATAATCAACGGCCCGCTGACCGCGGGCCGTTTGCGTTTCCAGAAGGCCCTGCCATGACTTCCGCCCTGCATACCTCCTCGCTGACCTCCCTGCCGCTGCTGGCCCGCGGCAAGGTGCGTGACAACTACGCCGTCGGCGACGACCGCATCCTGATGGTGGCCACCGACCGCCTCTCCGCCTTCGACGTGATCATGGGCGAGCCCATTCCCGGCAAGGGCGAGCTGCTGACGCACATGGCGCTGTTCTGGTTCGGCAAGCTGGCCCATGTCTGCCCGAACCACCTCACCGGCGAGCTGCCCGAGAGCGTGGTCACTTCCGCCGAATGCAACCAGGTGATCGGCCGCTCCATGCTGGTCAAGCGCCTGAAGCCGATCCCGGTCGAGGCCGTGGTGCGCGGCTACCTCGCCGGCAGCGGCTGGAAGGAGTACCAGGAGTCGCAGTCGGTGTGCGGCGTGAAGCTGCCCGCCGGCCTGACCAACGCGGCCCGCCTGCCCGAGCCGATCTACACCCCCGCGGCCAAGGCCGCCGTGGGCGAGCACGACGAGAACATCACCTTCGAGCGCACCGTGGAAATGATCGGCCCCGACCTGGCCGCCCGCATCCGCGACATCAGCATCCAGCTTTACAAGGAGGCCGCCGAGATCGCCCTGAAGAAGGGCCTGATCATCGCGGACACCAAGTTCGAGTTCGGCCTCGACGAAAAGGGCCAGCTGGTGCTGATGGACGAGGTCCTCACGCCCGACTCCTCCCGCTACTGGCCGGTGGAGGGCTATGAAGAGGCCGCCGCGCAGGGCGCCAACCCGCCCAGCTACGACAAGCAGTTCGTGCGTGACTGGCTGGAGCAGGTCCGCCTGAACGGCAAGCCCTGGGACAAGACGCCCCCGGCGCCGCGCCTGCCGCAGGACGTGATCGAGAAGACGGCGGCCAAGTACCGTGAGGCGCTGGAGCGGCTCACGGGTTAACGCCGGCAGGTCCCGGCGCGGGGGTGCGCCGCGCGCCCGCGCCCGCGCACAATGGCGAGGCTTTTCCCTCCCAGGAGCTTTGCCATGGCCTCACCGACCTCGACCTCCAGCGTCCGCTTCCACCGCGTCCTGCGCTGCCCCCCGGAGCGCGTCTACCGCGCCTTCCTCGACGCCGAGGCGCTGGTCAAATGGCTGCCGCCCGACGGGTTCACCGCCCGCATGCACCAGCAGGATGCGGTGGCCGGCGGCTCCTACCGGATGTCGTTCACCCATTTCGCCTCGGGTCATGTCCATGCGTTCGGCGGCAGCTACCTCGAACTGGTGCCCCATGAGCGCCTGCGCTACACCGCGCGCTTCGACGACCCGCAGCTGCCCGGCGAGATGCAGACCACGGTGACGCTCACCGCCGTGGCGCGCGGGACCGAGGTGTCCATCGTGCAGGAGGGCATCCCGGCCGCCATCCCCGCCGACGACTGCTACCTCGGCTGGCAGGACTCGCTGGCCCTCCTGGGGCGGCTGGTCGAGGAGTCGGGCCCGGCGTAGCCGCGCCTCGGCCGCCCGCCCGGCCGGCGGGGGCGGGCCGGGGCGTGTCCCCTCAGCTCAGGATCGCGCTGGAGAGGCGGCGCCGGTAGGTGGCCACCGTCGGGTCGTCCGGCGGGATCTGGCCCTCGGCCACCTTGGGCCGGGGCGGCTCGATCAGGTCCAGTACCGCGATGTAGGCCTTGCGCGCGGCTTCCTCGTTCCAGGACTTGTCCCGCATCAGGATCTCGAGCAGTTCGTCCATGGCCTCGGTCCACTTGCCGTGCGCCATCAGCAGGCGGGCGCGGTCGAAGCGGGCCGGGAAGTCGCGGCGGTTGGCCGCGATGCGCGAATCCAGGTCGACCAGGGCCTCCATCTGCGCGCCCTTCGACAGGGCGAAGTCCATGGCGTCCATCTGGCGCTGCAGCGAGTCGAGCTTGCGCACGGCCGGGGCCTTGGCGATCACCGGGGCGAAGGCGACCTTGGCGTCGTCCAGGCGGCCGGCCAGGAGCAGGGCCTTCACGTAGTCGAAGCGGGCGTCGTCGTTGTCCGGGGCGGCCTCGGCGGCCTGGCGCAGGGCGGCGATCGCCTCCTCGCTGCCGGCCGGGGCGGCGGGCGCCGCAGCCTCCTCCTCGAAGGCCTCGTCGGCCACGGCATCGCCGGGCGGCAGGTGCTTGTCCAGGAACTCCCGCACCTGGCCTTCGGGCAGCGCGCCCATGAAGCCGTCGACCGGGCGGCCGCCCATGAGGAGGATACAGGTCGGGATGCTGCGGATGCCGAAGGCGCCGGCGAGCTGCTGCTCCTGGTCGGAGTCGATCTTCACCAGCTTGAAGCGGCCGCCGTAGTCGGCTTCCAGCTTTTCCAGCAGCGGCCCGATGACCTTGCAGGGGCCGCACCAGGGCGCCCAGAAGTCCACCAGCACGGGCACTTCCATGGAGGCGGCGATGACCTCCTGCTCAAAGTTTTCCAGGGTGACGTCGATCATTCGGGCTTGTTCGGGGGTTGGAACTTAAAATTCATGCCTTTTCCCCTTGAAGGCAGGCATGAGCACGGTACAGGTTGGCGTCGTCATGGGTTCCGGCAGCGACTGGGACACCATGCAGAACGCAGTCGCGATTCTCCAGGAATTCGGCGTCGCGCATGAGGCCCGCGTGGTCTCGGCGCACCGCATGCCCGACGACATGTTTGCCTACGCCGAGGCGGCGGCCGGCCGCGGCCTGAAGGCCATCATCGCCGGCGCCGGCGGCGCCGCCCACCTGCCCGGCATGATCGCCGCCAAGACCACCGTCCCGGTGCTGGGCGTGCCGGTCGCCAGCAAGCACCTGCAGGGCGTGGATTCGCTCCACAGCATCGTGCAGATGCCCAAGGGCATCCCCGTCGCCACCTTCGCCATCGGCGTGGCCGGCGCGGCCAACGCCGCGCTGTTCGCCGTGGCGATGCTCGCCACCGACGACCCGGCCCTGCGCGCCAGGCTCGACGCCTACCGCCAGAAGCAGTCGGACGTCGCCCGCAACACCACCCTGCCGCCCAGCGCATGACCGCTCGCCCGACCCTCCTGCCCGGTGCCACCCTCGGCGTGATGGGCGGCGGCCAGCTGGGCCGCATGTTCGTCCACGCCGCCCAGCGCATGGGGTACTTCACCGCGGTGCTCGACCCCGACGCGGTGAGCCCGGCCGGCCGGGTCAGCCACCACCACCTGCACGCCGACTACCTCGACGACAAGGGCCTGGCCGAGCTGGCCCGGGTGGCCGACGCCATCACCACCGAATTCGAGAACGTGCCGGCCCAGGCCCTGCGCCAGCTGGCGGCGCACCGCCCCGTCGCCCCCGCGGGCGACGCGGTGGCCATCGCCCAGGACCGCGCCGCCGAGAAGGCCCACTTCACGAGGTGCGGCGTGCCGGTGGCCCCGCATGCCGTGATCGAGACGCCCGAGCAGCTCGCTGCCGTGGGCGACGCCCTGCTGCCCGGCATCCTCAAGACCGCCCGCCTCGGCTACGACGGCAAGGGCCAGGTGCGCGTGTCCACCCGCGAGGAGCTGGCCGCCGCCTGGGAGGGCCTGCGCCGCGTGCCCTGCGTGCTCGAGAAGATGCTGCCCCTGGCCGCCGAGTGCTCGGTGGTGGTGGCGCGCGGCGCCGATGGCGCCATGGTGAACCTGCCGCCCCAGCGCAACCTGCACCGCGGCGGCATCCTGGCCGTGACCGAGGTGTTCGACGGCATCCTGCCGCCGGCGCGCGCGCAGCAGGCCATCGCCGCCACGAAATCCATCGCCGAGGGCCTGGGCTACGTCGGCGTGCTGTGCGTCGAGTTCTTCGTGCTGCAGGACGGCTCGCTGGTGGTCAACGAGATGGCCCCACGCCCCCACAACAGCGGCCACTGGAGCATGGACGCCTGCGACTGCTCTCAGTTCGAGCTGCAGGTACGCACGCTCGCCGGCCTGCCCCTGGTGCAGCCGCGCCAGCACAGCCCCGCGATCATGCTGAACCTGCTGGGGGACCTGTGGTTCCGCGCTGGCGACACCGCGGCCCGCGAGCCCGAGTGGGCCGCCGTGCTGTCCCTGCCCGGCGCGCACCTGCACCTGTACGGCAAGACCGAGGCCCGCGCCGGCCGCAAGATGGGCCACCTCACCTTCACCGGCGCCACCGCCGTGGCGGTGCGCGAGTCGGCCCTCAAGGCCTGCGCCCTCCTCGGCCTCGAGCCGTTCTGAGCGGCGGCCGCGCGTGATCCTCGACGGCTCCTCCCCTGATGCCATCGCCCAGGCGGCCCGCCGCCTGGCTGAAGGCGCGCTGGTCGCCTTCCCGACCGAGACCGTCTACGGCCTCGGCGCCGACGCCGGCAGCGACGCCGCGGTGGCCGGCATCTTCGCGGCCAAGGGCCGCCCGAGCGACCACCCGCTGATCGTGCATGTCACCGGCGAGGACATGGCGCGGCGCTTCGCCCGCGAGGTCCCGCCCGTGGCGCACCGCCTGATGCAGGCCTTCTGGCCCGGCCCGCTCACCGTCATCCTCCCGCGCCGCGAGGGCATGGGCCAGGCGGCGGCCGGCGGCCAGGACTCGATCGGCCTGCGCTGCCCCTCGCATCCCGTGGCCCGCGCCCTGCTGGCCGCCTGCGCGCAGCTGGCGCCGCCGGTGGCGGGCCTGGCCGCGCCCAGCGCCAACCGCTTCGGCCGCGTGAGCCCCACCACCGCCGCCCATGTGCGCAGCGAGTTCGGCGACGACCTGCTGGTGCTCGATGGCGGCGCCTGCGAGGTCGGCATCGAGTCGTCCATCGTCGACTGCACCCGGGGCAAGCCGGTGCTGCTGCGTCCCGGCACGCTGACCCACGCGCAGATCGAGGCCGCCTGCGGCGAGCGCCTGTGGCTGCCGCACGAGGTCGCCCAGGCCGCGCCGCGCGCCTCGGGCACCCTGGCGTCGCACTACGCGCCGCACGCCCAAGTGCGGCTGATGGACGCCAAGGCGCTTCAGGACGGCCTGGACCTGCTCGGCGCCGATGCCGCGCACCTGGCCATCTGGTCGCGTACACCGCTGGCCGCCGCCTCGCGCGGCGTCACCCTGCGCCGCATGCCCGACGACGCGGCGCGGGCCGCGCGCGAGCTGTTCGCCGTGCTGCGCGAGTTCGACGCGCAGGGCGCGCGCCTGATCTGGATCGAGCAGCCGCCCGAGGCCCCCGAGTGGGCCGGCGTGCGGGACCGGCTGCGCCGCGCCGCGGCTTAAACTCGCGGCCGACCCCACCCACGCATTCCCCCTTGGAGAGATTCATGGCCTTCCCCCGCCTGCGCCGCGCCGTCCTCGCGCTGGCCTGCGTCGCCCCCGTCCTGCTGGCCGCCTGCGGCGGCGGCACCGGCGTCGTCTCGCAGTTCCGCCCCACGCGCATGGTGGCCTTCGGCGACGGCCTCGCCGACCTGGGCGAGGTGGGCGGCAAGCGCTACACCATCAATGACGGCTCGGTGAACGTCTGGACCCAGCAGGTCGCCAGCCGCTTCGGCCTGGTGCTCACCACCCGATCGGCCGGCGGCACCAGTTACGCCACCGGCAACGCCCGCATCCTGGCCACGCCGGATGCGGCCGGCAACGCCGCCACGCCCACGCTGAAGGCCCAGGTCGACAGCTTCCTGGCCGCCGGCGGCCCCGCCACGCAGGACATGCTGCTGGTGTCCGCCGGCACCGCCGACATGATTGCCGAGGCCACCCGGGCCTTCGCCGGCCAGCAGACCGTGGCCCAGGCCCGGGCCAACCTCGAGCAGGCCGCGCGTGACTACGCCGCGCAGGTGCGCCGCCTGGTCCAGGGCGGCGCGCGCCACGTCGTCATCGCCGGTCCCTACAACCTGGGCCGCTCGCCCTGGGCCATCGCGATCGGCCAGGTGGCCACGCTGGAGGCCCTGAGCACGGCGTTCAACAACGCCCTGCTGGTGGCCGCGGCGGACCTCGGCGAGCATGTGCTCTACGTGGACATGCCGCTGCAGTTCAACCAGTTCACCGGCTTCCCCACCTCCTACGCGCTGACCAACGTGACCGGCGCCGCCTGCGCCTCGGTCGATGCGGGCGCCGGCATCGGCATCGGCACCGGCCAGGTGAACTCCGCGCTGTGCACCAGCAGCACCCTGGGCTCGGGCGTCACGCCGGACACCTACCTGTTCGCCGACCTGGTCTACCCCACGCCGTTCGGCCACCGCACCTTCGGCGACTACGCCTACCAGCGCGTCACCGCGCGCTGGTAAGCGCCTCGGGGTCGCGCGCCACCCAGTCCACGAGCGCGTCGATCGCCGGGCGCATCGCGCCGGCGTTCGGGTGGTTGGCGATGGCCACCACCACCCAGCGCCGCCCGCCCGGCGCATGCACGTAGCCGGCCACGCCGGCCACATCGCGCAGGCTGCCGGTCTTGAGGTGGGCCAGGCCGGCGGCGCGGGCGCCGCTGCGGCGCGCCGTGCCATCCAGCCCCGCCACCGGCAGCGAGGCCACGAACTCCGGCATCAGCGGCGAGGCCCAGGCCACCTGCAGCAGGCGCGCCAGTTGCGCCGCGGTGGCGCGCTCCTGGCGTGACAGGCCCGAGCCGTTGTCGAACTGCGGCGGCTCGGTGCGCACCCGTTCCCGCCACCACTGCTGCAGCACCTCGCGCGAGCCGGCGGGCGTGCCCAGGCCCCGCTGCTGCAGGCTCAGCGTCAGGAACAGCTGCTGCGCCATCACGTTGTTGCTGAACTTGTTGATGTCGCGTACCACTTCGGCCAGCGCGGGCGACTGCGTCTCCAGCACCGGCCGCAGGCCGGCGGGCACGCGGCCCTCGCGCACCGTGCCGGCGAGCTGGCCGCCCAGCTCCTGCCACGTGCCCGCGATGGCGCGCGCGGCATGGGCCGCCGGGTCGGGGGCGCCCACCGGCCAGCTGCGCGGGCCGCAGGCCGCGGGGTAGGCGCCATCGAAGCGGATGCGAGCGGGGTCGCGGAAATCCGCCTTCAGCGCGGCGCGCCAGTCGCCGCACTCGCCGCCGGCGAGGGGGACGGTGGCAGGCAGCTGCACGCCGGCCTGGGCGGGCTCGACCTGCACCGCCGCGCCCTGGCCGTTGGGGGTGAAGTGCAGCAGCAGGGCGCGGTAATTCACCAGCAGCGCGTCGGGACCGGCGTTGTAGGGCCGCAGGGGCTCGCCGTCGAAGGCGGCCGGGTCCTGCGGGGGCAGCTCGAAGGCGCTGCGATCGAGCACGATGTCGCCCGCGATGCGGCGGATGCCCAGGCCCTGCACGCGCCGCAGCAGCTGCCACAGGCGCTCCATCACCAGGCGCGGGTCGCCGCGCCCCTGCAGGTAGAGGTTGCCCTGGAGCGTGCCGTCCTGCACCGGGCCGTCGAGGTAGACGGGGGTGGTCCAGGTCCAGGCCGGGCCGAGCAGCTCCAGGCCCGCATAGGTGGTGGCCAGCTTGGCGATGGAGGCGGGGTTGACCGGCGCATCGGCGCGGTGCCACACGCGCGGGGGCAGGCGGCCCTCGGCGTCGGCGACGACCACCACCACCGCCTCGCGCGGCAGCTTGCCGCGGGCCAGGTGGGCGTCCACCTCGGTGGGCAGGCCCTGGGCCTGCGCGGGCGGGCCGGCCAGGGCGGCGCACAGCGCGGTCACGGCGGCGAGGAGGGAGCGCAGGGCCATGCGGCCATTATCGGTGGCCGGATAATCACCGCTTCCCCCGATTTCCGCATTGCCTTGAACCTGCTTGCCTTCGACACCAGCACCGAGCACCTGTCCGTGGCGCTGTCATGGCGCGACGGCGGCGGGCCGCGCACCCTGTCGCACCAGGGCGAGGGCGGCCGCGAGGCCTCGGCCTCGCTGATCCCCGTGGCCCGTGGCCTGCTGGCGCAGGCGGGGCTGCCGCTGGCGGCGATGGACGCCATCGCCTTCGGCGCCGGCCCCGGCTCCTTCACCGGCCTGCGCACCGCCTGCGCGGTGGCCCAGGGCCTGGCCTTCGGGGCCGCGTTGCCGGTGCTGCCGGTCGAGACCCTGATGGCCGTGGCCGAGGCCGCCCGCGCCTCCCACGGCGCCACCCGCGTGCTGGCCCTGCTCGACGCGCGGATGGACGAGGTCTACGCCGCCGCCTACGCCTTCGACGGCCAGGCCTGGCAGCGCCAGGGCCCGATCGGCCTGTACCGGCCCGAGGCCGTGGCGGTGCCCGAGGGCTGGGTGCTCGCGGGCAATGCCTTCGGCCCGTACGGCGCGCGTCTGCCGGCGGGAGCCCCGCGCATCGAGGCCCTGCCCACGGCCGACGCGATGCTGCGCCTGGCCCCTGCGCTGGCCGCCGCGGGCGGCGTCGTGCCGCCGGCCGCGGCGCTGCCGATCTACGTGCGGGACAAGGTCGCCCAGACGACCGCGGAGCGCATGGCGCTGAAGGCGGCGGCATGAGCGCGCCGCGCCGGGCCGCCCCAAGCAAGCGCGCGCCCCCTCGGGGGGCAGCGAAGGACACGCAGTGCCGAGCGTGGGGGCCCACATGCGTGGGGGCCGCATGAGCGCCGTGCCGCAGGTGCGTGAGGCGGGGCTGGCGCCGATGACGCCGGACCGGCTCGATGCCGTGCTGGCGATCGAGGCCGTGGCCTACCCGCACCCCTGGACCCGCGGCAACTTCGAGGACTCGCTGCGCGCCGGCTACCAGGCGCAGCTGCTGGTGGCCGGGGAGGAGGTGATCGGCTACTACGTCGCGATGATGGGCGTCGACGAGGTGCACCTCCTGAACATCACCGTCGTGCCCACGCTGCAGGGCCAGGGCTGGGGGCGCGTCCTGCTCGACGCGCTCGCCCTGTGGTCCCGCGGCCGGGGGGCGCAGTGGCTGTGGCTGGAGGTGCGCGTCAGCAATGCGCGCGCGCAGCACCTGTACGAGCGCTACGGCTTCCGCCGCGTCGGCCTGCGCAAGGGCTACTACCCGGCCGGCCATGGCAGGCGCGAGGACGCCATCGTCATGAGCTTCCAGCTCTGAGCGCCCGGTCCTGCCCAGCGACAATCCTTCCATGACCCTGCACCTGGACGACCGCCAACGCGCCATGCTCGCCGAGATGGGGATTCGTCTCGTCGAGGCGATCCCGGGCGGGCGTCCGGACAGCGCCCCTTCCTCACCCCCCCACCAGGCGGGGGGGAGTGCCGTCGCCTCGCCGGTTGCGGCGTCGGTGGAGGCCTGCGCTGCGCTCGCCGATGAAGCCCCCCGGGCCCCGGTGACCCGCGCGTCGCCCCCGGCACCGGCCGCCCCGGTCGTCCTGCATCCCGCCGGCGACCGCCCCGGCGGTGTCGATGCCATGGACTGGGAGGCCCTGGAGGCCGCCGTCGCCGGCTGCCAGGCCTGCGGCCTGTGCCAGAGCCGGCGCAACACCGTCTTCGGCGTGGGCGACCGGCAGGCCGAGTGGCTGGTCGTGGGCGAGGCCCCGGGCGAGAACGAGGACCTGCAGGGCGAGCCCTTCGTGGGCGCCGCCGGCAAGCTCCTGGACAACATGCTGCGATCCATCGGCCTGGACCGCCAGCACAAGGTCTACATCGCCAACGTCCTGAAGTGCCGGCCCCCCGGCAACCGCAACCCCGAGCCGGCCGAAGTGGCCCAGTGCGAGCCCTTCCTGCGCCGCCAGGTGGCCCTGCTGCAGCCGAAGATCATCGTGGCCATGGGCCGCTTCGCGGTGCAGTCCCTGCTCGGGAGCACCGAGCCCCTGGGCAAGCTGCGCGGGCGCGTGCACGAATACCAGGGCGTGCCGGTGGTGGTGACCTACCACCCGGCCTACCTGCTGCGCAACCTGCCGGAGAAGGCCAAGGCCTGGGCCGACCTGTGCCTGGCCCTGGACCGGCTGGAACCGCCCCGGGGCTGAGGCTCAGAACCGCGGCAGGTCCGGGTGGGCGATCTGCCCGCCGCGCACCAGCATCTTCCCGTACTCGGCGCAGCGTTGCAGCGTGGGCACCACCTTGCCCGGATTGAGCAGGCCCTGGGCATCGAAGGCGCGCTTGAGGCCGAACATCTGCTCGTTTTCCTCGGCGGAGAATTGCACGCACATGGAGTTGAGCTTCTCCACGCCCACGCCGTGCTCGCCGGTGACGGTGCCGCCCATGGCCACGCTGGTCTCCAGGATGTCGGCGCCGAACAGCTCGCAGCGATGCAGCTGGTCCGGGTCGTTCGCGTCGAACAGGATCAGGGGGTGCAGGTTGCCGTCGCCCGCGTGGAACACGTTGGCGCAGCGCAGGCCGTACTTCTTCTCCATGGCCTGGATGGCGAGCAGGATGTCCGCCACCCGCTTGCGCGGGATGGTGGAGTCCATGCACATGTAGTCGGGGCTGATGCGGCCCGAGGCGGGGAAGGCGTTCTTGCGGCCGCTCCAGAACCGCAGGCGCTCGGCCTCGTCGCGGCTCACCGCGATGGCGGTGGCGCCGGCGTTGCGCAGCACCTCGCTCATGCGGCCGATCTCCTCCTCGACCTCCTCGGGCGTGCCGTCGCTCTCGCACAGGAGGATGGCCTCGGCGCTGAGGTCGTAGCCGGCGTGGACGAAGTCCTCGACCGCGGCGGTCATGGGCTTGTCCATCATCTCCAGGCCGGCGGGGATGATGCCGGCGGCGATCACCGCGGCCACCGCGTCGCCGGCCTTTCGCATGTCGTCGAAGCTGGCCATGATGCAGCGCGCCAGCATCGGCTTGGGCACCAGCTTGACGGTGACCTCGGTGGTCACGGCCAGCATGCCCTCGCTGCCCACGATGACGGACAGCAGGTCGTAGCCCGGCGCGTCCAGCGCCTCGCTGCCGAACTCCACCGGCTCGCCCTGGATGGTGAAGCCGCGCACCTTGAGCACGTTGTGGATCGTCAGGCCGTACTTCAGGCAGTGCACGCCGCCGGAGTTCTCGGCCACGTTGCCGCCGATGGTGCAGGCGATCTGGCTGGACGGGTCGGGCGCGTAATACAGGCCGTAGGGAGCCGCTGCCTCGCTGATCGCGAGATTGCGCACGCCGCACTGCACCCGGGCGGTGCGGCTGGCGGGATCGACCTCGAGGATGCGGTTGAAGCGCGCCAGCGACAGCGTCACGCCCAGGGCGTGCGGCATCGCGCCGCCGGACAGGCCGGTGCCCGCGCCGCGGGCCACCACCGGCACCGCCAGCGCGTGGCAGGCCTTGAGCACGGCGGCCACCTGGGCCTCGGTCTCGGGAAGGGCCACGGCCAGCGGGCGCTGCCGGTAGGCCGTGAGGCCGTCACACTCGTAGGGGGTGGTGTCCTCCGGAGTCCACAGCAGCCCGCCTTGCGGCAGCAGCGGGGCCAGGGCCTGGACGACCTGCCGCTGGCGCTCGGCGCGCTGGGCGATGGCCGGGTCGAGGGGTGCGTTCATGGCGCCTCCGGAGGCAGGGCAGGTTACTTGAAGATCACGGTCTTGTGGCCGTTCAGGAGCACGCGATGCTCGCTGTGCCACTTCACGGCGCGCGCCAGCACCAGGCTCTCGGTGTCGCGGCCGATGGCGGTGAGGTCCTCCACCGTCTTGCTGTGGTCCACGCGGGCCACGTCCTGCTCGATGATGGGGCCCTCGTCGAGGTCGGCGGTCACGTAGTGCGCGGTCGCCCCGATCAGCTTCACGCCGCGGTCATGCGCCTGGTAGTAGGGCTTGGCGCCCTTGAACGAAGGCAGGAAGCTGTGGTGGATGTTGATCGCGCGGCCCGACAGCTTCTGGCACAGGTCGTTCGAGAGGATCTGCATGTAGCGCGCCAGCACCACCAGCTCGGCGCCCTCGGACTCGATGATCTCGTACTGCTTGGCCTCGGCCTGCTCCTTGGTCGCCGCCGTCACCGGGATGTGGTGGAACGGCACGTTGTAGCTCGCGGCCAGCTGGTAGAACTCGCGGTGGTTCGAGACGATCGCGCGGATGTCCAGCGGCAGCAGCCCGCTTTTCCAGCGAAACAGCAGGTCGTTCAGGCAATGGCCTTCCTTGCTCACCATGAGCACGGTGCGCATCGGCGAGTCGGTGGCGTGAAGCTGCCAGTTCATGCCGAAGGGGGCGGCAAACTGGCCCAGCTGTTGCTTCAGGTCCCCGAAGGTGAGCCGGTCGCACGCAAACTGCACCCGCATGAAGAACAGGCCCGTGTCATGGTCGTTGTACTGGGCGGCTTCTTCGATGTTGCCCCCCCGCTCGAGCAGGAAGCCGGAAACGGCGTGGACGATGCCGGGACGGTCAGGACACGAGAGGGTCAGGATGTAGGCGTGGCTCATAACCCGGCGATTGTCGCAGGGCTTGGCCGAGGCTTCCGGACCGGGGCCACAGTGCCAGAATTGTTCAATTCCTCCACCCCAGAATGGATCGAAGCATGGCCTACAACGAGTTTTCCATGGACAACCACTGGTTGCCGTTCACTCCCAACCGGGGCTTCCGCAAGGACCCGCGCGTCTTCGTCGCGGCCGACGGCATGCACTTCACCACCCATGACGGGCGCCAGGTCATCGACGGCATCTCCAGCCTGTGGTGCGTGGGCGCGGGCCACAACCGCGCGCCGATCAACGAGGCGATCAAGCGCCAGCTCGACACGCTCGATTACGCCACCGCCTTCCAGGTCTCCAACGACCAGGCCTTCCAGGCCGCCGGCATGATCGCCGCCCTGGCCCCGGGCGACCTGAACAAGGTGGTCTTCTGCAACTCCGGCTCCGAGGCCGCCGACACCTCGATGAAGCTGGCGCTGGCGTATCACCGCGCCCGCGGCGAGGGCCACCGCAACGTCTTCGTCGGCCGCGAGCGCGGCTACCACGGCGTGGGCTTCGGCGGCATGAGCGTGGGCGGCATCCCCGCCAACCGCAAGGTGTTCGGCACCGCGATGCTGCCGCGGGTGGACCACCTGCGGTTCATCCACGACCCGGTGAACCATGCCTACATACACCACGAGGAGCCGGTCTGGGCCGAGGACCCGCTGCTGGAACTGGAGCAGCGCATCCTGCCGCTGCATGACCCGGGCAACGTCGCGGCCATCATCGTCGAGCCGGTGGCCGGCAGCTCGGGCTGGTACATCCCGCCCAAGGGCTACCTCCAGCGCCTGCGCGAGATCTGCGACAAGCACGGCATCCTCCTGGTCTTCGACGAGGTCATCACCGGCTTCGGCCGCCTGGGCACGCCCTTCGCCTCCGACTGGTACGGCGTGGTGCCCGACATGCTGAACTTCGCCAAGTGCGTCACCAACGGCGTCATCCCCCTGGGCGGCGTGATCTGCCGCGACCGCCTCTACGACCAGATGATGAAGACCGACGCGCCCGAGCACGTGATCGAGTTCTTCCACGGCTACACCTACTCGGGCCACCCCGTGGCCTGCGCCGCGGCCATCGCCACGCTGCAGCTGTTCGAGCGGGAGCAGCTGTTCGCGCGCGCTGGCGAGATGGGCCGGGTGCTGGGCGACGCCTTCCACTCGGCGTTCAAGGGCCTGCCCAACGTCATCGGCATCCGCAGCCTGGGCTGCGCCGCCGCGGTCGAACTCGCGCCGGTGGCGGGCCTGCCGGGCAAGCGCGCCTACGACGTCTTCGTCGACTGCTTCAAGCGCGGCACGCTGGTGCGCCCGGCCGGCGACGTGCTGGTGATCGCCCCGCCCTACATCGTGGAGAAGTCGCACATCGACCAGATGGTGAACACCCTGGCCGACGCGATCCGCCGCCACGCCTGACCGGTCGCGGGCTCAGCGCCCCATCTGCCTGCGCAGCTCGGCGCAGTAGTCCCGGGCCGGCGGCTCGGGCGTCCAGGCCACCGACCGCGCCACCACGCCCTGCGGCAGGTGGCGCGGCACGCCGATCCCGGCGTCGACATGGCCGCTGCCCGCCAGCAGCACCACGGTGCGACCGGGCTGCAGCGCCTGCGCCAGCGTGTCGGCCATGGCCCGGTCCCGCGCGACCTGGGCCCGGGCCATCGGCCCCACCTGGGCGGCGGGCATCAGGTCGCAATGCCCGGCGCGCACCGCCTCCTGCTGGCGCGCCAGCGCCTCGGGGGGCAGGCGGGTGTCCAGCGAGGCGTCGGCCATGGCGGCCCGCAGCCGCTCCCGGGGCAGGTTCGCCCCCAGCACCGGCACGCCGGCCCGCACCGCGGCCATCACCGCCGGCGCATAGGGTTCCCAGGGCCAGGCCCGGGGTTGCCAGCCGAGGGCGGCGCGTACCGCCTCCTCGCCGGCGTCGCGCGGCAGGCCGGCGGTGGACGCGCCCTGGTCCGCCATCTCCAGCGCCAGGGCCGCCAGCTGCCCCCGGGCCGCGAGCGCCCGCACCGTGTCGTGGTGCAGGCGCTGGTGGCGGGGGGCATCGTGCTGCTCGCCCAGGAGCAGGGCGTCGGCCGGCAGCGCCCGGGCCGCCTCGGGGGGCAGGGCGTCGCCGGCGGCGAATGCGGCGGCGGCCGCGGCCAGTGCGATCAGGACCGTTCCTTGCATCAGGGGATACTACGCGCCGGCCGCCCCCGGCCGCGCCTGCCTGCCTCATGTCTCCCCGTTCCGCCTTCCGCGTCCTGGCCACCCTGGCCGCCGCCTGGGCCGCCGCGCTCGCGTGGCGGGCCCTGCACCTGCCCCTGCCCTGGATGATCGGCCCCCTGCTGGTCACCGCCCTGGCCTCCCTGCGCGGCCTGCCTACCGCCAGCGCGGCCCCGGTCCGCAACGCCGGCCAGTGGGCCATCGGCGCCGCGCTGGGGCTGTACTTCACGCCCGACGTCACCGCCCTGGTGCTGCGCCTGTGGTGGGCGGTCGCCATCGCCATCGTCTGGGCCCTGGTCCTGGGCTGGGGCTTCGCCTGCTGGCTGGACCGGGTGGTGGCCCGCGACATGCCCGAGCAGGGCGGGGTGCGGTGGGCCACCAGCTACTTCGCCGGGGCCATCGGCGGCGCCTCGGAAATGACGCTGCTGGCCGAGCGTGAGGGCGCGCGCACCGACCTGGTGGCCGCGGCACACAGCCTGCGCCTGCTGGTGGTCACCGTGACCATCCCCTTCGCCTTCACCTTCAGCGGCCTGCACGGGCTGGATGTGGCCCAGCCCGCGCTGCGCGTGGTGGCCTGGCCCCAGCTGGCGGTGCTGGGCGCCGCCACCCTGGCCGGCGCCTTCGTGATGCGGCGACTGGGCTGGGCCAACCCCTGGTTCGTCGGCGCGCTGGGGGCGTCCATGGGCCTGACCATGGCGGGGATCGAGCTGTCCGCCCTGCCGCCCTGGGCCATCAATGCGGCCCAGCTCGTGATCGGGGTGAGCCTGGGGGTGCGTTTCCGGGCGGAATTCGTGCGCACGGCGCCACGCTGGCTGATGGCGGTGGGTGCGGGAACGGTGGTGATGATCGCCTTGTGCGCGGGTTTCGGGGCCCTGCTGGCGTGGGGGACGGGCCTGCATCCGGCCACCCTGGTGCTGGGGACTTCGCCGGGCGGGATCTCCGAGATGGCGATCACCGCCAAGGTGCTCCAGCTGGGCGTGCCGGTGGTGACGGCGTTCCAGGTCTGCCGCCTGGTGGCGGTGCTGCTGCTGGTGGCGCCCGTCCACCGGTGGCTGCGGCGCCGCCAGGTCAGTGCATGACCAGCGGGTTCTGCGCCAGCTCGGCGTAGCCGTCCAGGGTTTCCTCGACTTCTTCCTGGGTGGGGGTGTTCTCCTGCCAGGCATTGATCTGGCGCTGGAACGCCTCGGCCCAGGAGCCGTCCAGGTAGACCTCCTTGTTGGAGCGTTTGTCGACGATCTCGAAGCCGTGCCGGGCCACGTTGGGCTCAGGCTCGCCCTCTGCGGGTGCGTTGGCCTGCATGTGCACGACGACGAAGGCGTCGGAGTCATAGAGCATGTGCATGGTGCCTCCTTCCAGCGCTCCAGTTAACAACGTTCCGGCCGGTTTCAAGGCCGACCGGCTCACTGCGCCACCCCTCAGAGGGTGAGACCGGGGGCGAGGCCTTCAGTTCCTGTCGGACCCGGCCCATTGTTGGTCCAGCCAGTCGCCCGAGGGTTGCGTCAGGCGCACGCGCACCGGAAGGTAGTCGAGGCCCGGGGCGATCCAGAGTTCGACCTTCTGGTCGAATTCCTTGCGGGGCAGGCGCTGCAAACGTAGCGCCCGTTGGTGCCCGCCCGGCAGGGCCAGTTCCTCCTGGGCCTCGACCGAGAAATGCCAGGTGTCCGCGTCCCGCGTCGAGGCGGTCTGCACCGCGATCACCCGGCCCGGCCGGCGCAGCGCGGGGTCGCCCGCCAGCAGCGCCCCCACGTGCAGCAGCACGCTCAGGCGGTCCTGGGCCCCGGGCGCGAGGGCCTGCTCCGGCTGGTTGCCGCTGAAGGTGATCCGGCCGGCGGCCGGGTCGAAATGGGCGGCCTCTTCGCGGCGGGTGCGTTCGCCGTAGCGTTCCGGCGCCAGGCCGGAGGGGGTGAGGCGGCCCCGGCTTTCCTGGATCCGGGAGGCGAGCAGGCTGGACAGTTCGAGCCGCGCTTCGTAGCGCTGGCCGTCATGCCGCCAGGCCAGGTCCGCCTGCCCGGACAGGGGCAGGCCGCGGGCCTGGCCCGTCAGGGCGTAATGCAGCCGCACCGGGGGCGGGACCACCGCGCGCTGCGGGGCGCCTGCGGGGGCCGGGTGCGGCGGGTGCGGGGCAGCGGCGGCCGCCACGGCCGGTGCGGCCGGTCTGTCCGCAGGCGCGGCGACCGGGGCCGGCGGCCGTGGCGCGGGGGCCGTGGTGGCGCGAGGCGCAGGCGCCGGGGCGGCCGCGGCGAGGACGGTGGGCTCTGCGGGTCCTGCGGGTGCGGCCAGGGGGGAGGGGGCCGGCAGCTGCCGGACCTCGAACGTGCGCGGGGCTCCGGCGGCCGCCGGAGTCGCGGGAAGCAGCGCCTGGAGCAAGGCCACATGGGCCGCCGTCACCGCCGCGGCGATCCAGGCCAGGGGGCCGGGCGGGCGCAGGCGGCGGCTCATCGCGCCGCTCCCGTAGCATCAGGGGTTCGCGGGCCCGCGTGCCGGACCTGGACGCTGTGCACGATCGCCCCTTTCTCAAACCGATGGAACAAGCCTAAAGCATGAAGCTCGCAACGTACAAGGATGGCTCGCGCGATGGCCAGCTCGTGGTCGTCTCCCGCGACCTCTCCACCGCCCACTACGCGACCGGCATCGCCGGCCGCCTGCAGCAGGCGCTGGACGACTGGAACTTCATCTCGCCCCAGCTGCAGGACCTGTACGCCACGCTGAACCACGGCAAGGCGCGCCATGCCTTCCCGTTCGACCCGGCGCGCTGCATGGCGCCGCTGCCGCGGGCCTACCAGTGGGCCGACGGCTCGGCCTACATCAACCACGTGGAACTGGTGCGCGCCGCGCGCGGCGCCGAGGTGCCCGCCTCCTACTACAGCGACCCGCTGATGTACCAGGGCGGCAGCGACGACTTCCTGGGCCCCTGCGACCCGGTGCTCGTGCCGCGCGAGGAGTACGGCATCGACTTCGAGGCCGAGATCGCGGTGGTCACCGGCGACGTGAAGATGGGCGCCGGCCCGGACGAGGCCCTGGAGGGCGTGCGCCTGCTGATGCTGGCCAACGACGTGAGCCTGCGCAACCTGATCCCCGACGAACTCGCCAAGGGCTTCGGCTTCTTCCAGAGCAAGCCGGCGACCGCCTTCAGCCCGGTCGCCGTCACGCCCGACGAACTCGGCGAGGCGTGGCAGGGCGGCCGCGTGCACCTCACCCTGCAAAGCACCTGGAACGGCCGCAAGGTCGGCCTGTGCGAGGCCGGCGAGGAGATGACCTTCCACTTCGGCCAGTTGATCGCCCACATCTGCCGCACGCGCAACGTCCGCGCCGGCAGCATCGTCGGCTCCGGCACGGTGAGCAACCGCGGCGTCGAAGGCCCGGACGGCCGCAAGTCCTGGCCCAAGGGCTACA
Organism: Ramlibacter sp. MAHUQ-53; assembly: GCF_052600055.1. Taxonomy (NCBI): domain Bacteria; kingdom Pseudomonadati; phylum Pseudomonadota; class Betaproteobacteria; order Burkholderiales; family Comamonadaceae; genus Ramlibacter; species Ramlibacter sp. MAHUQ-53. The sequence continues at coordinate 65,416 of NZ_JBQWTS010000005.1, forward strand.
GCTGCATCGCTGAGAAGCGCGCCATGGAGATGCTGCTCGATGGCAAGCCCGCCACGCCATTCATGAAGTACGGCGACACCATCCGCATCGAGATGAAGGGCCGCGACGGCCAGAGCGTCTTCGGCGCAATCGACCAGGAGATCGTGGCGCCCCACGCGGACTGATCTCCCGCGCCGCGCCGGGCGCTGTGGGCAGGTCACAGGCGCAGCCATGGCGTGCCCGATTCTTCGGCCTGCGCCTTGCGCAGCGCCGCCAGGAAGGTGTCGCACCACCAGTGCACGTCGAAGCGGCGGCAGGTATCCAGCAGCGCCGCATGGCGCGTACGGCGCTCCTCGAGCGGCATCTGAAGCGCCAGGTGGATCGCCGCTGCCGTTCCCTCGGAGTCGTACGGGTTCACCAGCAGCGCCTCGGTGAGCTGCTCGGCGGCCCCGGCGAACCGCGAGAGCACCAGCACGCCCGGGTCCTGCGGGTCCTGGGCGACGACGAACTCCTTGGCCACCAGGTTCATGCCGTCGCGCAGCGGCGTGACCAGCGCCGCGCGCGAGGCCCGGTACAGCCCGGGCAGCCGGGTGCGGGCCACCGTGCGGTGCATGTAGCGCACCGGCATCCAGTCCAGGTCGCCGTAGTTGCCGTTGATGGAGCCGCACAGGCTCTCGAGCTCGTGCAGGATCTCGGTGTAGGCGCTGACGTCCTCCCGGCTCGGCGACGCGATCTGGACCAGCGTGGCGCTGTGGTGCGTCTCCGGGTGCTGCCGCAGCAGCTCGCGGAAGGCGCGCATGCGCTGGGGCAGGCCCTTGGAGTAGTCCAGCCGGTCCACCCCCACCAGCAGCTTGCGGCGCGAGTACTCGCGCGTCATGCGCTGGTGCATCTCGCGCGCCTCGCGGGTGTCGGCCAGGGCCGTGAACTCGCCGACGTCGATGCCGATCGGGTATGCACCCGCCTGGACCGTGCGGTTGAAGACGCGCCAGCGCCCCTCGCCCATGTCCTGCGCCAGCGCCTCGCGCTGGATGTAGCGGCAGAAGTGCTCGTGGTCGACCTGGCTCTGGAACCCCACCAGGTTGTAGGCGCACAGCCCGCGCACCAGCCAGTCGTGCCCCGGGATCGCCGCCAGAATCATCGGCGGCGGCAGCGGGATGTGCAGGAAGAAGCCGATGCGCTGCTGGCAGCCCAGCGCGCGCAGCTCGCTGGCCAGGGGCACGAGGTGGTAGTCGTGCACCCAGACCAGGTCGTCCGGCCGCAGCAGCGGGGCGAGCAGGCGCGCGAACAGCTGGTTCACGCGCAGGTAGCCGGTGATGTAGCCGGCGTCGAAGTCGGCCAGGTCCAGCCGGTAGTGGAACACCGGCCAGAGCACGCCGTTGGCGTAGCCGAGGTAGTAGGCGTCGTGGTCCTCGCGTGCCAGGTCCACCGTCACCAGGGTCACCGGGCCGGCGTGGTGGCGGTGGGTGGCGCCCTCGCCGGGCGCGCCGCCCTCGGCCTTCTCGACGACCCGCCCGCTCCACCCGAACCACAGCCCCCCGGTGTTGTGCAGCACCTCGGCCAGGGCCACGGCCAGGCCGCCGGCCGCGGTCTTGCGCGGGTCGGCCACGCGGTTGGAGACGACGACCAGGCGCGGCACCTCGGGGCCCTCGGTTTCAGATCACCGCGTCCCAGGAGGTCGACAGCCGCACCGCGGCATTGATCAGGCCGACCATGGAGTAGGTCTGGGGGAAGTTGCCCCACATCTCGCCGGTGCCCGCGTGCGTGTCCTCGGACAGCAGGCCCAGCGGGTTGCGGCTGGCGAGCATCAGCTCGAAAATCTCGCGCGCCTGCTCGCGCCGGCCGATGCGGGCCAGCGCGTCGATGCGCCAGAAGGTGCAGATGTTGAAGGCGGTCTCCGGCCGGCCGAAGTCGTCGGGCGCCTCGTAGCGGCGCATGAAGGGCCCGTCGCACAGCGAGCGCTCCAGGGCGTCCAGCGTCGAGATGAAGCGCGGGTCGCGCGGGTCGATGAAGCCGACCTCCGCCATCAGCAGCGCGCTGGCGTCCAGGTCGCGCCCGCCGAAACTCTCGGCGAAGGCCTGCCGCTCCTCGCTCCAGGACTCGCGCAGGATGCGCTCGCGCACCACCCCGGCCCGCTCGCGCCAGAACGCCGCCCGCTCGGGCAGCCCCAGGGTGTGGGCCACCTTGGCCAGGCGGTCGCAAGCGGCCCAGGACATCAGCGCCGAGGAGGTGTGTACCCGCGCCCGGGTGCGCAGCTCCCACATGCCGGCGTCGGGCTGGTCATGCACGCTCCAGGCCTGTTCGCCCACCGCCTCGAGCGCGCCGAACTCGGCGCGCCCCGCGCGGCGGAACAGGCGGTGGTCGTGGAACGCCTGCGCCGCGCCCAGCACGATGTTGCCGTACACGTCGTGCTGGAAGTGCTCGGCGGCCTGGTTGCCCACGCGCACCGGCCCCATGCCGCGGTACCCGGGCAGGTGCGGCAGCACCGACTCGGGCAGCGTGGTCTCCTGGCCGATGCCGTACAGGGGCTGGATGTGCCCGCCCCGCGAGCGCACCACCACGTTCTGCAGCCAGCGCAGGTAGTCCTCCATCGTCGCCACCTCGGACAGGCCGTTCAGCGCGCGCACCACGAAGAAGGCGTCGCGCAGCCAGCAGAAGCGGTAGTCCCAGTTGCGGCCGCTGTTCGGCGCCTCGGGGATGCTGGTGGTCATCGCGGCGACGATGGCGCCGGTGTCCTCGAACAGCGAGAGCTTGAGCGTGATGGCGGCGCGGATCACCGCGTCCTGCCACTCCAGCGGCAGCGACAGCGCGCGCGACCAGCCTCGCCAGTAGGCCAGCGTCTCCTGCTCGAAGCCGCGGGCCGTGTCCTCGATACCGGTCAGCAGGGTCTCGTCGGGGCCGAGGATGAAGTTCATCGGCCGGTCCGCCACGAAGAACGACTCGGCCAGGATGTACGACAGCGGCGCGTCGCTGTTCAGGCGCAGCGCACCGTGCGTGCCGACATAGCGGATGTGGGTGCTGCCCTGGGTGATCTGGGGCAGGTTGCGGCCCCAGTCGAAGCGCGGGCGCAGCACCACGCGCAGGCGCGGCGACCCGCCGATCACCTGGACCCGGCGCACCAGGGTGAGCGGGCGGAACATGCGTCCGCGGTTCACGAAGCGCGGCGCGAAGTCGGTGATGGCGATGCCCTGGCCCTGGCGGTCGTACAGCTCGGTGCGCAGCACCGCGGTGTTGGGTTCGTAGCGCTGGAGGCTGCGGGCGAAGTCCTCCAGCTCGAAGGCCCAGAGGCTGCCGCTCTCGCCCGGGTCGAGGAGGGCGTTGAACACCGGGTCGCCGTCGAAGCGGGGCAGGCAGCACCAGACCACGGCGCCGGACGTGTCGACCAGCGCGGAGTACGCGCAGTTGCCGACCACGCCCAGGTTCAGGGAGGGCGTCGCGGTCATCGCCCGCTCCCCGCCGCGTGGGCCAGGGCCGCCTCGAGCGCGCCGCGCATGGCCGCCGGGTCGGCCAGGCGGTGCGTGGCCATGCTGGTGCCCTCGCCGACCTTGACGCCGAGCCCGCCCAGGCGCTGGACCGCGGCGAAGCCGGCCTCGTCGGTCACGTCGTCGCCGATGAACACCGGCAGCCGGCCCTGGAACGGCGGTTCCTCGAGGAAGGCCTCGATGGCGCGGCCCTTGGTGGCCTCCACCGGCTTGGCCTCGACCACCATCTTCCCCTGCAGCAGCGCCAGCCCGGGGCAGTGGTCCACCGCATCCTGCATGGCCGCCATGCAGACCGGCTCCAGCTCGGGGGCGCGCCGGTAATGCAGGGCCACCGAGGCCCGCTTGGACTCGACCACCAGGGCGGGGTAGGCCCGCTGCAGCGCCTGCGCCGCCTCCAGCGGGCGCGCCAGCGGCGGCGGCGGCAGGCCGGTGAGGCTGCCGTCGGCGCGCCGGCGCTCGGCGCCGTGGACCCCGGCCGCCCCCAGCACCAGCGGCGCGAGGAAGCGGTCGATCTGGGCGATCGGCCGGCCGCTCACGACGGCCACCGCGCCCCCGAGGCAGGCCTGGGTGCGCGCCAGCGTGTCCACCAGCCCCCGGGGCACGACCACGGCCTCGGGGTGGTCGGCGATGTCCACCAGCGTGCCGTCGAAGTCGAGGAACAGCGCGCAGGCGGGGCAGAGGAAGTCCAGGCAGGCCGTCATGCCGGACGACCCTAGCAACCGCCACGGCCGGACGGCGCCTCTGGAGAGCGCCGCCCTGCGTAGGAGGCGGCCGACGCGCGTGGCCCGGGCACGACGGTGGCTTGTGGCGGGTGGGGGTGCCGTAACAGAATCAAACCAAAGACCTCTGAACTTCGACCATGAATGCCTTCGCATCCTCCGTGGCCCGCCTGCTGTTCGCGGCGCTCGCCCTGCTGTGCCTGCCGGCGCAGGCGCAATCGCCCGACGTGCTCCGGCGCATCGCCGAGCGGGGGCAGATCAACATCGGCTACAGCGAGGGCGCGCCGCCGTTCTCGGCGAAGGGGCCCGACGGCCCCGCCGGCTTCAGCCTGGACCTGTGCGCCGTCATCGCCGAGCGCATCAAGCTCGAGCTCGCGCGCCTCGACCTGCGCACCCGCCTGATCCCGGTGGCGTCGGACCAGTTCAACCGCGCGGTACAGGCCGGCACCGTGGACCTGCTGTGCGCCAGCGTCACCGACACCGCCGAGCGCCGCCAGGTCATGAGCTTCTCGGCGCCGATCTTCATTTCCACGGTCAAGCTGCTCACGCACCATCCCCACCCCTTCACCACCCTGAGCGACCTGCGGGGCCAGACCGTGGTGGTGCTGGGACGCACCCCGGCCGACGGGATCATGCAGGCGTACAGCCGCGACAACGCGCTGGACCTGCGCATCGTGCGCGCCCTCAACGCCGACGACGCGCTCTCGAAGCTGCGCCTGGGGCAGGCCGCGGCCTGGGCGCGCGGCGAGGTGCTGCTGCGGGGCGCGGTGGCCGACCTGCCCGACGCCGCCAGCTTCCGGCTGCTGCCCACGCCGATCGCTCCGCAGCCCATCGCCATTGCCTTCGCGCAGGACCCGAAGCTGCAGCAACTGGTCGACGCCAGCTTCGCCCACCTGGTCACGAGCGGCCGCTTCGCCGAACTGCATGACAAGTGGCTGGTGCGCCCGAACCCGCTGGCGCGCAAGGGCCTGTCCCTGCCCATGAGCCCGGAGCTGCGCGAGGCCCACGCCCGCTTCCGCTGAAGCCGGGCGGGGGCTCGGGGATAATCCGCACCCATGCGATCCCTGCGTGACATGACCCGCTTTGCCCGCCTGGTGCTGGCCGCGTGGCTGCTCGCGCTGGGCGTCGCGGTCGCCGCGCCCGCGGTGCAGCCCCAGGTGCTGGAGGTCGTGTGCGCCGGTGGCGCCATGAAGCTCCAGGCCGGCGATGCCGACGCCCCGGCCGGGGCCGCGGCGATGCAGTGCCCCCTGTGCCAGCCGCTGGCCGGCCCGCTGCCCGTCGCCGCGCCGGTGGCCGCCGGTGCCGTGCCCACCGGCGGCGAGCCGGGGTGGGGGACGCCGGCCCCCGTCACGCGCGCCGCCCATGCGCCCCTGCCGGCGCGCGGCCCGCCGGCCGCCCTCCACGCCTGAGCCTTCGTCCGCGCGCGCCCGGTGCGCCGCGGCCCGTTCCGTGGAGGGATGGCAGGACCGCCTGCCCCCGCCGAGACCGTTTCCGTTCCATGATCCATCGCCTTCCTGCGCGCGCCGCCCTGGTGTGCGCCGTCGCCTCCGCCACCCTGGCGGGCCTGCCCGCCCGCGCCCATGTCACCCTCGAGTGGCCCGCCGCCCTGGCCGGGACCACCTACAAGGCCGCCTTCCGCATCAGCCATGGCTGCGGCGACTCGCCGACCCGCCAGGTCATCGTCGAGATCCCTGCCGGGGTGCGCGGCGCGCGCCCCATGCCGCGCCCGGGCTGGCAGGTCGCCATCGAGCGCGCCGTGCTCGCCGCCCCGTACATGAACCACGGCAAGCCGGTCGCCGAGGATGTGGTGCGCATCACCTGGACCGCCCGCACCCCCGAGGACATGCTGGACGCCGCGCACTACGACGAGTTCGTGCTGCAGGCCCGCCTGCCCGAGGCCGCCGGCACGCTGCACTGGCCGGTGCGCCAGGTGTGCGTCCAGGGCCGCCACGACTGGGTGCAGGTCCCCGGCCCCGGCCAGAAGGCCTCCGCCCTGCAATCCCCGGCCCCGGCCCTGGACATCCTGCCCGCCGGCGGCGCGGGCGCCCACGCGCATTGATCATTTCCCCCAGGAGATCCCCATGAAGCCCCTGTTCCTGCGTGGCCTGGCCACGTCCCTGGCCCTGGCGGCCGCCTCCGCCTTCGCCCAGGTCCCCGGCCTCCAGGTCGACGGCGCCTGGATCCGCACCGCCGTGCCCGGCCAGAGCGGCACCGGCGCGTTCATGCGCCTGACCGCGGCGGAGTCGCTCACCCTGGTGGGCGTGAGCACCCCGGTGGCGGGCGTGTCCGAGATCCACGAGATGAAGATGGACGGCGACATCATGCGCATGCGGCCCCTGCCCTCGCTGGCCCTGCCCGCCGGCCAGGCCGTCGAGCTGCGCCCCGGCGGCCACCACCTGATGCTGACCCAGCTCAAGGTGCCGCTGAAGGCCGAGACCCGCGTGCCGCTGACCCTGGTGCTGCGCGATGCGCGGGGCGCCGAGCGCCGGCTCGAGCTGCAGGTGCCGGTGGCCGTGCGCGCCCCCGGTGGCGCCGAGGCGCCGGCGCACCACCCCGCCGGCGCGCACCCGGGTACGCACCGGCACTGAGGCCTGCGTCGCGCACAGGCCCCTGCGCGTTTCGCGGCATGGCCCGTGCGGTCGCAGCCTGATAAGCTCGTTGCGAACTCCCGGAGTGCCCTCGATGAGCGATTCAAAACACCAGGGCTTCGCCAAGCTCGTGCCCGGCTTCGATTTCCTGCAGAACCTGGCCAAGGGCGCTACCGAGGCCCTGCCCCAGATGCCCAATCTTTCGAGCTGGGTCGCGCCCACGCTCAACGTCGAGGAACTCGACAAGCGCATCCAGGAGCTGCGCGCGGTCCACTTCTGGCTGGAGCAGAACTCCAAGGCGCTGGCCGCGACCATCCAGGCGCTGGAGGTGCAGAGGATGACCCTGGCCACGCTCCAGGGCATGAACTGCAGCATGGCCGACCTGGCCGAATCCCTGAAGCTGCGGCCCGGGGCCGCCGAACCGGCGGCCGCCCCGGCCCCGGCGCCCGCGCCGCAGGAGTCCGCCGCCGAGGCGCGGCCCCGCAAGGCGGCGGGCAAGGCCAAGGCCGCCGCCGCGCCGGCCGCCGGTCCCGTCGTCGACCCGATGCAGTGGTGGGGCTCGCTGACGCAGCAATTCCAGCACATCGCCGCCACCGCCCTGCAGGATGTCGCCCAGAAGTCCGCCGAGACCGCGCAGGCCGCCGCCCCGGCGAAGAAGGCGGCTCGCAAGGCGCCCGCCCGCAAGGCCGCCCCGCGCAAGCCCGCGGGCGGCGACCGCGGCTGATGCGCCCTCCCGGACCGTTGCGATGACGCTGTTCCCCTTCGGCCATGCCACCCACCCGCAGTGGCCCATGGGGGTCGGGCTGGTGCTGGCGCAGCTTCGCGCGCAGATGGCCCTGCCCGAGTACGCGAGCGCCCCGACGCTGGGGCTCCTGTACATCACCGACCACTACGCCGCCCACGCGCGCGAGATCCTCGACCACCTGCAGGCCGAGCTGCCTGAGGTGGTGGACTGGGCCGGCACCGTGGGCGTGGGCATCTGCGCCAACAACGCCGAGTACTTCGACGAGCCGGCCGTGGCCGTGATGCTGTGCGCCTTGCCGGCCGACCAGTACCGCGTGTTCTCCGGCGTCGCGCCGCTGGGCCTGGCCTTCGAGCCGCACACGGCGCTGGTGCATGCCGACCCCGGCACGCCCGATGTCGCCGACCTGGTGGCCGAGATGGCCGGGCGCACGGCGAGCGGCTACCTGTTCGGCGGGTTGTCCTCCAGCCGCACCGAGGCCGTGCAATTCGCCGTCGGCGGCAACGGCAACCTGCGCGGGCAGGGCGCGGCCGGCGGCGTCTTCAGCGGCGGCCTGTCCGGCGTGGCCTTCGGCGAGGGCGTGAGCGTGGTCTCGCGCGTCACCCAGGGCTGCCAGCCGGTCACGCGCCAGCGCGTGATCACCCGGGCCGAAGGCAACGTCATCCTCACCCTCGACGACCAGCCCGCGCTGGACCTGCTGCTCGAGGACCTCGGCATCTCCCTCGACGAGCCGCAGAAGGCCATGGGCACGCTGCGCGCCACCCTGGTCGGCCTGACCTCCGCGGGCGCGGACGCGGTCGGCCGCACCGGCAGCTTCGGGCCCGACGTGCGGGTGCGCCACATCATCGGCCTGGACCCGGGCCGCCGCGGCGTCGCGGTGGCCGACCAGGTCGAGGCCGGCATGCCCATGGCGTTCTGCCAGCGCCATGCGCGGGCCGCCCGCGCGGACCTGGTGCGCATCTGCGCCGAGATCCGCGAGGAGCTCGAGCCCGAGGAGATGGGCCAGCCCCTGGCCGCGGCGCTGGCGTCGCCCGACGCGCTCTCCGCGCCGTCGCCGGCCCGCCGCATCGCCGGGGCCGTCTACGTGAGCTGCACCGGTCGCGGCGGCGCGCACTTCGGCGGCCCGAGCGCCGAGCTGCAGGTGGTGCGCCATGCGCTGGGCGACGTGCCCCTGGTGGGCTTCTTCGCCGCCGGCGAGATCGCCCGCCACCACCTGTACGGCTACACCGGCGTCCTCACCGTCTTCACCGAGCCGCACTGACCCGCGCCATGGCCGACACCGCCTGGTGGCTCGTGAGCCTCGCCCTGATCGTCGCCGGCCTGGCCGGCACCGTGCTGCCGGCGCTGCCTGGCACGGCGTTCGTGCTGGCGGGCATCGTCCTGGGCGCGTGGATCGACGGCTTCACCCGCGTCGGCGGCCTCGCCCTCGTCGTCGTGACCGTGCTCGCGGTGCTGTCCTGGGTGCTGGACTACGTGTCCGCATCCTGGGGCGCGCGGCGGGCAGGCGCGAGCCCGCAGGCCGTCTCCGGCGCGGCGATCGGCACCGTGCTGGGCCTGTTCATGGGGCTGGTGGGGGTGTTCGTGCTGCCGCTGGTGGGCGCCGCCATCGGCGAGTGGCTGGCGCGGCGGGACCATGTCGGCGCGATGAAGGTCGGCGCCGCCACCTGGGTGGGGCTGATGCTGGGGCTGCTGGCCAAGGTCGTCCTGGCCTTCATGATGGTCGGCGTGTACGTGGTGGCGCTGCTGGTGTGAGCCGCGCCGTGGCGCCGGGGCGGCGCCGCCGTCAGACGCCGCGCGCGCGGTCCTCGCGGAACTGCCTGGCGTAGGCGGCGAAGCGCCCGGCATCCAGCGACTCGCGCACCTCGCGCATCAGGTTCAGGTAGTAGTGCAGGTTGTGGATGCTGGCCAGCATGGGGGCCAGCATCTCGCCGCAGCGCTCCAGGTGGTGCAGGTAGGCGCGCGAGAAGCCGCCGGAGACCGTGCCGTCCGGGTTCGTCACGCCCTTGCAGGCGTAGCAGGTGCAGGTCTCGTCCAGCGGGCGCTCGTCGCTGCGATGCCGGGCGTTGCGGATCTTCAGGTCGCCGAAGCGCGTGAACATGTGGCCGTTGCGCGCATTGCGCGTGGGCATCACGCAGTCGAACATGTCCACGCCGCTGGCGACGCCGTCCACCAGGTCCTCGGGCGTGCCCACGCCCATGAGGTAGCGCGGCTTGTCCGCGGGCAGGCGGTGCGGGGTGTGGGCCATGATGCGCAGCATGTCCTCCTTGGGCTCGCCCACGCTCACGCCGCCGACGGCGTAGCCGGGGAAGTCCATCTCCACGAGGGCGTCCAGCGACTCCTGGCGCAGGTGCTCGAACATGCCGCCCTGGACGATGCCGAACAGCGCGTTGGGGTTCTCCAGCCGTGCGAATTCGGCCTTGCAGCGCAGGGCCCAGCGGCGGCTCAGCTCCATCGAATGCCGGGCCTCGGCCTCGGTGGTCAGGCGGCCCTTGACCTCGTAGGGCGTGCACTCGTCGAACTGCATCACGATGTCGCTGTTCAACGTGGTCTGGATCTGCATCGAGATCTCGGGCGTGAGGAACAGCTTGTCGCCGTTGACGGGCGAGGCGAACTTCACGCCCTCCTCGCTGATCTTGCGCATCTCGCCCAGGCTCCACACCTGGAAGCCGCCGGAGTCGGTGAGGATCGGCTTGTGCCACTGCTCGAAGCGGTGCAGGCCGCCGAACTGCTTCATCACGTCCAGGCCCGGGCGCATCCACAGGTGAAAGGTGTTGCCCAGGATGATCTGCGCGCCCATCTCCTCGAGCGAGCGCGGCGTCACGCCCTTGACGGTGCCGTAGGTGCCCACCGGCATGAAGATCGGCGTCTGAACCACGCCGTGGTTCAGGGTCAGCGTGCCGCGGCGCGCGAGGCCCTCGGTCTTGAGCAGTTCGAATTGCAGCATGGGGTCAGGCGTGGTCGGTGCGGGCCAGCAGCATGGCGTCGCCGTAGGAGAAGAAGCGATAGCGCTGCGCGATCGCGTGGCGGTACAGGGCCATGATGCGGTCGTAGCCGGCGAAGGCGCTGACCAGCATCATGAGCGTGGAGCGGGGCAGGTGGAAGTTGGTCACCAGCAGGTCCACCACCCGCCACTCGAAGCCCGGCGTGATGAAGATGCTGGTGTCGCCACGGGCCTGGCCCTCGCGGGCCCAGGACTCCAGCGTGCGCACCGTGGTCGTGCCCACCGCGACCACCCGGCCGCCGCGCGCGCGGGTCGCGGCGATGGCGGCCTGCGTCGCCTCGGGCACGTCATACCGCTCGCTGTGCATGTGGTGGTCGGCGATGTTGTCCACCTTCACCGGCTGGAAGGTGCCCGCGCCCACGTGCAGAGTCACGCTGGCGCGGCGCACGCCGCGCGCCTCCAGGGCGTCGAGCAGCGGCTCGTCGAAATGCAGGGCCGCGGTCGGCGCGGCCACCGCGCCCGGGTTCTTCGCGAACACGGTCTGGTAGCGGCTCTCGTCCTCGGCGCTGTCGGCATGCTCGATGTAGGGCGGCAGCGGCACATGTCCGTTGGCCTCCATCAGCTGGTAGGGCTCGCCGGAGAACTCGAAGCGGAACAGGGGGCCGTCCTCGTTCGGCCAGCGTCCCAGCAGGGTGGCCTCGAAGCCGCCGACCATGCGCAGCCGGGTGCCCACGGGCGGCTTCTTGCTCACCTTCATGTGGGCCACCACCTCGTGGCCGGTGAGGACGCGCTCGACCAGCAGTTCGAGCCTGCCGCCGGTGGGCTTCTCGCCGAACAGGCGGGCCTTGACGACGCGGGTGTCGTTGAACACCAGCAGGTCGCCTTCGCGCAGCAGCGAGGGCAGGTCACGGAAGATGCGGTCGGCAGGGAGCGCGGGGTCGGGGCTGGTGCCATCGAGCAGGCGCGAGGCGCTGCGTTCTTCGGCGGGGTGCTGGGCGATCAGCTCGGGAGGCAGGGCGAAATCGAAGTCGCCGACGGTGAAGTTGCGCATTGCTTGAGGGCCGGACGGGCCCGTTCCAAGAAAGAGGGGAGGGAGATGCAGAATTGTCACATGAACGCAGCGCCGGGCCGCCCCAAGCAAGTTCGCACCCCCTCGGGGGGCAGCGAAGGACACGAAGTGCCGAGCGCGGGGGCCCACATCACAAAGACCAAGCCCCTGTCGGCCCCGCAGAAAGCCCTGGTCAAGCTGGGCCTGGCGCGCGACATCGACCTGGCCCTGCACATCCCCCTGCGCTACGAGGACGAGACCCGCATCACCCGCCTGCGTGATGCGCGGGAGGGCGAGTCCGTCCAGGTCGAGGGCACGGTCACGGCCTGCGAGATCGCCTACAAGCCGCGCCGCCAGCTGCTGGTCACCCTGGATGACGGCGGCGACACCTGCCAGCTGCGGTTCTTCAGCTTCTACCCCTCGCAGCAGAAGGCGCTGGCCGTGGGCACCCGCATCCGCGCGCGCGGCGAGGTGCGGGGCGGCTTCTTCGGCTGGCAGATGGTGCACCCGGTCACGCGGCCGGCCGAAGCGCCACTGCCCGAGGCCCTCACCCCCGTGTATCCCACCGTCGCGGCGCTGCCCCAGGCCTACCTGCGCAAGGCGGTGGTCTCGGGCCTGTCGCGGGCCGACCTGTCCGACACCTTCCCGCCCGGCGCCGCCGATCGCCTCGGCCTGGCCCGCGGCTGGAACCTGCGCGAGGCGCTGGCCTTCCTGCACCACCCGGGCCCCGACACCGCGCTGGCGGCCCTGGAGGACCGCAGCCACCCGGCCTGGCAGCGCATGAAGGCCGAGGAGCTGCTGGCGCAGCAGCTGTCGCAGCTGCAAAGCAAGCGCGAGCGCGACGCCCTGCGCGCGCCGCCGCTGCCGGTGAACCCGGGCGGCCTGCACGAGCAGCTGCTGGCGGCCCTGCCCTTTTCGCTGACCTCGGCCCAGCGCCGCGTGGGCGAGGAAATCGCCCGCGACCTCGGGCGCCCGGTGCCCATGCACCGGCTGCTGCAGGGGGATGTGGGCTCGGGCAAGACCGTGGTTGCCGCCCTGGCCGCCGCCATCGCCATCGACGCCGGCTGGCAGTGCGCGCTGATGGCGCCCACCGAGATCCTCGCCGAGCAGCATTTCCGCAAGCTGATCGGCTGGCTCGAGCCGCTGCTGGCGCCGCGCGGCCAGCGCGTGGCCTGGCTCACCGGCAGCCAGAAGAAGAAGGAGCGCACGCAGATGCTGGAGACCATCGCCAGCGGCGAGGCCGCCCTGGTGGTGGGCACGCATGCGGTGATCCAGGAGCAGGTGCAGTTCCGCAACCTGGCGCTGGCCATCATCGACGAGCAGCACCGCTTCGGCGTGGCGCAGCGGCTTGCGCTGCGCTCGAAGATGCAGGCCCAGGGCCAGGAGCCGCACCTGCTGATGATGTCCGCCACGCCGATCCCGCGCACGCTCGCCATGAGCTACTACGCCGACCTGGACGTCTCCACCATCGACGAACTGCCGCCGGGGCGCACGCCCATCGTCACCAAGGTCATCGCCGACAGCCGCCGGGAGCAGGTGGTCGAGCGCATTCGCTCGCAGCTGGACCAGGGTCGCCAGGTCTACTGGGTCTGTCCCCTGATCGAGGAAAGCGAGGCGCTGGACCTCACCAATGCCACCGCCACCCACCAGGACCTCTCCGCGGCCCTGCCCGGCGTGATGGTGGGCCTACTGCATTCGCGCATGCCGGTGGCCGAGAAGAAGGCGGTGATGGCGCTGTTCGAGGGCGGGCAGATGGGGGTGCTGGTCTCCACCACCGTGATCGAGGTCGGCGTCGATGTGCCCAACGCCTCGCTGATGGTGATCGAGCATGCCGAGCGCTTCGGCCTGTCGCAGCTGCACCAGCTGCGCGGGCGGGTCGGCCGCGGCGCGGCCGCCTCGGCCTGCGTGCTGCTGTACTCGCCCGGCGAGAACGGCCGCCTGGGCGAGACCGCCCGCGCCCGCCTCAAGGCCATGGCCGAAACCAACGACGGCTTCGAGATCGCACGCCGCGACCTGGAGATCCGCGGCCCGGGCGAGTTCCTCGGCGCCCGCCAGTCCGGCGCGCCGCTCCTGCGCTTCGCCGACCTGGAGGCCGACCGCGCCTTGCTGGAGATGGTGCGCGAACTCGCCCCGGTGATGCTGGATCGCCACCCCGACCTCGCCGAACGCCACGTTGCGCGCTGGCTCGGTGGAAAATCCGAGTACCTGAAGGCCTGACAAGCAGCTTCTGACCTCATGACGCTCACCGAACTGAAATACATCGTCGCCGTCGCCCGCGAGAAGCATTTCGGCAAGGCCGCCGAGGCCTGCTTCGTCTCGCAGCCCACGCTGTCGGTGGCGATCAAGAAGCTGGAGGAGGAGCTGGAGGTCAAGCTGTTCGAGCGCAGCGCCAACGAGGTCTCGGTCACGCCCCTGGGCGAGGAGATCGTGCGCCAGGCGCAGAGCGTGCTGGAGCAGGCCGCCGCCATCAAGGAGATCGCCAAGCGCGGGAAGGACCCGCTGGCCGGGCCGCTGCGCCTGGGCGTGATCTACACCATCGGCCCCTACCTGCTGCCGGACCTGGTGCGCCAGGCCATCGACCGCACGCCGCAGATGCCGCTGATGCTGCAGGAGAACTTCACCGTGCGCCTGCTGGAGATGCTGCGCACCGGCGAGATCGACTGCGCCATCCTGGCCGAGCCCTTCCCCGACACCGGCCTGGCCGTCGCGCCGCTGTACGACGAGCCCTTCATGGCCGCCGTGCCCAGCACCCACCCGCTGGCCGGGCGCAGCGCCATCACCCCGCAGGAGCTGAAGCAGGAAACCATGCTGCTCCTGGGGACCGGCCACTGCTTCCGCGACCATGTGCTCGAGGTCTGCCCCGAGTTCGCCCGCTTCTCCAGTGATGCCGAAGGCATCCGCCGCAGCTTCGAGGGCTCTTCGCTGGAGACCATCAAGCACATGGTGGCCGCGGGCATGGGCGTGACCCTGGTGCCTCGGCTGTCCGTGCCCAAGGAGGCGCTCGCGGCGCGGGGCCGCCGGCGCCGGGACGACCAGGCCTACGTCAAGTACATCCCCTTCGACGGTGACGTGCCGACGCGCCGTGTCGTGCTCGTCTGGCGCCGCAGCTTCACCCGCTACGAGGCCATCGCCGCGCTGCGAAACGCGATTTATGCGTGCGAGTTGCCCGGCGTCAAGCGCCTGTCGTGACGCCTTCGCCGCAGGCCGCTACATTCGATCCCCCGTCGTCGCACCACGAGGAGAAACCATGAGCTCGAGCAACGTTCCCGCCATCAACATCGGCATCAGCGAGGCCGACCGCAGCGCCATCGCCCAGGGCCTGTCGCGCCTGCTGGCCGACACCTTCACCCTGTACCTGACCACGCACAATTTCCACTGGAACGTGCGCGGTCCGATGTTCAACTCGCTGCACCAGATGTTCATGGAGCAGTACACCGAGCTGTGGAACGCGGTCGACCCCATCGCCGAGCGGATCCGCTCGCTGGGCCATGCCGCGCCCGGCGCCTACTCGGTCTTCGGCAGCCTCACCAGCCTGCCCGACGCGCCCGAGCACCCGCCGGCGGCGATGGAAATGGTCCGCATCCTGGTCAAGGGCCACGAGGGCGTGGCGCGCACCGCGCGCGAGCTGTTCCCGCTGGCCGACCAGGCCAATGACGAGCCCACCGCCGACCTGCTCACGCAGCGCCTGACCATCCACGAGCAGACGGCCTGGATGCTGCGCTCCATCCTCGAGGGCTGACATGCAGGCTGGTGCGTTGCCGCCCGCGCCCGGCGCCCGCCTGCGCCTGTGGCTGGACCTGATTCGCTGGGACCGTCCGGCGGGCTGGCTGCTGCTGCTGTGGCCCACGCTGTCGGGCCTGTGGGTCGCGGCCGGGGGCTTCCCGGGCTGGCATCTGGTGGCGGTCTTCACCCTGGGCACCATCCTGATGCGAAGCGCCGGCTGCTGCGTCAACGACGTCGCCGACCGCGACTTCGACCGCCACGTCAAGCGTACCGCGCAGCGCCCCGTCACCTCCGGCAAGGTCTCGCCGCGCGAGGCGCTGGCGGTGGGCGCGGTGCTCGCGCTCGCGGCCTTCGGCCTGGTGCTCACCACCAACGCGGCCACCATCGCCTGGTCCTTCGCCGCGCTGGCCGTCACGCTGGCCTACCCGTTCGCGAAGCGCTACGTCTCCATGCCGCAGGCGGTGTTGGGCGTGGCCTTCAGCTTCGGCATCCCCATGGCCTTCGCCGCGGTGCAGTCGCAGGTGCCGGCCGTGGCCTGGGTGCTCCTGGCCGGCAACCTGTTCTGGGTGCTGGCCTATGACACCGAGTACGCCATGGTCGACCGCGACGACGACCTGAAGATCGGCATGAAGACCTCGGCCATCACCCTGGGCCAGGCCGACGTGGCGGTCATCATGGCCTGCTACGCAGCGTTCCTGGCGCTGTGGGGCGCGGTGCTGTGGCCGCGGGTGGCCGCGGGCCCCCTGGCCCTCGGCCTGGCCGCGGCAGCGGCTCAGGTGCTGTGGCATTTCACCCTGATCCGCCACCGCACCCGCGAGGGCTGCTTCAAGGCCTTTCGCCTGAACCACTGGGTGGGGGCGGCGGTTTTCTCCGGCGTGGTGGCCGGGTACGCGCTGGCGGCGTGAAGGGGCGCCGGTCGCCCGGCGTCAATTCATTTGCCGAACTCGTTGCCCAGCTCGGTCGCCCGGCGGCAGGCCGCGTGCATGGCCTTGATGAAGGCCTGGGGCACCTGGTCGGCCTGCATCGAGGTGAGCGCGGCATAGGTCGTGCCGCCCTTGGAGGTCACGCGTTCGCGCAGCACCTCGGGCGGCTCCTGCGAGTCGCGTGCTAGCGTGGAGGCGCCGGCGAAGGTGGCGATCGCCAGGCGCTTGGCCTGGTCGCGGTCCAGCCCCATCTCGGCACCGGCCTGGATCATCGCCTCCAGGAACAGGAAGACATAGGCCGGGCCGGAGCCGGACAGCGCCGTCACCGCGTCCAGCTTCGCCTCCCCATCCACCCACAGGTACTCGCCGGTGGTGCCGATGACGCGTTCGACCAGACTGCGGTCGTCCGCGGTCACCGCGGTGCGGGCGAACAGGGCGGTCATGCCCTGGCCGACCAGGGCCGGCGTGTTCGGCATGGAGCGCACGATGCGCTCGGTACCCAGCCAGGCAGCGATGCTGTCCGAGCGGATGCCGGCGGCCACGCTCAGATGCAGGGCCTGCGCCAGGTGGGGGCGGACCTGGGCGGCCGCCTCCTTGAAGGTCTGGGGCTTGACCGCCCACACCACCAGCCCGGCGCGCTGCAGGGCGGGCCCGGCCTCGGCCCGGGCCTCGATCCCGAACAGGTCCTTCAGGCGCTGGCGGGTCGGCTCGAACGGCTCCACCACCTCGATGGCCGAGGCCGGCAGGCCCTGCTGGATCAGGCCGCCGATGATGGCGCTGGCCATGTTGCCGCCGCCGATGAAGGCCAGTGGCTGCTGGGACGGGAGGGGGGCGTTGTCGGTCATCCGGCAAGTCTAGCCCGATCTCAGAAGCTGATTCCGGAGAGTGATTGCTCACATAGATAGCCTCGTGAGAGGCCGGGCTCGTCAGGGGGTTGACAGCGCCAATCAATGAGTCATAATCGCGGGCTCGCCTTTCTTTGGCGAGCTTCTGCCTATGCGAAGCTGAACCGGATTGTCCGGGTTGGCAACGACAGGCCCAAGACTGACTCGGTGGGCATCCTGCCTGCCGGGTACAAGTTGGGAATATTTGAAATGATCCAAACTGAATCCCGGCTCGAAGTCGCCGACAACACGGGCGCGAAGTCCGTCCTGTGCATCAAGGTGCTCGGTGGCTCCAAGCGTCGCTACGCCAGCGTGGGCGACATCATCAAGGTGACCGTCAAGGAAGCCGCTCCGCGTGGTCGCGTCAAGAAGGGCGAGATCTACAGCGCTGTGGTCGTCCGCACCGCCAAGGGCATCCGCCGTGGCGACGGCTCCCTGGTCAAGTTCGACGGCAACGCCGCCGTGCTGCTCAACAACAAGCTGGAGCCCATCGGCACCCGCATCTTCGGCCCCGTGACGCGTGAACTGCGTACCGAGAAGTTCATGAAGATCGTGTCCCTGGCCCCTGAAGTCCTGTAAGAGGAAGACATGAACAAGATTCGCAAAGGCGACGAGGTCATCGTCCTCGCGGGCCGTGACAAGGGCAAGCGTGGCAAGGTGGTGCTGCGCAAGGACGACTCCCATGTGGTCGTCGAAGGCATCAACCTGGTGAAGAAGCACACCAAGCCGAACCCCATGAAGGGCACCACCGGTGGCATCGTGGAGAAGTCCATGCCGATCCACCAGTCCAACGTGGCGATCTTCAATCCCGCCACCGGCAAGGCCGATCGCGTGGGCATCAAGGTCGAGGGCGACAAGCGCGTGCGCGTGTTCAAGTCCTCCGGCGAAGAAATCAAGGTGGCATGACCATGGCACGTTTCAAGCAGCATTACCTCGACAAGGTGGTCCCCGAGCTGACCGCCAAGTTCGGCTACAAGTCCCCGATGGAGGTGCCGCGCATCACCAAGATCACCCTGAACATGGGTGTCTCGGAAGCCGTCGCCGACAAGAAGGTCATGGACCACGCCGTGGGCGACCTGACCAAGATCGCCGGCCAGAAGCCCGTCGTCACCAAGGCCAAGAAGGCCATCGCCGGCTTCAAGATCCGCGAAGGTCAGGCCATCGGTGCCATGGTCACCCTGCGCGGCCAGCGCATGTATGAATTCCTGGACCGCTTCGTCACCGTGGCCCTGCCGCGCGTGCGTGACTTCCGTGGTATCTCCGGCCGCTCGTTCGACGGCCGTGGCAACTACAACATCGGCGTCAAGGAACAGATCATCTTCCCCGAAATCGAGTACGACAAGGTGGATGCTCTGCGTGGCCTGAACATCAGCATCACGACCACGGCCAAGACCGACGACGAGTGCAAGGCGCTCCTCGCCGGCTTCCGCTTCCCGTTCAAGAATTAAGGGTAAATCATGGCTAAGAAAGCTTTGATCGAGCGCGAGCTCAAGCGAGACAAACTGGTCGCCAAGTTCGCGCAGAAGCACGCCGAACTGAAGGCCATCGCCAGCGATGTCAAGAAGAGCGAGGAAGAGCGCGCTGCTGCTCGCCTGGCCCTGCAAAAACTGCCCCGCAACGCGAACCCGACCCGTCAGCGCAACCGCTGCGAAATCACCGGTCGTCCGCGTGGCACCTTCCGCCAGTTCGGTCTGGCTCGTAACAAGATCCGCGAGATGGCCTTTGCAGGCGACATCCCTGGCGTGATCAAGGCCAGCTGGTAAGCAGGAGAGACAGAACATGAGCATGAGTGATCCCATTGCCGACCTGCTGACCCGCATCCGCAACGCGCAGATGGTGTCGAAGGCCTCGGTGAGCGTGCCTTCCTCCAAGGTCAAGGTCGCTATCGCCCAGGTCCTGAAGGACGAGGGTTACATCGACGGCTTCCAGGTCAAGACCGAAGCCGGCAAGAGCGAGCTGGAAATCTCGCTGAAGTACTACGCCGGTCGCCCGGTCATCGAGCGCATCGAGCGCGTGAGCCGTCCCGGCCTGCGTGTCTACAAGGGCCGTGACGCCATTCCGCAGGTCCAGAACGGCCTCGGCATCGCCATCGTCACCACCCCCCAGGGCGTGATGACGGACCGCAAGGCGCGCGCCAACGGCGTGGGCGGCGAAGTCCTGTGCTACGTCGCCTAAAGGGAAGGATCTAGAAATGTCCCGAGTCGGAAAAATGCCGGTCGCCGTCCCCGAGGGCGTGACCGTTGAAATCAAGCAGGATCAGGTCAACGTCAAGGGTAAGGGCGGCGCGCTGTCGCTGGCCCTGACCGGTCTGGTCAAGGTCGAGAACAAGGACGGCAAGCTGTCCTTCACCCCGGTCGACGAATCGCGTGAAGCCAATGCCATGAGCGGCACCGTCCGCCAGCTGGTCAACAACATGGTCGTCGGCGTGACCCAGGGCTTCGAGAAGAAGCTGTCGCTGGTCGGCGTGGGCTACAAGGCCGCTGCCCAGGGCGCCAAGCTGAACCTCGCGGTCGGCTACTCGCACCCTGTGAACATCGACATGCCCGCTGGCATCACCGTCGCCACCCCCACCCCCACGGAAATCGTGGTGAAGGGTGCTGATCGCCAGGCCGTCGGCCAGGTCGCCGCCAAGATCCGTGAAGTTCGTCCTCCCGAGCCTTACAAGGGCAAGGGCATCCGCTACGCGGACGAGAAGATCACGATCAAAGAGACCAAGAAGAAGTAAGGGGCAGCACGATGTTGACCAAGAAAGAGCAGCGCCTGCGCCGCGCCCGCCAGACCCGCATCCGCATTGCCCAGCAAGGCGTCGCGCGTCTGACCGTCAATCGCACCAACCTGCACATCTACGCCGCCGTCATCTCCGAAGACGGCACGAAGGTCCTGGCCGCGGCCAACACCGCCCAGGCCGACGTTCGCACGTCGCTCGGCGGTTCCGGCAAGGGTGCCACCACCGCTGCCGCCGCCGCGATCGGCAAGCTGATCGCCGAGAAGGCCAAGGCCGCCGGCGTTGAGAAGGTTGCTTTCGACCGTTCTGGTTTCGCCTACCACGGCCGCGTCAAGGCGCTGGCCGATGCCGCCCGCGAAGCTGGCCTGCAGTTCTAACGGACACGGATACACAAGATGGCAAAAATGCAAGCGAAGCCCCAGGGTGACGGTCCGGAAGACGGCCTGCGGGAGAAAATGATCGCGGTCAACCGCGTGACCAAAGTCGTGAAGGGCGGCCGTATCCTCGGCTTCGCCGCTCTGACCGTGGTCGGCGACGGTGACGGCCGCGTGGGCATGGGCAAGGGCAAGTCGAAGGAAGTGCCGGCTGCCGTGCAGAAGGCCATGGAAGAGGCCCGCCGCAACATGACCAAGGTGTCCCTGAAGAACGGCACCATCCATCACAACGTCGTCGGCCACCACGGTGCCGCCCGCGTCATGATGGCCCCGGCCCCCAAGGGTACCGGCATCATCGCCGGCGGCCCGATGCGCGCCGTGTTCGAAGTCATGGGCATCACCGACATCGTGGCCAAGAGCCACGGTTCGACGAACCCCTACAACATGGTCCGCGCCACCTTCGACGCGCTGAAGAACTGCACGACCCCCGCGGAAGTGGCAGCCAAGCGCGGCAAGTCGGTCGAAGACATCTTCGCCGCCTGACCGGAGTACTGACATGGCAAACAAGCAAACCGTCAAGATCAAGCTGGTTCGCAGCCCCATCGGCACCAAGGCCGACCACCGCGCCACCGTGCGTGGCCTGGGCCTGCGCAAGCTGAACAGCGTCAGCGAGCTGGAGGACACCCCTGCAGTGCGCGGCATGATCAACAAGATCAGCTACCTGGTCCAGGTTCTCTGACAGGTAGGGAAGGCACACGATGCAACTCAATGACATCAAGCCCGCAGCGGGCGCCAAGCACGCCAAGCGTCGCGTCGGCCGTGGTATCGGTTCCGGCCTCGGCAAGACCGCCGGCCGTGGCCACAAGGGCCAGAAGTCGCGTTCGGGCGGCTATCACAAGGTCGGCTTCGAAGGCGGCCAGATGCCCCTGCAGCGCCGCCTGCCCAAGCGCGGTTTCAAGTCGCACCTGCTGAAGTTCAATGCCGAGATCACCCTCTCGCAGCTGGAAGCCCTGGGCGCCGACGCGGTCGACCTGCTGGCCCTCAAGGCCGCCGGCCTCGTGCCCGAGCTGGCCAAGGTCGTGAAGGTGATCAAGTCCGGCGAGCTCAAGCGCGCTGTGAAGCTGTCCGGCATTGGCGCCACCGCCGGTGCCAAGGCTGCCATCGAGGCTGCCGGCGGCAGCATCGCTGAGTGATTGAACTGAAGGTAGTCCCGCGTGGCCACTAACGCTGCCCAGATTGCGAAGACCGGCAAGTTCGGCGACCTGCGTCGCCGGCTGGTCTTCCTGCTGCTCGCGCTGGTGGTCTATCGCATCGGCGCGCACATCCCGGTGCCGGGCATCGACCCGGCGCAGCTGACGGCGCTGTTCAAGACGCAGCAGGGCGGCATCCTGAGCCTGTTCAACATGTTCTCGGGCGGCGCGCTCTCGCGTTTTGCGGTGTTCGCCCTCGGGATCATGCCGTACATCTCGGCTTCCATCATCATGCAGCTGCTCACCTACGTCGTCCCGACGTTCGAGCAGCTCAAGAAGGAAGGCGAGGCAGGACGCCGCAAGATCACCCAGTACACCCGTGCCGGCACGCTGGGCCTGGCCCTCTTCCAGTCGCTGTCCATCGCGATCGCCCTGGAAGGCTCGCCCGGCCTGGTCCTCGACCCTGGTTTCGGCTTCCGTCTCACGACGGTGGTGAGCCTGACGGCAGGCACGATGTTCCTGATGTGGCTGGGTGAGCAGATCACCGAGCGCGGCCTGGGCAACGGCATCTCGATCCTGATCTTCTCGAGCATTGCGGCGGGCCTGCCCGCGGCGATCGCCGGGTTGCTGGAGCTGGTGCGTACCGGCGCCATGAACATCCTGGTCAGCCTGTTCATCGTGGCCCTGGTGGCCGTGGTGACCTGGGTAGTGGTGTTCGTGGAGCGCGGGCAGCGCAAGATCCTCGTCAACTATGCACGGCGCCAGGTCGGCAACAAGGTG
Source organism: Ramlibacter sp. MAHUQ-53 (assembly GCF_052600055.1). NCBI lineage: Bacteria > Pseudomonadati > Pseudomonadota > Betaproteobacteria > Burkholderiales > Comamonadaceae > Ramlibacter > Ramlibacter sp. MAHUQ-53. The sequence continues at coordinate 87,511 of NZ_JBQWTS010000005.1, forward strand.
TACGGCGGCCAGTCGTCGCACCTGCCCCTGAAGCTGAACATGGCTGGCGTGATCCCGCCGATCTTCGCCTCGTCGATCATCCTCCTGCCGGCGACGGTGGTGGGCTGGTTCTCCACCGGTGACTCGATGCGCTGGCTGCGTGACATCGCCGCCAGCCTGTCGCCGGGCCAGCCGATCTACGTGATGCTGTACGCGGCTGCGATCGTCTTCTTCTGCTTCTTCTACACCGCGCTGGTGTTCAACAGCAAAGAAACGGCCGACAACCTGAAGAAGAGCGGCGCCTTCATCCCGGGCATTCGTCCCGGTGACCAGACGGCTCGCTACATCGACAAGATCCTGGTTCGCCTGACGCTGGCCGGAGCGGTGTACATCACCCTCGTGTGCCTGCTGCCGGAGTTCCTGATCCTGCGCTACAACGTGCCGTTCTATTTTGGTGGCACGTCCCTGTTGATCATCGTGGTCGTGACCATGGACTTCATGGCTCAGGTGCAGAACTACCTGATGTCCCAGCAGTACGAGTCGCTGCTGAAGAAGGCCAACTTCAAGACCACCTTGGGCGGCTGATTGCCGAGCGCCCGCTTCGTTTTACGCGCAAAGTAGGCGCGAGGTATTTAGGAGAATAGAAAATGAGAGTTTCGGCTTCCGTCAAGAAGATCTGCCGCAACTGCAAGATCATCCGCCGCAAGGGCGTTGTCCGCGTGATCTGCACCGATCCGCGTCACAAGCAGCGCCAGGGCTGATTTAAGAGTTTCAGGAAAGACGCACATGGCACGTATTGCTGGCATCAACATTCCGCCGCACAAGCACACTGAGATCGGCCTGACCGCCATCTTCGGTATCGGTCGCACCCGCGCTCGCAAGATCTGCGAAGCCTGCGGCATCGATTACGCGAAGAAGGTCAAGGACCTGACGGACGCCGATCTGGAAAAGATCCGCGACCAGATCGGTCTGCTCACCATCGAAGGTGACCTGCGCCGCGAAACCACGATGAACATCAAGCGCCTGATGGACATCGGCTGCTACCGTGGTTTCCGTCATCGCCGCGGTCTGCCGATGCGCGGTCAGCGCACCCGCACCAACGCCCGTACCCGCAAGGGCCCGCGCAAGGCTGCCCAGGCTCTGAAGAAATAATCGGGAAAGAGATAAATCATGGCCAAGTCTCCCGCCAGCAACGCCGCCCAGCGCGTGCGCAAGAAGGTCCGCAAGAACGTCTCGGACGGCATCGCCCACGTTCACGCCTCCTTCAACAACACGATCATCACGATCACCGATCGCCAGGGCAATGCCCTGTCCTGGGCCTCCTCCGGTGGCCAGGGCTTCAAGGGCTCGCGCAAGTCCACCCCCTTCGCCGCGCAGGTCGCGTCCGAAGTGGCTGGCCGCGCCGCCATCGAGCAGGGCATCAAGAACCTGGACGTCGAGATCAAGGGCCCCGGCCCTGGCCGCGAGTCCTCCGTGCGCGCCCTGGCTGCCCTGGGCATCCGCATCACGTCCATCGCTGACGTGACCCCGGTGCCGCACAACGGCTGCCGCCCGCAGAAGCGTCGTCGTATCTAAGTTCCGGTTTTCAACCGAAGCCCACCGCCGGCACCCTCGGGTAGCCGGCTCCCGCGGCATCTGGCCGCGGTAGTCATTTAAAGGAAGCAAAGTGGCACGTTACCTCGGCCCCAAGGCCAAACTCTCCCGCCGTGAAGGCACCGACCTGTTCCTGAAGAGCGCCCGCCGCTCGATCAGCGACAAGGCCAAGTTCGACTCCAAGCCCGGCCAGCACGGCCGCACCTCGGGCCAGCGCACCTCCGACTTCGGCCTGCAGCTGCGCGAGAAGCAGAAGGTCAAGCGCATGTACGGCGTGCTGGAAAAGCAATTCCGCCGTTACTTCGCCGAGGCTTCGCGCCGCAAGGGCAACTCCGGCGCCAACCTGCTGTCGCTGCTCGAGTCCCGCCTGGACAACGTCGTGTATCGCATGGGCTTCGGCTCCACCCGCGCGGAAGCCCGCCAGCTGGTGTCGCACAAGGCCATCACGGTCAACGGCCAGCCGGTGAATATCCCGTCCTACCTGGTCAAGGCCGGTGACGTCATCGCCGTGCGCGAGAAGTCCAAGAAGCAGAACCGCGTCGTCGAGGCCCTGCAACTGGCCCTGCAAGTGGGCATGCCCGCCTGGGTCGAAGTGAACGCCGACAAGGCCGAAGGCACCTTCAAGAAGGTTCCGGACCGCGACGAATTCGGTTCCGACATCAACGAATCGCTGATCGTCGAACTGTATTCGCGTTAATTCGCGTTCACTCGCGCGTTAGTTTTCCGTTCCTGGCCGGGGGGCACCTCGGCCGGGCGCTTCACCAGCCTTACCGGTGTAACGAGCCGGGGGTATTGAGAGGAAGTCCTGCATGCAAACCAATTTGCTGAAACCCAAGTCCATCAACGTGGAGCAGCTTGGCAACAACCGCGCCAAGGTGACGCTGGAACCGTTCGAGCGCGGCTACGGCCACACGCTGGGCAACGCGCTGCGTCGCGTGCTGCTGTCCTCGATGGTCGGGTATGCGGCAACCGAAGTCACCATCGCTGGTGTGCTTCACGAGTACTCCTCGATCGACGGCGTCCAGGAAGACGTCGTGGCGATCCTGCTGAACCTCAAGGGCGTGGTGTTCAAGCTCCACAACCGTGACGAGGTGACGCTGTCCCTGCGCAAGGATGGTGAAGGCCCGGTCACGGCCGCCGACATCCAGACCCCGCACGACGTCGAGATCATCAATCCGGATCACGTCATCGCCCATCTGTCGCAAGGCGGCAAGCTGGACATGCAGATCAAGGTCGAGAAGGGCCGCGGCTACGTGCCCGGCACGATGCGCCGCTACGCCGACGAGCCGACCAAGTCCATTGGTCGCATCGTCCTGGACGCTTCGTTCTCCCCGGTCAAGCGCGTGAGCTATACCGTCGAGAGCGCCCGCGTCGAGCAGCGCACCGATCTGGACAAGCTGGTCGTCGAGATCGAGACCAACGGCGCCATCACCGCTGAAGATGCCGTGCGCGCGTCCGCCAAGATCCTGGTGGAACAGCTGGCCGTCTTCGCCCAGCTGGAAGGCAGCGAACTGGCCGCCTTCGACCAGCCGGTGCAGCGCAGCTCGCAGCAGTTCGACCCGATCCTTCTGCGTCCGGTCGACGAGCTCGAACTGACCGTGCGCTCGGCCAACTGCCTGAAGGCCGAGAACATCTACTACATCGGCGACCTGATCCAGCGTACCGAGAACGAGCTGCTCAAGACCCCGAACCTGGGTCGCAAGTCGCTCAACGAAATCAAGGAAGTGCTGGCCTCGCGTGGCCTGACCCTGGGCATGAAGCTGGAAAGCTGGCCGCCCGCCGGTCTGGACAAGCGATAATCCACACCCTGGTGAACTGGCAGTACCTGATACGGCTGCCTTTTATTCATAAAGAAAGGAACACACCATGCGTCACGGCCACGGCCTCCGCAAACTCAACCGTACTTCCGAGCACCGCCAGGCGATGCTGCGCAACATGATGAACTCGCTGCTCGAGCACGAAGTCATCAAGACCACGGTCCCCAAGGCCAAGGAACTGCGCCGCGTCGTCGAGCCGATGATCACCCTGGCGAAGACCAACACCGTCGCCAACAAGCGTCTGGCCTTCGACCGCCTGCGCAACCGCGATATGGTCACCAAGCTGTTCAACGACCTGGGCCCGCGTTTCGCGACCCGTCCGGGCGGCTACACCCGTATCCTGAAGATGGGCTTCCGCGTGGGCGACAACGCCCCGATGGCGCTCGTCGAGCTGGTCGATCGTCCGGAAGTTGCTTCCGACGCTCCCGCCGCCGAATAATCGGCTGGATTTAGGGTATACTCTCGTTTCTCTGACGCGCGGTGGAGCAGCCTGGTAGCTCGTTGGGCTCATAACCCAAAGGTCGCAAGTTCAAATCTTGCCCGCGCAACCAAATTCCAGCGGTTCACGCTGAACTTCAAAGCCCACCTTCCGGTGGGCTTTTTCTTTGGTGCGGCGACGGGACGAGGTGGACGAGCGGTCGTGCCGCCTCTCGTCTTCGAGGGACCAACCCGGACTTTTTGTCCAGGAGGTTCCATGTATTCCGTTCGCGTCAAGCCTACCCCGTCCCTCAAGCTCGAGGACCTGGCCGCGCTCACGCACCATGACGGCAAGGCCGTCCCCGCCGACAAGGAGCTGCGAGTCAGTGGTTCCTGGAAGGTCAAGGAGAAGCCCGGCGACAGCTCATTCTCCGGGCGCGACGCGCACCGGACCTCGGCGGTCACCGGTCTGAAGACGCTCTGGACCGACGCCCTCAAACAGCGAAATTGCAGCCAGATCGAGGGTGAGATCTGGCGCGCTGCGTCCGGCGTGAAGCCGGCGGTGGTGACGGTGGGCACCCTGAGGCGCCTGGTCAGCGTCACGAGCCTGATCGACGTCCTCCACAAGGAAACGCAATTGCCCAGGTACCGGGCCGCCGAACTCGTGGCGCATGCCATCACGATCGTGCCCCTGGATGATCTGACCACGCAGCACGCGCGGCTACGCCTTGCCGCAGATGCCATGTTTGACGCCGGCGAGATGCTCACGGCCCCTGAAGCCTATGCCTCAGCCGCCGACCGAGGCGCCCAGTCCCAAGACAACAAGCGCGACAGCGTGCGTATCCAGACGATCAACGTCCCCAAGCCGAGCCAGACTCCGCAGCGTCCGACCTCCCAATCGGTTGCCCAACCCGAGCCCGTCGCGCTGACACCTTCGGTCGCGAAGCCCCTCGCCCCGTCACCGGCTGGACGGCCCAGCCCCGTCAGCGCACCGACCAGCCAGGGTACACCGCCCCGCGAATTCACGGATGAACACCGTGCAGCGGCGCATGTGAAGGCGGTCCTGGCCGGGGCGGACACGCGCAGCGTCTCGAACTTCATCACGCCGGGCGAGAAACCGCTGCTGATCAAGGGACTTCTCGCAGCGCTTGAGGCGCTTAACCAGCCCGAGACCGACGCCGCCATACGCGAGCGCAAGGTGCTCGCCATCGCCAGGCTCTTCGATGCCTGGCAGCTCCAGGGGGTGCGCCCGAGGGTGGCCTCCTTCACCGACGAGGATCGCAGCGCCCTGCCCGCGCCCGTGCGGGCCCAGTTGCTGAAGGCGGTCGAACTGGCGAGCCTCAAGTTGCCGCCCGCTCGATGATGCGCTCAGTGGTGGCTCCCGCTCGCCCCCGGGGTGGTGGTCACCTGCGGCTGCGCCTTGCCATGGGATGGCTGGGCGTGGACCTCGACGCGGCGGCTTCGGGACTGTTGCGACTGCTTGGGCAGGTGCACCGTCAACACGCCGTGTTCGAACTCCGCGCGCACCTGCTCAGGTTCGGGCGCGAATGGCAGTTGCAGCGAGCGCTGGAAGCGCCCGAAGCTGCGCTCCATCAGGTGGTAGTCCTCGTGCTGCTGCCGGGACTCGTCCTTCTTTTCGCCGCGCAACGTGAGCAGATGGCCGTCGATGCGCACGTCGACAGCGTCCGGCGGGATGCCAGGCAGCTCGGCGCACACGCAGAGCTCCTGCTCGTTCTCGCGCACATCCACGCGCGGCACCTGCATCAGGCCGCCCGTGCCGGGCGCACCTGAGCCGGCAAAGTCCTCGAGCAGCCGGTTCATCTCGCGGTACAGGTCCGAGAGCAGGTCCCCGCCTGCCAGCGTCCGCGAGGGCGGCTGGAACGGGGCCAGGTATCGGGATGTCATGGAAAGCTCCTTTCGCGGGGGGGCACGCGCACGGCGCGCGTGTCGACAACGTGCGGACTCGGCGGGTCGCTGCCCTGTCAGCCCATGCCGCGCGCGGATGTCGGCGATCCGGCGTCCGAACGACTTGCAGCGCAGGCCGCTGCGCGCGAGACTGTCCTGCATGGCTGCCACCTTGTTCCTGTCGCCGGATGATGTGGCCACCCTGGTGCGTCGCATCGGCCTGCCGGGCTGTCTGCAAGGCCTGGTGCAGGCCCTGCGTGACGACTTCCTGCGCTGGCCCCGCTTCGAGAAGAGCGCCCGTCTCGCCAGCCACTCGCCGGTGGGCGTGATCGAGCTGATGCCGGTGAGCGATGGCACCACCTTCAGCTTCAAGTACGTCAACGGCCACCCGGCCAACGCCGCGCTCGGGCTGCCCACGGTCATGGCGTTCGGTGTGCTGGCCGATGTGGCCACCGGCCTGCCGAGGTTCGTGTGCGACCTCACCCTCGTCACCGCGCTGCGCACGGCCGCCACGTCGGCGCTGGCGGCGCAGGCGCTGGCGCGTCCCGGCAGCCGCGTCATGGCGCTCGTGGGCAACGGCGCCCAGGGTGAATTCCAGGCGCTGGCGTTCCATCACCTCCTGGGCATCGACTCGCTGCGACTGCACGACATCGACCCCCAGGCCATGGGGCGACTGGAGCGGCGCCTGCGAGCCAGGGGCCTGGACGTCCAGGCCTGCGCCGACGTGGCGCAGGCGGTACGCGGCGCCGACATCGTCACCACGGCCACCGCCCGCAAGGTCCGCGCAGCCTTGATCACGCCGGACCTCGTGGTGCCCGGCATGCACCTCAACGCGATCGGCGGCGACTGCCCCGGCAAGACCGAGCTGCATCCCGACGTGCTGCGCAACGCTCGCGTGTTCGTCGAGTACGAGCCGCAGACGCGGCTCGAGGGCGACCTCCAGCTGTTGCCGCCAGACCTGCCTGTCACCGAACTCTGGGAAGTGCTCGGCGGCGGCCAGCCGGGGCGCCTGGGGGAGCAGGACATCACGGTCTTCGACTCGGTCGGCTTTGCGCTGGAAGATTTTTCAGCGCTGCGCTACCTGCAGGCCCAGGCCATCGCCCTGGGCGTCGGTCGCGAGCTGCCGCTGGTACCGGACCTCGCAGACCCCAAGGACCTGTTCAGCCTGCTCGAGCCGCCCGGTACGTGAGGTCGCCCGGCGGCGGGCCGAGGCGGGCCACGATGAGGTTCGCCATGCGCGCGTCGATCGCGTGGCCGAGGCCGGGAACCAGGTCGACTGTCACGCGCGCTCCGAGGGCACGAAGGGCTTGCCCGGCCTCCAGGCTGTGGCCGACCACGATGACGGGGTCTTCCGCGCCGTGGATCAGGTGCACTGAAGTTCCCTGCGGAGCACGGGTCGGTGGTGCGGCGAAGCGGCCCGCGAGGGCCACGACCCGGCTTGCCGAGGTTGGCCCGACCTGGGTCGTCGCCAGCGCCATGATCGCGCCTTGCGAGAAGCCGACCAGCACGGTCGCCTCCGGCGCCACGCCGGTTTCCTCCTGCCAGTGCCGGACCGCTTCCGCGAACAGGGGCAGTGCCTGGGCGATGCGGGTCGGCCGGTTCGCCTCGGTGACGCCCTGCACGGAGAACCACTGCCGCCCCGCACCCAGGTCTGACGGACACGGCGCAGCCACGCTGACCACGCAGGCCTGCGGCCGCTGCGTCGCCAGGAACTCGCCCAACGGCCCGAGGCTGGCGGCCTGCGCCCCCACGCCGTGGAACAGGAGGATCAGCTCCGTGGCCGGACCGGCGGGACGGGACAGCACCAGCGAGGCATCGGCGGTCATGCGCCCTCCCGGCTCGGCGTGCCGGGCGCGGGCAAGCGTCCGAAGACATACGAGTCCATGGCCAGCACGCCATGCTCGATACCGCCGTCCAGCACGCTGGCAGGAGCCCCCTCGGGCGCAGCGCCCAGCGCGACGAGCAGTGGCAGGAAGTGCTCCGGGGTCGGATGGGCCCGCGCCGCGTGCGGCGCCAGCTCCAGGGCAGCGACCAGGCGGGCGGTGTCGCTGCAGGCCACGGCGTCGCGGATCCAGGCCGTGAACTCCCGCGCATAGGGCGCCTCGGCGGCCTCGCCGGCGCGGAACTCGTACAGGTTGTGGGTGATGCTGCCGGAACCGACCACGAACACGCCTTCGTCGGCCAGCGGCGCGAGGGCGCGCCCCATGGCCAGGGCGGACGCTGCGTCGAGCGTGGCCGGCATCGACACCTGGACGACGGGCACATCCGCCGCCGGATACAGGTGCAGCAGGGGCACCCAGGCGCCATGGTCCAGGCCGCGCTCCGGGTCCAGGTCGGGCTCCCAGCCGGCGGCGCGCAGCAGGCCGGCGGCGCGCTGGGCGACCACGGCAGCGCCTGCCGCGGGGTAGGTGATCCCGTACAGGGCGCGGTCGAACCCGCCAAAGTCATGGATGGTGCGCGGCTGTGGCGAAGTCGTCACCGCGACCCGCCGGGTCACCCAGTGCGGCGAGACGACCAGCACCGCGCGCGGACGCACGAGGGTGCGCCCCAGCGCCGTCAGCAGCGGGCCGGCGCGGCCCGGGTTCAGCGCGAAGGTCGGCGCGCCGTGCGAGACGAAGAGGGTGGGGAGACGTTCCATGCGTGTCACTCTATTGATTCAGATCATGGAAATAAATTGAGGTTCGATGGATGAACTGTCTCTCATGGGTGAACAATCTGGCCCTCGGAGGAGGGTGGCGACATGGACCGGTTCCAGGAGATGCGGGTGTTCACGGCGGTCGTCGAGGCCGGCAGCTTCGTGCGTGCGGCCGACGAGCTCGTGCTTTCGAAGGCCGCGGTCTCGCGGATCGTCTCGGAGCTCGAGGCCCGGCTGGGCGTGCGCCTGCTGCACCGGACCACGCGCCGCCTTTCGCTCACCGGCGAGGGCGAGGTGTTCCTGGCGCGGTGCCGGGAGTTGCTGGCCGGGGTCGAGGAAGCCGAGGCCGAAGTCACCGTGCGCAGTGGCCAGGTGGCCGGCACCCTCAAGGTCAGCGCCCCCGTCTCGTTCGGCGTGATGCGGCTGGCGCCGCTGTGGGGCGGCTTCCTCGCCGCGCATCCGCGGGTCCGGCTCGACCTCACCTTGTCCGACCGGCAGGTGGACCTGATCGAGGAAGGCTTCGACCTCGCCGTGCGGATCGGCCGCCTCGCCAGTTCGTCCCTGGTGAGCCGGCAGCTCGCATCGACCCGGCTCGTCCTGTGCGCCTCACCCGGCTACCTGGTGGCCCACGGGCATCCCAGCGACCCGGCCGACCTGGCGCGGCATGCCGTGCTGGCCTACAGCCTCCTCGCCATGGGCGACACCTGGGCGTTCACGGGACCCGCCGGGCCGACCGAGGTCCGGGTCCAGCCTCGGATGCACACGAACAGCGGCGACACCTGCGTGGCGGCGGCTCTGGCGCACCAGGGCATCGTCCTCCAGCCCTCCTTCCTGGTCGAGGCGCACCTGCAATCGGGCGCGCTCGTCGAGGTCCTGCCCGCCTACCGGTCGCTGGAGCTGGGGGTTCACGCGGTCTACCCCTCGCGCAAGCAGGTGCCACCCAAGGTCAGGCGGCTGATCGACTACCTCGCGCAGCAGCTGTCCGTCCCGGAGGCGGACAGCGCCCGCTGACACACCCTAGTGGCGCATCGCCGTCCGCGGCGGGTGCCAGGAGAACGGTTCGCCGAACCCGGACAGGATGGAGGCCGCGTCGGTGGCCTGGCGCACGCCTTCCACCGCGACGGGCCCCCCCCACTGGAACAGGCTCATGAACAGCCGCTGGTTCATCTCCATCGCGGCGTGACCGAGCTCCTGCCAGTAGCGCCCCATCTCCTGCAGGTCGTGCTGCACCAGGTCGACCTGCAGGGACGCGAGCTGGTGGGCGTCGCAGCCTGTAGACAGGCGCGTGCTCGCCGACTCGTGGCGCTGCAAGGCGCGGTGCGCGGCCTGCGCCTGCACGCGCCGGATGTTCTCGAACCCCTGCAGGACGGCGCACAGCGACTCGGTGCACACGGCCAGTTGCTGCCGGGGCAGGTCACCCCAGAGGTCCAGGAACGGGGCGGCCGCAGCCTCGGCGGGGGCGGCGACGGGTTTGCGGGGGGATGATGGCTTGGTAGTCATTGCGGGCTGCCTTGTGATCCGGAAGTTCAACATACTCCAGGAGGCGGCGGCCGCGTTGATCTACCGCAAGCCCGGTGACCCTCAGCCCCAGACCACCGAGCGCATCGCCACCGACGCGCCCTGGAAGTCCGCGCTGAAGAACTCCGCCGCCTCGCCGGGCTCCGCGGCGCCCGCCGCATGCAGCAGCGGCAGGTAGTGGTCATAGCTCGGGTGGGCCAGGCGGGCGATGTCGCCCATGCCCTGGAAGTCGGCGAGCGCGTCGGGATCGCCCCGTTCGATCGCCTGGGCGATGCGCGTGTCGAACTCGATCGCCCAGTCGTAGGCGTCGAAGCCGGTGGCCTCGCGCCGCATCGCCCGCAGGTTGTGGACGGTGTTGCCGCTGGCCACCACCAGCACGCCCAGCTCACGCAGCGGGCGCAGGCGCCGGCCCAGCGCCAGGTGGTCGGCCGGCGGCGCGTCCCAGTTCAGGCTCAATTGCAGGACGGGAATGTCGGCCTGCGGGAACATGGGTTTGAGCACGCCCCAGCTGCCGTGGTCATAGCCCCACTCGCGCGCGTCGATGCCCACCGGCACGTCCGCCAGCAGCGCGCTGATCTGCGTGGCCTCCCCGGGGGCGCCTGGCGCGGGATATTGCTGCGCGAACAGCTCCTGCGGGAACCCGCCGAAATCGTGGATGGTGCGCGGCTGCGCCTGCCCGGTGAGCCACCAGCCGTGCGTGAGCCAGTGCGCGGACACGCACAGGATCAGGCGGGGCCGCGGCCAGCGCGTGCCGAACTGCGTGCCCAGCACGCGCCAGGCCTCGCGGTACGGGTTGTCCGTGATCACGTTCATGGGGCTGCCGTGTCCCAGGAACAGTACCGGCATCTTGGGCGAGGGAGTCAGGGGCATGCGGAAATTCTAGGCGCGCGCCCCGGCCCGGATCACCTCGGCCAGGCGTGCCGCGGCCGGCGAGAGCGCGCGCCGCGAAGCAGTGAATAGCCCGATGCGCCGGCTCAGGGCGGGCGACACGATGCGCAGCGCCTGCACGCGGCGGTCGGGCCGCGCAGGCAGCACCGACCGCGGGAGGATGGCCGCGCCGAGTTCGACGTTGGCCATCGCGATCAGGGTCTGCGCCTGGGTCGACTCGTATTTCGGCGCCAGCGCGATGCCCGCCTTGCGGCACGCCTCGTCGAACATGCCGCGCAACGCCGTCGCTTCACTCAGGAGCAGCACCGGCAGCCTCGACACCTCGCGCAGCGTGATGGTGCCGGCAGCGGTGGCCTTGAGCCGGCGCGGCACCAGGGCCATCAGGCTCTCCTCCAGCAACGGCTCGAACTTCACGCCGGCGCCGGGCGCGGCGGGGCCGATGCCGAAGTCCGAGTCGCCGCTGGCGACGCTTTCCAGGATCCCTGCGGGCGTGAGCTCGTGCACCCGGATCTGGATCGCCGGGTACTCGGCCTCGAAGCGCGCCAGCCACGGCGGCAGCAGGGTCGCCGCCATGATCGGCGAGGAGGCCAGCGTGATGCGCCCGCGCCCGAGGTCCAGCGTCTCCTGCAGCTCGCGCACGCCGGCCTCGATCTCGCGGAAGCCCTTGCGCGCGGCATCGCGCAGCACCAGGCCTGCCGCGGTGAGCTTCACGCTGCGCGTGGTGCGGTGGAACAGCGCGACGCCGAGCTGCTCCTCGAGCTGCCGCACCTGGGTGCTGACCACCGAGAAGGACCGGTGGATCTGGCCGGAGGCGTCGCGGAAGCTGCCGGCCTCGGCCACCTCGAGGAAGGTGCGCAGGTGGCGCAGGTTGATGTCCATGGACGGGTTCTCCTGCAAGGAAGTTTATTCGGGAGGGCAGAACAATCGGTCTCGATAATCGCGATTGTCCGGCGAGGGGCTACCCGGTAAGGTGCGGCCCCATGTCCACGACCCCCCAGCCTTTCGAGATCGAAACCTCCGACCCCGGCGTACGCATCGTCGGCCGCATCCGCGGGTCGGGTCCGCCCCTGCTGCTGCTGCATGGCAACCCGCTCACGCAAATGAGCTGGGACCGCATCGCCCCACGCCTGGCCGAGCACTTCACCGTCGTCACCACCGACCTGCGCGGCTACGGCGACAGCGGCAAGCCCGAGGGCCTGCCGGACCACTCCAACTACACCTTCCGCCGCATGGCCCAGGACCAGGTGGAGGTGATGCAGCACCTGGGCTTCGCGCGCTTCGGCGTGACAGGCCACGACCGGGGCGCGCGCACCGCCTTCCGCATGGCGATGGACCATCCGGACAAGGTCACGCGCGTCGCCTTCCTCGACATCCTGCCCACGCACTGCGTCTTCAAGGACATCCAGGTCCAGATGGCGCTGGACCTGTACCACTGGTGGTTCATGGCCCAGAAGCGCGGCTTTCCAGAGACCCTGCTTCGGGGCAACGAGGCCTTCTACATCCGCGACAAGCTGATGAAGCAGGGACCCGGCAAGGGCGGCTTCACCGAGGAGGAAATCACCGAGTACATCCGCGTGTGCACCCCCGAGAACATCCACGCCGTGTGCGAGGACTACCGCGCCGCCGCGACGCTGGACCTGCAGATGGACACCGCGGACTTCGAGGCGGGCCGCAAGGTCCAGCCGCCGGCGCTGGTCCTGTGGGGGGAGAAGAGCCACACCGCGCACCACCACGACGCGCGCATCGAGTGGCCGAAGTACTGCGCGAACATCGTCCGCATGCAGGAGCTGCCCTGCGGGCATTACCCGACCGAACAGGCGCCCGAGCACACGCTCGCGGAGCTGCTGGCCTTCTTCAAGGAGTGACGTGATGAGATCCAACCTTCGCCGTGGCCTGACGACGCTCGGGCTGGCCTGCATGCTGGCGCCTTCGCTGGCCCGCGCCGACACCTACCCCTCGCAGCCGATCAAGCTGGTGGTGGCCTTCGCCCCCGGCACCGGCAGCGACATCCTCGGCCGGCTGCTGGCGGTGCGCCTGTCCGAGCAGCTGCGCGTGCCGGTGACCGTGGAGAACCGCGCCGGCGCGGGCGGCACCTTGGGCACGCAGTCGGTGGCCAAGGCGCCGGCCGACGGCTACACGCTCACGCTCGCCACGAATGCCACGCTGATCACGTCGCCCCTCCTGAGCAGCCAGCCGACCTACCGCGCGGATCGCGACTTCACCCCGCTGGGGGGCGTGGGCCGCACGCCCCTGGTGGTGGTGACCAGCGTGAATCCCGATGCGCCGCGCAGCTTCCGCGAGCTGGTGGCCCGTGCGCGCGACAAGGACAAGCCTTCGAGCTTCTCGAGCGCCGGCGTCGGCACCATCGGGCACCTGACCAGCGAGGTGGTGATCAAGCAGGCCGAGATGAACAGCAAGCACGTCCCCTACAAGGGCAGTGGCCAGTCGCTGACCGACGTGGTGCGCGGCGAGATCCTTTTCAGCTCGGACACGCCGCCCGCGGTGCTGCCGCTGGTGAAGGGCGGCAAGCTGCGCGCCCTGGCGGTGACCGGTGACAAGCGCCTGCAGGTACTGCCTGACACGCCGACGCTCCAGGAGTCGGGCCTGGCCGGCATCAACCTCTCGGTCTGGTGGGGGCTGATGGCGCCGGCCGGATTGCCTGCCCCCGTCGCCGAGCGACTGGGCAGCGAGCTGGCCAAGGTGGTCGCCCACCCGGACATGCGACGCAAGATGCAGGAAATGGAGCTCGAGCCGATGCCCATGACGGGCGCGGAACTGGCGGCCTACATTCGCACCGAGTACCCGTTCTGGCAGCAGTTCCTGAGCAAGTCAGGCATCAAGCTGGAGTGAGGGGTGGGAGGGAGGCAGAAGATGGCGCGGCTGGCGGGGATCGAACCCACGACCCTTGGCTTCGGAGGCCAATACTCTATCCACTGAGCTACAGCCGCGCGATGAAACAACCCGCTGATTATGACCCATGCCGGACCCTGTCCCCGGCGCCTGCGAAGGAGGCGCCCTGTCGGCCCCTTATAATCGAAGGTTGATTTCATCCCCAGCACCGTTTTGCCCGAGGACGCAATGAGCGACAGCCAGCACGAAGAAGCCCATACCGGTCCGATCAAGACCCCGAAGCAACTGCTCTGGGCCTCGTTCTTTTCGTTCGTGGTTCCGGTGTTCATCATCATGGGCCTGGTCGCTTATGTCACCTCTGATAGCAAGCCGGCCGGCAGCGCCCAGGCCGAGCGCTATGCTCTTGGTGGCGTGACCGCCCAGGACCAGGAGCGCGGCGTCGCCGAGCGCCTGCGCAAGGTCGGCTCCGTCGAGATCCGTGATGCCAACCGCGCCCTGAAGTCCGGCGAGGAAGTCTTCAAGGCCCAGTGCGCGGCCTGCCACACCTCCGGCGCCGCCGGGGCGCCCAAGCTCGGCGATGCCGGTGCCTGGGGTGCCCGCATCAAGGCCGGCTACGAGGCCCTGCTGAACTCCGCCCTCAAGGGCAAGGGCGCCATGGGCGCCCAGGGTGGTGGCGATTTCGACGACCTCGAGATCGGCCGCGCCGTGGTCTACCTGGCCAACGCCGGCGGCGCCAAGTTCGCCGAGCCGCAGCGCCCCGCGGCCGCGGCATCCGCCGCCAAGTAATCTCACGCTGATTCGAGAAAGCCGCCCGCATCCGCGGGCGGCTTTTTCACGAGTGCGGTGCCCGCTGCGCCGCCGGGCTCCGAACGAAGCCGTACTGCGTCGGCAGATCCTGCGCCAGCATCTCCCGCGGCGCCCAGCGGCCGCTTTCCACCGCGTCGGCCGCCAGCGCCATGTCCAGGCTGTGGACCAGGCCGAAGCCCTGGTCGGTGTCGAGGTACAGGCGTCCGGCTTCGTCGATCACGCAGGCGCGCACCCGCGCAGGCTGGCCGCAGTGCGAGAAGACCTGGCCGTCACCGTGCACCCGCCAGACCAGCGGGGCCGCCTCGAGCTCCACGTACACCCGCTGCGGGCCGTTCTGGAAGTACCAGCGGCCCGTCTCGTCGGCTTCGTAATTGCGCTGGATGAAGTCGACCAGCTTGTCATGCCGCAGCAGCGAGCCCTTGGCCTGGGGGAACGGGCCCGCGGCCTGCACGCGGTCGTCGCGCATGTACCAGCCGCCGCGCGCGTCCAGCCCCAGCCACCCGTAGCAGTGGGGCACATGCGGCCACTTGGCCATGGCCTGGCGCACGATATCGTCCATGGCCCAATGATAGGCGGCGCGGCGAGCCCGCGCGGGCTCAGCGCAGGAAGGCGTCGTAGCCCGTCTTGAGGATCAGGGCCGAGACCACGACGATGAACACGCCGCGCACGAAGCCCGCGCCATGGCGCAGGGCCAGGCGGGTCCCGAGCAGGCTGCCGGCCACGTTGGCCACCGCCATCACGGCGGCGTAGTGCCACCAGACATGGCCCTTGAACGCGAAAAGCACGAGCGCGGCCAGGTTGGTGGTGACGTTCAGGAGCTTGGCGGCGGCCGAGGCGTTGAGGAAGTCATACCCCAGCAGGCGCACGAAGAGGAAGACGAAGAAGCTGCCGGTGCCGGGACCGAAGAAGCCGTCGTAGAAGCCCACTGCCAGCGCGATGCCGCAGGCCACCAGGCGCTCCGTGTTGCGGGAGAACACCGGGGCATGGTGGCGGCCCAGGTCCTTGCGCGCCAGCGTATACAGCAGCACCGCCAGCAGCACCAGCGGCAGCAGGCGGCGCAGGAAGTCGCCCGAGACCACGGTGACCGCCCAGGCCCCGGTGAAGCCGCCCGCCAGGCCCATCGCGGTGGCGGGCAGCAGCGCGTGCCAGTTCAGGGTGACGCGCCGGCTGTACTGCCAGGTCGCCATCGCGGTGCCCCAGACCGAGGCGCTCTTGTTCAGGCCGAAGAGGGTGGCGGGCGGTGCAGTGGGAAACAGCGTGAACAGGGCGGGCACCAGGATCAGGCCGCCGCCCCCGACGATCGCGTCCACGAACCCGGCGCCCAGGGACGCAAGCGCCATCAGCAGCAATTCCATGCCGGGATTGTCCCCAAAAAAGCAAAGGCGCCTTGGGGGCGCCTTTGCGGTCGGCATCGTTGTGGGATGCCTGCTTGTTCTTTTGTGATGTGGGTTTTGTCTCCGATGTCTCCTCGGACCCCTCGCTTTTCAGCGACGCCCAGTTACGGTGCGTCTGCGAGTTGACGCACTGTACTTGGGCGTCGTCCGGATGAGCATTGGGGCTTACCCGTGGTCCTCACCCCGCGGCGAGGATCCAGTCGGCGGCCTTCTCGGCCATCATCAGCGTGGGCGAGTTGGTGTTTCCGCTGGTGATCGTGGGCATGGCGCCGGCGTCCACCACCCGCAGGTTGGCCACGCCGCGCACGCGCATTTGCGGGTCCAGCACGGCCATCGGGTCATCCTCGGCGCCCATGCGGGTGGTGCCCACCGGGTGGAAGATGGTGGTCGCGATGTCGCCCGCCAGCCGGGCCAGTTCCTCGTCGGACTGGTACTGCGGGCCGGGTTTCCATTCCTCGGGCCGGTACGGGGCCAGCGCCGGCTGCGCGGCGATGCGCCGCGCCACGCGCAGCGAGTCCGCCGCCACGCGGCGGTCCTCGGGGGTGCTGAGGTAGTTGGGGGCGATCAGGGGGGCGTCACGGAAGTCCTGGCTGCGGATCTTGACCGTGCCCCGGCTGGTGGGGTTCAGGTTGCAGACGCTGGCGGTGAACGCGTCGAAGGTGTGCAGCGGTTCGCCGAATGCGTCCAGGCTCAGGGGCTGCACGTGGAACTGGATGTTCGGCCACGGCTGGTCCGGCGAGCTGCGGGTGAAGGCGCCCAGCTGGGAGGGGGCCATGCTCATGGGGCCGCTGCGCTTGAACGCGTACTCGAGGCCGATCCGGGCCTTGCCCCACCAGCTGGAGGCCAGGGTGTTGAGCGTGCTGACGCCCTGCACCTTGAATACCGAGCGGATCTGTAGGTGGTCCTGCAGGTTGGCGCCCACGCCCGGCAGGTCCTGCAGGACGGGGATGTCCAGCGACTGCAGCAGGCTGGCGGGGCCGATGCCCGAGTGCTGCAGGATCGCCGGCGAGCCGATGCTGCCGGCCGACAGCAGCACCTCGCGGTTGGCGCGGGCCGTGACCATCTCGCTGCCGGTCCACACCTCGACGCCGGTGCAGCGCAGCGCGCCGTCCTCGCCACGCTCGATCACCAGCCGCCGCACATGGGCGTTGGTCCACATCTCGAAGTTGGGGCGGCCGTAGCAGGTCGGGCGCAGGAAGGCCTTGGCGGTGTTCCATCGCCAGCCGGCGCGCTGGTTCACCTCGAAGTAGCCCACGCCCTCGTTGTCGCCGCGGTTGAAGTCGTTGCAGGCGGGCAGGCCGGCCTGCTGCGCGGCCTGGGAAAAGGCGTCGAGGATGTCCCAGCGAAGCCGCTGCTTCTCCACCCGCCACTCGCCACCGGCTCCATGCAGCGCATCGGAGCCGCCGTGGTAGTCCTCGTGCTTGCGGAAATACGGCAGGCAGTGCTCCCAGCGCCAGCGGGCATCACCCGTGAGCCGGGCCCACTGGTCATAGTCACGCGACTGGCCCCGCATGTAGATCATGCCGTTGATGCTGGAGCAGCCCCCCAGCGTCTTGCCGCGTGGGTAGCGCAGCTGGCGGCCGTTGAGGCCGGCTTCGGCTTCGGTGCGGTACAGCCAGTCGGTGCGCGGGTTGCCGATGCAATGCAGGTAGCCGACCGGGATGTGGATCCAGTGGTAGTCGTCCTTGCGGCCGGCTTCGATCAGCAGCACACGCCGGGACGGGTCGGCGCTCAGTCGGTTGGCGAGCAGGCAGCCGGCCGTGCCGGCGCCGATGATGATGTGATCGAACGTCGTGTCGCTCATCGCGCGTTGTCCCTCGTTGTTCTGATGACGCAGCGCGAAGGATAAGCGCTGCGTTACTTCGAGGTCGGCATCACGAACTCGGCGCCCTTGCCGATGCTCTCAGGCCACCGCTGCATGACGGACTTCTGCTTCGTGTAGAAGCGCACGCCCTCCTCGCCGTAGGCATGCATGTCGCCGAACAGGCTCTTCTTCCATCCGCCGAAGCCGTGCCAGGCCATGGGCACCGGGATCGGCACGTTGATGCCGACCATGCCCACCTGGATGCGGCGGCTGAACTCACGCGCCACGTTGCCGTCGCGGGTGAAGCAGGCCACGCCGTTGCCGAACTCGTGGTCGTTGACCAGGGTCAGCGCCTCGGCGAAGTCCTTGGCCCGCACGCAGGCCAGCACCGGGCCGAAGATCTCCTCGCGGTAGATCTTCATGTCGGGCGTGACATGGTCGAACAGGGTGCCGCCGAGCCAGAAGCCGTCATCGCAGCCCGCGCCGGCCGCCTGGCCCCGGAAGCCGCGGCCGTCGACCACGAGCTGGGCGCCCTCGGCGACGCCGGCATCGATGTAGCCGGTGATGCGGTCACGCGCCACCCGGCTCACGATCGGGCCCATCTCGGCGTCGAGCTCGACGCCGTTCTTCACCTTGAGCGCGCGGGTGCGCTCGGCCAGCACCGGCATCAGCCGGTCGCCGGTGTCGCCGACCAGCACGGCGACCGAGATCGCCATGCAGCGTTCGCCGGCGGAGCCGTAGGCCGAGCCGATCAGGGCGTCAGCGACCTGGTCCATGTCGGCGTCGGGCATCACCACCATGTGGTTCTTCGCGCCGCCCAGGGCCTGCACGCGCTTGCCGTGGCGGGCGCCGCTCTCGTAGATCTTCTGCGCGATCGGCGTGGAGCCGACGAAGGACAGGGCCTTCACGCCGGGGTGCTCCAACAGGGCGTCGACCGAGTCCTTGTCGCCCTGGACCACGTTGAACACGCCATCGGGCAGGCCGGCCTGCTTCAGCAGTTCCGCCATGCGCAGCGAGGGGCTCGGGTCCAGCGGGCTGGGCTTGAGGACGAAGGTGTTGCCGCAGGCCAGGGCCACCGGGAACATCCACATCGGCACCATCACCGGGAAATTGAAGGGAGTGATGCCGGCGACCACGCCCAGGGGCTGGCGCATCGTCCAGTTGTCGATGCCGGTGGAGACCTGCTCGGTGTAGTCGCCCTTGAGCAGCTGCGGGATGCCGCAGGCGAATTCCACGATCTCGATGCCGCGCGTGACCTCGCCCTGGGCGTCGGTGAACACCTTCCCGTGTTCGGCGGTGATCATGCGGGCCAGTTCGTCCCGGTGCTGGTTCAGGAGCTCGAGGAACTTGAACATCACCCGCGCGCGGCGCAGCGGCGAAGTCTCGGCCCACGCGGGGAAGGCGGCCTGGGCGGTGGCGACCGCCTGGTCCACTTCACGGGTGTCGGCCAGCGCCACCCGGCCGGTCACCTGGCCGGTGGCGGGATTGTGGACATCGGCGTGGCGGCCACTGCGGCCCGCGCAGACGCGCCCCCCGATCCAGTGGTCGATCGTGGCGACGCCGGTGGCGGCGAGGGCTTTCTCGGGTGCGTTCATGGAGGATCCTTCAATCGGTTGCTGGGGCCCAGTCTAGGCGTCGCGGTGCCGGCCGGGAAGGCCAGAACCTCAATCAGATTGTTCGATTCGATGAACAATACAAGCATGACTACGCCCGCCTTCGCCGACCTGCACCTGCTGACCGTGCTGGCCCAGACCCGCAGCTATACGCAGGCCGCGCGCCGGCTCGGGGTGTCCAAGGCCACGGTGAGCCAGCGCATCGCCGAACTGGAGCGCGCGGCCGGCGTGCCCCTGGTGCGGCGGACCACCCGCTCGGTGAGCCTGACCCCGGCGGGCCAGCAGCTCGTCGACGACATCCAGGCGCCGTTCGAGCGCATCGAGCACAGCTTCGCCGGCGTCCGCGACCTGGCCGGCTCGCCGCGCGGCCTGGTGCGCCTCACCGCCCCCGTGGCCCTGGGACGGCAGCACATCGCGCCGATCCTGCCCGCCTTCCTCCAGCGCTACCCGGAGATCCGCCTGGAGCTGGACCTGAGCGACCGCCTGGTGAACCTCGCGCAGGAAGGTTTCGACCTGGCGATCCGGCATACCCAGGCGCCGCCGGAGACGCATGTGGCGTGGCCCCTGTGCGCCTCGCGATCCCTGCTGGTGGCCAGCCGCGACTACCTGCGCCGGCACGGCGAGCCCGGGCATCCCTCGGAGCTCTCCGCGCATGCCTGCCTCCTGTACCTGCGGGATGCCGCGGGCCAGAGCTGGTCCTTCGAGCAGGAGCGCCGCCGCCGTCCCGAGCGGGTCGCCGTGGCGGTGTCAGGCCCCCTGAAGGCGAACAACAGCGAGGTGCTGCGCGAATGCGTGATGGCCGGCCTGGGCATCGGCCTGTTGCCCGACTTCACCGCCTCCCCGGCCCTGGCCTCCGGCGAACTGGTGCAGGTGCTGCCGAAGTGGCGGCCGCTCGGCTTCTTCGGCGACCACATTTACGCGCTGCGGCCCTGGTCCGCCCGGGTGCCGCGGGCAGTGCAATGCCTGGTGGACCACCTGCGCGAGGCCCTGGCGCAAGGCTTCTGAGGCCAGCGGGGCCGGCCAGCCGCTGGAACTCGCCGGCGTCCTCCATCACCAACGCTCAATTGTTCAGCCATGGGCGCTCGACGGGGGTCGAATGAATCAGAACTGGTCACAGGGGTATGTGTCGGATCTCACATACTCCCACGGCTACTACCATGAGCTGTCACCGCCCTTCCTGCGGTTCTTCCTTCTCCTGAACGGCCTGTCCAACGCCACCGGCGACGGCTCCTACCGCTACTGCGAGCTCGGCTACGGGCAAGGCGTCTGCGCCAATCTCCACGCTGCGGCCAACCCCCGAGGGGAGTTCTGGGGCACGGACTTCAACCCGGACCATGCGGTCTTCGCCCAGTCGCTGGCGCGCCAGGCCCAGCTGCCGGCCCACTGGCTGGCCCTCGGCTTCGAGGACATGCTCGAGGCCAGCCTGCCTGAGTTCGACTTCATCACCCTGCATGGCGTCTGGTCCTGGATCAATGCGTCGGCGCGGCATGCGGTCGTCGAGTTCATCCGGCGGCGCCTGCGCCCCGGGGGCATCGTGTACGTCAGCTACAACGTGATGCCGGGCTGGTCCGCCGAGAAGCCTTTGCGGGACCTGCTGTGGCTGCACTCCGAACTGGCCGGGGGCCGGGGCGCCTCCACGGCCACGCGCATCAGCGATTCGCTGGCGTTCGCGCAGCGCCTGCGCCGGGGGCGGGCCGCCTACTTCGAGCAGAACGCCAAGGCCGGCCAGATGCTCGACGAGATGCTGCGCGACGACGTGAACGTCGTCGCGCACGAGTACTTCAACCGCTCCTGGCACATCACCTATTTCGCCGAGCTGGCGGAAACCCTCGAGGCCGCCGGTCTGGGTTTCGCCTGCTCGGTGCACAAGTCCGACCTCGTGGGGGAGTCTCTGCAGCGCCGCCAGGCCTGTGGCGTGGCCGACCTGGCCCTCAACCCGGCGCTGCGCGAAACCACCACCGACTTCCTGCTCAATCGCCGCTTCCGCCGGGATGTCTTCGTGCGTGGCGCCAACCGCCTGTCCCGGCCCGAGCGCAACGCTCGGCTGCGGGAGGTGGCCCTGGTCCTCCTGCGCCCCGCTGCTGCCATCGGCACCACGGTGCAGACCCCGTACGGCAGCATCTCGCTCGATCCTGAGATCGCCACGCGGCTGGTACAGGCGCTGGACGTCGCGGACGCACCGGTCCCCCTGGGGCGGCTGATCGACGACGCCGGGCTCGGCGGGTATCCCGTCGAGCGGGTGTTCGAGACTGCGGCCGCCCTGGTGGCCCAGGTCCATGCGTTCCCCGTGTTCCCCGAGGACCTGGCTGCGCATGACCCGGTGCCGGCCCGCGCCATGAATCGCGCGGTCGCCCGCCAGGCCCGGTTCGACGACACGTTGCGGTACCTGGCCAGCCCCGTGACCGGCCACGCCATCGAGAGCGCCCGGGCGGAGCGGCTGTTCCTGCTGGCGTGGGAACAGGGCGCGCGCACGGCCAGCCAGCTGGCTGACGTCGCCTGGCCCTGGCACGAGGCCCCCGAGCGGGCGCAGGACGCTGACGCCGTCCGGCGCGATCTGGCCGCACGGGCCGAGCAGTTCATCGAGACGGTGGTGCCGATGTGGCGCCGCCTTGGCCTGCTGGAGGAGCGCGCATCATGAAAGCCCGAGTCGTCACGCCGGTCGACCAACCCGTCATCTGGATGGACAACGAGCGGTGGTGGCTCTACGGGGTTCACCCGCAGTTCGCCGCTCCCTTCGCGCGCTTTCATGCCCGCAACCGCCACCACCTGCGCATGGCGATGAGCCTCGCGCCGGAGCTGGAGCAGGCTGCCCACTGGGAAGGCGAGCTCGCGCGCCGCCGGCAGGCCATGTCGGCCGGACAGGCCGTCCACCTCGTGGGGTTCACCAAGGAGGGTGACGCCCGGGAGATCGGCTGCCTGGCCAGCTTCTGGGCCATCGAGCATGGCGACTTCCAGGCCTGCACGATCAGCTTCCTGGTCGACGAGCCGCTGGAGGGCAGCGGCCTGATGTACGCCGCGATCGCACCCGCGGTGCGCGAGGTCCTGGCCCGCTACAAGCTGCACCGCATCATGGCCACGCACCTGCCGGAGAACCTGCGCAGCGCCCGGTTGCTGCGCCGGCTGGGGTTCACGGTGGAGGGCTACGCGCGGGACTTCGTCAAGGTCAACGGCGAGTGGCGCGACAACGTGCTGCTGTCTCTGGTGACCGACTGACCCGCGCGCCTCAACGCCCTCCGGAAATCTCCATCAGCGTCATCGTCGTGTAGCTGGCCTGCGGCGACAGCAGCCACACGATCGCTTCGGCCACCTCCTCGGGCCGCCCGCCCCGTTGCATGGGCACCTGGTGCGCGAGCTGTCGTACCCGGTCGGGCAACCCGCCCGAGGCATGGATCTCCGTCTCGATCAGGCCCGGGCGCACCGCGTTGACGCGGATGCCTTCGCCGCCCACCTCTCTCGCCAGGCCGATGGTGAAGGCATCGATGGCCCCCTTGGCCGCCGCATAGTCCACGTACTGGCCGGCGGCGCCCAGGCGCGCGGCGGCGCTGGACAGGTTCACGATCGCACCGCCCCGCCCGCCATGGCGCGTGCTCATTCGGCGCACCGCCTCGCGCGAGCATGCCAGGGTGCCCATCACGTTGATGTCGAACATGCGGCGCCAGCGCGCCATGTCCATCTCGTCCACCCGTGCCGGCACGTCGACCACGCCGGCGTTGTTCACGAGGGCGGTGAGGCGGCCCAGCTCGGCGTCGATGCGCTCGAACATCGCCAGCACCTGCTCCTCCCGCGCAACATCGGCCTGCACGGCGATGGCCGTGCCGCCGTCCTCGCGGATCTGACGGACCACGGCCTGCGCGGCGTCCGGGCGCGTCGCGTAGTTGACGGCCACCGCGTAGCCCTGGCGTGCCGCCAGCAAGGCCGTCGCGGCGCCGATGCCGCGGCTGCCGCCGGTGACCAGCAGGATCTTGTCCATGTGCAACCTCCATCTCCGCGGGGCGGGTAAGCTTCGCGCTCGATTAGAGCAAAGCCGTCCACGAGGCGGCGACCAACCGGAGACAACGTGAGCCGCCGCATCGACTACTACTTCGCCCCGAACAGCCCCTGGACCTACCTCGGACACGACAGGCTCGTGCGCCTGGCGCGCGAGCATGGCGCCCCGGTGCGGGTCCTGCCGATGGACCTGGGCCAGGTCTTCCCCGTCTCGGGCGGCCTGCCGCTGGCCAAGCGCGCGCCGCAGCGGCAGGCCTACCGCCTTGTGGAGCTCGAACGCTTCTCGAAATTCCTGGGCCTGCCCCTGAACCTCAAGCCGCGGTTCTTTCCCGTTGCCGCCGATGATGCGGCGCGCCTGATCGTCGTGGTCGACCGCAGCGAGGGCGCCGAGGCCGCCCTCGGCCTGGCCGGTGCCCTGCTCGCCGCGGTGTGGGCCGAGGAGCGCAACATCGCCGACGCCGAGGTCCTGGCCGACGTGCTGCGCGCCCGGGGCCTGCCGTCCGAGTGCCTGGCGGCATCGCGCGAAGTCTCCGTGCAGGAGGCCTACGAGGCCAACACCCGCGCTGCCATCGAGCTTGGCGTGTTCGGCGCGCCCAGCTACGTGGTGGACGGCGAGATCTTCTGGGGCCAGGACCGGCTGGACTTCCTGGCCCGCAAGCTCGGCGCGCCCGCCTGACCCACCTTCCACGACAACTCACGACACAAGGAGAAACCATGGGTGAATTCATCGACCTCAAGGCCGCCGACGGCCACGCCTTCCCCGCCTACGTGGCCCGTCCCGCCGGCGCGCCCAGGGGCGCGGTGGTGGTGCTGCAGGAGATCTTCGGCGTCAACTCCCATATCCGCGCCGTGGCCGACGGCTATGCCCAGGAGGGCTACCTGGCCGTGGCGCCGTCGACCTTCCACCGTGTGAAGGCCGGCGTCGAACTGGGCTATGCCGAGGCCGACATGAAGGCCGGCATCGACCTCAAGGCGGCGGTCGAGGCCCTGCCCGCGCCCGGCGTGCTGCAGGACATCCAGGCTGCCGTCGACTACGCCGGCCAGGCCGGCAAGGTCGGCGTGGTGGGCTACTGCTGGGGCGGCCTGCTGACCTGGCGAGCGGCCTGCGGCGTCCATGGCCTGTCGGCCGCGGCGCCGTATTACGGCGGTGGCGTGACCACGCCCGAGGAGACCGCCCGCCAGCCGCGCGTGCCGGTGATGGCGCACTTCGGCGACCAGGACCACTGGATCCCGATGGACACGGTTGAAGCGTTCAAGCGAGCGCACCCGGAGGTCGAGGTGCACGTGTACGCCGCCAACCACGGCTTCAACTGCGACCAGCGCGGCTCGTACGATGCCGCCGCGGCCAAGCTGGCGCGCGAGCGCACCCTGGCCTTCTTCGCCAAGCACCTGCGCGCCTGATCGCCGCGGCGGGGCCTCAGCGCCCCGAGCGCAGGTAACGCTTGCGCCAGAAGACCACGCCCATGACCGCCGCCACGGCGGCCATGGCGCCCAGCGCGATCCAGAAGCCGCGCCCCTCGTGCAGCAGGGGCATGGCGTCGAAGTTCATGCCGAAGATGCCGGTGATCAGGTTCAGCGGCAGGAAGATCGCGGTCAGCGCGGTGAGCGTGCGCATGATGTTGTTGGCGCGGTGGCTCTGTGCCGAGAAGTGGATCTGCACCACCGCCTCCGCGCCCTGCTCCATGCGGCGCACCTGGTGCACCACCCGGCCGACATGCTCGATGACGTCGTTGGCGCGCGCGACCAGCGTGTCGTGCTCGGCCTGCGACAGCCAGGGCATGGGCTGCTCGCGCGCGGTGTCCAGCCATTCCTGGAGGGCGTCCTGCTGGTCCTCGCACAGGTCCTCGAGCCGGTGCAGCTCGGCCCGCGCCAGCATCAGCGCGCGCCAGTCCGCGCGCTCGCCGCGGGGCTGCAGCAGCCCCTCCTGCCACTGTCCCAGCTCGCCGGCGAGCTGCTTGCGCATCTCCAGGTAGCCGTCGACCATCACGTTCAGCATGCGCAGCATCAGGTCGGCGGGACTCGCCGGCAGGCGGCTGCGCGAGACGGTGGCCTGGCCGTCCGCCAATGCCGTGTCGGCCACGTAGCGTTCGATGAAGGTGCGCGCGGTCATGCAGCCCGCTGGGTGGACCGTCACCAGCAGCCGGTCGAACACGGCGAAGCCCATGGCCCGCGTGCGGATGCGGCGGAAACTGGCGAGGGCCTGCGCCGGCCCGGTATGCATGGCGGCGCCACGCAGGTCGGCATCGACCTCCTCGGGGCTGGCCAGGCGGCGGAATATCACCAGGTCGTAGATCGAGGTGTAGTCGTAGTTGGACGGGTGGTCCGCGTTGCCCAGGTCCTTCACGTGCAGGTCCAGCAGCGTCGAGCCGCCCAGGCGCTGCGTGAGCGCCTGCAGCTCGGCCAGCCGCTGCGGCAGCGCCTCGCGATCGAGGTAGACCCAGAGGAAGCCGCTCGACGGCGGCTGCTGCGGCGCCGAGTCCAGGAAGCGCAGCGTGCCTTCGGTGAACTCGACGATCCGCATGGCGGCGTCAGGCCCGCAGCAGTCGCGCGGCGTCACGCGCGAAGTAGGTCAGCACGCCGTCGGCGCCGGCGCGCTTGAAGGCCAGCAGGCTTTCCATCATCACCGCGTCGTGATCCAGCCAGCCGTTCTGCGCCGCGGCCTTGAGCATGGCGTACTCGCCCGAGACCTGGTAGGCGAAGGTCGGCACGCGGAATTCGTCCTTCACGCGGCGCACCACGTCGAGGTACGGCATGCCGGGCTTGACCATCACCATGTCGGCGCCCTCGGCGATGTCCATGGCCACCTCGCGCAGCGCCTCGTCGGTGTTGGCCGGGTCCATCTGGTAGACCTTCTTGTTGCTCTTGCCGAGGTTGGCGGCCGAGCCCACCGCATCACGGAACGGGCCGTAGAACGCGCTGGCGTACTTGGCGCTGTAGGCCATGATGCGCGTATGGATGCGGCCGGCCTGCTCCAGTGCCTGGCGGATCGAGGCGATGCGCCCGTCCATCATGTCGCTCGGGGCCACGATGTCCACGCCGGCCTCGGCCTGTGCCAGCGCCTGGCGCGTGAGGACGGCGACGGTTTCGTCATTCAGGATGTAGCCGGTGTCGTCCAGCAGGCCGTCCTGGCCGTGGCTGGTGTAGGGGTCGAGCGCGACATCGGTCATCACGCCCAGCTCGGGAAAGCGCTTCTTCAACTCGCCGACGACGCGCGGCACCAGTCCGTCGGGGTTGAAGGCCTCGGCGCCATCGGGCGTCTTGAGGGACGGGTCGATTACCGGGAACAGGGCCATCACCGGAATGCCCAGGGCCACGCACTCCTCGGCCACCGGCAGCAGCAGGTCCAGACTCAGGCGCTCGACGCCGGGCATCGACGGCACCGGGTCACGCCGGTTGCTGCCTTCCTGCACGAACACCGGGTAGATCAGGTCGTGCGGCGAGAGCCGGTGCTCGCGCACCAGGTTGCGGGTGAACTCATCGCGGCGCAGGCGGCGGGGGCGGCCCAGGGGGAAGGGTGCGTGCAGGGTCATTGCAAAATTGTGCCGCATGGCTGCGGCGGCCTGCCCAGGCCCTTCCGAATGAATAGTTATGGTTTGGTTTGGGCGCCTTTTCTGCCGATATCTCCGGGTAATTCCTCCCTATGGCGCTTGAAACGCCATAGACCCCCTGATAAATTTCGACCCGGGCGGCTTGCCGCTCCCCGCTTTTCCTCCCTGAGCGGGTGCCTTAATGTGTGACAGCAACAAGGCTTCCCACCCCGGCTGTGCGCCGGGGTTTTTTTTGACCGCGCCGGCCTCACTACACTCGGCCCCATGCTCTGGGTCAAAGCCTTCCACATCGTTTTCGTCGCCAGCTGGTTCGCCGGTCTCTTCTACCTGCCGCGAATATTTGTCAATTTGGCCATGGTCGGCCCGGGCGCCTCGGCTGAACGCGACCGCCTGCTGCTGATGGCGCGCAAGCTGATGCGGTTCATGACGCTGCTGGCGGTGCCCGCCGTCGCCCTGGGACTGTGGCTGTGGCTCGGGTACGGCATCGGCCGCGGCCCGGGCAATGGCTGGATGCACGCGAAGCTGGCGGTCGTGGTCGCCCTCCTGGGTTACCACCATGCCTGCGGCGCGATCCTGCGCCGCTTCGAGGCGGACCGGAATCACCGCAGCCATGTCTGGTACCGCTGGTTCAACGAGGTGCCGGTGCTGCTGCTGGTGGCGGGCGTGGTGCTGGTGGTAGTCAAGCCGTTCTGACCCGGTCGCCACAATGGCTGCGCACAAGACGTCCGCCTGGCCCCTGGCCCAGGCGTATGCGGCGCTGATCGTCTATGCCAGCCTCTACCCCTTCGACGGCTGGCGCGACCAGGGCATCGCGCCCTGGGCCTTCCTCGCCAGCCCCTGGCCCCGCTACTGGACGAGGTTCGACCTCGCGGCCAACGTGGCCGGATATGCCCCCCTGGGCTTCCTGCTGGCCCTGGCGGGCCTGCGGACCACGGCCGTGCGGGCGGTGGGGCGCACCATCGGCCTGGCCGTCCTCGCGGGAGCCGCGCTGTCGTTCGCCATGGAGGCCCTGCAGACCTACCTGCCGGCGCGCGTGCCGTCCAACCTGGACTTCGCCCTGAACGTGCTCGGCGTGGCCTTCGGCGGGGTGCTGGCCGCGGGCCTGGAGCGGTTCGGGGCGATCGACCACTGGCACCGCTTCCGCCAGCGCTGGTTCGTCGACGAGTCGCGCGGCGCCCTGGTCCTGCTTGCGCTGTGGCCGTTCGCCTTGCTATTCCCCGCTTCGGTGCCCCTGGGACTGGGGCAGGTGTTCGAGCGCCTCGAGATCGCGCTGACCGACTGGCTGATGGACACCCCGTTCCTGGAGTGGCTGCCCGTGCGCGACGTGGAACTGCAGCCCCTGGTCCCGGGCAGCGAACTGGTGTGCGTCGCGCTCGGCCTGGTGATTCCCTGCCTCCTGGGGTATTCGGTGATGCGGTCACTGCCGCGCCGCGCTGCCTTCGCCGTTGCCACCTTGCTGGCAGGCCTCGGCGCCTCGGCGCTGTCGGCGGCCCTGAGCTGGGGGCCGGCGAATGCCTGGGCCTGGCTGTCCCTGCCCGTACGGCTGGGGCTCGTGGGCGGGCTGGTGCTGTCGCTGCTGCTCGTTCCGGTGCCGCGCCGGGGCTGCGCGGCGCTGGTGCTGCTGGCATCCGTGGTGCACCTGAGCCTGTTGAACCAGGCGCCGGCCAGCGCCTATTTCAGCCTCACGCTCCAGGCCTGGGAGCAGGGGCGCTTCATCCGTTTCAACGGGCTGGCCCAGTGGCTCGGGTGGCTGTGGCCCTATGCCGTGATCGCGTACGTGGTGCTGCGGGCCTCCCGATCGGAGAGGGCCACCTAGAATTCCCGGCATGACCCAGCCGACCTCCTCCTACTACAAGCACCACGTCTTCTTCTGCCTGAACCAGCGCGCCAACGGCGAGGACTGCTGCGCGAACTACAAGGCCCAGGAGGCCTTCGACCATTGCAAGGCCAAGGTGAAGCAAGCGGGCCTGGCCGGCCCGGGCAAGGTGCGCGTGAACAAGGCCGGCTGCCTGGACCGCTGCGCCGCGGGCCCCGTGGCCGTGGTCTACCCCGAGGCGGTCTGGTACACGTATGTCGACGCCGCGGACATCGACGAGATCGTCGAGTCCCACCTGAAGAACGGCAAGGTGGTCGAGCGCCTGATCGCCCCGCCCCACCTGGGGCGCTGACCCCATGAACCCGCGTACCCAGAAGCTGCGCTTCACCGGCGCCGCCGGCGTGATCGAGGCGCTGCGCGACGATCCCGCGGAGGGTATGGCGCCGCGCGGCACGGCGGTCATCGCCCACCCGCACCCGCTGTTCGGCGGCACCATGGACAACAAGGTCGTCCAGACCCTGGCCCGCGCATTCGTGCAGACCGGGTGGACCGCCATCCGCTTCAACTTCCGCGGCGTGGGCGCCAGCGAAGGCGCGCACGACGAGGGCCTGGGCGAGGCGCAGGACATGCTGGGCCTGGTTGGCCAGGTGGCGCCCGAGGGACCGCTGGCCCTGGCCGGCTTCTCCTTCGGCGGCTTCGTCACCACCCATGTGGTCGCGAACCTGTGGCCGCAGCGCGCCATCGAGCGCCTCGTGCTCGTGGGGACCTCGGTGGTGCGCTCGGCGCCGGCCGCCGTGCCTGTCGACCTGCATGAGCGCACCCTGGTGGTCCACGGCGAGCAGGACGACACCGTGCCCCTGTCCGCCGTGATGGACTGGGCGCGCCCGCAGTTGCTCCCCGTTACCGTGATCCCCGGGGTGGAGCACTTCTTTCACGGACAATTACCGCTGCTGAAGAGCCTGGTGGCCCGCCACCTGCGCTGACCGTTCGATTTCCCCGCTTCGACCGCATGAACCGATTCCTCCGGGCGCTGGCCGCGCCCCTGCTCGCCCTGTGCTGCCTGGCCGCCCAGGCCCAGACCCCGCAACCGCCCGAGATCGCCGCCCGCAGCTACCTGCTGGTGGACATCACCGCCAACCAGGTCCTGGTGGGCCGCGACATCGACTCGCCGGTCGAGCCCGCCTCGCTGACCAAGCTGATGACGGCCTACCTGGTCTTCGACGCGCTCAAGGCCAAGAAGCTGACCCTGACCCAGACCCTGCCGGTGAGCGAGCGCGCCTGGAAGATGCCGGGTTCGCGCATGTTCATCGACCCCAAGATGCAGGTGCCGGTGGAGGACCTGATCAAGGGCATGATCGTCCAGTCCGGCAATGACGCCACGGTGCTCCTGGCCGAGGCCGTGGGCGGCAGCGTCGAGCGCTTCGTCCAGCTGATGAACGACCAGGCCAAGGCCCTGGGCATGAAGGGCACCAGCTACCGCAACCCCGAGGGCCTGACCGCCGCCGGCCACATCACCACCGCGCGCGACCTGAGCATCCTGGCCACCCGCCTGATGCAGGACTTTCCGGAGTACGTGGGCTACTACGCCATCAAGAAGTACCACTACCCGGGCACGCCGGCGACCAACGACACCAACCGGAACATGCTCCTGTTCCGCGACCCGACGGTGGACGGCCTCAAGACCGGCCACACGGACGCCGCGGGCTACTGCCTGATCGCCACCGCCAGGCGCGACTTCCCGAACGTGGGCAGCCGCCGCCTGCTGTCCATCGTGCTGGGCGCGGCCAACGAGAACGCCCGGGCCGGCGAGTCGCAGAAGCTCCTGAACTGGGGCTACACCGCCTACGAGGCGGTCAAGCTGTTCGATGCCAACCAGGCCGTGGTCACCCCCGATGTCTGGAAGGGGACCGAGGGCAAGGCCAAGCTCGGCCGCCCGCAGCCCATCGTGGTGGCCGTGCCCGCGGGCATGGCGGCCCGGATCAAGACGCAGGTCGTGCGTCCCGATCCCCTGGTGGCGCCCCTGGCCCGTGGCCAGGCGGTGGGTGTGCTGAAGGTTTCGGCCGCTGACCAACCGGTGGTGGACGTGCCCCTCGTGGCCCTGGAGGCCGTGCCCCAGGCCGGCGTGCTGGGCCGCGCCTGGGACGCCGTGCGCCTCTGGATCAAGTAATACGAAAAGTTTAACTCCGGCCCGCTGGCCGCGCCAGGTTTGCCTCTGGCGGGGCCGCGGGATATACTGGAGGGCTTTCCCGCTATTGGGGCGGGGAATTTGTGCCTGCCGTGTTTGCGCTTTTGCTCCTGCTGGAGCCGGGGCGCATGCGTTTCGGTCCCTGCTGGGGCCTGGCGTACCGGCAGATTGTTTGAAGACGTTTAGGGACGTTTAATGCCAACCATCAACCAACTCGTGCGTCAGGGCCGGGAGGTCGAAAAGACCAAATCCAAGAGCCCCGCGATGCAAAACAGCCCCCAGCGTCGTGGCGTGTGCACCCGCGTGTACACCACGACCCCCAAGAAGCCGAACTCCGCGCTGCGTAAGGTCGCCAAGGTGCGCCTGACCAACGGCTTCGAGGTCATCTCCTACATCGGCGGTGAAGGCCACAACCTGCAGGAACACTCCGTGGTGCTCGTGCGCGGCGGCCGTGTCAAGGACCTGCCCGGTGTGCGTTACCACATCGTCCGCGGTTCGCTGGACCTGCAAGGCGTGAAGGATCGCAAGCAGGCCCGCTCCAAGTACGGCGCCAAGCGCCCGAAGAAGGCCTAAGCGGTCATTCGTTCATCGGTGCTGGAGCCGCCTTGGCAGGCTGGTCCGGCGTAGTGACCCCAAACAGGCATGTCGCCTGCGGGTCGAGTAAGTGAGGGTCCTGATGGCTCTCGCGGCAATCCCGGAAGGGTGCGCCAACTGAAGCAATTGAAGAGGTAAGAAATGCCACGTCGTCGCGAAGTCCCTAAACGTGAAATCCTGCCGGATCCCAAGTTCGGCAATGTCGAGCTCGCCAAGTTCATGAACGTGATCATGCAAGGCGGCAAGAAGGCGGTCGCCGAGCGCATCGTCTATGGCGCACTCGAGCAGATCGAGAAGAAGCAGCCGGGCAAGGACCCGCTGGAAGTCTTCACCACCGCCATCAACAACATCAAGCCGATGGTGGAAGTGAAGTCCCGCCGCGTCGGCGGCGCCAACTACCAGGTGCCCGTCGAAGTGCGCCCGGTGCGTCGCCTGGCCCTGTCCATGCGCTGGCTCAAGGAAGCCGCCAAGAAGCGTGGCGAGAAGTCGATGGCCCAGCGCCTGGCCAACGAGCTGATGGAAGCCACCGAAGGCCGCGGTGGTGCCATGAAGAAGCGTGACGAGGTTCACCGCATGGCCGAGGCCAACAAGGCCTTCAGCCACTTCCGCTTCTAAGCAATTCCTCCCCTGGATGACGGGCCCGCCACGAGCGGGCCCGAATCCGTTTCAACCGAAAGAGATTCATCATGGCCCGCAATACGCCCATCGAGCGCTATCGCAACATCGGCATCTCCGCGCACATCGACGCCGGCAAGACCACGACCACCGAGCGCATCCTGTTCTACACCGGCGTGAACCACAAGATCGGCGAAGTGCACGACGGCGCCGCCACCATGGACTGGATGGAGCAGGAGCAGGAGCGCGGCATCACGATCACGTCCGCCGCCACGACCTGCTTCTGGAAGGGCATGGACCTGTCCTACCCCGAGCACCGCTTCAACATCATCGACACCCCCGGCCACGTGGACTTCACCATCGAGGTGGAGCGTTCCATGCGCGTGCTGGACGGCGCCTGCATGGTGTACTGCGCCGTGGGTGGCGTGCAGCCCCAGTCGGAAACCGTCTGGCGCCAGGCCAACAAGTACAAGGTGCCCCGCCTCGCGTTCGTCAACAAGATGGACCGTACCGGCGCCAACTTCTTCAAGGTCTATGACCAGATGCGCCTGCGCCTGAAGGCCAACCCCGTGCCGATCGTGATCCCGATCGGTGCCGAGGAAAACTTCAAGGGCGTGGTCGACCTGCTCAAGATGAAGGCCATCATCTGGGACGAAGCCTCCCAGGGCATGAAGTTCAACTACGAGGACATCCCGGCCGACCTGGTCGAGTCCGCGAAGGAATGGCGCGAGAAGATGGTTGAAGCGGCTGCCGAGGCCAGCGAAGACCTGATGAACAAGTACCTGGAAGAGGGCGACCTCTCCGAGGAAGAGATCAAGCTGGGCATCCGCACCCGCACGATCGCGACCGAGATCCAGCCGATGCTGTGCGGCACCGCCTTCAAGAACAAGGGTGTGCAGCGCATGCTGGACGCCGTGATCGACTTCCTGCCCTCCCCGGTGGACATCCCCCCGGTGGCCGGCACGGACGAAGACGAGCAGCCCACCAGCCGCAAGGCCGACGACAACGAGAAGTTCTCCGCCCTGGCGTTCAAGCTGATGACCGACCCGTTCGTGGGCCAGCTGACGTTCGTGCGCGTGTACTCCGGCGTGCTGTCCAAGGGCGACACCGTGTACAACTCGGTGCGCGGCAAGAAGGAGCGTATCGGCCGTATCGTGCAGATGCACGCGAACAACCGCCAGGAAGTGGACGAGATCCGCGCCGGCGACATCGCCGCCTGCGTGGGCCTGAAGGACGTCACCACCGGTGAAACCCTGTGCGATCCGGAATCCGTCGTGACCCTGGAGCGCATGGTCTTCCCCGAGCCGGTGATCCGCCAGGCCGTGGAGCCCAAGTCCAAGGCCGACCAGGAGAAGATGGGCATCGCCCTGTCCCGCCTGGCCGCTGAAGACCCGTCCTTCCGCGTGCAGACCGACGAAGAGTCCGGCCAGACCATCATCGGCGGCATGGGCGAACTGCACCTCGAAATCATCGTCGACCGCATGAAGCGCGAGTTCGGCGTGGAAGCCAACGTGGGCAAGCCCCAGGTGGCGTACCGCGAAACCGTGCGCAAGCAGGTCACCGACGTCGAAGGCAAGTTCGTTCGCCAGTCCGGCGGCAAGGGCCAGTACGGTCACGTCGTGTTCACGCTCGAGCCGCAGGAAGCCGGCAAGGGCTTCGAATTCGTCGACGCCATCAAGGGCGGCGTGGTGCCTCGCGAGTACATCCCGGCGGTGGAAAAGGGCGTGATCGAAGCCCTGAACTCCGGCGTGCTGGCCGGCTACCCCGTCGTTGACGTCAAGGTCACCCTGACCTTCGGTTCGTACCACGACGTGGACTCGTCCGAGCAGGCGTTCAAGATGGCCGCCATCTTCGGTTTCAAGGAAGCCGCCAAGAAGGCCAACCCCGTCATCCTCGAGCCCATGATGGCCGTGGAAGTCGAGACGCCCGAGGACTACGCCGGCAACGTGATGGGCGACCTGTCCTCCCGCCGTGGCATGGTCCAGGGCATGGACGACATGGTCGGCGGCGGCAAGGCCATCAAGGCCGAGGTCCCGCTGTCCGAAATGTTCGGCTACTCGACCACGCTGCGTTCGATGTCGCAGGGCCGTGCCACGTACACGATGGAGTTCAAGCACTACGCCGAAGCTCCGAAGAACGTGGCCGACGCGATCGTCGCGGCTCGCGCCAAGTAAACCAGCGCTGATTTTCAGCCGGTCTGCGACCGCATGCCCCACGTTGCCCGTGGCGTGGGATCCAGCAATGCGGTGCAGACCTAAAACCTGTACACGGGCGTTGCTCTTTGGAGTTTTTGAAAATGGCAAAAGGTAAATTCGAGCGGACCAAGCCGCACGTGAACGTGGGCACCATTGGCCACGTGGACCACGGCAAGACCACCCTGACGGCGGCGATCACCACCGTGCTGGCCACCAAGTTCGGCGGCGAAGCCAAGGCCTACGACCAGATCGATGCGGCCCCGGAAGAGAAGGCTCGCGGCATCACGATCAACACCGCCCACGTCGAGTACGAGACGGCCAACCGCCACTACGCCCACGTGGACTGCCCTGGCCACGCCGACTACGTCAAGAACATGATCACCGGCGCTGCCCAGATGGACGGCGCCATCCTGGTGTGCTCGGCCGCTGACGGCCCGATGCCCCAGACCCGTGAGCACATCCTGCTGGCCCGCCAGGTGGGCGTGCCCTACATCATCGTCTTCCTGAACAAGTGCGACATGGTCGACGACGCCGAGCTGCTCGAGCTGGTGGAGATGGAAGTGCGCGAGCTGCTGTCCAAGTACGACTTCCCTGGCGACGACACCCCGATCATCAAGGGTTCGGCCAAGCTGGCGATGGAAGGCGACAAGGGCGAGCTGGGCGAAGGCGCGATCCTGAAGCTGGCCGAGGCCCTGGACTCCTACATCCCCACGCCTGAGCGTGCGGTTGACGGCGCGTTCCTGATGCCGGTGGAAGACGTGTTCTCGATCTCTGGCCGCGGCACCGTGGTGACCGGTCGCGTCGAGCGCGGCATCATCAAGGTCGGCGAGGAAATCGAGATCGTCGGTATCAAGCCGACCCTGAAGACCACCTGCACGGGCGTGGAAATGTTCCGCAAGCTGCTGGACCAGGGCCAGGCTGGCGACAACGTGGGTATCCTGTTGCGCGGCACCAAGCGTGAAGAAGTCGAGCGCGGCCAGGTGCTGTGCAAGCCCGGCTCCATCAAGCCGCACACGCACTTCACCGCCGAGGTGTACGTGCTGTCCAAGGACGAAGGTGGCCGTCACACGCCGTTCTTCAACAACTACCGTCCGCAGTTCTACTTCCGTACCACGGACGTGACCGGCGCGATCGAGCTGCCGAAGGACAAGGAAATGGTCATGCCTGGCGACAACGTGACGATCACCGTCAAGCTGATCGCCCCGATCGCCATGGAAGAAGGTCTGCGCTTCGCCATCCGCGAAGGCGGTAAGACCGTCGGCGCCGGCGTCGTTGCCAAGATCATGGAGTAATCAGATGGCCCAGCAAAAGATCCGTATCCGCCTCAAGGCCTTCGATTACAAGCTGATCGACCAGTCTGCCGCCGAGATCGTCGACACCGCCAAGCGCACCGGCGCGATCGTCAAGGGCCCCGTGCCCCTGCCGACCCGCATGAAGCGCTTCGACATCCTGCGTTCGCCGCACGTCAACAAGTCGTCGCGCGACCAGTTCGAGATCCGCACGCACCAGCGCCTGATGGACATCGTCGACCCGACCGACAAGACGGTTGACGCCCTGATGAAGCTGGACCTGCCGGCCGGCGTCGACGTCGAAATCAAGCTGCAGTAATACCAACTGCTTCTCTTGAGGCCCGCCCTTGCCAGCAATGGTGAGGGCGGGCTATAATTTGTGGCTCCGCCCATTTTGGGTGGGGCTTTCATTAACCTTCTTTCGCCGTTTCCACCGCTTTTTGCGACTGGGGACGTCAAACGCAGAAGCCAATTGAAGCGGCTGCGGCGGAAGCAACGGAGTAACAAACATGAGTCAGAGCAACTCCCTCGGGTTGCTGGGCCGCAAGGTGGGCATGATGCGCCTGTTCACCGATGACGGGGACGCAGTGCCCGTCACGGTGGTGGACGTGTCCAACAACCGTGTGACCCAGGTCAAGACCCAAGAGAACGACGGCTATGTGGCCCTGCAGGTCACGTTCGGTTCGCGCAAAGCTTCGCGCGTGACCAAGCCGCAAGCCGGCCACCTCGCCAAGGCGGGTGTCGAAGCCGGTGAGATCGTCCAGGAATTCCGCGTCACCGCCGAAGCCGCCGCCAAGTACGCCGCTGGCGCCGTGGTGCCTGCTGCCGACGTGTTCGCCGTGGGCCAGAAGGTCGACGTGCAGGGCACCTCGATCGGTAAGGGCTTCGCCGGCACGATCAAGCGTCACAACTTCGCTTCGCAGCGCGCCTCGCACGGTAACAGCCGCTCGCACAACGTCCCGGGCTCGATCTCGATGGCCCAGGATCCGGGCCGCGTGTTCCCCGGCAAGAAGATGTCCGGCCACCTGGGCGACGTGACCGTCACCACCCAGAACCTGGACGTGATCCGCATCGACGAAGCCCGTCAGCTGCTGCTGATCAAGGGTGCCATTCCCGGCTCCAAGGGCGGCTTCGTCACCGTGCGTCCGGCCGTGAAGGCCAAGGTCAAGGGAGCCCAGTAATGCAACTCGAACTCCTGAACGACCAGGGCCAGGCCGCGTCCAAGTTTGACGCCCCCGAGACCGTGTTCGGCCGCGAGTACAACGAAGACCTGGTTCACCAGATCGTCGTCGCCTACCAGGCCAATGCCCGTCAAGGCACCCGCGCCCAGAAGGACCGCGAGCAGGTCAAGCACTCGACCAAGAAGCCGTTCAAGCAGAAGGGCACCGGCCGCGCCCGCGCCGGTATGACCTCCTCGCCCCTGTGGCGTGGCGGCGGCCGCATCTTCCCGAACAGCCCGGAAGAGAACTTCACCCAGAAGATCAACAAGAAGATGTACCGCGCCGGCATGGCCTCCATCTTCTCCCAGCTGGCCCGTGAAGGCCGTCTGGCCGTGGTCGACTCCATCAAGGTGGACTCGCCCAAGACCAAGCCGCTGGCTGCCAAGTTCAAGGCCATGAACCTGGACTCCGTCCTGGTCATCGCCGAGGAAGTGGACGAGAACCTGTACCTGGCCTCGCGCAACCTGGTCAACGTGCTGGTTGTCGAGCCCCGCTACGCCGATCCGCTGTCGCTGGTGCACTACAAGAAGGTCCTCGTGACCAAGGGCGCCGTCGAGAAGCTCAAGGAGATGTTCGCATGAGCCGTGTGAACCCCACCCCCGCCGAACGCAAGTTCGATGAAGGCCGTCTCATGCAGGTCCTCGTCGCCCCGATCGTCTCCGAGAAGGCGACCGCCGTGGCCGAGAAGTCCAATGCTGTGACGTTCAAGGTGCTGCAAGACGCCACCAAGCCCGAGATCAAGGCCGCCGTTGAACTGATGTTCAAGGTCGAGGTCACCGGCGTCTCCGTGGTGAACACCAAAGGCAAGACCAAGCGCTTCGGCCGCTCGGTGGGCCGCCGCGACAACGTGCGCAAGGCCTACGTGACGCTCAAGCCGGGTCAAGAGCTCAACCTCTCTGGGGAGGCTGCTTAATCATGGCCGTCATCAAGATGAAACCGACCTCGCCCGGCCAGCGCGCCGTGGTCAAGGTCACGCGTGACCACCTGTACAAGGGTGAGGCCTACGCGCCCCTGCTGGAACCCCAGCACCAGAAGTCTGGCCGCAACAACAACGGCCACATCACCGTTCGCCACAAGGGCGGCGGCCACAAGCACCACTACCGTGTGGTGGACTTCCGTCGCAACAAGGATGGCATCCCCGCCAAGGTGGAGCGCATCGAGTACGACCCGAACCGCACGGCCCACATCGCCCTGGTGTGCTATGCCGACGGCGAGCGTCGCTACATCATCGCCCCGCGTGGCCTGGAAGTCGGCGCAACGCTGCTGTCCGGTTCGGAAGCCCCGATCCGCGCTGGCAACACCCTGCCGATCCGCAACATCCCGGTGGGCTCGACCATCCACTGCATCGAGCTGCAACCCGGCAAGGGCGCGCAGATCGCCCGCTCGGCTGGCGCCTCCGCCACCCTGCTGGCTCGCGAAGGCATCTACGCCCAGGTTCGCATGCGCTCCGGTGAAGTGCGCAAGATCCACATCGAGTGCCGCGCCACCATCGGTGAGGTCGCCAACGAAGAGCACAGCCTGCGCCAGCTCGGCAAGGCCGGTGTGAAGCGTCACATGGGCATTCGCCCGACCGTCCGTGGTACCGCCATGAACCCGATCGACCACCCGCACGGTGGTGGTGAAGGTCGTACCGGCGAAGGCCGCGTGCCGGTGGACCCGTGGGGTAACCTGACCAAGGGCTACCGCACCCGTAACAACAAGCGCACGCAGGTCATGATCGTGTCGCGTCGCAAGAAGTAAGGGGTAGCCAATGACTCGTTCTCTCAAAAAGGGTCCGTTCGTTGACCATCACCTGGTCGCCAAGGTCGAGAAGGCCGTGGCCACCAAGGACAAGAAGCCGATCAAGACCTGGTCGCGTCGCTCCATGATCCTGCCCGAGTTCATCGGTCTGACGATCGCCGTCCACAACGGCAAGCAGCACGTGCCCGTCTACGTCACCGACCAGATGGTGGGTCACAAGCTGGGCGAATTCGCCCTGACCCGTACCTTCAAGGGTCACCCCGCGGACAAGAAAGTCCAGAAGAAATAAGGAATGACCATGGAAACTCGTGCAGTCCTCCGGGGCGTCCGTCTTTCGGTCGACAAGGGCCGTCTGGTCGCTGATCTGATCCGCGGCAAGAAGGTGGATCAGGCTCTGAACATCCTGAACTTCACGCAGAAGAAAGCTGCCGTGATCGTCAAGAAGGTTCTGGAGTCCGCCATTGCCAACGCCGAGCACAACGACGGTGCCGACATCGACGAACTGAAGGTCAAGACCATCTACGTCGAGCAGGGCGCCACCCTCAAGCGCTTCACCGCGCGTGCCAAGGGTCGCGGCAACCGCATCAGCAAGCCCACGTGCCATGTGTACGTGACCGTCGGTAACTAAGGCCTAGGAAGAACATGGGACAGAAAATCCATCCGACCGGCTTCCGCCTTGCGGTCAGCCGCAACTGGGCCAGCCGCTGGTACGCCAACAACCGTGACTTCGCCGGCATGCTGGCCGAAGACATCAAGGTGCGTGAGTACCTGAAGGCCAAGCTGAAAAACGCCGCCGTGTCGCGCGTGCTGATCGAGCGCCCTGCCAAGAACGCCCGCATCACGATCTTCTCGGCTCGTCCGGGCGTCGTGATCGGCAAGAAGGGCGAGGACATCGAGAACCTGAAGAAGGAACTCTCGACCCGCCTGGGCGTGCCCGTCGCAGTGAACATCGAGGAAGTGCGCAAGCCCGAAGTCGATGCCCAGCTGATCGCCGACAGCATCACCCAGCAGCTCGAAAAGCGCATCATGTTCCGCCGCGCCATGAAGCGCGCCATGCAGAACGCGATGCGCCTGGGCGCCCAGGGCATCAAGATCATGTCCGCCGGCCGCCTGAACGGCATCGAGATCGCCCGTACCGAGTGGTACCGCGAAGGCCGTGTGCCGCTGCACACCCTGCGCGCCGACATCGACTACGGCTTCTCCGAAGCCAAGACCACCTACGGCGTCATCGGCGTCAAGGTGTGGGTCTACAAGGGCGACACGCTGGGTCGCGCTGACGCTCCCTCGCTGGACAGCACCCCCCGCCCCGAAGGCGAGGAGCGTCGCGGTCCGCGCGGCCCGCGTCGTGACGGCCAGCGCCCCGGTGGCGACCGCCGTGGCGGCCCGCGCCGTGCCGGCGCCGGCAACGTGGCCCCCGCTGACGGCAGCGACAAGCCGCAAGAAGCAACCGCAGGTGCCGATGCACCGAAATCTGCCGTTAAGCGCGTGACCCGCAAGGTTGCCGCGCCGGGCGCTGCGTCCGACGGCAAAGGAGAGTAAACATGCTGCAACCCGCTCGCCGGAAATACCGTAAAGAGCAAAAGGGCCGCAACACCGGCATCGCCACCCGGGGCAACTCGGTGGCCTTCGGTGACTTCGGCCTGAAGTCCACGGACCGTGGCCGCCTGACGGCCCGCCAGATCGAGGCCGCGCGTCGCGCGATCTCCCGTCACGTCAAGCGTGGCGGCCGCATCTGGATCCGTGTGTTCCCCGACAAGCCGATCTCCCAGAAGCCTGCTGAAGTGCGTATGGGTAACGGCAAGGGCAACCCCGAGTACTACGTGGCTGAGATCCAGCCGGGCAAGGTGCTGTACGAGATCGTCGGCGTCCCCGAGGAACTCGCTCGCGAAGCGTTCAAGCTGGCTGCCGCCAAGCTGCCGCTGCGCACCACGTTCGTCAGCCGCATGCTCGGCGCTTGATTCAGGAGAACATCGACATGACGAAATCTGCTGAACTGCGCCAGAAGGACGTTGCCGGCCTGGAAGCCGAGGTCAAGGATCTGCAAAAGGCCCATTTCGGCCTGCGCATGCAGAAGGCCACGCAACAACTGAACAACACCGCCACGCTGCGCGCCACGCGCCGCGATATCGCTCGCGCCAAGACCATCCTGGCCCAGAAGCGTGCGGAATCCGCCAAGTAAGGAGTGAACATGACGGAAGCCAAAACCTCCCTCAAGCGCACCCTGATCGGCAAGGTGGTGAGCGACAAGCGCGCCAAGACCGTGACGGTCCTGGTCGAGCGTCGCGTGAAGCACGAGCTGTACGGCAAGATCGTTGCCAAGTCCAGCAAGTACCACGCGCACGACGAGAAGGGCGAGTACCACATCGGTGACATCATCGAGATCACCGAGTCCCGCCCGATCTCCAAGACCAAGAACTGGGTTGCGACCCGCCTGGTCGAGAAGGCCGCCGAGGTCTGATACCCCGGCCCTGCGCGCCCTTTGAAAACGGCCCACAATCGTGGGCCGTTTTTCTTTTTCAACAACACACAAGGAACAACACCCATGATCAAGGTCGGAGACACCCTCCCCGGCGCCACGCTGCAGGAGTACTCGGAAGTCGAGGGCAATGGCTGCAGCATCGGCCCCAACCCGGTCGACGTCGCCAAGTCCGCCGCCGGCAAGACCATCGCCATCTTCGGCCTGCCCGGCGCCTTCACGCCGACCTGCTCGGCCAAGCATGTGCCCGGCTATGTCGAGAAGGCCGCCGAGCTCAAGGCCGCGGGTGTCGACGAGATCTGGTGCGTGAGCGTGAACGACGCCTTCGTGATGGGCGCCTGGGCGCGTGACCAGAAGACCGACGGCAAGGTGCGCATGCTGGGTGACGGCAGCGCCGACTTCACCAAGGCCACCGGCCTGACGCTGGACCTCACCGCGCGCGGCATGGGCCTGCGCAGCAACCGCTACTCGATGCTCGTCAAGGACGGCAAGGTCGTCTCGCTGAACATCGAGGCGCCGGGCAAGTTTGAAGTGAGCGACGCGGCCACGATGCTGGCCCAGGCCAAGGGCTGAGCCCTCGGCCGTCAGCTCAAAGGTCGACCTTGAGGTAGTGCGCCCCCGCGATGGGGTTGTGGTAGTAGGGGGGGATCTCCTCGAACCCCAGCTCCTCGTAGAGGGCGCGCGCGGCCTCCATGTCGCTGAGCGTGTCGAGCAGCACGCTCGCGTAGCCGCCCTGGCGGGCCGCGTCGAGCGTGGCCTCGGCCAGCCGGCGACCCAGGCCGAAGCCGCGGAACGCCTTGCGCACGTACAGGCGCTTCATCTCGGCGGCGTTGGGATAGTCGCTCGAATCCAGGGGCCGCAGCGCGCAGCAGCCGGCAATCGCACCGTCCACCGCAGCCAGGAGCAGCGCGCCGCGCGGCGGCGCGTAATCACCGGGCAGGTCGCGCAATTCACCCTCGAAGTCCTGGAAGCACAGGTCGATGCCCAGGCCTTGCGCGTACTCGCGAAAGATGGCGCGGACGGTGTCGAGGTGCTCGCCCGGGTGGGCGGCGATCAGCTGGATCTCTGCTTTCTGGAGGGTGTCCACCGCGGAACGTCGGAAATGCGGGAGGCTCAGTGTAGCGCGGGCCTCAGGCAGGCGGCAGGAGGTTTACCAGCACGTAGACCCCAGCGCCGCACGCGGTGAACGCCACCAGCGCGCACAGCCGAACGACCAGGTCATCGCGCGCGGAGATTGCCGGGCCAGCCACTCGCTTGTCCCCATGGAGCATGGGCCCGACCAGATCGGTACGCCGCGCCCGTGCATAGAAGACGATGGCGGCCACGTGCAGGCCGATGAGACCCAGGAGCAACCACTGGCCCCAGCCCTTGTGCCAGGCGGTGGCAGCCAGGCCGCTCGCCGTGCTGACGAAGCGGTTCAACGGGCCGGTGAAGGCGATCTCGTCATCGGCCACCAGGCCAGTGCCGACCTGGGCGGCGAGTACGGCCAGCATGGCCAGGACGGACAGTGATCCCAGCGGGTTGTGCCCCAGCCGCTGCGCCTCGCCGGGCTGCCCGCGCAGGTGGGCCAGGATGCGACCCGGGCTGGGCAGGAAGGTCGCGAAGCGTGACCAGTGCCCGCCGATGAATCCCCAGACCAGCCGGAACAGCAGAAGGGCGAGCACCGAGAACCCCAGGCGCGCATGCCAGTCGATCCAGTTGCCGGGCGCGTAGGCGGTGACGAATAGGCCGATCACGCAGGCGAGCAAGGCCCAGTGGAAGAGTCGGGTGGGCAGGTCCCAGACCCGCACGGTCTCATGATTCATGTATACATTGTGTCGCTTGTCCATCAACCAACTGGAGACCTGATGAAATTCCCCGCGACCCTGATCCTGGCCGTTTCCGCACTGGCCGCCGTCCCCGCCAGCGCCCAGTTCGCCAAGCCGGAGGACGCGGTGAAGTACCGCCAGAGCGCCTTGAGCCTGATGGGCACCCACCTGACCCGCCTGGGCCAGATGGCCAATGGCCGGGTGCCCTTCGACGCCAAGGTCGCCCAGGACAACGCACAGGTGCTCAGCGAACTCTCCCGCCTGCCCTGGGCCGGCTTCGTGCCCGGCAGCGAGAAGCTGTCCGCCAAGGCGAAGCCGGAGATCTGGGCGGAGCAGGCCAAGTTCAAGGATTACGCCGAGAAGATGGTGGCCGAGACCGCCAAGCTGTCGGCGGCCGCCAAGACCAACAATCTGGACAACCTCAAGACCGCGTTCGGGAGCACCGCGGCCAGCTGCAAGGCCTGCCACGACAACTACCGCGCCAACTGATTCGGCGCCTGCGGCGGGGGCTCAGGCCTCCGCCAGCAGCTTCTCGATCAGCTTGTGCAGCTCGGCGAAGTCGGGCGCGCCGACATAGCGCTTGACGATCTCGCCGCGCTTGTTCACCAGGTAGGTGGTGGGGGTGAGCGCCACATCGCCCCAGGCCTTGGCCACGGCGCCGGTGTTGTCGATCGCCACCTGGAACGGCAGTTTGCGGCTCTGCGTGAAGTTGACCACGTAAGCCGGCGGGTCGTAGCTCATGGCCACAGCCAGCGTCTGGTAGCCGCGGCTGCGGTACTTCTCGTGGGTGGCCACCAGTTCGGGCATCTCGGCCACGCAGGTCACGCAGCTGGTTGCCCAGAAATTGACCAGCGTCACCTGGCCCTTGAGGCTGGCGGTGGTCTGCTGGCTGCCATCGAGCAGCACGAAGGTGGAGGCCGGGGCCGCGGAGCGGCCGGTGCCCAGGTAGACGGCGGCCGCTGCGGCCACGACGACGGCCACCAGGGCGGCACTCCAAACACGCGTCTTCATCGATCAGGATCCTGTCTGAGTCCGAAATTGTAGGACTTGGAGTCAGGCCGCCTTGCCCAGTTCCATCTCGATCGCCTCCGGCAGCCGCTCTCGGATGGAATCGCGGCCGATGCGGCTGGTGCTGGATGCGTCCCAGGACGAGATGGCGAAGCCGCTGTTCTGCGGCGCCACCTCGATCACCGGGAAGCGCAGGTTGCGCTGCAGGAGGTCGGCATGCAGGTGGTCGAAGTCGGCGTCGTGCAGGTTCTCGTCGATGACGATCAGGTGTGGGGTGGACAGCTCGCAGGCGCGGGTGGCCTTGCTGGTCGAGGGCACGGTGTCCAGTCGCAGGTCCAGGCGCTGACAGACACGCGCGACGTCCCGCTGCAGCGCGGGGTCGTCGGTGACCAGGAGGACACGGGATCCCGCGAACTGACGGCTGCTGCCGCTGGCGACCAGCCAGGTGTCGGGCCCG
This sequence comes from Ramlibacter sp. MAHUQ-53, assembly GCF_052600055.1. Taxonomy (NCBI): domain Bacteria; kingdom Pseudomonadati; phylum Pseudomonadota; class Betaproteobacteria; order Burkholderiales; family Comamonadaceae; genus Ramlibacter; species Ramlibacter sp. MAHUQ-53. The sequence goes on from NZ_JBQWTS010000005.1 coordinate 131,669, forward strand.
CTGTCCTTGCGCTCGGTGTCGAGCGTGGTCAGGCCGGAGAGGTTGCGCACGGTCCGGGTGAACTCCAGGGTGAGCTGCGCCGACTCGGCGTCGAAGGCGCGGTCGACACGGACCTCCATGGCCTGCGCGAAGTGCTGCACGAGGAACCAGGCGAGGCAGTCCGGGTCGCGCCCGGCCGCGGCGCCGACCGCCTTGATCACCAGCAGGCCGTGCTCGGGCCAGTTCTGCATCCCCAGCTTCACCATCAGGTGCGAGCCCTGGTGCGCGGCCCAATCGGTGGCGGCGCCCAGCAGGCCGACGAGCAGGCCTGCGTCGACGATGACCTCGACGGCCCGCAGGCTCTGGCGCACCTCCATGCCCCGGGCCTGGAAGGCCGCATGGCGTTCCAGCAGGATGTCATGCACCGCCTGGTGCAGGGCCAGCTTCTCGTGCGACTGGCGCAGGCGCCCGTGGGCCAGGCGACCGACCTGCTGGCTCTGGATGGCAATGCGGTGGATGTCGGACAGGCCCGCGTCGAGTTCGGCCTGTTCGGCCTCGGGCAGGTCGCGGCGCGCGCGCAGGCTGGCCGCCAGGTGTTCGAGGCGGGCCAGGGGGGCGGCCAGCGCGGCCCCGATGGCCGAGGCCAGCTGCGGGCCGGAGACCGGCTGGAGCGGTTCGCGGGCAGGCGCCGCCGGGGCCGCTGTGGCGGCGGCGCCGGGCGCCGTTGCGCCGGTCCCGTTCGACTTGTCGTTCACTTCCCCTCCGGGTGTCATCTCTGCAGTTGACACTCTAGGAGAAAACGCATCGGTTTGCGACCTTTTGGCTAGGCGCAGGCGGCCAGCAGGTCGGCCAGTTCGCGCGGCGCGCTCACCATGGGGTCGTGGCCGGTGGCGAGTTCGACGATGCGTGCGCCGCCGCCGGCCGCCCACTGGCCGCCCCAGAAAGCCGGGTCGCGAACGCGCTGCCGGCTGGCGTCGATGGTGGCCAGCGCCGGCCGCGTGCAGTCGATGAAGGTGCGTGGTGTGCGCGCCACGCGCGCCGCGTCGAAAGGCAGCGGCGTGGTGTACGTGTGCCCCGGATGCGGCACCTGGCGGCGCTGCACCCATGCGTGGTCCTCGCCGGCCAGGCCGAAGGCCGAGGGGTCGGGCGGCGGGAAGGCGTAGTCGGGCGAGGCCTCGCACGCGGCGATGCGCGCCTCTCGGGTGGCGGCGGAATGCGTGCTGCACCACATCTCGCCCGGCTGCGGTACGACCGCGTCCACGTACACGAGGTGGCGCAGCCGCTCGCCCATACGGTCGGCGACGGCGGTGCCGAGCATGCCGGCGTACGAGTGCACCGCCAGCACCACGTCACGCAGTTCCTCGGCCTCTATGAGGGCGGTGATGTCGGCGATGTGCGTTTCCAGCGTGATCGCCGGGGACAGCAGGTGGGCGCGCTCGCCCACGCCGGTGAGCGTGACGGCATGGGCGCGGTGCCCCTGCGCGGCCAGCTGCTGCAGCACGCGCTGCCAGCACCAGCCGCCATGCCAGGCGCCATGGACGAGGACGAAGTGGGCCATTCGAATCCCTCTCAGATCACCTGCTCGCGTTGCAGCGCCTCGATGCGGTCGGCCTCGAGCCCGAGGACATCGGCCAGCACCTCCCGCGTGTGCTGCCCCAGCAGCGGCGGCGGCAGGTCCTTGCGCACGGGCGTGCCCCGAAGCTTGATCGGGCTGGCGACCAGGCGCAAGCCGGGCCGGTGCGGGTGGGCCCAGGTGTCGACCATGGCCCGCGCGTTGACCTGCGGGTCGTCGAAGACCTCGGCCAGGTTGTTGATGGCGCCGCACGGGACCTTGGCGGCCTCCAGGGCCGACAGCCACTGCGCCTTCGGCCGCGTCTTCATCACCGCCTCGAGCATCGGCACCAGGGTGGCGCGATGGCGCACCCTGTCCTGGTTGCGGATGAACCGCGGGTCCGCGGCGAGTTCCCCGCAGCCTGCCACCTCGCAGAACTTGGCGAACTGGCCGTCATTGCCCACCGCCAGGATGATGTGGTCGGCCGAGCCATCGGCCTTGGGCGCGACCTCGAACACCTGGTAGGGGACGATGTTGGCGTGGGCGTTGCCGGCCCGTCCCGGCACCTTGCCCGAGACCAGGTAGTTGGCCCCGAGGTTGGCGAGCATGGCCACCTGCGTGTCCAGCAGGGCCATGTCGACGCGCTGGCCCTCGCCGGTGCGCTCGGCGTGGCGCAGCGCCGCCAGGATGGCCACGGTGGCATTCAGGCCGGTGAACAGGTCGGCCACGGCCACGCCCACCTTCTGGGGGCCGCCGCCGAGGTCGTCGCGCTCGCCGGTGATGCTCATGAGGCCGCCCATGCCCTGGACCGCGTAGTCGTAGCCGGCGCGCTCGGCGTAGGGGCCGTCCTGGCCGAAGCCGGTGATGCTGCAGTAGACGATGCGCGGGTTGATCGCGCGCAGGCTGTCGTAGTCCAGGCCGTAGCGGGCCATGTCGCCGACCTTGAAGTTCTCGACGAACACGTCGCAATGCGCCGCCAGCTCGCGGATCAGGGCCTGGCCCTCGGGACGTGCGATGTCGCAGGTGACCGAGCGCTTGTTGCGGTTGGCGCCCAGGTAGTAGGCCGACTCCGGCGTGTCCCGGCCCTCGGTGTCCTGCAGGAAGGGCGGGCCCCAGCCGCGGGTGTCGTCGCCGGTGCCGGGGCGCTCGATCTTGATCACGTCGGCGCCCAGGTCGGCCAGGGTCTGGGTGCACCAGGGGCCGGCGAGCACGCGGGAGAGGTCCAGGACTCGGATGCCGTCAAGTGAGTTCATGGGGGAATTCTGCCCCGAAGCTCCACCCATAATCCGCGGATGCTCCTGTCTCGCCGTGACGCGGTGGTGGTGTTCATCGCCTTCGCGTTCGCCTACTTCTTCTCCGCGCTGGTGCGCGCGATCACCGCCACCCTGGCGCCCACCCTCACCCAGGAATTCGCGCTGAACGCGCGAGACCTCGGCCTGCTCGCCGGCGGCTACTTCATCGGCTTCGCGATCACGCAGCTGCCCCTGGGGCGCTGGCTGGACCGCCACGGCCCGAAGCGGGTGGTGCTCGGTTTCATGGCCGTGGCCGTGGCGGCCTGCCTGGCGTTCTCCCTGGCCACCGGCTTCTCGGGCCTGCTCGCCGCGCGGGTGCTGTGCGGGGTCGGCCTGAGCGCCAGCCTGATGGCGCCCATGACCGGCTTTCGCCGCTGGCTCACGCCCCACGCGCAGATGCGCGCCAACTCCTGGATGCTCATGACGGGCTCCAGCGGCATGGTGGCCTCGACGCTGCCGGTGCAGTGGCTGATGCCGGTGGTGGGCTGGCGCCCGCTGTTCTGGGGCCTGGCGGCGTTGCTCGCGCTGGCCTGGGTGGTGATCGCCTGGAAGGTGCCGGCATGGCCGGCCGCCCGGCCCGCGGACGGCGATGGCGACACCAGTTACCGCGAGGTCTGGCGCCACCCCTACTTCCGGCGCATGGTCCCGGTGGGCCTGATCACGTACGGGGGCATGGTCGCCATGCAGACGCTGTGGGCCGGGCCCTGGCTGGTGCGCGTGGCGGGCTACACGCCGGCGCAGGCGGCGACGGGCCTGTTCACCATCAACCTGTGCATGCTGGCCTCGTTCTGGGGCTGGGGGCTGCTCACGCCCTGGCTGTTCGCCCGCGGCTGGACCACCGACCGGCTGATCGCCCGCGGCCTGCCCCTGGGCTTTGCGGCGATGGTCGCGATCATCCTCCAGGGCGAGGAGGCCGGGGCCTGGCACTGGGCGGCGTTCTGCGCCGGCACCACCTTCGCCTCGCTGGCGCAGCCCGCGGTCGGCCTGGCCTTCCCGCCGGCGCTGGCCGGGCGCGCGCTCTCGGCCTACAACCTGGTCATCTTCTCCGGCATCTTCCTCGTGCAGTGGGGCATCGGCCTTCTGGTGGACGGCTTCCGCGCCCTGGGCTGGGCCGACCCGCCAAGCTTCCGGGCGGCGATGGCGGTGTTCCTGGTCGCCAGCGTCGCGGCCTGGGCCTGGTCGGTGGCCGGCAGGCAGGATAATCAACGGCAATGAACGCGATCCTGATCATCGGCCACGCGCCCCTGGCGCACGCGCTGCGGCAGTGCGCCCTGCACGTGTTCCCGGATTGCGGCGCCGGTGTCGGCGCGATCGACGTGCAGCCGAACCTCTCCCCCGAGGAGACGCTGGCCACCGCCCGCATCGCGATGGAGCAGCTCACGCACTCCCCCCAGGTCACCGGCGTGCTCGTGCTCACCGATATCTTCGGCGCCACCCCGAGCAACGTGGCGCAGAAGCTCGTCGATGGCGTGCGCTCGCGGCTGGTCACTGGCGTGAACCTGCCGATGCTGCTTCGCAGCGTGAGCTACCGCCACGAGTCGATGGACTCGCTCGTCGCGCGTGCCGTCAGCGGCGGCACGCAGGGCGTGATGCAGGTGACCGTGACCGCCCCCCAGAACCAGAAGCGACCGACCCATGACCCGGACCACCACGACCATCAGCAATAAGCTGGGCCTGCATGCCCGCGCCTCGGCCAAGCTCACCAAGCTGGCAGGCAGCTTTCCCTGCGAGGTGTGGATCTCCCGCGGCGAGCGGCGCGTCAACGCCAAGAGCATCATGGGCGTGATGATGCTGGCCGCCGGGCTGGGCTCCGAGGTCGTGCTCGAGACCGAGGGTGAGCGTGAGCAGGAGGCCATGGATGCCTTGCTGGCATTGATCGCCGACAAGTTCGGCGAGGGAGAATGAGGCCCGCCACCGGGCTGGAGACGCCATGACCTTCGCGATCCACGGACTTCCCGTCGCACGCGGCATTGCCATCGGCCGCGCCGTGCTCATGGGCGGCCGGGTCGACGTGGCGCACTACTTCATCGAGCCGGACCAGGTCGAGGCGGAGATCGCCCGCATCCGCGCCGGCCGCAACGCGGTGGTGGACGAGCTCCACCGCCTGCAGCAGACCATCGCGGGCATGGGCCCGAAGGAGGCGCCGCACGAGCTCTCCGCCCTGCTCGACGTGCACCTGATGCTGCTGCAGGACGAGGACCTCATCGCCGGCGTCAAGCACTGGATTTCCGACCGCCTCTACAACGCCGAGTGGGCGCTGACCACGCACCTCGAGTCGCTCTCGCGCCAGTTCGACGAGATGGAGGACGACTACCTGCGCGAACGCAAGGCCGACCTCGAGCAGGTGGCTGAGCGCATCCTGCGGTACATGAAGGGCGTGGCCTCGCCGGTGGCGGCGCCGCCGGCCAAGCGCGCCACCGCACCGCGCCAGCAGGACCTGCTGCTCGATGGCACGGTGGACGTGCCCCTGGTGCTGATCGCGCACGACCTCTCCCCGGCGGACATGCTGCAGTTCAAGCAGTCGGTGTTCGCGGGCTTCGTGACGGACGTGGGCGGCAAGACCTCGCACACCGCCATCGTCGCGCGCAGCATGGACATCCCGGCGGTTGTGGGCGCGCGCAGCGCCAGCCAGCTCGTGCGCCAGGACGACTGGGTCATCATCGACGGCGACGCCGGCGTGATGATCGTCGACCCCTCGCCCATCATCCTCGCCGAGTACGGCTTCAAGCAGCGCCAGGCCGAACTCGAACGCGGCCGCCTCGCGCGCCTCAAGCACACCCCCGCCGTCACGCTCGACGGCCAGAAGGTCGACCTGGTGGCCAACATCGAACTGCCCGAGGACGCCGCCGGCGCGCTCGAGGCCGGCGCGGTGGGCGTGGGCCTGTTCCGCAGCGAGTTCATGTTCATGGGCCGCCACGGCAAGCTCCCGGACGAGGAGGAGCAGTACCTGGCCTACCGCCGCGCCGTGGAAGGCATGCAGGGCCTGCCGGTGACCATCCGCACCATCGACGTGGGCGCCGACAAGCCGCTGGACGACACGCAGCAGCGTGACCTGGCGCACCTGAACCCCGCCCTGGGCCTGCGCGCGATCCGCTGGAGCCTGGCGGACCCGGCGATGTTCCTCACGCAGCTGCGCGCCATCCTGCGGGCGGCGGCGCACGGCAAGGTGAACATGCTGATCCCGATGCTGGCGCACGTGAGCGAGATCCGGCACACGCTGTCGCTGGTCGACTTCGCCCGCGCCGAGCTGGACAACCGGGGCGTGGCCTACGGGCCGGTGAGCCTGGGCGCGATGATCGAGATCCCGGCCGCGGCGCTCACGCTCAAGACCTTCCTCAAGTACTTCGACTTCCTCTCGATCGGCACCAACGACCTGATCCAGTACACCCTGGCGATCGACCGTGCCGACGAATCCGTCGCCCACCTGTACGACCCGTGCCACCCCGCGGTGCTGCGCCTGGTGGCCGACACCATCGCCGAGTGCCGCGCGCAGGGCAAGCCGGTGAGCGTGTGCGGCGAGATGGCGGGCGACGTGAGCTTCACCCGCCTGCTGCTGGGGCTGGGGCTGCGCTCGTTCTCCATGCACCCGGCGCAGATCCTGGCCGTGAAGCAGGAGGTGCTGCGGGCCGACACCGTCAAGCTGGCGCCCTGGGCCCTCGAGGTGGTCGAGGCCGAGGAGCCGGCCAAGCTGATGGAGTGAGGCGGCCCCGCCTCACCCGCTGATGCCCCCTACCCGCGGGTTCCCGCGATCGCCGCGCCGATGATCAGGGCGGCTGCCAGGGCAATGCTCGTGGAGAGCTGCCGGCCGCTCACCAGCATGAGCAGCACGGTCGACGCCAGCGGCGTGATGTAGCTCAGGATGCCGATCTGGCGCGCGTCGCCCTGCTTGAGGGCCTTGTCCCAGAGGAAGAACGCGGCGCCCAGCGGGCCCAGGCCCATCAGGGTGACCAGGACCCAGTCGGTCGTGGTCAGGCTGACCGCGGGTTCGAACAGCGCATGGCAGGCCAGCGACAGCAGGCCGGACACCAGCCCGAACAGCCCGATCGCCGCGGTGGGGAAGGCGGGCACGCGCCGGGTCCACAGCGAGTAAGTGGACCAGGCGAAGGCCGCGCCGAGCGCCGGCAGGTAACCCCAGGACCAACTGCTGCCGGCCGTGGCGGGCCCGCCGCCGAGGATGGCGATGGCTGCGCCGGTGAAGCCCGCCAGGGCGGCGACCACATGGGCCGGCCGCAGCCGCATCCCGGGCAGGAATACCGGGGCCAGCACCACGATCAGCAGGGGCCACAGGTAGTTCACCAGGTTGGCCTCCACGGGCGGAGCCAATCGCAGCGCGATGAACAGCAGGAGGTGATAGCCGAACAGGCCGTAGATCCCCAGGGCCAGCGTGCGCAGGGGGATCCGCCACTGGCGCACGAGCGGCCAGGCCGGGACGCTGCCGATCACCAGGGCGAGGCCGGTGAGGAGGAAGGGCGGGACATGCGAGAGCGCCAGGCCGAGCGAGGCCAGCGAGGCCCAGAGCGCGATGGCGCCCAGGGCGTGGAGGTTGGCGGGCATGGGGTGGGAGGATAAGCCCTGTCAGATCTGACATCCCCGCGGCCAGGGCCGGGTCCGGTGGGTGGAAGAATGGCCCGCAGACGAGCCTTCGTCCGTCGCCGGGCCCGCGGGCCCGGCGACCCAGGGAGGATGGCATCCGAGGCCGCCCGCAGAGGCCGCCGGCCCCCTGGGCCGGCATGACCCGGAGCCGTCCACGAAGCAAGCAGGCAGTACGTGGTCGGCGTGCGTGCGCGTGTGCCGGGGAGGCGTGATGCGTGGCGTGGACAGTGCAAGACGGCTCGTGCGGTATGGCCGGTGGGGGAGCAGCGTTCTGCTGCTGCTGTGGCTGGTCGGGTGCGCTTCGCCAGGGGGGCAGGCGGGAGCATCGGCGATCCCTGGCGGGCATCCGGTCTACAACTTCGGCGTCGCGCAGGACCGGGTGATGTTCGAGCGGCAAGTCGCCCGCGCACAAGTGAACTACAGTCCCCACAGCCAGCGCGCGTGGGGAGACTTTTCGGGTGGTGAGGGGTCCGGATTCATTGTCGGCCTCACAGGCTTTTACCCGCTGGATGTCCGCTGGAAACTCAAGGACGGTCGTCAGTTCATCGCAGAGCGCGTCGACGTCGGGCGCTTGGTGCGTGAGTTTGCCGAGACCCGCCAGATTCTCCTGCAGCACCAGCGAGAGCGCCGTACCTTTGGTCCCACTGGTGACCATCCGCCTCTGTTCGCGATCGCTGTGGCCGACGGTTGGCTCGTACTCAAGTGGCAGATCGTCTTCAACCTGAGGCCTGTTGCCGAGCGCCTGAAACCACCAGGCACGGTAGGGCCGGCGGTCTATGTCCGGGAGGAGCATATTGTTGCGACTGTCCCGGGGACACCGGCGCAGGACATCGACTTCGACAGTAAGTGGGACACCGTCCCGGAGCGGGTAGAGGCCCATGTCCGCTGACGACCAGCCCTACCTGGCCCCCTCCCTTCGGGACAGGGGTTACATCGGTGTGACGGGCACGACGCCCTACCGCGCCGCTTCAGCTGAGCAAGTCCGACAAATCGAGGAGATGCGAAATGCCGCTCAGTCATTTCCCGTCAACCAGACGGCGTCGTCCTCCGCCATCGTCATCAACGTCAATTTCGATGGGACCCATAACAACGGCAAATTTCCCAGGCCGGGCGAATCGCCGACGAACATCTTCTTGCTGACCCAGTTGCAGCAAACGCAGGGGGATATCCAAAACACCATCTACATACCCGGCCCCGGCGCACAGTTGAACGCAGCGGGTGCCACCGATGGCAATGGTGTCGCGCTTCCTTACACCGAGCCGAGCGTCTGGGATGCGTTGCCCATGAATGCAGGACGGATCGTCAATGCCAACGCGGACTACGCCTATGAGGAGGTCCGTCGACGCGTGTCCGAGATCCTCACCGAGAATCCCGACGCCGAAATCGTCTTCACCGTCAGCGGCTACAGTCGTGGCTCAGCCAGTGCCCTCGTGTTCCTCAACGAGTTACACGACCGCGGAATCGAAGGCCTGATTCCTCCCGGCTCCGCGAACGTCGCTCAGGCCACCTTCTTTGACCCCGTGCTCCAGGCCGACGGGGTACGCAACACGACCGTTCCGCCGGGGCTCGCGAATCCACCCCTGTTGCTGGTGTCCGATGATCCGCGCTACTCCTTTGTCTTGATGCCGTTCGACGGGGAGGCTCGGGTCATCAAGGTGCCCGGCGTCCATGCCACCATAGGCGGCGGCTACAACCCTGATGGCATATCGGGCGTGACCCTCGAGATGGCAGTTGGGACATTGGAAGCCCAGGGCATCCCGGTCGGGCCTATCCCCGAGGGGCTACGCCCCAATCCAGACCGCTATTTCCTCCACGACGCGTCCATCGACAACTATGGCAACGAGCGGTGGTCGACCTATGAGGGCGGCCGTCTGTTTGAGGGTGCGGGCCGCGGCGACCCTACGGTCGACGACTGGGTTGCGGGCCGGCGCCCATCACCGCAGCCTACCCCGCCCGACTCGTCGGCCGGTGACGCCATCGACACCCGCGTCCCCCAGGATCCCGCCCACCCCGACGGCCCGGCCTTCATCCTGCGCAACGTGACCGACCGCAACGGCGCCAGCGTCGTGGTCGTCCTCGACGAGGAGGGCCAGGAGCGCCTGCGCACCCGTCCAGGCGACACGCTCGAGCGTGACCCGGCCACCGGCCGCATCGTCGTGACCGATGCCACCGGCCAGCTCCACGCGAGCCTGGAGCCGGTCGTGACGGCCGCTGCCTTCGAGTCCGACGCGGTGCTGGACGACATCGAGGGCCCGACCCATCCCCTCGACGTCCCGCCCTCCGACCGGCCCGCCGATTCCCCCGAGCCCCACCCGCGCGCGCCGCTACCCGACGCCTCCCTCGCCGGGGCCGGGGCGGGGCTGTCCGCCGGCTCGGCCTTCCTGCGCCTGGACCAGTGGTCCACGCTCGACGACTCGCAGCGCGTCGAGGCGGTCCTGGGGGTCTACCGCGAGATCGATGGCCTCCAGCAAGGCGCCCTGGGCGAGGCCTCCGGCCTGGGTTCGCTGGACCCGGTGTCGGCCGCCCTGTCCCTCTGGCAAGCGGTGGAGGAAGGCGATGCCGCGCGCATCGCGCTGGGAGCGATCCGCCTGGCCGACACCTTCGGGCTGGAGGCCAGCCGCGAGATTGCAGGCTGGCTCGGGCTCGGGGACGCCGTGTCCGGCGTCATCCCCGGCCTGCAGCTGGCCCTCGCGATCGAGGCCGGCGACGTGGCCGGCATCATCAGCGGCGGCCTCGGCCTGTATGGATCCCTCAGCGGATCGGCCTGGGCCGGGCCGATGGCCATCGCGCTCAGTATCGGCTTCTCGCTGATCGCCGACGAGGACCCGCCTCCCGTCACCGGCGACGCCTGCGCGGGATGGGCCGACGACGGCGCCCTCGCCTTCACCAGCCCGCCCGGTGAAAACGGCGGCGAGCGCATCGCGAGGGACATGCTCACGCAACTCACCGAGGGCCTGGCCCAGCAGGTCGCCGCCCAGATGCCGGGGTGGGCGCTCATCCCCGACGGCCTGCCCGCGCTGCACGTGGGGATGTACCAGGCGGGAGGCCTCACGCCGTACTCGCTGACCTGGGTCGACGACCAGGGCCGCCAGCAGGTGCGGTACTACGACGAGTTCGGCCGCCGCGGCTGGCGGGACGACAGCCCCCTCTCCCAGGGGCCGCTGTGGACCGGCGCGCAGGACGACTACCCGCCCTATGCCTACCAGCTCGGCCTCGATTTCGCCCGGCTGGCGCAACACTACGCACTCGCGCCCGACTGGCAGGTGGAGGGGCTGCGGGCGCACTGGGTCGAGCAGGCGCAGGCCGGCGTCCCGCTGGAGGTGCGCCTGGAGACGCTGCGCGAGCGGCCGCTCGCCGGTGAGCTCTGGCAGGCCCCCGAGGCCAGCGAGGACGGCAGCCGGCAGGGCCTGACCGTCATCTCGCTGGGGCGGCCCGCCGCGGCCATCGGGCCCGCGCGCGAGGTGCTGGTCAACCTGGATGCGGACGCCTTCCTCGAGCGCACCCGGTGGGCCGCACCGGGCCAGGCCCTGGTCGGCCTGGACCTCGATGGCGACGGCCTGCTGCAGCCGCGCGAGCTGATCGGGGCGGACCCCGAGGGCCTCGACACCAACCGGGATGGCCGCATCGACGCACGCGATCCCGCCTTCCACGCGCTGAGGCTGTGGGTCGATCTCGAGGGCGATGGCGCCAGCCGCAGCGGCGGGCATGACGAGACCGTGTCGCTGGCCGACAGCGGCCTGGCGGCCCTCGTGCTGCAGCCCGGGGGGCTCGTCCTCGAATGGTCCGATGGCCGCCGCGAAACCGCCGGCCTCATCGCCATCACGGGCGAGTCGCAGGGCCGGCTCGTGCGGGCGGGTCAGGGCGAGGCGGTGGGCGTCACCGAACTGCGCGAAGCCGACGAAGGTCAGGTTGACGCGTATTTCCATGCGGTCAACACGCGCGAAGTCGATGCCCGTGTCCATGAGGGGGAGGACGCGCGGGGGCGGCAGCCTGCGGTGGTGCGGCCGGGCGATGCGCGGCTCACCGGCCGGCCTGCCGCGACCTCGCTCGCGCAGTCCCGCGTCGAGGTGACGGCGGGCATGGTCCGCGCGGCCCAGGGGGACCTGTTCGCGTCGGAGGGGGCGCTCATGGCGTCGGTGGCGCTGGGCTTCTCCGGGGCGGCCGTGGCCATGCCGGTGGCCGGGGAGTCGGGCGGCGGTTCGGCCCTGTCGGTGGCGGGGCGTCCGGATGTCGCCATCTTCCGATCCCCGGCGGGCACGGACAGCGGTGGGGCGGGTGCGGCGACCGATGCCGCCGACGGCCCCGGCGGGGCCTGGCCGGCGATACCCGGTGGCCTGGTGCGGGTGTCCGTGGCCGAGCCGCTGATCGCGCGGGATCGGCCAGGGGCCTGGGGAGCGGATGAGGTGGCGCCCTTCGACCCGGGCGCCATCGTTCACTACGCTGCACCGGGCCGGTGGCCGCTCGCCGACGTACCGCCGCCCTTCCAGGCGCAGCCCCTGGGGCCCGGCATGGTGCCCGCTGTGCCGCATCCGGCGACCGAGCCGGTGCGCGCCCAGGCGCCCGCGCCATCGTCGCCTCCCGCACCAGCACCGGCACCAGCACCGGCACCAGCACCGGCACCAGCACCAGCACCGGCACCGGCACCGGCACCAGCACCGGCACCGGCACCAGCACCAGCACCAGCACCAGCACCAGCACCAGCACCAGCACCAGCACCAGCACCAGCACCAGCACCAGCGCCGGCACCAGCACCAGCGCCGGCACCAGCACCAGCGCCGGCACCAGCACCAGCACCGGCACCGGCACCGGCACCGGCACCACCGCCTCCGCCTCCGCCTCCGCCTCCGCCACCGCCACCGCCACCGCCACCTGAGAACCATGCGCCCGTGGTCCAGGGTGAGGCCGTCTCGGCACAGGAAGACACCGTGCTCCTGTTCGATCCCGGGCTGCTCCTCGCGAACGACCGGGATCCCGACGGCGACACCCTGCGCATCACGTCGATCGACGCCGTCCTGCACGGCAGCGTGCGCATGGTGGCCGCGCCGGACGGCACGCCGCGCATCGAGTTCACGCCCGACCCCGAGTACGCGGGCCTGGCTGGCTTCCGCTATGTCGTCAGCGACGGCACCGCGTCGGCGCACGGGCAGGTGCAGGTCGAGCTCGCCCCGGTGAACGACGCGCCGGCGGCAACCGGCGAATCGTTCACCGGCGTGATGGACACCCGCTACACCTTCACGCCCGAGGCCCTGCTGGCCAACGATACCGACGCCGAGACGCCCACCGGCCTGCGCCTCGTGCGCGTCGGCCCCGCCGCGCACGGAACGGTGTCGCTGACCGAAGCCGGCGTGGTCTTCGACCCCGAGCCCGGCTACGCGGGTCCCGCCGGCTTCTCGTACACCGTGGCGGACGCCGAGGGCGCGACGGCGGCGGCCACCGTGCGCATCGACCTCGCGCGCACCAACCACCCGCCCCGCGCCGCGGACGACAGCTTCCACGTCAACGAGGACCCCGGCACCGTCCTCATCAGCTTCGACCAGCTGCTGGCCAACGACACCGACCCGGACACGCCGGCCACCGGCGAACGCCTCACCATCGAGGCCATCACGCCCCAGGTCCCCGGCGCGGGGACCTACGAGCTCGACCCCGTCGCCCGCACCGTGCGGTTCGTGCCCGCGCCGGACTACCACGGCCCCGCCGATTTCCTGTACCGCGCCAGCGACGGCCGTGGCGGTAGCGCCGAGGCCACCGCCCGTGTCACGGTGCACGCCGTCAACGATGCCCCGGTGGTCCTCGGCGACGACCCCGCACCCAAGGAGCCCACCCCCTGGGGCCCGCACCGCGGCCGCTTCCTCGCGACGGACGTGGACGGCCCCGGCCCCATCACCTGGGAGCTCGCGCGCGCGCCGGACCGCGGCAGCGTCTCGCTGAACACCGCCACGGGCGACTGGCTCTACGACCCGCGCGGCGAGAAGGGCGGGCAGACCACCTTCACCGTGGTGGCCACGGACGGCGTCGACCGCACCCCGTTCCACATGACGCTCGCGGTCGGCACCTACGGCTACCCCTTCGTCGATAGCAGCGCGGACGGCGGCCCGGTGGTGGTCGACCTCGCCGGTGACGGCATCGACCTCGTCGGCGCTGCGGATTCGGTGGCCTATGCGGACTTCGGCGGTGACGGCCGCATCGAGCGCATCGGGTGGGTCGCCGGCGACGACGCCCTGCTCGCCTGGGACCACGACCGCGATGGCGCGGTCCGCCGCATCGACGAGATCAGCCTCGCCCGCTACCAGCCCGGCGCCACCTCGGACCTCGAAGGCCTGCGTGCCTTCGACAGCAACCGCGACGGCTGGTTCGACGCCGCCGACGCGCGCTGGTCCGAGTTCGGCCTGCTCGCGGCCGATGGCGCGTTCACGCCGATCTCGGACACGCAGGTCGCCGGCATCTCCCTCGCGCGCGGCGGCGAAGCCTGGGCGAGCGAGGGCAACACGGTCCTGGGCACCTCCCCGGTGCGGCTGGACGACGGCTCCACCACCCAGGCCGGTGACGTGGTGCTCGGCGCGCAGGCGGCGGCTGCCGACGAGGCCGCGGACCTCGCCCGCCGCGCCCAGGTGTTCCTGGCGTGGGCGGCGAGTTCGCCCGCGGCCGAGCCGCCGCCCCTCACCTTCACGCCGCTGCCCGGCGATGCCGATGTGTACGCCATCGACCCGTTCCTGCCCCTGCACGACCCCGCCGGCGCCACGCCCGGGAGGCCGGCATGAGCGCCCGCCCGCCGGCTGCCGGCGCGGCGCAGCAGGCCGAGGTGCTGCGCCTGTTCGCCGGCCTCTTCGGCCTGCACCCCGACGCCGCCCTGCTGCTGCGCGAGCATGGCGCCGCCGACGGATCGCTCGGCCTTGCGCAGGCCGCCCTGGCCTTGCAGGCCCTGGGCCTGGAGCCGGTGGCGCGCCGTGGCCGGCTCTCCCGGGCGCGGCGCGGGCCGATGCCCGTGCTCGCCGAGGCGCGGGATGGTCGCCTCCTCCTGGCCTCGCCGGCCGCGGCCGGCGGCTGGCTCGTGCAGTGCGCCGGCGAGGCCGCGCCCCAGGCCCTGGGCGATGACGCGCTCGCGGCCCTGTGGGGCGGCCGCTGGCTGGCCGTGCCGCGTGCGCCGGGCGAGCTGGCGGGCGAGGCGCCCGGGGCGGCGCGCTTCGGCCTCGGCTGGTTCCTGCAGGCCCTGCGCCCGCACCGCGCCGTGCTGGCCGAGGTGCTGCTCGCGTCGCTGTTCCTGCAGCTGCTCGCACTGGCCACGCCGCTGGTGCTGCAGGTGGTGATCGACAAGGTGCTCACCCAGCGCACCCCGTCCACCCTCGACGTGCTGGTCCTGGGCCTGCTGGCCCTGGGCGTCTTCGAGGCCGTCCTTGCGCTCCTGCGTCACTACCTGTCCAACCACACGGCCCAGCGGCTCGACGTGGCGCTCGGCGCGCGCGTCTTCCGGCACCTGCTGCGCCTGCCGTTGTCCTACTTCGACCGGCGGCGCCCGGCGGACACCGCCGCCTGCCTGCGCGAGCTGGAGAACGTGCGGGCCTTCCTCACCGGCCCCGCACTGGGCAGCGGGCTGGACCTGGCGTTCGTCTTCATCTTCCTCGCGGTCATGGCCCACTACAGCGTGGGCCTCGCGGCGGTGGTCGCCGCCTCGCTGCCGGTCTTCGCGTTGCTCTCGTGGGGCCTGGCGCCCCGCCTGCGGCGTGAGCTGGACGACCGCCATGCGCTGGGCGCCGAGAACCAGGCCTTCCTCACCGAGGCCATCGGCGCCATCGAGACCCTCAAGTCCCAGGCGCTCGAGCCCGCCTGGCAGCGGGCCTGGGAGCGCCGCCTCGCGCGGCAGGTGCGCGCAGCCTTCCACGCCGGCCAGGTGGCGCAGGGAACGCAGCAGGCGCTGGCCCTGGCCTCGCGCCTGCTCACCGTGGCACTGCTGTGGCTGGGGGCCCGCGAGGTGATCGCGGGCACGCTCACCGTCGGCGGGCTGATCGCCTTCAACATGCTGGCCAGCCGTGTCCATGCTCCCGTGCTCAAGCTCGCCTCCCTCTGGCAGGACACGGTGCAGCTGCGGGTGAGCCTGCGCCGGCTCGCGCAGGTCATGGAGGTCCGCCCCGAGCCCGCGCTCGCGTTGGGCACCAGCCTGCCGCCGCCGCTGCGCGGCGAGCTGCGCCTGGAGGCCGTGGCGTTCCGCTACGCGCCGCATTTGCCGCGGGTGCTGGACGGCTTCAGCCTGCAGGTTCGCCCGGGCGAGATCGTCGCCCTCGCCGGCGAATCGGGCGCGGGCAAGACCACCGTGCTGCGGCTGCTGCAGCGGCTGCACGCCCCCGAGGCCGGGCGGGTCCTCGTCGACGGGCATGACGTCGCCCTGATGGACCCGGCCTGGCTGCGCCGGCAGGTGGCCGTGGTGCCGCAGGAGCCGGTGCTGTTCCACCTCACGGTGCGCGAGAACATCGCGGCGGCGGCCCCCGGCCTGCCGATGGAGCGCGTGGTCGAGGCCGCCCGCGCGGCGGGGGCGCACGAGTTCATCCTGTGCCTGCCGCAGGGGTACGACACGCGGGTCGGCGAGCGCGGTGCGCGGCTGTCCGGCGGGCAGCGGGCGCGCATCGCGATCGCCAGGGCCCTGGCCGCCGACCCGGCGGTACTCCTGCTTGACGAGCCCAGTGCCTGGCTCGACGAGGCGGGCGAGGCGGCGCTGCTGGCGCAGCTGCGCGCCTGGAGCGCGCAACGCAGCGTCGTCGTCGTGGCGCACCGGCCCTCCATGCTGCGGCTGGCGCACCGCGTGGTCGTGATCGGGCAGGGCCGCGCCGTGTCCGGCAGCGAGCCAGGCGACCTGAGCGCTGCGAGTGCGTCGAGTGCGTCGAGTGCGTCGAGTGCCTCCGCCGCTGCGAGCGACCGCGGCGCGCCGGATGCCGGCGCCGCGCCCCTGGAGCCGCTCCATGCGTGAGCCGGCCAACCCCTTCGGCATCGACGCCATCGCCCTGCAGGCGCAGCCGCCGCTCCTGCGCGCGCGCCTCGTGCTGTGGACGCTGTGCGCGCTGCTCGCCGCAACGCTCGCCTACGCCAGCTGGGTCCGCACCGACATCGTCATCACCGCGCAAGGGCGCGTGATCGCCTCCGGCCGCAGCAAGGTCGTGCAGTCGCCCGAGGGCGGCGTGGTCCGCCGCATCGCAGTGCGCGACGGCCAGGCCGTCCGGGCGGGCGAGGTGCTGATCGAGCTCGACCCCACCGCCAGCGACGCCGACCGCGAGCGCCTGCAGCGCGAGGCCTGGGAGGCGCAGGCTGACGTGGAGCGCCTGGCCGGCCTGCTGGCCGGGCATGCCACGCTGGCGGGGCTGCCCGGCATGCCGCCGGACCTCCTCGCGCACCAGCAGGCCCTGCTGGCCGCGCGCGCCGTCGAGCAGCGCGCCCGGGTGGACGCCCTCCAGGCCGAAGCCGTGCGCCGGCAGGCCGAGCGTGACACGCTGGCCTCGGGGCTGGAGGCGCTCGCGCGCAGCGCACCCCTGGTGGGGCGGCGGCTGGAGATGCGCGAGTCGCTGGCCCGCACCGGCTTCCTCTCCGACGGCGCCCTCATCGACACGCGGCTCGAGGCGCAGCAGCATGAGCGCGACCTCGCCCTGCAGGCCAGCCGCCTGCGCGAGGCCGAGGCTGGCTGGCAGGCGGCGCACCGCCAGGTTGCGCTCGCCGAGGCGGAATTCCGTTCGCGCATCCGCACCGAGCTGGCCGAGGCCCGGCGCCGGCGCGAGGCCACCGGGCAGGAGCTGGTGAAGGCCCGGCAGCGGCGCGAGTGGCAGGTGCTGCGCAGCCCCATCGACGGGGTGGTGCAGCAGCTCGCGGTGGCCACCGAGGGCGGCGTCGTCACGCCGGCGCAGGCCCTGCTCACCGTGGTGCCGCAGCAGGCCGCCCTCGAGGTCGAGGCCCGGGTGCTCAATCGCGACATCGGCCATGTGCGGGTCGGCCAGCCGGTGGCCAGCAAGCTCGAGGCCTTCGACTTCACGCGCCACGGCGCGATCGGCGGCGAGGTCACCTGGGTCGGCACCGACGCCCTCCAGGACCCGGCGCTTGGCGCGGCCTATCCCGTGCGGATCCGGCTGGATGCCCTGCGCACGCCGCGCAGCGCCGACGGCGCCGAGGGGCTGGCCGTGCCCGGCATGAACGTGGCGGCCGAGATCCGCACCGGCCGGCGCCGCCTGGTCGACTACTTCCTCAGCCCCCTGCTGCGAGGGTGGCAGGAGTCCCTTCGCGAACGCTAGGAGTGCCCGTGACCGCATCCCCCACCTTCCCGCCCGCGCCGGCCGACGGCGAGCCCCTGGACGCCCTGGCCGCGCTCGCCCGGACCCAGGCCGCCAAGGTCATGAAGAAGGTGCCCCTGCTCGGCACGGTGAGCTGGCTGATGCTGGCCGCGCCGACCACGCGCCACGCGCTCCTGAGCGACCTGGAGTGGCGCGTCATGCCGCCGCTGATGCTGAACCAGGCCAAGGTCTACCTGCGTGACGAAACCCCGGTGGCCTTCGTGTCGTGGGCCCGCCTGTCGCCCGAGGTGGCGCGGCGTTTCCGCTGCCTGCCGCACCGCCTCACGCCGGCGGACTGGCGCTCGGGCGAGGAGGTCTGGGTGGTGGACCTGCTGGCGCCTTTCGGCGGCGCGCGGGAGGTGATGAAGGACCTGCGCGAGAACGTGCTGCCCGGGCAGGTGGTGCGCCAGCTGGCGCTGGCGGGCGAGCCCGAGGCCGAGGTCTACACCTGGCCTGCGGGTTGAGGTTCAGGCCAGCGCAGGGGCGGGCCGCCGGGCGGGGTCAGGCCACGCCGGCGGCGTGGGCCTGCTGGTCGGCGTGATAGCTCGAACGCACCATGGCGCCCACTGCCGCGTGGGTGAAGCCCATCTTGTAGGCCTCTTCCTCGAACATCTTGAAAGTGTCCGGGTGCACGTAGCGGCGCACCGGCAGGTGCGAGGTGGTCGGCGCCAGGTACTGGCCGATGGTGAGCATGTCGATGTCGTGCGCGCGCATGTCGCGCATGACCTGCAGGATCTCTTCGTCCGTCTCACCCAGGCCGACCATCAGGCCGCTCTTGGTCGGCACGTTAGGGTGCAGCGCCTTGAACTTCTTGAGCAGGTTCAGGCTGAAGGCGTAGTCCGAGCCCGGGCGCGCTTCCTTGTACAGGCGCGGGATGGTCTCGAGGTTGTGGTTCATCACGTCCGGCGGCGCGGCCTTCAGGATCTCCAGCGCACGGTCGTCACGGCCGCGGAAGTCGGGCACCAGGATCTCGATGGTGGTCTCGGGCGAGAGCTCGCGGGTGCGCCGGATGCAGTCCACGAAGTGCTGGCTGCCGCCGTCGCGCAGGTCGTCACGGTCGACGCTGGTGATCACCACGTACTTCAGCTTCAGCTTGGCGATGGTGTTGGCCAGGTTCTCCGGCTCGTTCGGGTCCAGCGGGTCGGGGCGGCCATGGCCCACGTCGCAGAACGGGCAGCGGCGGGTGCACTTGTCGCCCATGATCATGAAGGTCGCCGTGCCCTTGCCGAAGCACTCGCCGATGTTGGGGCAGGAGGCTTCCTCGCACACCGTGTTCAGCTTGTTCTCGCGCAGGATCTGCTTGATCTCGTAGAACCGGGTCGTGGGCGATCCGGCCTTGACGCGGATCCACTCCGGCTTCTTCAGCACTTCGGCCTGTTCGACCTTGACCGGGATGCGCGAGAGCTTGGCCGCGGCCTTCTGCTTGGCGGAGGCGTTGTAGTTCTCGGTGCTTTGCGCTTCGCGCACGACGGGGTTGGAGCTCATGGTGGGTTCTCAGGGGGCGAGCAGCGCGCCGAGCTTCTGGCCCAGCACGGCAGCCGCCTCGTTCCAGGTGGTGTCGACACCGATTGTAGAAAGGTCGACCGTCCGCAGGCCCGCATAACCGCACGGGTTGATGCGGTTGAACGGCTCCAGGTCCATGGCCACGTTCAGCGCCACGCCGTGGTAGGTGCAGTGCCGGCTGACCTTGATGCCCAGGGCGGCGATCTTGCCCAGGCCGCGGAACGGGTCGCCTGCCGGCTGCGGGCCGGCCGGCCGGTGGTGGGAGAACGGGTCGGACAGGCTCACGTAGATGCCCGGGGCCCCCGCCACGCGCAGGCCGGTCACGCCGAAATGCGCCAGGGTGCGGATCACCGCCTCCTCGATCCGGTAGACGTACTCCTTGACGAAGTAGCCCGCGCGCTGCAGGTCGATGAGGGGGTAGGCCACCACCTGGCCGGGGCCGTGGTAGGTCACCTGGCCGCCCCGGTTGGTCTGCACCACCGGGATGTCGCCGGCCGCCAGCACGTGGCCGGCCTGGCCGGCCAGGCCCTGGGTGAACACCGGCGGGTGCTCGCAGATCCACAGCTGGTCGGGCGTCGCGGCGTCGCGCGCCGCGGTGAAGGCCTGCATGGCCTCGTACGTGGCCAGGTAGTCCACCCGCCCCCGGGCTTGCACCTGCAGGGTCATGCGGCCTCCGCGCAGGGCTCGGCGCTCAGAGCACCACCTTGACCATGGGGTGCGTGGATAGCGTGCGATACAGCTCGTCGAGCTGCTCGCGGCTGGTGGCCGTGATGGTGATGGTGATGCCCAGGTAGTTGCCGCCCTTGCTGTCACGCAGTTCGATGCCGGTCTCGTCGAAGCCGGGATCGAACTGCAGGGCGATGTTGGCGATGGCCGCGACGAAGCCTTCCACCTTGGCGCCCATCACCTTGATGGGGAAGCGGCAGGGGTACTCGATCAGCGAGTCGGCGCGGGAGGCGGGAGAAGTCATGGCCGGGATTGTCGCGCCTTGCGGCCGGCGTGGCGGGTGCGCCAGCGCCATGCCACCACGGCCCGCCAGGCCAACTGGATGCCCAGGTAGGCCAGCAAGGCGCCGGTGGTGGCGAACAGGCCCATGCCCACCAGCACCGGCTTGCCCAGCGCTTGCAGCCATTCGAGCAGGCCGGTGCCGGCGCCGGGCATCACCAGGGGTGGCGCCTCGACGAACCAGGCGCCGGCCTGGTAGGCCGCCCACAGCCAGAAGCCCAGGGTCAGGGGATTGGTGACCAGGGTGGCGGCAATCGCCAGGGGGATGTTGGCGTGCCACCAGACGCAGTGGGCCACCGCCAGCGGGATCTGGGCCACCGGCATCACGAAGGCCCAGAACAGGCCGATGGCCACGCCCCGCGCCACCGCCTCGTGCTGCAGGTGCCACAGGCGCGGCGCCAGCAGCTGGCCGGCGACCGGACGCAGCCAGGGGTGGGCCGCGATCTCGCTGCGGGCGGGAATGCTGCGGTGCAGGGAATGGCGCATGCGCCAGACCAGGCT
Organism: Ramlibacter sp. MAHUQ-53; assembly: GCF_052600055.1. Taxonomy (NCBI): domain Bacteria; kingdom Pseudomonadati; phylum Pseudomonadota; class Betaproteobacteria; order Burkholderiales; family Comamonadaceae; genus Ramlibacter; species Ramlibacter sp. MAHUQ-53. The sequence continues at coordinate 152,395 of NZ_JBQWTS010000005.1, forward strand.
GCGTTCGCGATCGCGGTCAGGGTGGGGCATGGTCCGGAAAGTATTCAGCGTGCGAGGCGCCAGTGTCCCTCGATGACTGCAAAACACTTAGGTTCCCACAACTTAAACGGACCTGACGCGAAACGCTAGCCGAGACCCCGTGGTTTCTACCTATAATCAGAGGCTTTGTGAATTTCAGGGGCTCAAGTGCGCGGCAGCCAAACCAACAAGATTGCGCCCGCGCTTCCTGAAGATTTGCAGGATTCTCCGATCGAGGAGGCGCCCGTCACGCCCTTGACCGCCGAGCAGGCGAACGAGTTGCGTGGCCGGATTTCCCAGGTGTCACCCTGGGCTGTCGTGGGTGCTCAGGTGGGGGTGGGCTTGCTGGCGGCCTTGGCTGCCGGTGCCTGGTTCGGGAACGCGGCCATCGGCTGGTCCCTGGGCTACGGAGCCCTCGCTGTCGCGGTGCCTGCAGGCGTGTTCGCCCGGGCGCTTCGGCGCGGGGCTGGCGCCATGATCCTGTTGTGGGAGTGGGTCAAGCTCGGATTGACGGTCGCCTTGCTGCTGGCCGCGCCGAGACTGGTGCCCGGGTTGAACTGGCTGGCGCTGCTGGCCGGTGTGGCCCTGGCAACGAAGATGTACTGGGTGGCGCTCGTCATTGCGCGCCGCCCGCGACGAAACGGAAATTGAAACGATGTCTGCCGAACAGCACGGACCGACGGCTGGTGAATACATCCAGCACCACCTGCAGCACCTGCAGAAGAACTTCTCCTTCGAGAGTGTCAAGCAGACTTCCATCGTCGACTTCAGCGTTTTCAACCTGGATTCGGTGTTCTTCTCCGTGGTGCTGGGCATCGTGGGCTGCCTGATCCTGTGGATGGCTGCTCGCCGCGCCACCTCCGGCGTGCCGGGCCGCTTCCAGGCTGCCGTCGAGATCCTGGCCGAGATGGTCGAGACCCAGGCCAAGGGCGTGATCCACAACGAGAAGAGCCGCAAGCTCGTCTCCCCGCTGGCGCTGACCGTGTTCGTCTGGATCTTCCTGATGAACTTCATGGACATGCTGCCGGTCGACCTGCTGCCCGCCGCCTGGCACACCGCCGGCCCGGCCCTGGGCTTCAAGGATTACCTGCGCGTCGTGCCCTCGGCCGACCTGTCCACCACCCTGGGCCTGTCGACCAGCGTCCTGCTGGTGTGCTTCTTCTACAACATCAAGATCAAGGGCCTCGGCGGCTGGGGCCACGAGCTCATTTCCGCGCCCTTCGGCGCCCACCCCGCGCTGTGGCCGTTCAACCTCGCCATGCAGATCATCGAGTTCGTCGCCAAGACGGTCTCGCACGGCATGCGACTGTTCGGCAACATGTTCGCCGGCGAACTCGTGTTCATGCTGATCGCCCTCATGGGCGGCGGCTTCGCGATGACCGGCACCGGCATCGGCCTGGCCATCGGCCATGTGCTCGCCGGCACCGTGTGGACCCTGTTCCACATCCTGGTGATCACGCTGCAGGCCTTCATCTTCATGATGCTGACCCTGATCTACGTGGGCCAGGCACACGACGCGCACTGATCTCGCAACCCTTTTCTCTCCCTTTCTCTTTCCACTTTTCTAACTAGGAGCAATCTCATGGAAAACATCCTCGGTCTCGTCGCCCTCGCTTGCGGCATCATCGTCGGCCTGGGCGCTATCGGCGCTTCGATCGGCATCGCGCTGATGGGCGGCAAGTACCTCGAGTCCTCTGCTCGCCAGCCCGAGCTGATGAACGAGCTGCAGACCAAGATGTTCATTCTGGCCGGCCTGATCGACGCCGCCTTCCTGATCGGCGTGGCCATTGCCCTGCTGTTCGCCTTCGCCAACCCCTTCGTCCTGAAGTAATTGGCGGCTAGCGCCGTCACGACGGAAAGGACCGTTCCGTGAACATCAACGCGACTCTGTTCCTGCAAGCGATCGTCTTCGCGATCCTTGTGTGGTTCACGATGCGCTTCATCTGGCCGCCCATCACGGCGGCCCTCGATGAGCGCGCCCGCAAGATCGCCGAGGGTCTGGCCGCCGCTGACAAAGCCAAGGCCGACCTCGCCGCCGCCGACCGCCGCGTCGAGTCCGAGCTGGCCACTGCCCGCAACGAAGTCGCTGCCCTGCGCGCTGACGCCGAGCGTCGTGCCCAGGCCATCGTCGACGAAGCCAAAGGCCGTGCCACCGAAGAAGGCAACAAGATCATTGCCGCCGCCAAGGCCGAAGCCGACCAGCAGGCCGTCAAGGCCCGCGAAGCCCTGCGCGAGCAAGTGGCTGCGCTGGCTGTCAAGGGCGCCGAGCAGATCCTGCGCCGCGAAGTCAACGCCGGCGTGCACGCTGACCTGCTCGACCGCCTGAAGACCGAGCTGTAAGAAGGACTGTCCATGGCTGAACTCGCCACCATCGCCCGTCCCTATGCCGAGGCGCTGTTCAAGGCCGCCTCCGCGGACCTGAACGGCACGGCCCAGTGGCTGGATGCGCTGGCCGCCGTGGCCGGCAACGCCCAGCTGCTGGACTTCGCGGCTAACCCCAAGGTCACCGACCAGCAGGTCTTCGACGTGATCACGGGCGTGGCCAAGGTCCAACTGCCGGCGTCCGGCCAGAACTTCCTGCGCACCGTCATCGAGAACGGCCGCCTCGCGGCCCTTCCCGAGATCGCCACGCAGTTCAAGGCCCTCAAGAATGCCCAGGGCGGATCGTCCGATGCCGTGGTGTACAGCGCCTTCGCGATCGACGCGGCCAAGCTGGCTGAAGTCGGCGCCGCGCTCGAGAAGCGGTTCGGCCGCAAGCTCAACCTCTCGGTGCAGGAAGACCCGTCCCTCATCGGCGGCATCCGCGTGGTGGTCGGTGACGAGGTGCTCGACACCTCCGTCAAGGCCCGCCTCGAACAGATGAAAGCCGCGCTGACGGCCTGATTGGCCCCCGCCGCCCGCAACACACAAGACGTATAGGAAAGAGTCATGCAACTCAATCCCGCTGAAATTTCCGAACTGATCAAGAGCCGGATCGAGGGCCTGGCCGCCAGCGCCGACATCCGCAACCAGGGCACCGTGGTCTCGGTGGCCGACGGCATCACCCGCATCCACGGCCTGTCCGACGTGATGGCCGGTGAAATGCTGGAATTCCCCGCCAACGCCAAGGGTGAGCCCACCTTCGGCCTGGCCCTGAACCTCGAGCGCGACTCCGTCGGCGCCGTGATTCTGGGCGAGTACGAGCACATCTCCGAAGGCGACACCGTCAAGTGCACGGGCCGCATCCTGGAAGTGCCCGTCGGCCCCGAGCTGATCGGCCGCGTGGTGAACGCCCTGGGCCAGCCCATCGACGGCAAGGGCCCGATCAACGCCAAGATGACGGACGTGATCGAGAAGGTCGCTCCCGGCGTGATCGCCCGTAAGTCCGTGGACCAGCCCGTGCAGACCGGCCTGAAGTCCATCGACTCCATGGTGCCGATCGGCCGTGGCCAGCGCGAGCTGATCATCGGCGACCGCCAGACCGGCAAGACCGCCGTGGCGATCGACGCGATCATCAACCAGAAGGGTCAAAACATGACCTGCATCTACGTCGCGATCGGCCAGAAGGCTTCGTCTATCAAGAACGTGGTGCGCTCCCTGGAGCAGGCTGGTGCGATGGACTACACCATCGTCGTGGCCGCGTCGGCTTCCGAGTCCGCCGCCATGCAGTACGTGTCGGCCTACTCCGGCTGCACGATGGGCGAGTACTTCCGCGACCGCGGCCAGGACGCCCTGATCATTTACGACGACCTGTCCAAGCAGGCCGTGGCCTACCGCCAGGTCTCGCTGCTGCTGCGCCGTCCCCCGGGCCGCGAAGCCTACCCCGGCGACGTGTTCTACCTCCACTCCCGCCTGCTCGAGCGCGCTGCCCGCGTGAACGCCGACTACGTGGAAGCCTTCACCAAGGGTGAAGTCAAGGGCAAGACCGGTTCGCTGACCGCCCTGCCGATCATCGAGACGCAAGCCGGCGACGTGTCCGCCTTCGTTCCGACCAACGTGATCTCGATCACCGACGGCCAGATCTTCCTGGAAACCAGCCTGTTCAACGCCGGTATCCGCCCCGCCATCAACGCCGGTATCTCGGTGTCGCGCGTCGGTGGTGCTGCCCAGACCAAGCTGATCAAGTCGCTGTCCGGCGGTATCCGTACCGACCTGGCCCAGTACCGTGAACTGGCTGCCTTCGCGCAGTTCGCTTCCGACCTGGACGAAGCCACCCGCAAGCAGCTGGACCGCGGTGCCCGCGTGACCGAACTGCTCAAGCAGGCCCAGTACCAGCCGCTGCCCATCTCCCTGATGGCTGCTTCGCTGTTCGCGGTGAACAAGGGTTACTTCGACGACCTGGACGTGAAGAAGGTCCTGGCTTTCGAATCCGGCCTGCATTCCTTCCTGAAGGACAAGCACGCTGCCCTGCTGGCCAAGCTCGAGAACGACAAGGCCATGGACAAGGACGCCGAAGCCGAACTGACCGCTGCCATCCAAGCGTTCAAGAAGACCTTCGCCTAAAGCCAGGGGACCGACATGGCTGCAGGAAAAGAGATTCGCGGCAAGATCAAATCGGTGGAGAACACCAAGAAGATCACCAAGGCCATGGAAATGGTCGCCGCCTCCAAGATGCGCAAGGCGCAGGACCGCATGCGTGCGGCCCGGCCTTACGCCGACAAGGTGCGCAACGTCGCGGCCAACCTGGGCAAGGCCAACCCCGAGTACACCCACGCCTTCATGGAGGTGAATGACCAGGCCAAGACGGCCGGCTTCATCGTCGTGACGACGGACAAGGGCCTGTGCGGCGGCATGAACACCAACGTGCTGCGCGCGGTGACCAACAAGCTGCGCGACCTCCAGGCCGCCGGCGTGGACTCGCAGGCCGTGGCCATTGGCAACAAGGGCCTGGGCTTCCTCAACCGCATCGGCGCCAAGGTGTCGGCTCACGTGACCCAGCTGGGTGACACGCCGCACCTCGACAAGCTGATCGGCCCGGTGAAGGTCCTGCTGGACCAGTACGCCGAAGGCAAGCTCAACGCCGTCTACCTCTGCTACACCAAGTTCATCAACACGATGAAGCAGGAAGCCGTGGTGGAACAGCTGCTGCCCCTCGACGGCAGCAAGCTGCAGGCCGACGAAGGCCAGCACGCGTGGGACTACATCTACGAGCCTGATGCCAAGACCGTGATCGACGAGCTGCTGATCCGCTACGTCGAAGCTCTGGTCTACCAGGCTGTCGCCGAGAACATGGCGTCCGAGCAATCGGCGCGCATGGTGGCGATGAAGGCCGCGACCGACAACGCCGGCAATGTGATTGCCGAGCTCAAGCTGGTCTACAACAAGACGCGTCAAGCGGCGATCACGAAGGAACTTTCGGAGATCGTGGCCGGCGCGGCCGCAGTTTAAAAATCGATTGGAGCAAAGAATGGCTCAAGTTCAAGGCAAGATCGTTCAATGTATCGGCGCCGTGGTCGACGTGGAGTTCCCGCGTGACCAGATGCCCAAGGTGTACGACGCCCTCAAGATGGACGGCTCGGCCCTGACCCTGGAAGTCCAGCAGCAGCTGGGCGACGGCATCGTGCGTACGATTGCCCTGGGTTCGTCCGACGGCCTGCGCCGCGGCAACATGGTCTACAACACCAACGCCCCCATCACGGTCCCGGTCGGCAAGGCCACCCTGGGCCGCATCATGGACGTGCTGGGCAACCCCATCGACGAGCGTGGTCCCGTCGACGGCAGCCTGTCGGCTTCCATCCACCGCAAGGCCCCGGCCTACGACGAGCTGTCTCCCTCGCAGGAGCTGCTGGAAACCGGCATCAAGGTGATCGACCTGGTGTGCCCGTTCGCCAAGGGCGGCAAGGTGGGTCTGTTCGGCGGCGCCGGCGTGGGCAAGACCGTGAACATGATGGAGCTCATCAACAACATCGCCAAGGCTCACTCGGGTCTGTCGGTGTTCGCGGGTGTGGGCGAGCGTACCCGCGAGGGCAACGACTTCTATCACGAGATGGCCGATTCCGGCGTCGTGAAGCTGGACAACCTGGCCGAATCCAAAGTGGCCATGGTCTACGGCCAGATGAACGAGCCCCCGGGCAACCGTCTGCGCGTGGCCCTGACCGGCCTGACCATCGCCGAGTCGTTCCGCGACGAAGGCCGTGACGTGCTGTTCTTCGTGGACAACATCTACCGCTACACCCTGGCCGGTACCGAAGTGTCCGCTCTGCTGGGCCGTATGCCTTCCGCCGTGGGCTACCAGCCGACGCTGGCCGAGGAAATGGGCCGCCTGCAGGAGCGCATCACCTCCACCAAGGTCGGCTCGATCACCTCGATCCAGGCCGTGTACGTGCCCGCGGACGACCTGACCGACCCGTCGCCTGCCACCACCTTCGCCCACCTGGACTCCACCGTGGTGCTGTCGCGTGACATCGCCGCCCTGGGTATCTACCCCGCCGTGGATCCCCTGGACTCCACCAGCCGCCAGCTGGACCCGCTTGTCGTCGGTGACGAGCACTACTCCGTGGCCCGCGCCGTGCAGGGCACGCTGCAGCGCTACAAGGAACTGCGCGACATCATCGCGATTCTGGGCATGGACGAACTGGCTCCCGAGGACAAGCTGGCCGTGGCCCGCGCCCGCAAGATCCAGCGTTTCCTGTCGCAGCCGTTCCACGTGGCCGAAGTGTTCACCGGCTCGCCCGGCAAGTACGTGCCGCTGAAGGAAACCATCCGCGGCTTCAAGATGATCACCGCCGGCGAGTGCGACCACCTGCCCGAGCAGGCCTTCTACATGGTCGGCACCATCGACGAAGCCTTCGAGAAGGCCAAGAAGCTGGCGGCCTAAGCCATGGTCGATAGCACCCACACCATCCACGTCGACGTGGTTTCGGCCGAGGAGTCCATCTTCTCGGGCGAGGCCCGCTTCGTCGCGCTGCCCGGCGAGGCCGGCGAGCTGGGTATCTACCCCCGCCACACCCCGCTGATCACGCGCATCCGTCCTGGTTCGGTGCGCATCGAGATGGCTGACGGCAACGAGGAATTCGTCTTCGTCGCCGGTGGCATCCTCGAGGTGCAACCCAACGCCGTCACCGTCCTGTCCGATACCGCCATCCGCGGCAAGGACCTCGACGAAGAAAAGGCCAATGAGGCGCGCCGCGCCGCCGAAGAGGCGGTGAAGAACGCCAAGAGCGACATCGACCTGGCCAAGGCCCAGTCCGAACTGGCCGTCATGGCGGCCCAGCTCGCCGCACTGCGCAAGTTCCGCCAGAAGCGTTAAGCACAAGAAGCGCTAAAAACCGCGCACTCGGCCCCGCTCGAAAGAGCGGGGCTTTTTTGTTTGCGGGCCGCCGCATCGCGCGGCGCGGGCCTCAGTCGCCCAGCGTGGGGTGGTCGGGCAGCTCGTTGCCGGCCGCTGCAACTCCGGCCTGCGGAAAGTGCTGCACCAGCAGCGCCGAGACCTCCTCCAGGGCCTGGGTGAGGCCGTCCTCGAAGCGTCCCTCGCGGAAGGCCCGCGACATCCCGCCGACGATGGCCTGCCACTGCGCGGGCGGCACCTGGCGCGCCAGCCCCCGGTCGGCGACGATCTCGATCGCGTGCTCGGCGAGCAGCAGATAGATCAGGACGCCGTTGTTCTGCTCCGTGTCCCACACCCGCAGCTTGCCGAACAGCGTGACCGCGCGTTCGCGCGGCGTGGCGTCGCGCCACAGGTAGCTCCAGGGCAGGCCGGCCTCGGCGTGGATGCGGATCTCGCCGCCGTGGCGCCGCTCGCTGGCGGCAACGCGCGCCGCCAGCCGCCCGAGCAGGTCGGCCGGCAGGGCGCGGCGCAGGTCCGCTTCGTCGAGCCAGCGATGGCGCAGGATGCGCCGCAGCTTCTTCCACATCACCAGTCTCCCGAGGCGCCGCCGCCCCCGAAATCGCCGCCGCCGCCGCTGCTGAAGCCGCCGCCGCTCCCGCCGCTCCAGCCGCCTCCGGCCCCGCCACTCCAGCCGCCGCCCAGGGGCGGGCTCCAGCCGCCGCGGTGCCCGCCGCGCCGCATGAAGGGCGCGACCCCGGCCAGCGACAGCACGCCGCCGACCAGCGCCGCGACCAGGGCGATGCCCAGGCTGGTCGTGACCAGCCAGGCGATGGCGCCGGCCCCGCCACCCGCCAGCAGCGAGCCGAGCTTGCGCCCGAACAGGCCGCGCAGCACGGCGGCGATCACCGGGACGGCGACGAACAGGAAGACCGCCAGGTCCTCCAGGTTGAAGCCCGCCTCGCGCCCGCCGCCGCGGGCCGGCTCGGGCAGGGCCTCGCCGCGCACCAGCGCCCCGATGCGGTCGGCGGCGGCCTGCAGACCGCCGCCGTAGTCGCCGCGGCGGAAGGCGGGGGTGATGGCCTCGTCGATGATGACCTTGGCGGCGAGGTCGGGGATGGCGCCCTCCAGGGTCTTGGCCACCTCGATGCGCACGCGGCGGTCGTCCCGCGCGACCACCAGCAGCAGGCCGTCGCCGACGCCCTGGCGGCCGACCTTCCAGGTGTTGCCGACGCGGTTGGCATAGGCCGCGATGTCCTCGGGCGCAGTGGTGGCCACCAGCAGGAACACCACCTGTGCGCCTTTCTCGCGTTCCAGCGCCGCCAGGGTGGCCTCGATGCGCTCGCGGACCGGGGCCTCCAGCAGGCCCGCGGTGTCGACCACGCGGGCGGTGAGCGGCGGTACCGGCAGCAGCGCCTGGCCGTGCGCCGCGACGCCCGGCAGCCACAGGGCGAGCGCCAGCAGCGCCAGCCGCAGCCAGGTCATGCCCGCGCCTACTTCTTGTCTGCGCCGAAGTCGACCTTCGGGGGCGTGGCCAGCTGGGCCTCGTTCTGCACGGCGAAGTTGGGCTTGGGCTGGTAGCCGAAGACCATGGCGGTGAGGTTGCTCGGGAAGCTGCGCGCCAGCACGTTGTACTCCTGCACCGCCTGGATGTAGCGGTTGCGGGCCACGGTGATGCGGTTCTCGGTTCCCTCGAGCTGCACCCGCAGGTCGCGGAACCCCTGGTTGGCCTTGAGGTCCGGGTAGCGTTCGCTGACCACCATCAGCCGGCTCAGCGCCGAGGACAGCTCGCCCTGCGCCTGCTGGAACTGCTGGAAGGCCTGCGGATTGTTCAGGGTCTCGGGCGTGACCTGGATCGAGGTGGCCTTGGCGCGGGCCTCGATCACCCGGCCCAGCGTCTCCTGCTCGAAGTTCGCCTCGCCCTTGACCGTGGCCACCAGGTTCGGCACCAGGTCGGCGCGGCGCTGGTACTGGTTCAGGACCTCGCTCCAGGAGGACTGGGTCTGTTCGTCCAGCCGCTGGAAGTCGTTGTAGCCGCAACCCGTGAGCGACAGCGCCAGGGCGAGGAGGGCGAGCCAGCGAAGCATCATGCGGAACTCCCGGAAGTGGTTGGCCGGCACGTTAGCACAGGCCTTCGCGTGCGGCGAGGGGGCGCGCTCCTGCACAATCCGGGGTGCGATGCGCAAGAACCCACTCCTGGCCGCCGCCCTCGGCGGCAGCGCCGACGACGTCGAAGCCGCGTTCTACGACGCGCTGCGCGAGGCCGACATCGAGAAGCTGATGGCCTGCTGGGCCGACGAGGACGAGATCGCCTGCGTCCACCCTGGCGGCCCGCGCGTGGTCGGCGCCACCGCGATCCGCGCCACCTTCGAGGCGATGTTCGCCAATGGCGGCATCCGCGCCTGGCCCGAGCGCCTGCGCAAGGTGGAGGCGCTGGGCAGCGCGGTGCACCACCTGATCGAGCGGGTCGAGGTGCCCTCGCCCCAGGGCCCGCGCAAGGCCTGGGTCATCGCGACCAACGTCTACCAGAAGACCGCGCAGGGCTGGCGACTGGTGGCCCACCATGCCAGCCCCGGCACTCCCAGCGAGATCCAGGAGGTTGCCGACACGCCGCCGGTGCTGCATTGAGCGGGCGCGGCTTTCCGTACCGCGCGCCGGCCTGGTTGCCGGGCGGCAACCTGCAGACGATCTGGCCCGCGCTCTACGCGCGCCGCGGGGCCGGCGGCCCGCTCGCCTGGCGCCGCGAGCGCTGGACCACCCCGGATGGCGACTTCGTCGACGCCGACTGGCTCGACGCCCCCGCCCCGCCGGGCGCGCCGCTGCTGGTCCTGTTCCACGGCCTGGAGGGATCCTCCCGCAGCCACTACGCCGAGGCCTTCGCCGACGTGGCCCGCGAGCGCGGCCTGCGCTACGTGGTGCCGCATTTCCGCGGCTGCAGCGGTGAGCTCAATCACGCCCCGCGCGCCTACCACTCGGGCGACTGGCAGGAGATCGACTGGATCCTCGCGCGCCTGCGCGAGCGCCACGCCGGCCGCCTGCTGGCGGTGGGCATTTCCCTGGGCGGCAATGCGCTGATGCGATGGGCCGCCGAGGCCGGCGAGGCCGCGGCGGGCACCGTCGATGCGGTCGCTTCGGTGTGCTCGCCGCTGGACCTCGCGGCGGGCGGGCGCGCCATCGGGCGCGGCTTCAACCGGCTGGTCTACACCACGATGTTCCTGCGCTCGATGAAGCCCAAGGCGCTGGCCAAGCTGGCCCAGTACCCGGGCCTGTTCGACCGCGAGGCGCTGCTGGCCGCGCGCGACCTGTATGCCTTCGACAACCTGTTCACCGCACCCCTGCACGGCTTCCGCGACACCGACGACTACTACGCCCGCGCCTCGGCCCGGCCGCACCTGCACCGCATCCGCCTGCCGGCGCTGGCGCTGAATGCGCGCAACGACCCGTTCGTGCCGGAGGCCAGCCTGCCCGAGCCCGGCACGGTCGGGCCGTGCGTGACGCTCTGGCAGCCGGCGCAGGGCGGGCATGTGGGCTTCCCGCGCGGCCGGCCGCCGGCGGACGTGCGCTGGATGCCGGAGGCGGTGACGGCGTGGCTGCTGGCGCAGGCGTGACGGCCTGGCACCTGGGACCTGGGACCGTAGGCCGAGAGCCGAGAGCCGAGAGCCGAGAGCCGAGAGCCGAGAGCGCGGCCAGCCTCAGGGCGCCGGCCGCACCGCGTTGGCTGGCGGCCAGGCCACGTCCTCGGCCCTGCGGGGCTGGCCGATCGGCCGGCTCGCCTGGCCCTTGCGCACCGCGGCGAGGTCCTCCTCGCTGGGGTACTGCCCGAGCAGCCAGTAGTCGAACACCCGGCGTGTGATCGGCGCGGCCGACATCGCGCCAAAGCCGGCGTTCTCGACGATGGCCGCCAGCGCGATCTTCGGGTTGTCGGCCGGGGCGAAGGCGATGTACAGCGCGTGGTCGCGCTGGTGCTCCTCGAGCCGGGCGGCGTCGTACCGCTGCTTCTGGCCGATGGTCACTGCCTGCGCGGTGCCGGTCTTGCCGCCCGAGACATAGGGCGCGCCCGCGAACACCTGGGTGCCGGTGCCACCCTGCACCACGCCCACCATGGCGTTGCGGACCACCGCCATGTTCTCCGGCTTGTAGCCCAGGTTCACCGGCGGCTCGGGCGGCACGGGCACGGTGGTCCGGGTCAGCGGGTCCTGCGTGCCGATCACCAGCCGCGGCTTGTGGCGAACGCCGTCGTTCGCCAGCGTGGCGGTGGCCTGCGCCAGCTGCAGCATGGTGAAGCTGTTGTAGCCCTGGCCGATGCCCAGTGAGATCGTCTCGCCGCCAAACCACTTCTTCTGCTCGGGGCGCTTGTAGTAGTTGCGCTTCCACTCCTGGCTGGGGAGCACGCCGCGCACCTCGCCCTGGATGTCGATGCCGGTGACCTGGCCGAAGCCCAGGGGCTTCATGAAGTCGTGCATGGCGTCCACGCCCAGGTCGTTGGCCAGCGAGTAGAAGTAGACGTTGGATGACAGCGCGATCGCCTTGTGCAGGTCCACCGGCCCCAGGCCATGGTCGCCGTGGCTGCGGAACACGTGGCCGCCGTAGGACCAGGAGCCGTTGTCCTGGATGACCTGGCCGGCCGTGCGCTTGCCCAGCTCCAGCGCCGCCAGGCCCATGAAGGGCTTGTAGGTGGAGCCGGGCGGGTAGGTGCCGCGCAGGGCGCGATTGAGCAGCGGCTTGTCGATCGACTCGTTGAGCGACTGCCAGCTCTCCTGGTCGATGCCGTCGACGAACAGGTTGGGGTCGAAGGTGGGCTTGGAGACGAAGGCCAGTACCTCGCCGGTCTTGGGGTCCAGCGCCACCAGCGCGCCGCGGCGCTCGCCATACATCTGCTCGATCAGGTGCTGCAGCTTGATGTCGATGGACAGCATCACCGTCTGGCCCGGGGTGGCGGGGTGGCTGTCCAGCTTGCGCACGGCGCGGCCGCCGGCCGAGGTCTCCACCTGCTCGACGCCGGTGATGCCATGCAGCTGCCGCTCCAGGCTCTGCTCCACGCCCAGCTTGCCGATGTATTCGGTGCCGCGGTAGTTGGCCTGCTCCTCCTCGGGCCAGTCCTCCATCTGCGCCTTCTCGCTCTGGTTGATGCGGCCGATGTAGCCGATCACGTGGCTGGCGAGCTCGCCCCAGGGGTAGCTGCGGAACAGGCGGGCGCGGATGTCCACGCCGGGGAAGCGGAAGCGCTGCGCGGTGAAGCGGGCGACATCCTCGTCGGTGAGCTTGGTGCGGATCGGGATCGACTCGAAGCTCTTGGACTCCTCGCGCAGCTTCTTGAAGCGGCGGCGGTCGCGCGGGGTGATCTCCACCACCTCGGCGAGCCGGTCGATCACCTCCTCCAGCGGCGCCGACAGGCGCGAGGGGGTGATCTCCAGCGTGTAGGCCGAGTAGTTGGAGGCCAGCACGATGCCGTTGCGGTCCAGGATGAGGCCGCGGTTGGGGACGATGGGCACGATGGCCGTGCGGTTCGCCTCGGCCTGCTCGTCCAGGTCCTCGTGGCGTACGACCTGCAGCCACACCAGGCGCATCGCCAGCAGCGAGAAGCACACCAGCACGACCACGGTGGCCGCGAAGACGCGCGCGCGAAAGCGCGACAGGTCGGCTTCGACATTGCGCAGCGCGGTCATGGCGTCTGGCCCCTACAGGGGACGATTCTCGTCCGGGTCGGGCGCGCGGCGTTGCGGCGCGAGCAAGACCACGCTGGCGACCGGCCACAGCGCTGACTCGAGCACCGGCGCGAACAGGGCCGGCCAGCCGGGCAGGCCGTCGCCCGCGATTCCGCGGACCGCCAGCTCGATGGCATGGGCCGCCGCGAACAGCGGGAACACCTGCAGGGCCTGCGAGGGCACGGTGAACCACAGCAGGCGGCGGTGGATGGTGATGGCGAAGTAGGTGAGCGCGGTGTAGGCCAGCGCGTGCTGTCCCAGCAGCCCGGTCTGGTGCACGTCCATCGCCAGGCCGAAGGCGAAGGCGGTGGCGATGCCCACGCGCAGCGGCTGGTGCACGCTCCAGAAGACCAGCACCAGGGCCAGCAGGTCGGGCATCCAGCCGGAGCGGCCCAGGGGCAGCATGTTGACCAGCAGCCCGGCGAGCAGGCTGCCCCAGATGAACCAGGGGTTGGCCGGCAGCAGCAGCGGCTGCCCGGGACGCATGATCATTTGCGCGCTCCCTTGCCGCGCGGCCCGGCCGGCGCCTCGTCGGCGGGCGGGCGCGGCGGCTGCCGGCCGCCCACGGGCTGCAGCACCATCACGTGCCGGCCGGCGGAGACGCCGCCCTGCGGCGTGGTGTAGATGCGGGCGAAGGCCGAGTCGGCGCGGCGCTCGACGCGGTCCACCTTGGCCACCGGCAGGCCGGGCGGGTAGACGCCGTCCACGCCGCTGGTGGTGAGCAGGTCGCCGGCCTGCACGTCGGCATTGGCCGCCATGAAGCGCAGCTCCAGCGCGCCCGGGTGGCTGCCCCCGGCATCGCCGTAGGCCACGCTGCGCGCGCCGGTGCGGACGTTCAGCACCGGGATGGCCTGGTCCCGGTCGGTCACCAGGCTGACCTCGCTGACCAGCGGGTGCACGCGGATCACCTGGCCGATCACGCCGGCCTCGTCGATCACCGGGGAGCCGGGCGTGACGCCGTGGGCCAGGCCCTTGTCGATCACGACCTTGCGGGTGTAGGGGTCGGCCGCCTCGTAGAGGATCTCGGCGGCCTGGGCCGGCGTGGCGACCCGCTCGCGCAGCGCCATGAGCTGGCGCAGCCGGGCGTTCTCCTGCAGCAGCAGCTCGACCTGGTTGGCGCGCAGGGCCTGCGTGGCCAGCTGCGCCCGGGCGCGGGCCTCGGACGCCTGGGCACTGCTCAGGGATTCGAAGTAGCGGCCGGCCCACTGGGCCGCCTGCACGGGCTGCATCGCCAGCCACTGCACCGGGTACAGCACCACGGCCACCGCCGAGCGCAGCGGCGCGGTGATCTTGAAGCGCGTGTCCGCCACCATCAGGAAGACGGCCAGCGCGCTGCACACCATGAGTTTGGACAGGGCCGAGGGGCCCTGCTTGAAGAAGGGGGGCGGGGACCTGTCCAGCGTACCGAGCGGCATCGCTGTCCTTCGGGGCGAGCCTTACTCGCTGGTGAAGATGGAACCCAGGCGCTCCATGCGCTCCAGCGCGATGCCGCAGCCGCGCACCACGCAGGTCAGCGGGTCCTCGGCCACCAGCACCGGCAGGCCGGTTTCCTCGGCCAGCAGGCGGTCCAGGTCACGCAGCAGCGCGCCGCCGCCGGTGAGCATCATCCCGCGCTCGGCGATGTCGGCGCCCAGCTCGGGCGGGGTGCTCTCCAGCGCATTCTTCACGGCGGAGACGATGTTGTTCAGCGGGTCGGTCAGCGCCTCCAGGATCTCGTTGGACGAGATGGTGAAGGAACGCGGCACGCCCTCGGACAGGTTGCGGCCCTTGACCTCGATCTCCTTGACCTCGGAGCCGGGGAAGGCCGAGCCGATGCTCTTCTTGATCAGTTCCGCGGTGGGCTCGCCGATCAGCATGCCGTAGTTGCGGCGGATGTAGCTGATGATGGCTTCGTCGAACTTGTCGCCGCCCACGCGCACGCTGCCCTTGTAGACCATGCCGCCCAGGGAGATGACGCCGACCTCGGTGGTGCCGCCGCCGATGTCGACGACCATGGAGCCGGAGGCCTCGGAGACCGGCAGGCCGGCGCCGATGGCGGCAGCCATGGGTTCCTCGATCAGGTAGACGTCGGAGGCGCCAGCGCCGAGGGCGGACTCGCGGATGGCGCGGCGCTCGACCTGGGTGGAGCCGCAGGGCACGCAGATGATGATCCGCGGGCTGGGCTTGAGCACCGAGCGCGGGTGGACCATCTTGATGAACTGCTTGAGCATCTGCTCGGTGACGGTGAAGTCGGCGATCACGCCGTCCTTCATCGGGCGGATCGCCTCGATGTTGCCGGGCACCTTGCCCAGCATGGCCTTGGCCTCGTGGCCCACGGCCTGGATCGTCTTCTTGCCCTGCGGGCCGCCTTCATGACGGATCGCCACGACCGAGGGCTCGTCCAGCACGATGCCCTTGTCCCGAACGTAGATGAGGGTGTTGGCCGTTCCCAGGTCGATGGCCAGGTCGGTGGAAAGGTAGCGTCGGAAGGCTCCGAACATCAGGGTGTCCTCGTGAACTTGCGAAAGCGGCCGCATGTCGCGGCCGTTGCATGGGGGCTCCAGCGGCCCGGCCCGCGCAGTGGCCTCAGCCGGGGAAACCCGAAGGCGGGATAATACCCGATCCCCTTTGAATCCCCCGGCCTGCACAGGGGCCGGAACATGCGTCCCGGACGCCTTTTTTTCGCCCGATTTCCCATGGCCCTGACCCCTGACGACATCAGCCGGATCGCCAACCTGGCGCGGCTCGAACTCGCGCCCGAGGAGGGCGAGCGCATGCTCGCCCGCATCAACGGCTTCTTCGGCATCGTCGAGCAGATGCGGGCCGTGGACACCACCGGCATCGAGCCCCTGGCCCACCCCGTGGCCGCCTTCCAGGACGTGGCCCTGCGCCTGCGCGCCGACGTGGCCAGCGAGCCCGACCAGCGCGAGGCCAACCAGCGCAGCGCCCCCGCGGTCGAGCGCGGCCTTTTCCTGGTCCCGAAAGTCATCGAATGAGTACCAAGGCATTGCATGAACTGGGCGTGGCCGAGCTGGCCGCGCAGATCCGCGGCAAGCAGGTCTCGGCCGTCGAGGCGGCCCGCCACTTCCTGGCGCGCGTGGACGCCCACCAGGACCTGGGCGCCTACCTGGCCACCGATCCCGAGGCCACCCTGGCCCAGGCCCGGGCGGCCGACGAGCGCCTGGCGGCCGGCGACAGCGCCCCGCTGCTGGGGGTGCCGGTCGCACACAAGGACATCTTTGTTACCCGCGCTTTCCCGACCACGGCCGGTTCGAAGATGCTGGAGGGTTACCGCTCGCCCTTCGACGCCACCGTCGTCGCGAAACTGGCCGACGCCGGCATGGTGACGCTGGGCAAATTGAACTGCGACGAGTTCGCCATGGGCTCGTCCAACGAGAACTCGGCCTACTTCCCCTCGAAGAACCCGTGGGACGCCACCCGCATCCCCGGCGGCTCCTCGGGCGGCAGCGCGGTGGCCGTGGCCGCCGGCCTGGCACCCGCCGCCACCGGCACCGACACCGGCGGCTCGATCCGCCAGCCCGCCTCGTTCTGCGGCATCACCGGCATCAAGCCCACCTACGGGCGCGCCTCGCGCTACGGCATGATCGCCTACGCCTCCAGCCTGGACCAGGCCGGCCCCATGGCCCGCAGCGCGCACGATTGCGCCCTGCTGCTGTCCGCCATGTGCGGCCCCGACCCGGACCGCGACTCCACCTCGCTGGACGTGCCCGCCGAGGACTTCACCCGCAGCCTGGGCGACTCGCTCGAGGGCCTGCGCATCGGCATCCCGAAGGAATTCTTCGGCGAGGGCCTGGCCGCCGACGTGCGCGCCGCCATCGACGCCGCGCTGAAGCAGTACCAGGCGCTGGGCGCGAGGCTGGTGGAGATCTCGCTGCCGCGCACCGAGCTGTCCATTCCCGTCTACTACATCATCGCCCCGGCCGAGGCCTCGTCCAACCTCTCGCGCTTCGACGGCGTGAAGTTCGGCCACCGTGCGAAGGACTACGCCGACCTGCTGGAGATGTACAAGAAGTCGCGCGCCGAGGGCTTCGGCGCCGAGGTCAAGCAGCGCATCATGGTGGGCGCCTACGTGCTCTCGCACGGCTACTACGACGCCTACTACCTGCAGGCGCAGAAGATCCGCCGCATGATCGCCGACGACTTCCAGCAGGCCTTCAAGTCCTGCGACGTCATCGCCGGCCCGGCCGCGCCCACCGTGGCCTGGCACCTGGGCGAGCATGGCAGCGACCCGCTGGCCGACTACCTGGCCGACATCTTCACCCTGCCCGCCTCGCTGGCCGGCCTGCCCGGCATGAGCGTGCCGGTGGGCTTCGGCGCGGGCGGCATGCCGGTGGGGATGCAGCTGATCGGCAACTACTTCGGCGAGGCGAGGCTGCTGAACGCGGCGCACCGCTTCCAGCAGGCTACCGATTTCCACCTCCGCTCCCCGGAGGGTTTCTGAGATGACCGCCAAACTCGTCCAGGGCTATGAAGTCGTGATCGGCTTCGAGACGCACGCCCAGCTGTCCACCCAATCCAAGATCTTCAGCCGCGCCCCCACCGCCTTCGGCGCCGAGCCGAACACCCAGGCCTGCGCGGTGGACATGGCCCTGCCCGGCACGCTGCCGGTGATGAACCTGGGCGCCGTCGAGCGCGCCATCGAGTTCGGCCTGGCGGTGGGCTCGCACATCGCGCCGCGCAGCGTCTTCGCTCGCAAGAACTACTTCTACCCCGACCTGCCCAAGGGCTACCAGATCAGCCAGTTCGAGATCCCGGTGGTGCAGGGCGGCGAGGTCAGCTTCTTCCTCGGCGACGAGAAGAAGACCGTGCGCCTGGTGCGCGCCCACCTCGAGGAGGATGCGGGCAAGTCGCTGCACGAGGACTTCATCGGCCAGTCGGGCATAGACCTGAACCGCGCCGGTACGCCGCTGCTGGAGATCGTGACCGAGCCGGACATCCGCTCCTCGGAAGAAGCCGTGGCCTATGCCAAGGAGCTGCACAAGATCGTCACCTGGATCGGCATCTGCGACGGCAACATGCAGGAAGGCAGCTTCCGCTGCGACGCCAACGTCTCGGTGCGCAAGCCCGGCCAGCCCCTGGGCACGCGCCGCGAGATCAAGAACCTGAACAGCTTCAAGTTCATGCAGCAGGCCATCGACTTCGAGGTGCGCTGGCAGATCGAGGAGATCGAGGACGGCCGCGCCATCCAGCAGGCCACCGTGCTGTTCGACCCGGACACCGGCGAGACCCGCGCCATGCGCACCAAGGAGGACGCCGCCGACTACCGCTACTTCCCCGACCCGGACCTGCCCCCGCTGGTGGTGGCGCCCGAGTGGGTCGAGCGGGTGAAGGCCTCGATGCCCGAGCTGCCGCGCGTGATGGCGGCCCGCTTCGTCGCCGACTACGGCCTGCCCGAGTACGACGCCACCACGCTCACCCAGAGCAAGGCCATGGCGGCCTACTTCGAGGAGGCGGCGAAGGCCTGCGGCCAGCCCAAGCTGGCGAGCAACTGGATCATGGGCGAGGTCTCGCGCCGCCTGAACGCGCAGGAGACCGGCATCGAGCACGCGCCGGTGCCCGCGAAGACCCTGGCCGCCCTGATCGGCCGTATCGCCGACGGGACCATCTCCAACAACGCCGGCAAGCAGGTGTTCGAGGCCTTGTGGAGCGAAGGCGCCACCGATGTCGACGCCGTCATCGAGGCCAAGGGCCTCAAGCAGATGAACGACACCGGCGCGCTGGAGAAGATCATCGAGGACGTGATCGCCGCCAACCCCGACAACGTGGCCCAGTTCAAGGCCGGCAAGGACAAGGCGTTCAACGCGCTGGTCGGCCAGGCCATGAAGGCCAGCAAGGGCAAGGCCAACCCGGCGCAGGTCAACGAGCTGCTGCGGGCGAAGCTGGCGGGCTGACGGGGGCTACCGCGAGGTGGCGGTGGTGGGTGGCGGCGCTGCCCATGCCGCCTCGAGCCTGCGCTGCATGTCCGCGAAGCGCAGGCGGATCAATTCCTTCTCGGCCATCTTGTCGGCCACGAAGCGCTCCTGCGCGGCGCGCTGCTGCTCCAGCTGGTCCAGCGTGCGCTGCGGCGCCTTGCCTTCGAGCAGCAGACGGCGGCGATCGGCTTCCAGCACCTCCACGCGGTGGCGGGCCGCGGCGATGACTTCGTCGATCGGCGCCAGCGAGGCGGCGCGGTCCTTGTCCAGGGCGGCCTGGTTCGGGTAGCGCGCCACCAGGGCGCGCAGCCGGGTGCGGTCTTCCGCCGCGCGCTGGCGCTCCAGCGCCTCGCGCCGGGCCTTCTCGTCGGCGGCGGCGCGTTCGGATTCGGTCTGCGAAGGGGGGACCACCTCGCGCACCGTGCCGCTCGGGTTGAGCATGCGCTGCTCGCGGTCCATGCACTCGGGGATGGGGCGGTCGGCGGTGAGGCGGCGGCCCTGGCCGTCCACGCAGGTATAGATGGCTGCGGCCGCCTGGTCCGCGAGCAGCAGGCTCGCGGCGGTCAGGAGGGCGTGGCCGGTGCGTGTCAAAGGGGTCCTGGGTCGGGTCTCAGTCGTCCACGCCGTAACGTTGTCGGTAGGCGAGCACCTGGGCGTAGTGCGCGCCCAGCGCCTCGCCGGCGTGCTCGTGGAGATATTGCAGCAAGTCGGCCAGTCGGGCAATTGCGCAAACCTTCAGGCCCAGCTTGTCGCGCACGTACTGCACGGCGCTGTGGTCCACGTCCTGGCCGTTCTCGGTGGCCTTTTCCTGGCGGTCCAGGGCGATGGCCACCGCGTGCGGCGTGGCGCCGGCGGCCTGGATGATGGCGATGGACTCGCGCGCCGCGGTGCCGGCGGACATCACGTCGTCGACGATCAGCACCCGGCCCTTCACGGGGGCGCCCACCAGCACGCCGCCTTCGCCGTGGTCCTTGGCTTCCTTGCGGTTGTAGGCGTAAGGCACGTTGCGGCCCAGGCGGGCCAGCTCGATGGCCACCGCGGCGGCCAGCGGGATGCCCTTGTAGGCCGGCCCGAACAGCATGTCGAACTCGATGCCCGAGGCGACGATGCGCTGTGCATAGAATTGCGCGAGACGGCCGAGCTTGGCGCCGTCGTCGAACAGGCCGGCGTTGAAGAAGTAGGGGGATTCGCGCCCCGCCTTGGTCTTGAAGCTGCCGAAGCGCAGAACGCCTGCTTCCACCGAAAACTGCACGAAGTCCTGGGCCAGGCGGTCCTGGCCGCCACCCGCATTTGCACTTGCCACCATGGGAAATTCCTTGTTCAAGCTCACCAGCCTCAACCTCAATGGCATCCGCTCGGCAGCGAGCAAGGGCGTCGAGGCCTGGGTGGCGAAGAATGCTCCGGATTGTATTTGCGTGCAGGAAGTCAAGGCCCAGGCCCCGGACGTGGCCGGCCGCTTCGAGGCGCTCGCCGGCCTGAAGGGCCATTTCCATTTCGCCGAGAAGAAAGGCTATTCCGGCGTCGCGGTCTACACCAAGCACGAACCCAGCGACGTGGTCGTGGGCTGGGACGGCGGCGAGTTCGACGCCGAGGGCCGCTACGTGGAACTGCGCTTCGACACCCCCGGGCGCAAGCTGTCCATCATCAGCGCCTACTTCCCCTCGGGTTCCTCGGGCGAGGAGCGCCAGCAGGCCAAGTTCCGCTTCCTCGCGGGCTTCGAGCCGCACCTGGCGGCGCTGAAGGCGCAGCGCGAATTCATCCTGTGCGGCGACATCAACATCGCCCACCAGGAGGCCGACCTGAAGAACTGGCGCAGCAACCAGAAGAACAGCGGCTTCCTGCCCGAGGAGCGCGCCTGGATGACGGCGCTGCTGTCCGACACCGGGCTGGTGGACGTCTACCGCCGGCTGAAGCCGGACACCACCCACGAGTGCTACACGTGGTGGAGCAACCGCGGCCAGGCCTACGCGAACAACGTGGGGTGGCGCCTGGACTACCACCTGGCCACGCCGGCACTGGCGGCGCTGGCGCGCTCGGAGTCGATCTACAAGGACGAGAAGTTCTCGGACCACGCCCCCATCACGGTGGACTACGAGCTGTCCCTCTGACGGGCCGGCCCCCGGGGGGCCTCATTTCTCGGCGAGGAAGCCGATCACGCTGCGATTGAAACGCTCGGTCGCCTCCAGGTGCAGCATGTGGCCGAAGCCCTCGAACACCTCGTGCCGTGCATTGGGCATGCGACCGGCCACCGCGCGTGCCAGCTCCGGGAAGTTGCCCATGCGCTCGCGCACCTCGGCGGGCGCGAAGGCGCGGCCGGTGGCCGTGCGGTCGCGGCTGCCCACCAGGATCAGCGTGGGCTGGCGCACCAGGGGGAACTCGTGCACCACCGGCTGGCCCCACATCGCGTAGAAGCTCGAGACGTAGCTGCGGACCCAGCGCGGGTACTCGGCGGAGGCCATCATCCGCGCCCGCACGTCCACGAAGGGATAGAACTGCTCGCGCGTGAGTTGCGGGTTGTAGGTGTTCACCAGCTGCGTGTAGTACTGCTCGGGGGTGAGCGCCATCTCCTGTTCGACCAGGCGCTCACGCGGCACCAGGGGCACGTACTGGCGGTAGTCCTCCAGGCCCACCGGGCCCACCAGCACCAGCCGGTTCACGCGCTGCGGGTAGGTGCGGGTGAAGCGGGTGCCGGCCATGCCGCCCATGGAGTGGGCGACGATGTCCACCTGGCCGACCTTCAGGTGGTCCAGCAGGCTGGCGGTGTGGGCGGCCATCACGTCGAAGTTGACCGGCAGGTCGTCCGGCTTGGACGACTTGCCGAAGTGGATCTGGTCCGGCGCCACCACGCGGTAGCCCTCGGCCGCGAGGGCCGTGATCACCGGCGCCCAGTAGCTGCCGGGAAAGTTGCGGCCGTGGAACAGGACCACGGTGCGGCCATTGGCCGGGCCGGTGGGCGCGACGTCCATGTAGGCCATTCGCAGGGTGCGGCCCTCCCAGGTCACCGGCAGGTGGCTGACGGGGTGGGGGTAGGCATAGCCCTCCAGGGCGATGCCATAGGGCTCGGGGCGGGCGGATTGCGCCGGGGCGAGCGCGGGCAGCAGCAGGGCGGCGCCGGCGACGGCAGCGGCCAGGATCTTTCGCATGGGGTCTCCTGTGGTTGTTCTTCGGGGCGGTGGACCGCGCGGGCGATCACGCGGGGCCATCATAGGCAGCCGGCCTATCCCGACCCTGGCGGGGAGGATTGCTTCGCCTACAGCACCTTGACCGCGCGGCCGATCGCCTGGATCGGGCCGGTGGGCCGGCCGGTGGGCGAGCCCGTGGGCGGTTCGAGGGTCAGCTCGAAGAGCTGGTCCGGCTGCAGCGGCGGCAACCGGTCGAGGGGGACCTGCATCGGCTGGCCGGGCGTCACCAGGCCCAGCGAGACGGGGGCGCTCCAGCCCTCGCCCTTGGTCCAGAACTGCAGCGCCTTGTCCGGCGGGATGGCCACGGCGCCCAGCGGGATCAGGCGCAGGGTCCGGCGCGCGTCGGCCTGGATCACCCACCCCGGCGCCTGGCCCTGCGGCGCCACCAGCACCACCACGTACTGCGGCGCGGGGGCGGGCGCCTGCAGGCGCGTGGCGAGCACGCTGGCCAGGATCGCCGTCGCCGCCAGGCCCGCGCCGGCCAGGCCGCGCCACAGGCGCAGGCTGTGCCACCAGCCCGGCGCCGTGGCGTGCGGCGCGGGCAGGCTGCGGACGATCCGGGGCCACAGGCCCGGCGACGGGGTGACGGGGTCGACCAGGCCGGCGAGCGGCGCCAGCCGGGCCTCCCATTGCGCCACGGCCTCCTGGAGGGCGCGTTCGGTGCGCAGGCGCCGGGCGACCTCGCGCCGCTCGCCGGCGGGCAGCGTGCCCAGGACGTACTCGCCCGCCAGAGCCTGGAGGTCGTCGTCCCGCGGATCCTCGGGCCCCGGCGCCGCGTTCATGTCATGCACTCCCGCAGTGCCAGCAGGCTGCGGCGCACCCAGGCCTTGACGGTGCCCAGCGGCGCGCCCAGCTTCCGCGCGATCTGGTCGTGGGACAGGCCGTCCACGTAGGCGTGCAGGACGCACAGCCGCCGGGCCGGCTCCAGGGCCTGCAGGCAGTGCTGCAGGCGGCCCAGGCTGGCATGGAGCTCGAAGGCGTCGGCCTGTTCGCGCCAGGCCTCCAGCGCGCGGCGCTCGTCCAGGATGGCGGCGGTGTCGTCGTCCACCGCCACGTCACGCTGCGAGTCGCGCACCGCGTTGAGGGCGAGGTGGCGCACCACGCTGAGGATCCAGCCCCGCGCATCGCCCCGTGACGCGTCGTAGCTGCCGGCCCGCTGCCAGATGTTCACGAACGCGTCGTGCACGATGTCTTCCGCCCGGCCCCTGTCGCCGACGATGCGCTGGGCCACCCCGAGCAGCCACGGCCCCTCGGCCTGGTACAGGCCGTGCAGCGCCCGCGCGTCGCCCAGGGCGCAGCGGGCGAGGGCCTGGGCGTGGTCGAAGCCGGGCGCAGGCGGCGGCATGGGGGTTGCGGGTGGCCTGGCAGGGCGCATGCGCCGCATCGTAGCGGCGCGGCCATCGCCCTGCCCGCCCGCGGGGCGCTCAGACGGCCTTCCAGAAGATGTAGTCGGCCTGGTAGCGGACCTGCTCGCGCGCGCCCTTGCTGGCCGCGGTGCACGGCGTGGCCGGCGCGACGCCGCCGCGCAGGGCGACGCGCTGGATGTAGGCCACGCCCGTCATCGCGCCGGTGCCCATCGCGGGATTGGCCTTGACCAGCTGCAGGGGCAGGTTGCCCTCGCCGGCCGGCGCCACGGCCAGCTGGGTGGCCGTCACCCGGGAGCCGTCGCTGGCCTCCCAGGTGGCGGGCGGGCCGTAGTAGGTGCCGACCTGCTTGCCCGCGCGGTCGTTCAGGACGGCCCGGGGACCGACGAAGGCCCACTCGGTCTGGCCAGGGGCGTTGGCCTTGTCGCGGCACTCGTAGGTGATCTCGCCGACGCCCACGGTCTCCCAGGCCACCCGGTGGCCGGCGGGGACCTGGATGCTGGCGGGCAGGCCGGCCTGCGAGAACGGGGCGGGCGGGGACATCGTGGCCATCGAGCCGCAGGCGGCCAGGACGGGGATGCAGGAGGCGACGGCGGCGAAGCGCAGGGGGGTGTGCATGGCGTGCTTTCTTCGAGGGTTGGAGGAAGGGCTCGTGCCCACCGGGGCAATGTCCCGGGGACGCAAGCCTCTACCCGCCAGCACGCGCCGTGGATGCAGGAGGCGCGAAAAAAATGCCGTGGCGCTCAGCGGGCGCCGTCGGCGCGCCGCAGGACGAACCCGGCCGGCCGGCCGGGCTCCCCGGCCTGCCAGCTGCCGCGGAACTCGCGCCCGCAGCTGCCCAGCACCGGCTCGCCAATCCAGGTGGCGCTGATGCGCGTGCCGTCCGCCGATTCCTCCAGCGTGAGCTCGCCGTCGTCCAGGTCGCCGGCCACCTGCGATTTCACGCCATCACGGTTGATCGTGCCCGCGAGGCTGCCCGGCCAGCGCGGGTTGGGCTCCAGCAGCAGCGTGCCCGCATGGCGGCCGCTGACCTCGGCGCGCCACAGCCCGTACAGGTCGGCCGCCGTCAGGTCGGCCGCCGCGGGGCAGGCGGCCGCGCCGGTGGCTGCCAGCGCCAGCAGGCCCGGGGCCAGCAGCGTCGCCAGGCGCGTCATGGGTTGTTCGACGCGGCGGCCGCGGCCTGCGCCTTGCGTGCGGCGAACTCGGCGCGCAGCGCCTTGAGCTTCTCGCGCGGGTCTTCCTTCACCGTGGTCTGGTCCAGCGCCATCTCGGCGATGAAGCGGCTCGGCAGCGCGGGGACGACCTCGCGCCCCTTCTTGCGGCGCTTGACCCAGCTCACCGCGAGTGATCGCTGGGCGCGGGTGATGCCCACGTACATCAGGCGGCGCTCCTCCTGCAGGCGCTGCAGGATGCCCTCGTTGGCGGCGCCGGCCTTGCCGTCGTCGTCATCGAGCTTGAACGGCAGCAGGCCCTCGTTGCAGCCCACCAGCACCACGTGCGGCCACTCCAGGCCCTTGGAGGCGTGCAGCGTGGACAGCGTGACCACGTTCTGGTCCTGCTCGCGCTCGCTGATGGTGGACAGCAGCGCGATGGTCTGCGCCACCTCGAGCAGGCTCTTGGTCTCGCTGGCGGTGGTGACGCCGGCGGCGTCGTCGATCTGGCCGCCGCAGCGCTGCGCCATCCAGTCGCAGAACTCCATCACGTTCGACCAGCGCGAGGCGGCGAGCTTCTCGCTGTCCTCGCTGTCGTACAGGTGCTTCTCGTAGCCGATGTCCTTGAGCCAGTCGTTCAGGAAGGCGCGGGCATCCTCGGCGCCCATCGTGTGGCGGGCGCGGTACTCGAGGTCGTTCACGTAGCGGCCGAACTCGTGCAGGCTGCCCAGCGCGCGGGCGTTGAGCACCGAGCCCAGCGAGCTGGAGAACAGCGCCTCGTACAGGCTCAGCTTGTACTGGCTGGCGAACTGGCCCAGGCTGGCCAGCGTCTGGTGGCCGATGCCGCGCTTGGGCGTGGTGACCGAGCGCAGGAAGGCCGGGTCGTCGTCGTTGTTCACCCACAGGCGCAGCCAGGCGCACAGGTCGCGGATCTCGGCGCGGTCGAAGAAGCTCTGGCCGCCCGAGACCTTGTAGGGGATCTGCGCCTTGCGCAGGGCCTGCTCGAAGATGCGGGCCTGGTGGTTGGCGCGGTACAGGAGGGCGAAGTCCTTCCACTCCTTGTGCTGGCCGCTGGCGCGGATCGACTGGATGCGCGCCACCGCGCGCTCGGCCTCGTGCTCCTCGTTGTCGCAGTCGACCACGCGCACCGGCTCGCCCTCGCCCAGCTCGGAGAACAGGGTCTTGGGAAACAGCTTCGGGTTCGGCTGGATCACGTTGTTCGCCGCGCGCAGGATGGCGCTGGTGGAGCGGTAGTTCTGCTCCAGCTTGATGACCTTCAGGCTCGGGAAGTCGACCGGCAGCTTGCGCAGGTTGTCCAGCGTGGCGCCGCGCCAGCCGTAGATGGACTGGTCGTCGTCGCCCACCGCGGTGAAACGCCCGCGTTCGCCCACCAGCAGCTTGAGCAGCTCGTACTGGGTGGCGTTGGTGTCCTGGTATTCGTCCACCAGCACGTGGCCCAGGTTCTTCTGCCACTTGGTGCGCACGTCGTCGTGCTCGCGCAGCAGCTTCAGGGGCAGGCCGATCAGGTCGTCGAAGTCCACGCTCTGGAAGGCGGCCAGGCGCTCCTCGTAGCGGGCCATGATGCGGGCGATGATGCGCTCGTTGTCGTCCTTGGCCTGGGCCTCGGCCTGGGCCGCGTTCAGGCCCATGTTCTTCCACAGGCTGATGGTCCACTGCCACTGGCGGGCGGTGGCCGCGTCGGTGGTGCCGCCGGCGTCCTTCAGGATGGAGGTGACGTCGTCCGAGTCCAGGATGGAGAACTGCGACTTCAGGCCCAGCGCGGTGCCGTCCTGCCGCAGCAGGCGCACGCCCAGCGCGTGGAAGGTGCAGATCACCACCTCCTTGGCCGGCTTGCCGATCAGGCCCTTGGCGCGCTCGCGCATTTCCGCGGCGGCCTTGTTGGTGAAGGTGATGGCGAGGATCCGGTTGGCCTCCAGGCCGGTCTGGATCATGCGGGCGATCTTGTGCGTGATCACCCGGGTCTTGCCGGAGCCGGCGCCGGCCAGCACCAGGCAGGGCCCATGCAGGTAGTTGACGGCTTCCTGTTGGGCGAAATTGAGGCCGGACATCGGGGGGGAATCGGGGTAGCGGAGCGAAGCGGCCGATGATACCGGCCGACCCGCCGCGCCCCCGGGGCTGGCCGCCGCGATGCAGGGACAATACGCGCCGTGCTGGACATCCTCAAGGTCACCTTCCCCTTCTTCGCCCTGGTCCTGTGCGGCTACCTCGCCGCGCGCCGGCGCATGCTGCCGCTGGAGGCGATCGGCGGGCTCAACACCTTCGTCCTGTTCTTCTCGCTGCCCTGCATGCTGTATCGCTTCGGCGCGAGCATGCCGGTGGCCCGCCTGTTCGACCCCGCGGTGGTGGCGGTGTGGCTGCCCTGCGCGCTGCTGATGGTGGCCGGCGCGGTGCGTTTCAGCCTGAACGGCCGCATCCGCTGGAACGACGCCTCCTTCGGCGCGCTGGTGGCGGCCTTCCCCAACACCGGCTTCATGGGCGTGCCGCTGCTGGTGGCCCTGCTCGGGCCCCGGGCGGCCGGCCCCACGATCGCCGCCCTCCTGGTCGACATGGTGATCACCTCCTCGCTGTGCATCGCGCTCTCGCGGCTCGATGGCGCCGGCCAGGGGGGCGCCGCGGCGGCCGCCCGCAAGGCCCTGCGCGGCGTGTTCCTCAACCCCCTGCCCTGGGCCATCCTGCTCGGGGGGCTGTCCTCGGCCCTCGGACTGGAACCGTACAAGCCGCTGGGCGCCACCATCGGCCTGCTGGCCGACGCGGCCTCGCCGGTGGCCCTGTTCACCATTGGCGCGGTGCTGGCGCGCTCGCAGATGGTGGCCGCCGCCCGCGGCGATGCGGCCATGCCCTGGCGCGACTTCGTGCCGGTCTCGCTGGCCAAGCTGGTGCTGCACCCGCTGCTGGTGGCCGGCGCGGCCTGGGGCGCGCGGGCGCTGGGGCTGCCCCTGGACCCGTTCGCCGCCACCGTGCTGGTGCTGGTGGCGGCCCTGCCCAGCGCCAGCAACGTCTCGGTGCTGGCCGAGCGCTTCGGCGCCGACACCGGGCGCATCGCCCGGATCATCCTGCTCACCACCGCGGCAGCCTTCCTCAGCTTCTCCGCGGCGGTCGCCCTCGTGACATAACCGGCGGCGGCGCCTTGCGGACAGGCGTCACCCGATGGGCCTACAATGGCGGGTTGCCGGCGTGGCGCCGGCATGGGCGCTGCGGCGCGGCTGGCAGGGTGCCGGCCCGGACCCCGGCGCCGCTTGTGTAGGTTGCCTAAGGTTTCCAATGGCCAAGGAAGAACTCATTGAAATGCGCGGCCGCGTGGCCGAAGTCCTGCCCGACTCCCGTTACCGCGTGGTGCTGGAGAACGGCCACGAGCTGATCGCCTACAGTGGCGGCAAGATGCGCAAGAACCACATCCGCATCATCGCGGGTGACGACGTGACGCTGGAGCTCTCGCCCTACGACCTGAACAAGGGCCGCATCATGTTCCGCCACCTGCCGGATCGCGCGCGTCCCCCGGGCGCCCCCGGCGGCCACCGTCGCTGATCACCCGGTCAGCCGACCCCGGGGCGCGGGCCGCCCCCCTTGCCGCCCTCAGGCGCTGCGGAAGATGAAGTACACGGCGCCCACCAGGCACAGCGCGGCCCACAGGTAGTCCAGCTTCAGCGGTTCCTTCATGTACAGGACCGCGAACGGCACGAACACCGCCAGCGTGATCACCTCCTGCATGATCTTCAGCTGCCCCAGCGACAGGCCCGCGTCGCGGTAGCCGATGCGGTTGGCGGGCACCTGCAGCAGGTACTCCGCCAGCGCGATGCCCCAGCTCACGAGGGCCGCCGTGTACCAGGGCGCCGCCGCCAGGCTGCGCAGGTGGCCGTACCAGGCCAGCGTCATGAAGACGTTCGAGGCGATGAGGAGCGCGATGGTCTGGAGCGTGGCGGGCATCCGCCGAGCTTAGCGGGCATTCGCCGGTGCCTGGCGCCGGCGCCGCGGGCGCCGCAGCAGCCACACCGCCACGCCCGTCACCGCCGCGGCCACCGCCACCTTGCGCACCAGGCCGGCGCGGTTGTGCCGCCACTCCGTTCCCAGGCCCATCTCGGCGAAGACATTGGGCACCCGGCCCCGGGCCAGGTCGGACAGCACGCCTTCGCCCACGCCCACCCGGTCCGCC
Organism: Ramlibacter sp. MAHUQ-53; assembly: GCF_052600055.1. Lineage (NCBI taxonomy): Bacteria > Pseudomonadati > Pseudomonadota > Betaproteobacteria > Burkholderiales > Comamonadaceae > Ramlibacter > Ramlibacter sp. MAHUQ-53. The sequence goes on from NZ_JBQWTS010000005.1 coordinate 181,141, forward strand.
AGGAGCAGCAGCATCCAGTGGCGCAGGTCGCCCTCGGCGTAGCGGAACGCGAACTCGCGCAGGCGCCCGCTCAGGCCGGCAGGCGGGACGCTGGTGCCGAAAACCGGCGTCAGGCCGGGCCGCTCGTTCGAATGCAGCACCCGCACCGTTTCGGGCTGGCGGGTGAGGGGGGGGGTGCGTGTCCATGGCGGGGCTCCAGGAGTGGATCAGTGGATCGCCGCCGAGGGCGGCACGAGCACGGGCTTGATGCAGCCATCGAGCTTGCTGGAGAACAGGTGGTAGGCGTCGGCCACGTCCTCCAGCGGCAGCCGGTGCGTGATGACCTCGCGCGGCCGCACCTGCCCCGACTGCACCAGCTCGACGAGCCGGGGCAGGTGCCGCTTCACGCTCGCCTGGTTCATGCGCAGGGTCAGGCCCTTGTTCAGGGCGGTGCCGATCGGCACCGCGTTGAAGGTGGGGCCGTACACGCCGACGATCGAGACATGCCCGCCCTTGCGCACCGAGGCGATGGCCCAGTGCAGCGCGGAGGCGGCGCCGGCCTGCAGCTTCAGGCGCACGCCGAGCAGTCGCTGCATCGCGCTGCCCGCGGCCTCGGCGCCCACGGCGTCGATGGCGACGTCCGGGCCCAGGCCGTCGGTGAGCTTCTTCAGGTGCACCGCCATGTCGCGGACCTCCCGGAAGTTCACCACCTCGCAGGGGGCGAAGGTGCGCGCGAATTCGAGCCGGTAGGCCAGGTGGTCGACCACGATCACCCGCCCCGCGCCGAACAGCCAGGCCGAGCGCGCCGCGAACAGGCCCACCGGCCCGGCGCCGAACACCACTACCGTATCGCCCTGCGTGATGGCGCCCATCTCGGCGGCCTGCCAGCCGGTGGGGAAGGCGTCGGTCAGGAGCACCGCGTCGTCCACGTCCATGTCGGGCGGGATCTTCATCGGGCCGACATCGGCCAGTGGCACGCGCACGAGTTCGGCCTGCCCGCCGTCGTAGCCGCCGGCGCTGTGCGAGTAGCCGTAGATGGCGCCGATCGCGGTGGCCTCCGCGTTGGTGTCATGGCAGTTGCCGAACAGCTGCTTGCGGCAGAAATAGCAGCGCCCGCAGGCGATGTTGAACGGCACCAGCACCGCATCGCCGGGCTGCAGGCTGCGCACCTCGGGCCCGACGGCCTCGACGATGCCGGTGAACTCGTGGCCGAAGGTGCTGCCCACGCGGGTGTCGGGCACGAGGCCGTGGTACAGGTGCAGGTCGGAGCCGCAGATGCAGGCGCGGGTGACGCGCACGATGGCGTCGCCGGGGTGCTCGATGCGCGGCTCGGGCTTCTGGTCGGCGCGCACCCGGTAGGGGCCGCGGTAGTTCATCGCCAGCATGGACGGGTCTCCTGGAAAAAGGGGCGGGCTGCGTGGCGGGCAAGCCGCGTGCCGCGCCGCACGCTTCCCAGGGCCGCCGCCGTCGCCGCACAATGGGCGCATGGCCGCATTTCCCGCCGTCAGCCTGATCGGCGCGCCCACCGACGTGGGCGCCAGCGTGCGCGGCGCCGGCATGGGGCCCGACGCCCTGCGGGTGGCCGGCCTGGCCGAGGCCCTGCGCGCCCAGGGCCTGCAGGTGACGGACCTGGGCAACCTCGCCGGACCGCCCAACCCCGGCCTGACGCCCGAGGCGGGCGTGCGCCACCTGCCCGAGGTGGTGGCCTGGAACCGCGCGGTGTTCGAGGCGGTCGACGCCGCGCTGGGCCGCGGGCATTTCCCGCTCCTCATGGGGGGCGACCACTGCCTGGCCATCGGCTCCATCAGTGCCATCGCCCGCCACTGCCGTCGCCAGGGCCGCCGCCTGCGGGTGCTGTGGCTGGACGCGCACACCGATGTCAACACCGAGGCCATCAGCCCCAGCGGCAACCTGCATGGCATGCCGGTGTCCTGCCTGCTGGGGCACGGGCCCTCGCAGCTCACGGGCTGGAGCGGGGAGGTCGCGGCCCTGGCGGCCGGTGACCTGGACTTCATCGGCATCCGCAGCGTCGACGCGCAGGAGAAGCAGGAGATCCGCCAGCTCGGGCTGCAGGTCTTCGACATGCGCCACATCGACGAGCACGGCATGCTGCGCACCATGGCCGAGGCGCTGCACGACATCGACGAGGACACCCACCTGCACGTGAGCTTCGACCTCGACTGCCTGGACCCCGCGGATGCGCCCGGCGTGGGCACCGCAGTGCGCGGCGGGCCGACCTACCGCGAGATGCAGCTGTGCATGGAGATGATCGCGGACACCGGCCGCCTCGCCTCGCTCGACGTCGTGGAGATCAACCCCGCGCTCGATGTCCGCAACCGCACCGCCGAACTGGCGGTCGATTTCATCCGGAGTCTGTTCGGCGCGTCGACGCTGGCGCGCTGAGGGCCGGCCTCACGCCTCGTCTTCCTCCTCGTCCTCGTCGCCGAAGCCGGCGAGGCCTTCGTCGAGGTCCATGAACTCGTCGTCGCCGGCCTCGGCGCCGGCGCCCTCGCCGCCGCCCAGGCGCACGATGCGGTCCGGGAGGATGTCGCCGCCCTCCTTGGCGTCGGTACCGGAGACGACGCCGCGCTCGCCGGTGCCGTAGGCGTCGCTGTCGCCGTGGACTTCCGAGGTGCCCAGCGCATCGCTGCCGCTGTCGGAGTTGTCGCTCGGGCCGAGCAGGTCACTGCCGCGGCCACGGGGCTGAAGGGGCGCCTTGTCCGCGCCCATGATGCTGCTGTAGGCCATGAGGCCCTCCTGTGCCCTGCACGATGGCGTGCCGACTCAGTGTGGCGATGAAGTGCGCGGCGTCAAGTCGGACAGCGGCGCGGCCCCGTGTCCGGCGCCGCGCTGGCCGCAATGCCGCCCTCAGTCGACCCGCGCCATGAGCGCCGCGTTGCCGCCGGCGGCGGCGGTGTTGATGCTCACCGTGCGCTCCACGCAGAACCGCGGCAGGTAGTGCGGCCCGCCCGCCTTGGGCCCGGTGCCGGACAGGCCCTCCCCGCCGAAGGGCTGCACCCCCACCACCGCGCCGGTCATGGCGCGGTTCACGTAGACATTGCCGATGCGCGCGCGCGCCGCCAGGGCGCGGGCGCGGCCCTCGATGCGGGTCTGGATCCCCAGGGTCAGGCCCCAGCCGAGCGCGTTGACCCGGTCGACCACGGCCAGCGGATCCCCGCGCCAGCGCGCCACCTGGAGCACCGGGCCGAAGACCTCCTCGGTCACCTGGCCGATGTCGTCCACCTCGAACAGGTGCGGGCCGACCAGGCCGGGGGGCTGGCCCGGCAGCGGTGGCGGCGCGTAGAGCAGGCGCCCGGTGGCGCGCAGGCGCGCGATGTGCGCCTGCAGGCCGGCGAAGGCGGCGTCGTCGATCACCGGTCCGATGTCGGTGGCGACCTGCGAGGGCTCGCCCGTGCGCAGTTCGGCCGCGGCGCCCGCCACCATCGCGACGACCTCGTCGGCGATGGCCTCGTGCAGCAGCAGCAGGCGCAGCGCGGAGCAGCGCTGGCCGGCCGAGCGGAAGGCGCTGTGCACCACCGCGTCGGCCACCTGCTCGGGCAGCGCGGTGGAGTCCACCAGCATGGCGTTGACGCCCCCGGTCTCGGCGACCAGGGGCAGGATGGGCCCGTCCTGCGCCGCCAGCGCGCGCTGGATGGCGCGGGCCACCGCGGTGGAGCCGGTGAAGGCCACGCCGGCGATGCCGGCACGGGCCACCAGCGCCGCGCCCACCGTCTCGCCCGGGCCATGCAGCAGTTGCAGGGCCCCGGCCGGCACGCCGGCCTCGTGCAGCACCCGCACCGCTTCCTGTGCGATGGCGGGCGTCTGCTCGGCGGGCTTGGCCAGCACGGTGTTGCCGGTGGCCAGGGCCGCGGCCACCTGGCCGGTGAAGATGGCGAGCGGGAAATTCCAGGGGCTGATGCAGACCCAGGCGCCGCGCCCGCACAGGCGCAGCGCGTTCGACTCGCCGGTGGGGCCCGGCAGGGCAACGGGCGCCATCACGCGCCCGGCCTCGAGCGCGTAATAGCGCAGGAAGTCGACGGCCTCGCGCACCTCGGCGACCGCGTCGCCCCAGGTCTTGCGCGCTTCCTTCACCAGCAGCGCGGCCAGCGGGGGCAGTCGCTGCTGCAGGGTGTCGGCGGCGCGCAGGAGGATGGCGGCGCGCTCGGCCACCGGCATCGCCTCCCAGGCGGGAAACGCGGCGCGCGCGCGCTCGACGGCCTCCGCCACCTGTCCCGGGTCGGCGGGCGCCACCAAGGGGACCTGCAGGCGCGCGTGCGCCGCCAGCAGCGGCTCGCGCATCGCGGGCACGGCCAGGTCCACGCCCTCGCTGTTGCGGCGCTCGCCGAGCAGGTCACGCGGCAGCGGCAGGCCCGGCAGCGACGCCGGCGCGGCGAGGAAGGCGCGGGCGCGCGCCATGGGCGAGGCGAGCAGTGCGGGCAGGTCCACCGCCGGGTCGGCGAGCTGGTGCACGAAGGAGGAATTGGCGCCGTTTTCCAGCAGCCGCCGCACCAGGTAGGCGAGCAGGTCGCGGTGCCGGCCCACCGGCGCGTACACCCGGCAACGCAGCGCGCCGTCCTTGAGCGCCTCACGGTAGACGCCCTCGCCCATGCCGTGCAGCCGCTGCAGCTCGAACGGCCGGCCCGCGGCCAGGCGCGCCACCGCCGCGAGCGTGGCGGCGTTGTGCGTGGCGAACTGGGGGAACACCACGTCGCCCGCGTCGAGCAGGGCCCGGGCGCAGGCGAGGTAGGAGACGTCGGTGTGCGCGCGGTGCGTGAACACCGGGTAGTGCGGCAGGCCCAGCTCCTGGGCGCGCTTGACCTCGGCATCCCAGTAGGCGCCCTTGACCAGGCGGCAGGTGAAGCGCAGGCCGAGGCGGCGGCCCAGCGTGATGACCTGTTCCACCAGGTCGAGCGCGCGGGTCTGGTAGGCCTGCAGCGCCAGGCCCAGGCCGGACCACTGCGGGCAGTGCGCGCGCACCTGCAGCGCCAGCGCCTCGAACACGTCCAGCGAAAGCTCGAGGCGGTCCACCTCCTCGGCGTCGAGGGTGAGGTTCAGGTTGGCGGCGGCGGCGCGCTCGCACAGCGCCCAGGCGCGCGGCACCAGCTCGGCGAGCACCCGGTCACGCTGCGCGTCCTCGTAGCGCGGGTGCAGGGCGCTGAGCTTGATCGACAGGCCGTCGTTGCCGCCGGGGCCGCGCGCCGGCTCGGCGCGGGCGGCGATGGCCTGCAGGGCCTGGGCATAGGCGTCGGCATAGCGCCGCGCGTCGGCCGCGGTGCGCGCGCCCTCGCCGAGCATGTCGAACGAGTGCAGGCCTCCGCCATGGCGCGAGGCCGACGCCAGCGCCTGGTGGATGTCCTGCGCCATCACGAACTGGTGCCCGAGCAGCTGCACCGCGCGCAGGGCGGCCGCCACCAGGGTGCGCGCGCCCAGGCGCTCCCACAGGCCGTCCGGTTCGCCATCGGCCGGCAGCAGCCGGCGGGAGAGGGCGATGACGGCGCCGGACAGGCGCGCCAGCGTGCTGTCGCCGGCGGCGGCGAAGTCGGCCTGCCCGAGCTGGTCGGCGGCCAGGGCGATGGCGGTCTCGATGTCGGGCACCCGCAGCAGGGCCTCGGCCAGGCGCATCAGGGCCAGGCCCTCGGCGCTGGAGATCGGGTACTCGCGCAGGAGGCTCTCCATCGCCCAGAACGGCGGCGGGTGGCTGCGCACGGCCTGCACCCAGGGCGTGGCCTCGCGCATCACGGCCGACCAGTCCAGCGCGCCCTCCAGGCGCGCGAGCCGGTCGGCCAGGACCTGGGCCTCGGGGCGGTAGGGATCGGGCAGGCGGGCTGTGGGGCCGGTGGCGGCGGGGGTCATGCGGGCTCCTCGGTCCTTGCGCACGCACGCATCGTCGCGCTTTTGGCGCGCGAATGCATCCCCGGGGACAGCGGCCCGACCCGCCCCGCGGCGGCCCGCGGGGCTTCAGCGGCTCAGAGCAGGCGCGCCAGGTAGCGGCCGGTGTGGCTCGCCGGGTTCGCGGCGACCGCCTCGGGCGTTCCGGTGGCCACCACCGTGCCGCCGCCGGCGCCGCCCTCGGGGCCCATGTCGACGAGCCAGTCGGCCGTCTTGATCACGTCCAGGTTGTGCTCGATAACGACGATGGTGTTGCCCGCGTCGCGCAACTGGTGCAGCACCTTGAGCAGCAGGTCGATGTCGGCGAAGTGCAGGCCGGTGGTGGGCTCGTCCAGGATGTAGAGGGTGCGGCCGGTGTCGCGCTTGGACAGCTCCAGCGCCAGCTTCACCCGCTGCGCCTCGCCGCCCGAGAGCGTGGTGGCGGCCTGCCCCAGCTTCACGTACGACAGTCCCACGTCCAGCAGCGTCTGCAGCTTGCGGGCGATGGCGGGCACCGGCTTGAGGAACTCGTGCGCTGCCTCCACCGTCATGTCCAGGATCTGGGCGATGTTCTTCCCCTTCCACTGGACCTCGAGCGTCTCGCGGTTGTAGCGCATGCCGCGGCACACGTCGCAGGCCACGTAGACATCGGGCAGGAAGTGCATCTCCACCTTCACCACGCCGTCGCCCTCGCAGGCCTCGCAGCGCCCGCCGGGCACGTTGAACGAGAAGCGCCCGGGGCCGTAGCCGCGCTCCTTGGCGGTGTGGGTGTCCGCCATCAGCTCGCGGATCGGTGTGAACAGGCCGGTGTAGGTGGCAGGGTTGCTGCGCGGCGTGCGGCCGATGGGGGACTGGTCGACGGCGATCACCTTGTCGAAGTGCTCCAGGCCCTCGATCTCGTCGTAGGGCGCGGGCTCTTCATGGGCGCGGTACAGGCTGCGCGCCGCCGCGGCATGCAGCGTGTCGTTCACCAGGGTGGACTTGCCCGAGCCGGAGACCCCGGTCACGCAGGTGAGCAGGCCCACCGGGATATCGACGGTGACGCCCTTGAGGTTGTTGCCCCGCGCGTTGGTGATGCGCAGGCGCTGCACTTCGCCGGGCCGGCCGCCCTCGACCGGCAGCCAGGCGGTGCGCCGCTTCGGCACCTCGATCTTCAGCGTGCCGGCCATGTAGCGGCCGGTGAGCGAGCTGGCGCTGGCCTGCACCTGCGCTGGCGTGCCCTGGGCGATCACCCGCCCGCCGTGGATGCCGGCGCCCGGGCCCATGTCGATCACGTGGTCGGCGGCGCGGATCATGTCCTCGTCGTGTTCCACCACCAGCACGCTGTTGCCGATGTCGCGCAGGTGGCGCAGGGTGTCGATCAGGCGGTCGTTGTCACGCTGGTGCAGGCCGATGCTGGGTTCGTCCAGCACGTACATCACGCCGGTCAGGCCGGAGCCGATCTGGCTGGCCAGGCGGATACGCTGGGCCTCGCCACCGGACAGCGTCTCGGCGCTGCGGTCGAGGCTCAGGTAGTTCAGGCCCACGTCATTGAGGAATTTCAGGCGGTTGCCGATCTCGCGCACCACCTTGTCGGCGATCTCGGCCTTCGCGCCCTTCAACCGCAGGCCCTGGAAATACCCCAGGCACTCGCGCAGCGTGACGCGGCTGATCTCGTAGATGGCCCGGGCCTGCTCGCCCTGGCCCACCTTCACGTGGCGCGCCTCGCGGCGCAGGCGCGAGCCCGCGCACTCGGGGCAGGGCTGGAGGCTGCGCAGGCGGCCGAGTTCCTCGCGCACGGCGCCCGATTCGGTCTCGCGGAAGCGGCGGGCCATGTTGGGGATGACGCCCTCGAAGGGGTGCTTCTTCGTCACCTTGCGGCCGGACGACTGGCCGGACTCCATCGTGTAGGAGAACCGGATCTCCTCCTCGCCCGAGCCGTGCAGGATGGCGTGCTGCACCGCGGGCGGCAGCTGCTCGAAGGGCGCCTCGGGGTCGAAGCCGTAGTGCTTGCCCAGGCTTTCGACCAGGCTGAAGTAGTAGGCGTTGCGGCGGTCCCAGCCCTTGATGGCCCCGGAGGCCAGCGACAGCGAGGGGAAGGCCACCACGCGCTGCGGGTCGAACACCTCGCCCTGGCCCAGGCCGTCGCAGGCGGGGCAGGCGCCCACAGGCGAGTTGAAGGAGAACAGGCGCGGCTCCAGCTCGCTGATGGAGTAGCTGCAGACCGGGCAGGCGAACTTGGCGTTGAACAGGTGCTCGCGGCCGCTGTCCATCTCCACCGCGATGGCGCGGCCCTCGGCCAGGCGCAGGGCGGCCTCGAAGCTCTCGGCCAGGCGCTGCTGCGCGTCGGGACGGACCTTGAGGCGGTCGATCACCACGTCGATGTCGTGCTTCTCGTTCTTCTTCAGCTTGGGCAGCTGGTCGAATTCGTAGCTCTGGCCGTTGACCCGGAAGCGGATGTAGCCCTGGGCCTGCATGGCGGCGAACAGCTCCTCGAACTCGCCCTTGCGCTCGCGCGCCACCGGCGCCAGCACCATCAGCTTGGTCTCCTCGGGCAGGGCCAGCACCGCGTCCACCATCTGCGAGACGGTCTGGGCGGCCAGGGGCTGGCCGTGGTCGGGGCAGTAGGGCGTGCCGGCGCGGGCGAACAGCAGGCGCAGGTAGTCGTGGATCTCGGTCACCGTGCCCACCGTCGACCGCGGGTTGTGGCTGGTGGCCTTCTGCTCGATGGAGATGGCGGGCGACAGGCCCTCGATCACGTCCACGTCGGGCTTGTCCATCAGCTGCAGGAACTGGCGGGCATAGGCCGACAGGCTTTCCACGTAGCGGCGCTGGCCCTCGGCGTACAGGGTGTCGAAGGCGAGCGAGGACTTGCCCGATCCCGACAGGCCGGTGATCACCACCAGCTGGTTGCGCGGGATGTCCAGGTCGATGTTCTTGAGGTTGTGCGTGCGCGCGCCGCGGATGGCGATGCGCGACGCGGCCAGGGCGGCGCCCAGGTACTGGCCGGCGGTCTCGGTGTTCAAGGCAGGGGCGGTCGAAGTCAACCCGCCATCATAGGTCGTGGCACCCGGGGGCTGGCAACCCGGGCCTGGCGGCGGATGGCGGCGGCGCGGGCCGCCCGCCATACATTCTTCTTTGGACAGGCATAAGAACACGGTGTTGGCCTTCGCCGCCGTGCATCAACAAGATACGGGTCCCCGGCTGCGTGGGCAGCCGTCCCCTGATGCACCGACGGCTCCATGAACGACTCGCGCGATCTCCCTGACCTGTCCCCGGCCACCACGGGCGCTGCCCCGATCGAGCGTCCTGTCGTCGCGCCGCCGACCGCCCTGTTCGGCAGCGATGCGATCGCCGAGGCGCTGCGCGCCCTGGATATTCCCTACATCGCCCTCAACCCCGGCGCCAGCTTCCGGGGCTTCCATGACAGCCTGGTCAACTACCTCGGCAACGAGCAGCCCCAGATGCTGCTGTGCCTGCACGAGGAGCATGCGGTGGCCATCGCCCATGGCTACGCCAAGGTCACGGGCCGGCCGATGGCCGCCGCCGCGCACTCAAATGTCGGACTGATGCACGCCACCATGGCGGTGTTCAACGCCTGGTGCGACCGCATGCCCCTGCTGCTGATCGGGGCCACCGGCCCCTTCGACGCGGCCCAGCGACGCCCCTGGATCGAGTGGATCCACACCGCGCGGGACCAGGGCGCGATGCTGCGGGACTACACCAAATGGGACGACCAGCCCGCCTCGCCCGCCGCCGCGCGCGAGTCCCTGCTGCGGGCCGGCTGGATCACGCAGACCGCGCCCAAGGGGCCGGTCTACGTCAACCTCGACGTCCAGCTCCAGGAGGCGCCCCTGGCCGAGCCGCTGGCGCCGATCGACCCGCGCCGCTACATGCCGCCGGTGGCCGCCACCGCCTCGGACCGGCAGGTCGCCGAGGTCGCGCGCCTGCTGTCCTCGGCGCAGCGGCCGGTGATCCTGGCCGGCCGCGCCTCCCGCAGCGAGGCGGCCTGGCAGGCGCGGGTGCGGCTGGCGCAGGCCCTGGGGGCCCGCGTCGTCACCGACCTGAAGGTGGGCGCCGCCTTCCCGACGAACCACCCGCTCCACGCCGGCGCGCCGGGCATCTATGCGACGCCGCAGGCGCGCGAGGCGATCGCCGCCGCCGACGTGGTGCTGTCGCTCGACTGGGTCGACCTGGCCGGCACCCTGGCCGCCGCCTTCGGCCCGGGCGACCCCCGCGCCACCATCATCCAGGTGTCGCAGGACCACACGCTCCACAACGGCTGGAGCATGGATTACCAGGGGCTGCCGCCGGTGGACCTGATGCTCGCGGCCGACCCCGACGAGGTGGCGATCGCCCTGGCCGACGCGGTCGGCGGGGCCCCGCGTGACCCGGGCTCCCTGCGGCCCCCGTTCCAGGGGCCGGCGCTCGGCCACGGCCCCATCACCATGGCCCACCTGGCGACCGGGCTGCGCGAGGCCGTGGGCGCCCGCGAGACCTCGCTGGTCCACCTGCCCCTGGGCTGGGACGGCCAGTTCTGGGACTTCACCCACCCGCTGGACTTCCTCGGCTCCGACGGCGGGGGCGGCGTGGGCGGCGGCCCGGGCATCTCGGTGGGCGCGGCGCTGGCCCTCAAGGGCAGCGGGCGCATCCCGGTCTGCATCGGCGGCGACGGCGACTTCCTCATGGGGGCGACGGCGATCTGGACGGCGGCCCACTACCGCATCCCGCTCCTGTACATCGTCGCCAACAACCAGTCGTTCTTCAACGACGAGGTGCACCAGGAGCGCGTCGCCCGCCTGCGGGGCCGGCCGGTCGAGAACAAGTGGATCGGCCAGCGCATCGACGACCCGGCGGTCGACATCGCCGGCATGGCGCGGTCGCAGGGCGCGCTGGGCATCGGCCCGGTCAGGAGCGCGGACCAGCTCGTGGCCGCCTTCCGCCAGGCCCTCGCGCATGTGGACGCCGGCGGCATTGCCGTGGTCGACGTGATCACCGAGCCGGGCTACACGCCCGCGATGGTGACGGCCCTGAATCACTCCAGCGGACAGAAGCCATGACCTCACCTTGCCGCATCGGCATCATCGGCGCCGGCGCGATGGGCCGCGCCCATCTCGACATCCTCTCGCGCCACCCGGCCTTCGAGGTCGTGGGCGTGGCCGACCCCTTCGAGAAGGCCCGGGCGCCGCTGGCCGCCCAGGGCATCGCCACCTTCGCCAGCCACCTCGAGTTGCTGGACACCGCATGGCCCGACGCGGTGGTGATCGCCACGCCCAACTCGCTGCACGTGCCGGCGGCGATCGACTGCATCGAGCGCGGCGTCGGCGTGCTGATCGAAAAGCCCGTGGCCGACTCGGTGGAGCGCGCGCTCGACCTGGTCCGGGTGCTGCAGTCCACCGAGGTCCCGGTGCTGGTCGGCCACCACCGCCGCCACAACCCCCTGCTGCAGAAGGCGGCGCAGCACATCGCCGCCGGCGGCATCGGCCGGGTGGTGGCCGTCGTCGGCCTGTGGCTGCGGCGCAAGCCCGACGAGTACTTCAGCGACCTGTGGAAGCTCGACCCGGCCCGGGGCGGGGGCGTGCTGTTGATCAACACCATCCACGACATCGACTGCCTGCGCATGCTGTGCGGCGAGATCGAATCGGTCCAGGCCGTCACCTCCAACGCCACGCGGGGCCTGGGCGTGGAGGACACGGCGGCCGTGACCCTGCGCTTCGCCAGCGGCGCCCTGGGCACGCTGACCGTCTCCGACGCCACCACCGCGCCCTGGTGCTGGGAGATGACCTCGCAGGAGGATCCGCGCTTCGCGACCATCCCCGAGGACTGCTACCTCGTCTGCGGCACGCAGGGCTCGATCACCGTGCCCACGCTCGAGACCTGGACCAACGAGCCCAATGGCGGGCGCGACGCGCCGCTGATTCGCCGGCGCCTCTACCACGTGCCCGCCGATGCCTTCACGCGCCAGCTCGATCACTTCGCCGCCCTCCTGCGCGGCGAGTGCGCGTCGCGGGTGACAGCGGCCGATGCCGCCCGCACCCTCGCCGCGACGCTGGCGATCCGGCAGTCCGCCGCGACGGGCTGCGCCATCCGCATCGCCGACCTGCTCGGCGAGTGAGTCCCCCAGAACCCGAAACCCCAGGAGACACGCGATGATGAAATCCAGCCCGTCCCGCAGACAGGTCCTTCGCCAGGCCGCCGGCCTGGCCGCCGCCACGGCGCTGCCCCTGGGCGCCCGGGCGCAGGAGTTCCCCACGGGCCCGATCCGCATCATCGTGGGCTTTCCCCCGGGCGGCGGCGCCGATGCCTATGCGCGCTTGCTCACGCCCTACCTGTCGGACAAGCTCGGGCAGTCGATCGTGATCGAGAACAAGACGGGCGCCAACGGCAACCTGGCGACCGACTTCGTCTCGAAGGCCCGGCCCGACGGCCACACCCTGCTGCTGTCGACGAGTTCCGCGGTGGTCGCCGCGCCGCATGCCACGCCTCGCATGCCGGCCCACCCGGTGCGGGACCTCGCGCCCATCACGATGGCGGTCGAGAGCGAGTTCGTCCTGATCACCAGCCCCGGGCTGGAGGCGAAGAACTACCAGGACTTCCTCGCGCTGGCGAAGAAGTCGCCGGGCAGCCTGATCCACGCCACGCCAGGCATCGGCTCGGCCAACCACATCGCCGGCGAGCTCCTGTCGCTGCGAACCGGCATCAAGATGATCACGGCCCACTATCGCGGCTCCGGGCAGCTCATGCCCGACCTGCTCGCCAACCAGGTCCACCTGACCATCGCCTCGGTGGGCCTGGCCGAGCCCTACATCAAGTCGGGGCGGGTGGGGGCCCTCATGGTCCTGGGCAAGCAGCGCGTGGCGCCACTGCCCAACGTGCCGACCTCGTTTGAACTGGGGGTCAAGGACCTCGACCAGATCACCTTCTGGCTGAGCCTGCATGCGCCGAAGAACACGCCCCGGCCCATCATCCAGAAGGTGCACGAGGCCCTGGTCGCCGCCTACAAGGTCGACGCCTTCCGGGACAAGGTCATCGCCAGCGGCCAGCGGCCGATCGCCAGCTCGCCGCAGGCCTTCGCCGAGCGCATCGAGTCCGACCTCGCGCTCTACGGCGAGATCTTCAAGGGCGCGAACATCAAGATCGACACCTGATGCTCTGCGTCTCCCACCTGACCGCGATCGACGCCCCTGCCGAGGCCTTCATCGACGCCGCGGCGGCGGCCGGCTTCGACGGCGTGGGCCTGCGCGTGATCCCGCCCCGGCATGCGCCGACTGCGGTGATCGCCGGCGACCGGCCCCGCATCGCCGCCCTGCGCCGGCGCGCCGACGACCAGGGCATCCGCATCTTCGAGGCCGAGTCCTTCGGCATCGACGCCGACACCCGTGTCGCCGACTACCTGCCGGCGCTGGAGGCCGCCGCCGCGCTCGGCGCGGCCTTCATCGTCTCGGGCGGCATCGACCCCGACGAGGGCCGCCTCGCCGCTCGCTATGCCGAACTCGCAGAGGCCGCCCAGGGCTTCGGCCTGGGCATGGCCATCGAGTTCATGCCGATCCGGCCGATGAAGTCGCTGGCCGATGCCTTGCGCGTGATCGGCCAGGTCGGCCACCCGAACGCGCGGATCCTGGTCGACGCCCTGCACCTCACGCGCTCGGGCGGCACGCCCGCCCAGGTGGCGGCGGTCGATCCCGCGCGCATCGCCTACGTGCAGCTGTGCGATGCGCCGGACCCGCCGCTGCAGGCGCTGACCGAGGAGAGCCGGCAGGGCCGCCTCTATCCCGGCGAGGGCGGCCTGCCGATCCAGGCGCTGATGGACGCCCTGCCGGCCGGCATCCCCGTCAGCCTGGAAGCGCCCCATGCCCACCAGGCCCACCTGCCGGTGGCCGAGCGCCTGCGCCGGGCGGGCGAGGCGACGCGGCGCTTCCTCACCGAGGCGCGCGCGCGGCGCGCGGCCCCCGTTTCCCCCCACCTTTCCCAGAGTCATTGAGCACCATGTCCCAACGCACCCTCCTGTGCCTCAACGGGCCCAACCTCAACATGCTGGGCGTGCGCGAGCCCGAGCTCTATGGGCGCACCACGCTGGCCCAGATCGAAGCCGCCGTGCGCGAGCGCGCGGCGGGCCTGGGCCTGGCCATCGACTTCCGCCAGTCCAACCACGAGGGGGAGCTGGTGACCTGGATCCAGCAGGCCTATCCCGCCATCGACGGGGTGATCATCAACCCGGGCGCCTACACCCACACCTCGATCGCCATCCCCGACGCCTTGCGGATCCTGAAGTGCCCCATCATCGAACTGCACTTCAACAACTCCTACCGCTACGCCGACCGCAAGTTCCGGCAGCTGTCGCATGTGCGGCCGGTGGCCACCGGCGTCATCTTCGGCTTTGGCGCCGCCGGCTGGCTGGCCGCGATCGATGCCATGAAGCTGCTGCTCGATCCCCCGTTCGATGCGCCCCGCGCCTGAGCCCGCAGCGACCATGAGCGACACCCTCTTCGACGCGGCCGCCGTGCTGCCGACCCACCGCGCGCACTACTACGGCGGCGCCTGGCATCCGCCCCATGCGGGCCGCCATTTCGACCTGTCGAGCCCCGGCACCGGCGAGTCCCTGGGCCGGGCGGCCGACGGCGACGCGCGCGATGTCGATGCAGCCGTCGCCAGCGCGCGCGCCGCCTTCCCGGCCTGGCGCGACCTGCCGCCCCTGGAGCGCGCGGCCCTCCTGCGCCGCTTCGCCGCCATCGTCCGCGAGCACGCGAAGGAGCTGGCGATGCTCGACGCGATCGACTGCGGCAACCCGGTGCGCGCCATGGTGGGCGACGCCGAGATCGCCGCCTCGCAGATCGACTTCTTCGCCGGCCTGGTCACCGAGATGAAGGGCGACTCGATCCCGATGGGCCCCGGGCGCATGAACGTCTCGGTGCGCGAGCCCCTGGGCGTGGTGGCCCGCGTCATCCCCTTCAACCACCCCTTCATGTTCGCGGCGGGCAAGGCGGCCGCGCCCCTGGCGGCGGGCAACACCATCGTCATCAAGCCGCCGGAGCAGGCGCCGCTGTCCGCGCTGCGGCTCGCGGAGCTGGTCGAGGGGCTGTTCCCGCCTGGCGTCTTCAACGTCGTCACCGGCGCGGGCCGGGACACGGGCGCCGCGCTGGTGGCCCATCCCGGCGTCGACATGGTGGCCCTGATCGGCAGCGTCGGCGCCGGGCGGGCCGTGATGAAGAGTGCGGCCGACACCGTCAAGCCGGTGATGCTGGAGCTGGGCGGCAAGAACGCGCTGATCGCGTTCCCCGATGCCGACCCGGAGGCGGTCGCCGATGCGATGGTCGCGGGCATGAACTTCGCCTGGTGCGGACAGTCCTGCGGCTCCTGCAGCCGGGCCTTCCTGCATGCGTCCCTCCACGACCGGGTGCTCGAGGCCCTGAAGGTCCGCATCCGCGCCTTCCGGCCCGGCCGCCCGCACGACTGGAACACGACCATGGGCGCGATCATCAGCCAGGCGCAGTACGACCGCGTGCTGTCGTACATCGAGTCGGGCCGGGCCGAAGGCGCGTCCCTGGTGTGCGGCGGCGGCGCGCCGGCCGGCCTGCCGGGGGGCTTCTTCATCGAGCCCACGGTCTTCGCGCAGGTGTCGCCGCAGATGCGCATCGCGCGTGAGGAGATCTTCGGACCCGTGCTGTCCGTCCTGCGCTGGGAGGACGAGGCGGCCCTCCTGCGCGATGTCAACGCGGTCGACGTCGGCCTGACCTGCTCGATCTGGACCAACGACCTCCATGCGGCGCTGCGCACGGCCCATGCCGTGCAGGCCGGCTACGTCTGGATCAATGAGGTCAGCAAGCATTTCCTGGGCGCGCCCTTCGGCGGCATCAAGCAATCGGGCATCGGGCGCGAGGAGTGCCTGGAGGAACTCCTGGCCTTCACGCAGCAGAAGAACATCCACGTCAAGTTCGCGCAGGGGTGACAGCGGGGGCGCGACCGGGCCCGGATAATGGTCACAGGTACCGCGAACCGCATCGAGGCTCCCATCAACTTCCGCCAGCTCCAGTACTTCGCCCGCATCGTCGAGACGGGCAACATGACACGCGCCGCCGAGCAGCTGTACGTGGCGCAGCCGGCCCTCGGCCTGCAGATCAAGCAGATGGAGGAGGCGCTGGGGGTGAGCCTGCTGCACCGGCACTCGCGCGGGGTCGAGCCCACCCGCGCCGGGCGGCTGCTGTACGAGCGGGCCTGCGAGATCCTGCGCCTGGTCGACGAGGCCGAGCGCCAGGTGATCGCCGCCGGCCGCCAGGAGCGCGAGGGCATCCTCCTGGGCCTGACCAACGGGTTCGCCAACGTGGTCGGCCGCGACCTCGTGCAGCAGGCCCGCCAGGACATCCCCGATGTCTCCCTCAGCCTGGTCGAGGAGCGCAGCGTGGTCCTGGTCGACGCGCTGGAGCGCCACGAGATCGACATCGCCCTGGCCTACGAGGTGCACGAGCGCCCCGGCCTGCTGCGGGTGCCGCTGCTTGAGGAGGAGACGCTGTTCGTCTCGCGGGGCGAGGGCGGCGACGTGCAGCCCTTGCAGTCCGTCCCCTCCATCGAGTTCAGCGAGATCGCGCGCCATGCCCTGGTCATGCCCGGGCCGCGTGACGGCGTGCGCCAGCAGGTGCTGGCCACCGCCCGGCGGCTGGCGGTGGACCTCAACGTCACGCTGGACGTCTCCTCGATCTCGATGATGAAGAACATGGTGGCCATGGGCGACGCCTGCGCCGTCATGCCCTATGGCAACGTGGCCGAGGACATCGCCTCGGGCCGCATCCGCGGCCGGCGCATCGTCAACCCGCCCCTGCGCCGCACCCTGTACCTGGTGCGGCCCCACAAGCGCGCGCCGTTCCAGGCCGAGGCCGGCGTGCTGCGGCTCATGTCCCAGGTGTGCCGCCTCTATGCCGAGCGCCTGGGCCCGCTGGCCGCGCCGCTGGAGGCCCTGGCCACGCCCGAGGACCTGCTCGCGGCGGCCCACCCCGCGCCGGCCCCGGCCCGCCCTTGAGGCGGCGGCTGCGGTCGGACCCAAGAAAAACTTCGGACAGGCCGACACCAACGGTCTTGGACGCGGGCGCCGCGGCCCGCTGTAATCCATGCCACGCCAGCCCCCGCGAGCCGGCGAACAGGAGAACGACATGGAGACATCCGACCGCAGCCGGCGCCACTGGCTGCGCCACGCCGGCGCCGCGGCGGCCGCCCTGGCCCTTCCGGGACTGGCCCGTGCCCAGGACTTCCCCGCCCGCCCGCTGAAGCTGAACGTGGGTTTCTCCGCCGGCGGCCTGACCGACGTGCTCGCCCGCCTGCTCGCCACCCCGATGGGGACCGCCATCGGCCAGTCCGTGGTCGTCGAGAACAAGACCGGCGCCGCCGGCAACCTGGCCACCGAGTTCGTGGCCAAGGCGCCGGCCGACGGCTACAACCTGCTGTTCTCCTCGGTGGGGCAGATCGTGGTGTCGCCGCACACGTACACCGACATGCGCGTCAACCCGAAGAACGACCTGGCGCACATCTCCATGATCGGCGAGGGCGACCTGATCCTCACCGTGAGCGCCCAGGTGCCGGCGAACACGATCCAGGAGTTCGTGGCGCTGGTGAAGAAGAACCCCGGCAAGCTGTTCTTCGCCGACTCCGGCGCGGGCGGCAACCTGCACCTGTACATGGAGTACTTCAACCTGCTGGCGGGCCTGCAGATGACGGGTGTGCATTACCGCGGCACCGCGCAGCTCCTGCCGGACCTGGTGGCCAACCAGGTGCAGATGAGCCTGAACGCCTACCCGGCGATCGAGGGCCACATCCAGCAGGGCAAGCTGCGCCCGCTGATGGTGGTAGGCCGCCAGCGCGAGCCCAAGCTGCCCCAGGTGCCCACTGCCGCCGAGGCCGGTTTCAAGGCGCTGGAGGCCTGCACCAACTGGTTCGGCCTGCATGGGCCCAAGGGCCTTCCCGAGCCGGTGCGCCGCCGCATCCAGGCGGCGGTGCAGGACGCGCTCAAGACCGATGCCCTGCGCGCAGCGCTGGCGGCGCAGTCGATCCGGCCGGTGGGCGACGGCGAGTCCGCGTTTTCCGCCCGCATCGCCGTCGACTACGAGGCCTTCGCCAAGGTGGCCAGTGCCGCCCGCATCCAGGTGAACTGACCCAGCGCGAGGACGACGCCATGACGACTGACTACACGGAAGGCCGCGGCCGCGTCGCTGCGGTGATCGGCGGCGCCAATGGCATCGGCGCCGCCACCTGCGAGCTGCTGCATGCGCGCGGCTGGCGCGTGGCGGTGGCCGACATCGACCTGGACGCCGCCCGCGCCACCGCGGCCCGCGTCGACGGCATGGCCCTGCGCGTCGACGTGCTCGACGCCGACTCCATCCACGAGGCCGCGCGCCGCATCGACGAGGACTTCGGCCCGGTCTACGCCATGGTCAGCGCCGCGGCCATCTTCCAGCCGCAGATGGCGCCGGAGAAGCTGCCGATCGAGCACTGGGACCGCATCGTCCACTCCGGCTACCGTGGGACCTACCTGTGCGACGTGGCCTTCGGCCAGCGCATGGCGGGGCGCGGCGCCGGCGCCATCGTGAACATCTCGTCGATGGTGGGCCAGCGCCCCAACCACGGCCACGCGTACTACTCCGCGAAGGCCGCGGTCAACATGCTCACCGAGGGCATGGCCGGCGAGTGGGGCCGCAGCGGCGTGCGCGTGAACGCGGTCAGCCCCGGCTTCGTCGCGGTGCCGCGCATGGTGGCCAACATCCAGGAGGGCAAGCGCTACGCGATCTCGCCCGCGGAAGTGAGCGCGCTGGGCCGGCTGGTCGAGCCCGCCGAGGTCGCCGAGTCGATCGCCTTCCTGCTGTCCGATCGCGCCAGCGCCATCACCGGCGCCAACATCGCCGTGGACGCCGGCGTGCTCGCCACCAACGGGTGGCTGGTGCACGGCGGCGTGCCGCCCGCCCGTCCCCGCCAACTCGCCGACGCCTGAGGTCCCCATGACGCACCCCCTCTCCCGCCGCCGCCTGCTCGCCGCCGCCCCGGGCCTGGCCGCCGGCCTGGCGCTGCCTGCCCTGGCCCAGGGCCCGTCCTGGCCCAGCCGGCCGATCAAGCTCGTCGTGGGTTTCGCCCCCGGTGGCCTGACCGACGCCCTGCCTCGCCTGCTCACCGGCCCGATGGCCGAACGCCTGGGGCAGCCCGTGGTGGTGGAGAACAAGGTCGGCGCCGCCGGCAACCTGGCCACCGCCTTCGTGGCCAAGTCCCCGGCCGACGGCTACACGCTGCTGGCCTCGGGCGTGGGGCAGATCGTGGTGCTGCCGCATACCTCCAACGTGGGCGTCAACCCGCTGACCGACCTGGTCCACATCGCCATGGTGGGCGAGGGCGACCAGATCCTGAACATCAACGCCGACGTGCCGGCACGCAACCTGGCCGAGTTCATCGCGCTGGCCAAGCGCCGGCCGAACGAGATGTTCACCGGCGACGCCGGCGCCGGCGGCAACCAGCACCTGTACCTCGAGTACTTCAAGATGCTGGCGGGCATCCAGATGCAGTCGGTCCACTACCGCGGTGGCGGCCCGCTGATGCCAGACCTGCTGTCCAACCGGGTCCAGATGAGCCTCAACGCGCCCTCGGTGGTCGAGCCCCACATCGCCCAGGGCAAGTTGCGGCCGCTGATGATCGTGGGGCGCAAGCGCCACCCGAAGCTGCCCGACGTGCCCACCGCCGCCGAGGCCGGCTTCGCCCCGATGGAGGCGTGCAGCAACTGGTTCGGCCTGCACGCGCCGCGCGGCACGCCCGATGCAGTGGTCCAGCGGATCCACAAGGCCCTGGTGGAGAGCCTGCAGACCGACGCGGTGAAGGCCGGCCTGCAGCAGATGGCGGTGCAGGCCATCGGCGACACGCCACAGGCCTTCGCCGCGCGCATCGCCAGCGATTACGAGGCCTTCGGCAAGGTCGCCCGCAGCGCCAACATCCGCGCCGAGTGAGGTGGGCGATGGACGATGATCCCACCGGCCGCGTGCCGCAGGGCGAGCTGGCCGCCTTCGTGCGTGCGCTGTTCGCCCGCGCCGGGTTGACGGCGGCCGATGCGGCCACGGTGACGGACAGCCTCGTGCAGAGCGACCTGCGCGGCACCCACTCGCATGGCGTGGTGCGCGCCCCGTTTCTGGTGGACCGGCTGCTGCAGGGAGGCGCCCGCGCCGATGCCGCGCCTGTCGTCGTGCAGGAGTCCCCCGCGACCGCGTTGCTGGATGGCGGCCGCGCCCTTGGCGCGATCACTGCGACCCAGGCCATGCAGCTCGCCCTGGACAAGGCCGCCACGCAGGGCGTGGGCCTGGTGGCCGCGCGCAACAGCGACTTCATCGGCGCCTGCGCGCACTACGCGATGCAGGGCCTGCCGCGCGACATGATCGGCCTGGCCTGGACCAATGGCTTCCCGGGGATGGCGCCCTGGGGTGGGCGGCGCAACACCATCGGCAACAACCCGATCGCGATGGCCGCGCCCGGCGACAGCCATGGCCCTGTCGTGCTGGACATGGCCCTGAGCGTGGCCGCGGGCGGCCGCGTCCGCCTGGCCGCCAAGAACGGCGAGAAGATCCCGCGTGACTGGCTGGTCGATGCCGAGGGCCATCCCACCGACGACCCCGGCGCGCTCACCGCGGGTGGCGCGCTCATGCCCCTGGGCTACAAGGGCTACGGCCTGGCCGTGTTCGGCGAGATCCTGTGCGGCGCGCTCACCGGCTCGCGCATCCTGGGCGAGATCCCGGCCTGGTTCCAGCAGACGAGCCAGGCGATCGGCAACGGCCACATCCATATCGCCATCGACATCGCCCGCTTCGTGGACCCGGCGGCCTTCCGCCAGCGGGTCGACGCCATCGTCGCGATGCTCAAGGCCACGCCGCTGGTGCCCGGCGCGCGCGAGATCCTGGTGCCGGGCGAGCGCGCCTGGCGCACGCAGCAGCGCCAGCAGGCGCTGGGCATCGAACTGCCCCAGGGCGTGGCCGCCGACCTGCGCGCGCTCGCTGGGCGCCTGGATGTCCCCGTGCCGGCCGTCCTGCAAGCCGCTTGCGAATCCCCTGCCTCCCACTGAACGATGGCCACCCTTTCTCCCCTGACCCTTGCCCACCTGAGCCTGGGCACCACGCCCGAACTGACCCTCGACGCCGCGGCGCAGGCAGGCTTCAGCGCCGTCGGCCTTCGCATCTGCGGCCGCAAGCCGGGCGATGCGTTCAGCGACGCGATCGTCGGTCACCCGGCGCGGGCCCGCGAGCTGAGGGCCCGCGCCGCCGGCCTGGGCATTCGCCTGTCCAATGTCTCGGCCTACCAGTTCTATCCCGACGTGACCTGGGACCAGATCGCCCCGGCGATCGAGGCCACCCACGAACTGGGCGCGCCCATCGTCGTGGCCAACGGCTTCGACCCGGACCTGCCGGCCTTCACCGACCTGCTCGCACGCTACTGCGAGCTGGCGGGGCAGGCCGGCATCCGCGTGGCACTGGAGTTCCTCCCCTACAGCGCCGTGCGCTCGCTCGAGGCCGCAGCCCGCGTGGTCGAGGCCACCGGCGCGCCGAACGCCGGCCTGCTGCTGGATGCCTTGCACCTGGACCGCTCCGGCGCGACGCCCGCCGACCTCGCCGCGCTGGACCCGGCCCGCATCGTCTTCGCGCAGCTGTGCGACGCCCGCCGGCTCGCGGCTCGCCCCAGCGACGAGGCCCTGCTGCAGGAGGCGCGCACCGCGCGCCTGCCGGCGGGTACCGGCGAGCTGCCCCTGTTCGACTTCCTCGACGCGCTGCCGCCGGGCCTGGAGATCGAGTACGAGGTGGCCCGCCAGGACCTGGCGGACTGCACGCCGGCCGAGAAGGCCCGCGCGGCCCGCGCGGATGCCGATGCCTTCATGGCCACCTACGCCCGCCACCGCGCCGCGAAGGAGGCCGCATGACCGCCGACCGCCTGCTGCGCGTGGGGGTGCTGGGCTGCGGGATGATCAGCGCCGACCACTTCCGGGCCTGGGCCCGCTGCATCGGCGCGCAGGTGGTGGCGGTATGCGACCCCGACCCGCAGCGCGCGCAGGCCCGCGCCGCCGAGTTCGGCATCCCCGCCACCTACACCTCGCCCGAGGCCCTGCTGGCCGCCGAGGCGCTGGACATGGTGGACATCATCACGCCGCGCGAGACCCATGCCGGCCTGGTGCGGCTGGCGGCGCGGCACGGCGTGCATGCGCTGTGCGAGAAGCCGCTGTGTCCCACCCATGCCGAGGCCGTGGCCCTGGTGGAGGAGGTGGGCGACAGGATCCGGGTCATGGTCAACGAGAACTGGCGTTACCGCGCCTACTTCCGCCAGATCGCGCAGTGGCTGGCCGAGGGCCGCCTGGGCGCGGTGACCCAGGTGCGCATCGGCCTGTGGCGATCGAGCATGCTGCCGCGAGCGGAGGACGGCCGCATCCATTCCCTGACCCGCCAGCCGTTCCTGGCCCGCGAGCGGCGGGTGCTGATCGCCGAGTCCCTGGTGCACGAGATCGACGTGGTGCGCGCGCTCTTTGGCGAGCTCGAGGTCCTGGGCTGTGCCACGGCCCAGACCTGCGAGGAGATCGTGGGGGAGGACAGCGCCATGATCCTGCTGCGTTCAGCCGCCGGCGTGCCGGTCACCATCGATGGCGTCATGACCGCGGCCGGCCATGAGACCCGCGCGCCGGACCGGCTCGAGATCGCCGGCACCCGCTGCAGCGTGCTGCTGGAGGGCGCGGTGCTCACGCTGACCGGGGCCGAGCAGGCGCGCATCACGTATGACGAGGCGCAGGTGCGCCAGGGCTGCTTCGACGCCTCCGTCCAGCACTTCGCCGACCAGGTTCGCGCCGGCGGCGCGTTCTGGACCAGCGCCCGCGACCAGCTCGAGACGCTGCGCGTGATGGAGGAGGCCTACCGGCTCGCCGGCCAGCCGCCGCGCCTGCGCGCCCGCCCGCTGCCGCCGGTGGCTCCGCCCGCCATCACCGGCCTCTGAGTCCGTTTCACCCCTTTCCATCAGGAGACACCCGCATGGCACTCGCCGGCAACGCGCTGGTCGCGATCTGGAACGACATCTCGCCCGAGAAGCGCGAGGACTTCTTCGAATGGCACCCCCGCGAGCACATGGTCGAACGCCTCGGCATCCCGGGCTTCCTGCGCGGGCGCCGCTGCGTCGCCGTCGACCCGGGCACGGAATTCCTCACGCTGTACGAGGTGCGGGACGCGGACGTCCTCACCAGCGAGGCCTACCTGACCCGCCTGACCCACCCCACGCCCTGGTCCACCGCCACGCTGCCGGGTTTTCGCAACAACGTGCGCGGCGCCTGCCGCATCGAGTTCACCGGGGGCTGCGCCATGGGCGGCTTCGTGCTGACCCTGCGCTTCGAGGCCGAGCCGGGCCGCGAGGCGGCGCTGGTCGAGGCGCTGCGCGACCAGGTCATGCCGCCGGTGGTCCAGGCGCCGCGGGTCACCGCCGCCCACTTCGTGCGCAACGACCCCTCCCTCACCGGCGGCAACTCGGGCAACCAGCGCGGGCGCGTGATCACCCTGCCGCACCTGGTCGTCCTCATCGAGGGCTCCAGCGCCGACGGTGTCCGGGCCGCCGGCGAGCAGTTCCTGTCGACCCCGCGCCTGGTGGCCCTGGGGGCGAAGGCGGAAGTGATCCGCGAGCTGTACCAGCTGGAATACAGCATCCAGAACCTGGCGGGTTGACCGGCCGGCCCCGACCCCGGGCGGGATACGGGACAATGCAGGGTTTTCAGGCGCGGGCGTCCGCGCCCGCGACCGCTCCAGCCGCCCCGTGACCCCTTCCGACCCGACTTCCAGCCGCATGACCCCCGCCGAGCGCCGGGCCAGCGGCTCGCTGGCCAGCGTATTCGCCGCGCGCATGCTGGGCCTGTTCCTGGTGCTGCCCGTGTTCGCCCTGGAGGCGGCCCGCTACCCCGGCGGCGACGACCCGTCCCTGGTCGGCCTGGCCATGGGCATCTATGGCCTGACCCAGGGCCTGCTGCAGATCCCCTTCGGCATGGCCTCCGACCGCTTTGGCCGCAAGCGCGTGATCGTGCTGGGCCTGCTGGTGTTCGCCGCCGGCAGCTTCATGGCGGCGGCGGCCACCTCCCTGTGGGGCCTGGTCGCCGGCCGCTCGCTCCAGGGCGCCGGCGCGGTCTCGGCCGCCGTCACCGCCCTGCTGGCCGATCAGACCCGCGACAGCGTGCGGACCAAGGCCATGGCCCTGGTGGGCGCCAGCATCGGCCTGATGTTCGCCGTCTCCCTCGTCGCCGCGCCCCTGCTGGCGGCGAAGGTCGGCCTGTCGGGCCTGTTCGCCGCCACCGGCTTCCTGGCCCTGGCCTGCATCGCCGTGGTGCTGTGGTGGACGCCGCCCGAGCCGGTCCAGCACAAGGACCAGCCGCGCGGGCGCCTGTCCGAGGTGCTCTCGCACCCGGGCCTGCTGCGGCTGGACGTGGGCGTGTTCGTGCTGCACGCGGTGCAACTGGCCATGTGGGTCGCGGTGCCGGCCTTGCTGGTGGCCGCCGGCCTGGCCAAGGCCGACCACTGGAAGGTCTACCTGCCGGCCATGCTGGGGTCCTTCGTCGTCATGGGCGGGGTGCTGTTCCCGCTGGAGCGCCGCGGCTACCTGCGCGCCGTCTTCCTGTCCTCGGTCGGTGTGATCGGGCTGGTGCAGCTGGGGCTGCTGGCCGTGGCCGGCCAGCCCTCGCTGGCGGCGCTGGGCGCCCTGCTGTTCCTGTTCTTCTGCGGCTTCAACGTGCTGGAGGCCAGCCAGCCGAGCATGGCCTCGCGCGTGGCCCCGGCCCATGCGCGCGGGGCGGCCCTGGGCGTCTACAACACCCTGCAGTCCCTGGGCTTCTTCGCCGGGGGCGCGGTGGGTGGCTGGCTGGTGAAGCAGGCCGGCGCGCCGGGCGTCTTCGGCCTGTGCGCCGCGCTGATGGCGGTGTGGCTGGTGGTGGCCTGGCCGATGCGCGCGCCGGCCTCCTCCCGGCCGGCGCCGGAGGTCCTGGCCAGCGAGGCGCAGGCGACATAATCGAGCCGATATCTGCAAGGAAACCCCATGGCATCCGTCAACAAAGTCATCCTCATCGGCAACTGCGGCCGCGACCCCGAAATGCGCTACCTGCCTTCGGGCCAGGCCGTGGCCAACGTGAGTGTTGCCACCTCCACCCGCCGCAAGGACAAGAACAGCGGCGAGATGGTCGAAGACACCCAGTGGCACCGCGTCACCTTCTACGACCGCCTGGCCGAGATCGCGGGCGAGTACGTGAAGAAGGGCCGCCCCCTCTACGTCGAGGGTCGCCTGAAGTACGGCAAGTACACCGGCCAGGACGGCATCGAGCGCAATACCGTGGACATCATCGCCACCGAGCTGCAGCTGCTGGGTGGCCGTGAAGGCATGGGCGGCGGCGCCGGCGGTGGCGGCGGCGACGACGAATACGGCGGTGGCGCTCCCCAGCGCCGCGCCCCGGCGCCCGCGCCCCGCGCGGCCGCTCCGCGTCCGGCCCCGGCGCCCAAGGCGAACTCGGGCTTCGACGACATGGACGACGACATCCCGTTCTGATCCCCGCCCGGCCGCGCCGCTGGCGCGCCTGTGCGGCGACAGGGCTTGCGCCCCGCGCCGCGGGCACCGGACCTCCCCTTCGGCCACCTCGGTGGCCGTTGTCGTTTCAGGCGCAGCCGCAGGCCCCGCCTGACCCGCAGCCGCCCTGCGACTCCCCCGGCGACTGGCCCTCGAAAGCCGGGAACAGGCAGTTGTTCTCCAGGTGGATGTGCTCCATCAGGTCGGACTTGAGCTGGGCCAGCCCCGTGTACAGCGCGCGCCAGGTGTTGCAGGCGCCGGGCGGCGGGGTCATTTCCTGCGTCAGGCGGTCCAGCGTCTCCAGGGCCTGGCCGTGCTCGAGGTGCTCGTGCCGCATCATGGTGATCGGGTGGGCCGCCATCGGGTGGCCGCCCCGGCGCAGGACCGGGAACAGCACCTGCTCCTCTTTCTCCATGTGCGAGAGCAGCTCCGACTGCATCGCCTCCAGGTGCTGCGCCAGCCCGGCGGGCACCTGCGGGTGGTCGGCATGCACCGCCTCCACCCGGCGCGCCATGCGCTCGAGCTCGGGCAGCTGGCGCCGGTGCACCTCGTGGTAGCGGGCCAGGAGGTGGTCGATCAGCGCGCCGGCTTCGGTCGGGACGGCCTGGCCGTCAGGGGCCGGCGCGGCCTCGCGCAGTTCCGCCAGCAGCGCCTGCGCGTCCAGGCCCTTGGCCCGGGCCGCCTGGTCCAGGGCGACGTTGCCGCCGCAGCAGAAATCCAGCTTGTGGCGGCGGAAGACGGCGGTCGCGCCCGGCACGCGGGCGGCGATCTCGCCCAGCGTGGCGGCGGGCTGCAGCAGGGTGGCCGGGACGGCGGGTTCGAGCACGGCGTTCATTCGGGTTCCTCGGTGCGATGTGTGTGTCATCAGAATATGCATTTGAGATGCACCTTATTTGACCCACGTCAACGCACCCGTGCCGCGCGGCCCCGCGTCAGAGCGCCCGCAGGATCTCCCAGCGGCTGGTGCCCGAGACCACGTAGGGCTCGAGGTCCTTGCTCCATTGGAGGTGTTCGGGGATCTTGGGCAACTCGGCCCACACGGCCTCGAGCTGTGCGAGGCTGTCGACCTCGTGCTCGGTCTGCACCGTCGCCTCGAGGGCGCCGATGGACCCGGTCAGCAGCCGGGTGCGTTGCGGCTCGACGCCGGCTTTCGGCCCGATGTCGGCCAGCCAGCGATGCATGGCGTCGATGACGACCTGCTTGTGCCCGAAGCGGGCATTGATGCTCCAGCGTGCGATCAGCATGGCGAGCCTCCGGAAAAGGGGAGGCTGAAGTTCAGTCGATCACGGGGCCGAATTCAAGTCGGCCGGGGCCGCGAGATCAGTCGCGCGCGCAGATCACGCCGCCGCCCAGGCAGACCTCGCCGTCATACAGCACGGCGGACTGCCCCGGCGTCACCGCCCACTGCGGATCGGTGAACTGCAGGCGGATCGCGCCGTCCCGCGGCAGCGAGAGCGTGCAGGCCGCGTCGGCCTGGCGGTAGCGGGTCTTGGCGGCGTAGGCGCCCGCGGAGGGCGGCGTGTCGGCGGTCCAGCTGAGGTCGGTGGCTTCCAGCGCCTGCGAGAGCAGCCAGGGGTGGTCATGCCCCTGCACCACGTACAGCGTGTTTTTCTCGATGTCCTTGCGCGCCACGAACCAGGGCGCGTGGTCACCCGCGCCCTTCTGCGCGCCCTTGGCCTTCACCCCGCCGATGCCCAGGCCCTGGCGCTGGCCCAGCGTGTAGAAGGACAGGCCCTGGTGCTGGCCCAGGGTGCGGCCCTTTTCGTCCTTGATCGGGCCCGGCTCCTTGCTCAGGTAGCGGCCCAGGAACTCGCGGAACGGCCGCTCGCCGATGAAGCAGATGCCGGTGGAGTCCTTCTTCTTCGCATTGGGCAGGCCGATTTCCTCGGCGATGCGGCGCACCTCGGTCTTGTGCAGCTCGCCCACCGGGAACAGCGTCTTGCGCAGCTGCGCCTGGTTCAGGCGGTGCAGGAAGTAGCTCTGGTCCTTGGCCGGGTCCAGGCCCTTCAGTAGCTGGTAGTGCCCTCCCGACCCGGGCGCATCGCACGCGCCAGCGTGCGATTTCCATAACGGCCCATCGGGCTCGCCCGGGTTCGCCGGGCACCAGCGAACCCGGGCGTAATGCCCGGTGGCGATCTTCTCGGCGCCCAGGCGCATGGCATGGTCCAGGAAGGCCTTGAACTTGATCTCGGCGTTGCACAGCACGTCGGGGTTGGGCGTGCGGCCGGCCTGGTACTCGCGCAGGAACTCGGCGAAGACGCGGTCCTTGTACTCGGCGGCGAAGTTGACGTGCTCGATCTCGATGCCGATCACGTCGGCCACGCTGGCGGCGTCGACGAAGTCCTCGTTCGAGGAGCAGTACTCGCTGTCGTCGTCGTCTTCCCAGTTCTTCATGAAGATGCCGACCACCTCGTGGCCTTGCTTCTTCAACAGGTAGGCGGACACGGCGGAATCCACGCCCCCGCTCAGGCCCACGACGATGCGCTGCTTCGAACTCATAAGGGGGGCAATTATCCCAGCCCGGCCACGCTGGGGTCGGTGTAGACCAGGTCCAGCGGGTGGCGCTGCCCGCGCAGGTAGTCCTCCATGCAGCGCAGCACCAGCGGGCTGCGGTGGCGGCCGGCGCTGGCGCGCACTTCGTCGGGCGTCATCCAGACCGTGCGCACGATGCCGGTGTCCAGGCGGCGGGCCGGGTCGAGCTCGCCCAGCGCGCCGCAGAAGGCGAAGCGCAGGTAGGTGATGTCCTCGCCGGTGGCCTCGCGCCGGAAGCGCGAGAGGTACACGCCCACCAGGGCGGTGGGCTCGAAGGCGTGGCAGGTCTCCTCCAGCGCCTCGCGGGCGCAGCCGGCCACGGGTGATTCGCCGGGGTCCAGGTGGCCGGCCGGGTTGTTCAGGCGCAGGCCTTCGGGGGTGTGTTCCTCCACCAGGAGGAAGCGGCCGTCACGCTCGATGACGGCGGCCACGGTGACGCTGGGTTTCCATCGGGTGTCCATCGGCCGATCATAGGGGTCACCACCGCGTCACCGGCAGCGGGTAGGATCGCGCGCCACGCCACGCCACGCCACGCCACGCCACGCCACGCCACGCCACGCCACGCCACGCTCCCTCCGCCCTCGCCATGCCCTTCGCACGCCGCCTTGCCTCCCTGACCGGGTCCCTTGGCCTGCTCCTCGCCGCTGCCGCCACCCCCCCGCCCGCCCTGGCCGCACGGCCCATGATCACCGACGACGCCCGCATCGTCGATGCCCAGGCGTGCCAGGTCGAGTCGTGGCAGCGGATCAACCGCGACGGCCCCAACCGCTTCTGGGCGGTGCCGGCCTGCAACCCCACAGGCAACCTGGAGCTGTCGGTCGGTGGCGGCTTCGGTGCGACCGAGGCGCGCCCCGGCGAGCGCCGCCTCGTCGCCAACCTGTTCCAAGGAAAGACGCTGATCAGGCCGCTGACGCCGGATGGCTGGGGCATCGGCCTGGCCGTGGGCCGCAGCCACGACCTGCCGGGTGATTCACCCGCCGTGGCCAGCAACTATTTCTACGTCCCGGCGAGCTGGGCGATGCGGGGCGACGACGTGGTCCTGCACCTGAACCTCGGCATGCGCGACGACCGCGCGGCCCGCCGCAGCTTCGGCACCTGGGGCCTGGGCAGCGAGATCCGGCTGGCGCCGCAGGTGCAGCTGATCGCCGAGGCCTTCGGCGAGAACCGCAGCGGCACCCACGTGCACGGCGGACTGCGCTGGTGGGTGGTGCCCGATCGCGTGCAGGTCGACGCCACCCTCGGCAGCCGCCTGCAGCCCGGCACCTCCAACCGCTGGATGTCCCTGGGCGTGCGGCTGTTGTCGCCGCCGTTCCTGCCCTGAGCGGCCCTGAGCGGCCCGGGGCGGGGCGGCCAGGCGCCGATCAGGCCTCGTACTCCTGCGCGCCCTGCACCCAGATGAAGGACTGCACGTCGATCATGTCGCGCGCGTGGAAGCCGACATGCCGGTCCAGGTCGCGGCGGATGATCGCGGCGAACGTCATCAGCCCCTCGTACACCTTCCAGCCCGGCGTCGCGTCATACGGCAGGTCGAAGCCATAGGCCCGGGCCGCGCGCCGCGTGACCTGCGGCTTGAGGAACAGGTGCTTGTCGGGCCGGGCCAGGAAGCCGAAGACCGTGACGACCGGCCAGCTGCGCACGCGCCCGCGCGGCTGCGGCAGTTCGGCCACCGCCTGGCTCCAGTCCTCGAAGCGGCGCTGCGCAGGGCCGCGCCCCCAGACGAACGAATGCAGCTCGTGTGCGAACAGGCGCGCCCCGGCGGCCGGCCGCAAGGCCTCGCGCAGCGCCATCTTCTCGAACGAGAACAGCAGGTTGGTGCGCGCCTCGATGCGCAGCGCGGTGTCGGCGATCTGCCGGTACTCGCCGCGCGCCAGCAGCTTGCGCCAGGTCTCCGGCCCGAGGTCGCGCTGCCATTCCAGGTGGGCACGCTCCTTCATCGAGCGTTCGGCCACCAGGTAGGCCGCATCCCCGAAACCTTCGGGGTAGTAGAGCTCGAACTTGCGCCGTGCGCGTGACGCGCCCAGGTAGTTCACGTTGCTTGCCCGCGGGCCGTTAGCCGCGGATGAGAAGGATGCCGGACGTGCCATCTGTGCAGTTTTTGACCTCGAGGCAGCTCATCCGTGTAGGACGCGGACCCGCCTGCGTGCCGGTTCCCGTCCGACGCAGGGGGGTGACCCCGCCGAGCTTTCATGTAAGCTGCGGGTCAGTAAGCAGTTGCTACCGCCACCCCTGTTGCGAGGAGGAGATCCATGCAGATTGGCGTACCCGCCGAAACCACGGCGGGAGAGACCCGCGTTGCCGTCACTCCGGAGACGGCCAAGAAGCTCAAGGGCCAGGGACACGCGGTGCGCGTGCAGTCGGGCGCCGGCCTGGCGGCCAGCGCGCCGGACGCGGCGTACGAAGCCGTCGGCTGCGAGATCACCGATGCGGCCGGGGCCTTCGGCAGCGACCTGGTGCTGAAGGTGAGGGCTCCCTCCGGCGGCGAGCTTGCGCTGATGCGGGCGGGGACCACGCTGGTGGGCATGCTCAATCCCTTCGATGCCGCCGGACTGCAGGGCCTGGCGGGCGCAGGCCTGACGGCCTACGCGCTGGAGGCGGCGCCGCGCACCACCCGGGCGCAGAGCATGGACGTGCTCTCCTCCCAGGCCAACATCGCCGGCTACAAGGCCGTGATGATCGCGGCCGACCGCTACCAGCGCTTCTTCCCCATGCTCATGACGGCGGCCGGCACCGTGAAGGCCGCCCGCGTCGTGATCCTGGGCGTGGGCGTGGCGGGCCTGCAGGCCATCGCCACGGCCAAGCGCCTGGGCGCGGTGATCGAGGCCTCCGACGTGCGCCCCAGCGTGAAGGAGCAGGTCGAGTCGCTGGGCGCCAAGTTCATCGACGTGCCCTACGAGACCGCCGAGGAGAAGGAGGCGGCCGAGGGCGTGGGCGGCTACGCCCGGCCCATGCCGCAAAGCTGGCTGGACCGCCAGAAGGCCGAGGTCGCCAAGCGCGTGGCCCAGGCCGACGTGGTGATCACCACCGCCCTGATCCCGGGCCGCGCGGCGCCGGTGCTCGTCACCCCGGAGATGGTGCAGGCCATGAAGCCGGGCTCGGTCATCGTCGACCTCGCCGCGGCCCAGGGCGGCAACTGCCCGCTGACCGAAGCCGGGCGCACCGTCGTCAAGCACGGCGTGACGATCGTGGGCGAGACCAACCTGCCCGCGCTGGTGGCGGCCGACGCCTCCGCGCTCTACGCGCGCAACGTGCTGGACTTCCTCAAGCTCGTGATCGACAAGGACGGCCAGTTGAAGGTGGACCTGGACGACGACATCGTCGCCGCCTGCCTGATGACCCACAACGGTGAACTGCGGAGGAAATGAGCCATGGATGTCGTGTCGCCCACCGTCATCAACCTGATCATCTTCGTGCTGGCCATCTACGTGGGCTACCACGTGGTGTGGACCGTCACCCCCGCGCTGCACACGCCGCTGATGGCGGTGACCAACGCGATCTCGGCCATCGTCATCGTCGGCGCCATGCTGGCCGCCGCGCTCACCGAGGGCGGGCTGGCCAAGACCATGGGCGTGCTGGCCGTGGCGCTGGCGGCGGTCAATGTCTTCGGCGGCTTCCTGGTCACGCGCCGGATGCTGGAGATGTTCAAGAAGAAGGACAAGAAGCCCGCCGCCCCGCCCGCGGCCAAGGGGGATGCAGCATGAGCATGAACCTCGTCACCCTGCTGTACCTGCTGGCGTCGGTGTGCTTCATCCAGGCCCTCAAGGGCCTGTCGCACCCCACCACCTCCATCCGCGGCAACCTGTTCGGCATGGCCGGCATGGCGATCGCGGTGCTGACCACCGCGGCCCTGATCGTGGAGCTGTCCGGCGGCACGGGTCCGGGCATGGCCTGGGTGCTGCTGGGGCTGGTGGTCGGCGGCGGCGCCGGCGCCGTGATGGCCCAGCGCGTGGAGATGACCAAGATGCCCGAGCTGGTGGCCTTCATGCACAGCATGATCGGCCTGGCCGCGGTGTTCATCGCCATCGCCGCGGTGGCCGAGCCCCAGGCCTTCGGCATCGCCCCCGCGGTGGGCGAGATCCCCAAGGGCAACCGCCTGGAGCTGTTCCTGGGCGCGGCGATCGGCGCCATCACGTTCAGCGGCTCGGTCATCGCCTTCGGCAAGCTCTCGGGCAAGTACAAGTTCCGCCTGTTCCAGGGCGCGCCGGTGGTGTTCGCCGGCCAGCACCTGCTGAACCTGGCGCTGGGCCTGGCCACGCTGGGGCTGGGGCTGGCCTACATGGCCACCGAGAACTGGAGCGCGTTCTTCGCGATGCTGGCGCTGGCCTTTGTCATGGGCGTGCTGATCATCATCCCGATCGGCGGCGCCGACATGCCGGTGGTGGTGTCCATGCTCAACTCGTACTCGGGCTGGGCGGCGGCGGGCATCGGCTTCTCGTTGAACAACTCCATGCTGATCATCGCCGGCTCGCTGGTGGGCAGCTCGGGCGCGATCCTGAGCTACATCATGTGCAAGGCCATGAACCGCTCGTTCTTCAACGTGATCCTGGGCGGCTTCGGCGGCGAGGCCGGCGCGGCGCAGGCCGGCGCGGCGGTGCAGCGCACCGTCAAGAGCGGCAGCGCCGACGACGCCGCCTTCATCCTGGGCAACGCCGAGACGGTGGTGATCGTGCCCGGCTACGGCCTGGCGGTGGCGCGCGCGCAGCATGCCGTGAAGGAGCTGGCCGAGAAGCTGGTGCACAAGGGCATCACCGTGAAGTACGCGATCCACCCGGTGGCCGGCCGCATGCCGGGCCACATGAACGTGCTCCTCGCCGAGGCCGAGGTGCCCTACGACCAGGTGTTCGAGATGGAGGACATCAACGGCGAGTTCGGCCAGGCCGACGTGGCCATCATCCTGGGCGCCAACGACGTGGTGAACCCGGCGGCGCTGCAGAAGGGCAGCCCCATCTACGGCATGCCGATCCTGGAGGCCTACAAGGCCAAGACGGTGATCGTGAACAAGCGCTCGATGGCCGCGGGCTACGCCGGCCTGGACAACGAGCTGTTCTACATGGACAAGACCATGATGGTCTTCGGCGACGCGAAGAAGGTCGTCGAGGACATGGGCAAGGCCGTCGAGTAAGCGTTCGATGCCGCCGCCTTCAGGGAAAACAAGAGGCCGCGCAGGCGCGGCCCGGGACCACAATCAGCCCGTGGTGCGCCCCGCGCGGCGGGCCCGCAAGCAGGAGACAAAAGAATGAGTGAGCGCCCCTGGCTGGAGTCCTACCCCCCCGGTGTCCCGGCCGATGTCGACCCCGGCCAGTACCCGTCGCTGGTGGCCTTGATGGAGGAGGCCTTCCAGAAGTTCTCCGCGCGCCCCTTCCTCAGCTTCCTCGGCAAGGCCTACGACTACGCCTCGGTCGACGCCGACAGCCGCGCCTTCGCCGCCTACCTTCAGGGGCTGGGCCTGGCCAAGGGCGACCGCGTCGCGATCATGATGCCCAACGTGCCGCAGTACCCGGCGGTGGTGGCCGCCATCCTGCGCGCCGGCCTGGTGGTGGTGAACGTCAACCCGCTGTACACCCCGCGCGAGCTGGAGCACCAGCTGCGCGATTCGGGCGCCCGGGCCATCGTCATCATCGAGAACTTCGCCCACACGCTGCAGGCCTGCATCGCCAACACCCAGGTGCAGCACGTGGTGCTCGCCGCCATGGGCGACCGCCTCGGCCTGCTCAAGGGCGCTCTGGTGAACTACGTGGTGCGCCACGTCAAGAAGCTGGTGCCGGCCTTCGAGCTGCCCGGCGCTGTCCGCTACAACGACGCCCTGGCGCTGGGCCAGCGCCGCAGCTTCTCGCCGCCGGCCATCGGCCCCGACGACATCGCGCTGCTGCAGTACACCGGCGGCACCACCGGCGTCGCCAAGGGCGCGGTGCTCCTGCATCGCAACGTCGTGGCCAACGTGCTGCAGTCGCAGGCCTGGAAGCACCCGGCCATGAGCAAGGTGCCGGCCAACGAGCAGATCACCGTGGTCTGCGCGCTGCCGCTGTACCACATCTTCGCGTTCACGGTCTGCATGATGCTGTTCATGCGCCTGGGCGGGAAGGTGATCCTGATCCCCAACCCGCGCGACCTGCCGGGGGTGCTCAAGACCCTGTCCAAGGAGACCTTCCACGTCTTCCCCGCGGTCAGCACGCTGTTCAACGGCCTGGCCCACCATCCGCAGTTCGACACCGTGAACTGGCGCAACCTGACCCTCTCGGTCGGCGGCGGCATGGCGGTGCAGGGCGCGGTGGCCAAGCTGTGGCTGGAGAAGACCGGCAGCCCCATCTGCGAGGGCTACGGCCTGTCCGAGACCGCGCCCTCGGCCAGCTGCAACCCGGTGACCAGCACCGAGTTCACCGGCACCATCGGCGTGCCGATCCCCTCCACCTGGATGAAGTGCATCGATGACGCCGGCAACGAGCTGCCCCCGGGCCAGGCCGGCGAGATCGTGATCAAGGGGCCGCAGGTCATGGCCGGCTACTGGCAGCGGCCCGACGAGACCGCCAAGGTCATGACGGCCGACGGCTACTTCAAGACCGGCGACATCGGCATCATGGACACGCGCGGCTGGTTCCGCATCGTCGACCGCAAGAAGGACATGATCCTGGTCTCCGGCTTCAACGTGTACCCCAACGAGGTCGAGGACGTGGTGGGCCAGCTGCCCGGGGTGCTGGAGAGCGCCGTGGTCGGCATGCCCGACGAGAAGACCGGCGAGGCCGTCAAGCTGGTCATCGTGCGCAAGGACCCGGCGCTCACCGAGGAGCGGGTGCGCGAGTTCTGCCGCGCCAACCTCACCGCCTACAAGCTGCCCAAGGTCATCGAGTTCCGCAACGACCTGCCCAAGACGCCCGTGGGCAAGATCCTGCGCCGGGAGCTGCGGGACCGGAAATAATCCGGCCCATGACCCTCGCCCTCGTCTCGGCCATGCACCAGGAGCTGGCCGCCGTCCTGGACCTCCTGCCCGACGAGCGCAAGACCCGCGTGGCCGGCCGCGACTTCTGGGTCGGCCACCTGCACGGCCAGGAGGTGGTGGCGGTGCTTTCACGCATCGGCAAGGTGGCCGCGGCCACCACCGCCACCGCGCTGATCGAGCGCTTCGGCGCCAGCCGCATCGTCTTCACCGGCGTCGCCGGCGGCCTCGGCCCGGGCGTGAAGGTGGGCGATGTCGTCGTCGCCGACAGCTTCCTGCAGCACGACATGGACGCCTCGCCGCTGTTCCCGCGCCACGAGGTGCCGCTGTACGGCATGTCGCGCTTCGCCACCGACCCGGTGCTCACCGACCGCCTCGCCGCCGCCGCCCGCGCGGCGCTGCCCGGGGCCGGCTTCCACCGCGGCCTGGTCGTCAGCGGCGACCGCTTCGTCGCCACCACCGCTGAGGCCCGCGCCCTGCAGGCCGAACTGCCCGAGGCGCTGGCCGTGGAAATGGAAGGCGCCGCCATCGCCCAGGTCTGCCTGGACTATGGGGTGCCGTATGCCGCGGTGCGCACCATCTCCGACCGGGCCGACGACGCGGCCCATGGCGACTTCACCACCTTCATCGAACAGGTGGCCAGCCGGCACTCGGCCGCCATCGTCCGCGCCCTGCTCGCCGGCGCCTGAACCCGGCCCGGGGGTTTCCCCGGGGGTGGGTACGTGTTGGTACGCACGCTTTTTCCGGCTGAGCGCGTATCTACTCGGTAGCATCGGAAAATTCCCATGCACCGTCTTTCCCTGTTCCTCCTGTCCGCGCTGCTGGCCGCCGGCCTGGCCCATGGCCAGCCCGCCGCCGCGCCCGCGGACGCCTCCTCGCCGCTGACCCTGGCCCAGGTGCTGCAGGCCGCCCGTGACAACCTCGACGTCTCCCTGGCGCGACGCGCCCTGGCCGGCGCCCAGGCCGACGTGGTGGCCGCCGACCGGCGCCCCACGCCCGTGCTGTCGGCCAAGGCCGGCTCCATGGACCTGGAGCACGGCATCGGCCCCGGCAACGCCCTGCGCGAGAAACGAATCGACAAGGGCCTCGGCCTGGACTGGACCGTGGAGCGTGGCGACAAGCGCGCCCTGCGCACCCGGGCGGCCGAGCGCAACGCCCAGGCTGCGCGCCTGGAGCTGGCCGAGGTGCTGGTGCAGCAGCAGGCCGCCGCCGCGGCCGCCTACTACGACCTGCTCGCCGCCCAGGAGCGCGTGGGCCAGGTCGAGGCGCTGGCGCGCAGCGCCGCCGACCTGGCCGCCGCTGCCCAGCGCCGCCTGCGCGCGGGTGACCTCTCCCAGCAGGACGCGCTGCGCACCGAGATCGAAGCGCGCCGGGCCCAGGCCGAGCTGCGCGGCGCCCAGGCCGACCGCCAGCGCGCGGTGCTGGCCCTGGCCCAGGTGACCGGCCTGCGCGGCGATCTGCGCGCCGAGGTGGCCTGGCCCGCGGCCGGGCCCCTGGCGGGCGACGGCCCCGACATCGAGCAGCGCCCCGCGGTGCTGGCCGCCCGCGAGCGGGTGCAGGCCGCCCAGGCCGCCTACGACGGCGCCCTGGCGCTGCGCCGCAACGACGTCACCGTCGGCGCCTCGGTGGACCACATCCCCGGCACCTCGCGCCGCCAGCTCGAGCTGCGCCTGCAGATGCCCCTGGCCGGCGTGCTGGGCACCTACGGCTACGAGGGCGAGATCGCCCGGGCCCGCGCCGCGCTGGAGCAGGCGCAGGACCAGCTGGAGATGGCCCGCCGCGACGCCCTGGCCGACACCGGCCGGCTGCGCGAGGACCTGCGCGCCGCCGCCGCCCGCGCCGCCGACTTCCAGTCGGACATCGTGCCGCGCGCGCGCCAGGTCGCCGCGATGGCCGAACTCGCCTACACCCGGGGCGCCCTGTCCCTGACCGACCTGGTCGAGGCGCGCCGCACCCTGCGCGCCGTCCTGGTCGACGAACTCGCCGCCCGCGCCGAGCATGCGCGCGCCGCCTCCGCCTGGCAGCTGCGCCTGGCCCCGCCCACGAACTGATCCCGTTGCCGTGAACCTGCGCCTGATTTCCCTCCTGATCCCAGCCGCCTTCGCGCTCGCCGCCTGCGGCGACAAGGCCGCTGCGCCCGCCGCGCCCGCGCCCGCCGACCCCGTGGTCCAGGGCCAGCAACTGCGCTTCCCACCCGGCCACCCGCAGCTTGCGAAGCTGGGCCTGGTGGCCGCCGCCCCGGCCAGCGCCATCACCGTCGAACTGCCGGCCCGCCTGGTCTGGAACGAGGACCGCACCCAGCGCATCTACCCCGCCTTCGCCGGCCGGGTGGAGCGCATCGTGGCCGACGTGGGCCAGGTGGTGAAGCCGGGGCAGCCCCTGGCCCTGCTCGCCTCGCCCGACTTCGGCGTG
Source organism: Ramlibacter sp. MAHUQ-53 (assembly GCF_052600055.1). Lineage (NCBI taxonomy): Bacteria > Pseudomonadati > Pseudomonadota > Betaproteobacteria > Burkholderiales > Comamonadaceae > Ramlibacter > Ramlibacter sp. MAHUQ-53. The sequence goes on from NZ_JBQWTS010000005.1 coordinate 218,408, forward strand.
GCGCAGGCCGAGACCGCCAAGGCCCAGGCCGACGCGCAGCTGACCCAGCGCGCGCTCGCCCGCCAGCGCGAGCTGTTCGAGGCCGGCATCGTCGCGCGCAAGGACCTGGAGCAGGCCGAGGCCGACGCCGCCCGCGCCCGCGCCGAGCTGCAGCGGGCCGAGGCCCGCACCCGCCTGTACGGCGGCGCCGGCGCCGGCGTGGACCAGCGCCTGGCCCTGTCGTCCGGCATCGCCGGCATGGTCGTGGAGCGCAACCTCAACCCGGGCCAGGAGCTGCGCCCGGATGCCGGCGGCAATGGCGTGCCCCCGCTGTTCACCGTCAGCGACCCCGCCACGCTGTGGGTGCTGGTCGACGCGCCCGAGCGCGAGGCCGGCCTGCTGCGCCCGGGCGTGAAGCTCGCGCTGTCCGTGCCCGGCCTGCCGGGCCAGGCCTTCGAGGCCCGGGTGATGGCCGCCGGCGACTTCATCGACCCGGCCACGCGCCGCCTGCGCGTGCGCGCCGTGGTGGACAACCCCCAGCGCCTGCTGAAGGCCGAGATGCTCGCCAGCGCGCGCGTCACGCGCCAGCCCGCCCCGGGCACGGTGGTGGTGCCGGCCGCGGCGGTGAAGCTCGAGGGCAGCACCCACACCGTGATGGTGGAAGCCGCGCCGGGCGCCTTCGAGCCGCGCCAGGTCGAGGTTGCCACCCAGAACCAGGGCGAGGTCTTCATCTCCCGCGGCCTGGCCGCCGGCGAGAAGGTGGTCTCGCAGAACATGCTGCTGCTTTCGCGCCAGCACCGCATCGCCCTCGATGACCACCAGGGATCGGGCGCCGCCAAGGCCGCCCCGGCGGCCTCCGCGGCCCCGGCCGCCTCGCCTGCCGCTGCGGGGGCCTCGCGGTGAAGCGCCTGATCCATTTCGCCCTGCACCGCCCGCTGTTCGTCGTCCTGGGCACGGTGCTGTTCGCGCTGTCGGGGCTGTTCGCCTTCAGCAACCTCTCGGTCGAGGCCTTCCCGGACGTGACCGACACCCAGGTCACCGTCATCGCCCTGTACCCGGGGCGCGCCGCCGAGGAGGTGGAAAAGCAGGTCACGCTGCCCGTGGAGGTGGCGCTGTCGGGCCTGCCCAATTCGATCCGCGTGTTCTCGCACACGCAGTTCGGCCTGTCCTTCACCGTCGTCACCTACGACGACAAGGCCGACGTGCCCACCGTGCGCGCCCAGGTCAACGAGCGCCTGCGCTCGGTGGACCTGCCGCCGGGGGTGGAGACCCACATCGCGCCCAACGCCACGCCGGTGGGCGAGATCCTCCGCTACCGGGTGCGCGGCGACGCCCTGGACACCACCGAGCTGCGCGCCATCGAGGACTGGACCGTCGAGCGCTCGCTGCGCCAGGTGCCCGGCGTGGCCGACGTGGTGGCCCTGGGCGGCTTCATCAAGCAGTACGAGGTGCAGCCCGACCTGGAGAAGCTGCGCGCCGCCAAGCTGAACTTCCAGCAGCTGCTCGACGCGCTGGGCCGCGGCAACGCCAACGCCGGCGGCAGCTACGTGGCCCAGGGCCAGCAGCAGTACGCGATCCGCGGCATCGGCCTGCTCAAGTCGCCCGAGGACATCGGCCGCATCGTCGTCGCCAACCGGGGCAGCACGCCGATCCTGGTGCGCGACGTCGCGCAGGTGAAGGTGGGCGCGGTACCCCGCCTGGGCGTGGTCGGCCAGGACCTGGACGACGACGTCGTCACCGGCATCGTCATCATGCGCAAGGGCGAGAACCCCAGCGTGGTGCTCAAGGCGGTCAAGGACCGCATCGACGACCTCAACACCCGGGTGCTGCCCCAGGGCGTGAAGATCGTGCCGTACTACGACCGCACCTGGCTCATGGGCAAGACCCTGTCCACCGTCTTCCGCAACTTGGTGGAAGGCGCGCTGCTGGTCTCGATCGTCCTGTACCTGTTCCTGTCGAACCTGCGCGCTACGCTGGCGGTGGTGGCGCTGATCCCGCTGTCCCTGCTGGCCACCTTCCTGGGCCTGAAGTTCATGGGCGTGCCGGCGAACCTGCTGTCGCTGGGGGCGATGGACTTCGGCATCATCGTCGACGGCGCGGTGATCGTGGTGGAGAACATCCTGCACCGCCTCTCCGAACGCGGGGAGGACATGAAGGACAACGAGCGCCGCCAGGTGATCCTGGACGCCACCACCGAGGTCGGCCGGCCGACGCTGTTCTCGATGCTGATCATCATCGCGGCGCACATCCCCATCTTCGCGCTGCAGCGCCATGAGGGCCGCATCTTCCAGCCGATGGCGCTGTCGGTCACCTCGGCGCTGATCGGCGCCCTGATCTTCTCGCTGATGCTGGTGCCGCTCATGGCCTACTGGATGCTGCGGCGCAAGCTGCCGCATGGCGACAACCGCCTGCTGGCCGCCTGCAAGCGCGCCTATGCGCCGGTGCTGGCCTGGGCCCTGGCGCGCCGCCGCGCGGTCATGGCGCTGGCCGTCGTCGCCTTCGTCGCGGCGATGGGCGTGGCCACCCGCCTGGGCTCGGAATTCCTGCCGGAGCTGAACGAGGGCACGATCTGGGTCAACGTCCGCCTGCCTTCCAGCATCTCCAACGACGAGGCGGCCCGCACCCTGCGTTCCATCCGCCAGGCGCTGCTCACGGTGCCCGAGGTGCGCACCACGGTCTCCAAGGCCGGCCAGCCCGAGGACGGCACCGACCCCAAGACCATCTCGATGGCCGAGGTCTTCGTCGACGTCAAGCCGCCCGAGGAGTGGCGCAAGGGCCTCACCCGCGCGCAGCTGCTCGACGAGATGGACCGCGCGGTCTCCGCCATCCCGGGCATGGAGCCGGTGTTCTCGCAGCCCATTCGGGACAACGTGCTGGAATCCATCTCGCAGATCGACGGCCAGATCGTGATCAAGGTCGCCGGGGACGACCTGGGCGAGCTCAAACGCGTGACCCAGGCCATCGAGCAGCAGGTCAAGCAGGTGCCCGGCGTCTACCGCGCCGAGATCGACCGCTTCGGCGAGCTGCCGCAGCTGGTCATCGACATCGACCGCGACCGCGCCGCGCGCCTGGGCCTGAACGTTCAGGACATCCAGGACGTGGTCGAGGCCGCCCTGGCCGGCAAGGCCGCCACCCAGATCTGGGAGGGCGAGCGCAAGTTCTCGGTGGCGGTGCGCCTGGCCGGCGAGCGCCGCCAGCTCGGGGCGCTGCCGCAGACCCTGATCCCCACGCCCGACGGCGGCTACGTGCCCCTGTCCAGCGTGGCCGACATCCGCGAGGTCAGCGGCGCGATGAACATCGCCCGTGAGGCCGGCCGCCGCACCATGGCCATCGGCATCTTCATCAAGGGCCGTGACATGGGCTCGGTGGTGGCCGACATGAAGCAGCGCACCGACGGCGCGGTCACCCTGCCGGCCGGCTACACCGTGAGCTGGTCGGGCGAGTTCGAGAACCAGGAGCGGGCCATGAAGCGGCTGTCCCTGGTGGTGCCGGTCTCGCTGCTGCTGATCTTCGTGCTGCTGTTCGACGCCTTCGGCTCCCTCAAGCGCGCCGCTCTGATCCTGATGAACGTGCCCCTGGCCCTCATCGGCGGCTTCGTCGCGCTGTGGATCTTCGGCATCCCGCTGTCGGTCTCGGCCGCCATCGGCTTCATCGCGCTGTCGGGGCAGGCGGTGCTCAATGGCGTGGTGATGCTCTCGGTGTTCCAGCAGCTGCAGTCGCGCGGCATGTCGGTGGTGGACGCGGTGCGCGAGGGCTCGATGCAGCGCCTGCGCACGGTGCTCATGACGGCCTTGCTGGCCGCGCTGGGGCTGCTGCCCATGGCGCTGTCGCAGGACATCGGCGCCGAGACCCAGCGGCCGCTGGCCATCGTGGTGATCGGCGGGCTATTCACCGCCACGCTGCTCACGCTGGTGGTGCTGCCGGTGCTGTACGTGGCCTGGTTCGGCCGCGAGAAGCAGCACCCGCTGCCGCTGCCCAAGGGCGGCCACTGAGGCCGGCGCCGCGCCTGCGGGCGCGGCGTCCTGTCACGGCGCGTGCGGGGGGCGGGTCAGCGCAGCCAGCCGCGCTTGCGGAAGTACCACATCGGCACCACCGCGCTGGCCACCATCAGCGCCAGTGCGAGCGGGTAGCCGCCCTGCCACTCCAGCTCCGGCATGTACTTGAAGTTCATGCCGTAGAGGCTGGCCACCAGGGTCGGCGGCAGCAGCGCCACGCTGGCCACCGAGAAGATCTTGATGATCTTGTTCTGGTTGATGTTGATGAAGCCGACGGTGGCGTCCATCAGGAAGTTGATCTTGTCGAACAGGAAGGCCGTGTGGTTGTCCAGCGACTCGATGTCGCGCAGGATCTGCCGCGCCTCCTCGAACTGCTCGGCGGACAGCATGCGGCTTCGCATCATGAAGCTCACCGCGCGGCGGGTGTCCATCATGTTGCGGCGGATGCGGCCGTTCAGGTCCTCCTGGCGCGCGATCGCGCCCAGCACCTCGCCGGCCAGGGCGTCGGTCACCTCGCCGGACAGCACCTGCTTGGAGACCTCCTCGAGCTCGTCGTAGATGCCCTCGAGCGTGTCGGCCGAGTACTCGGCGTCGGCGTCGAACAGCTTGAGCAGCACCTCCTTGGCATCCTCGATCAGGCCCGGGGCCCGACGTGCGCGCATGCGCAGCAGGCGGAACACCGGCACGTCCTCGTCGTGGATGGAGAACAGGACGCCCTTGCTCTTGAGGCTGTCGTTGACCAGGTTCAGGATGAAGGCCACGCGGACGGTGCGCGGCTCGTCGTCACCGGCGATCAGGAAGTCGCTGCGAATGTGCAGGTCGCCGTTGTCTTCCTCGTAGAAGCGGGCGGATTCCTCGATGTCCTCGTCCATCGCGTCGTCGGGGATGGACAGGCCGAAGTACTGCTTGACCCAGCGCTTTTCCTCGGGCGTGGGTGATTCCAGGTCGACCCAGATCGGCTGGAACTTGGACAGCTCCTCCAGGGACTCGATTTCTTCCTGGAACAGACGCCCGTTGGCGAGCGTGAAGATGTTGAGCATGGCTCACTCCGTGACAGGGGGTTCGGCGGTGCGGGGCAATGGGGAGCTTCCGACGCCCCGCGGCCTCTTGTCACGGGCGTCGAAAGCTACCGACTCGGGTAGGTTTCCAAGGCGTGGGCCTCCGGTAATTTCGACCCGTCGATTATGCCGCGCCACTCGGCCGTCAGACCGCGTGGGCGTGCTCTCGGTGCTCGAAAAATGAGAGCAACTCGGCCCGGCGGGCGTAGGCATCCTGTTCGCCCAGCGCGATCAGCGCCTGCGTGAAGCCGGGCTCGAAGAGCAGGTAGCTGGCCAGGGGGCCGCCGCTGCGCATCGCGCCCAGCCCGCCGAGGGCGCGGCGCACCGGCCGCGGCAGGGCGCTGGCATGCTGCATGGCGAGCGCGTCGAGTGACTGGCTCGGCTGGATCGCCAGCACCTCGACCGGGCGGTACGGCAGCATCCCCGCCACTTCCCGCGGCAGCTGGCGCAGGGTCTGGGTCACGCGCTGGGCCTGCTCCACGTCGGCCTGCAGGGTGTCGTGGAACACGCTGGCCAGCGCATGGGCCGCAATCGCGCCCAGCCGGGGCTCGGCGGCCGGGGTGCCGTTGGCCGCGGTGCGCTGCGGCTGGCCCACGCCCACCACCAGGATCCGGTCGGCCCCCAGGTGCACCGCGGGCGACAGCGGCGAGACCTGGCGCATCGCGCCATCGCCGAAGTATTCGCGGCGGCCGTCCACCCACAGGGGCGTCGGCGGGAACAGGAACGGCAGGGCGCTGGAGGCCATCAGGTGTTCGATGGTCACCGGCTGGAACTCCGCGCGCCGCCCGGGCCGGTTCCAGGGCTGGTGGCCCGTGTCGGCCGCGGTGTGGCAGAAGGTCCAGTGGGTGCCTGTGGTGTAGCTGGAGGCCGTCACCGCCAGCGCCTGGATCGCGCCCTGGGCGAGGGCCTGCTCGATGCCCGCCAGCGAAATGCCCTGGTGCAGCGTGTCCACCAGGGGCATGGTGTCCAGCAGGGCGCCTTCGCGCCGCGTCGCGCTCCACAGCCGAACCGCCGCCAGCAGCCGCGACACCCGCACCCAGTGCGGGATCTTCAGCGCGTACACGTCCTCGCAGTGCAGGCGGCCCCAGAACCGGGCGAGGTGGTCGAACGCCGCCAGCCCGGAGGTGGCATGGCCGGCCAGGCTGGCCACGTTGATGGCGCCCGCCGACGTGCCCACCAGCACCTCGAACGGGAACGGCGCCGCGGCGCCGGGCGAGCGCAGCCCGAGCATGCTGCCGAGGGCGCGCAGCACGCCCGCCTGGTAGGCCGTGCGCGCGCCGCCCCCCATCAGCACCAGGGCGTGGACGTGCGCCGGTGCCGAGGCCTGCAGGGTGCCGAGCATGGTCGCCAGCGACATGGCGGGAATTCCTCCGTCCGGCTCATCCTAGAGCAAGGCCCGCCGGGCCGGAAGCGGCAGGATGAGTCCTACACGCCCGAGCCGACACGTCCGACAGGTCGGCTGAGGCGAGGCCCCTACATTCGGTCCATCGGTTCTGCACCGACGCCCCCGGCGGCGCCGTTCCCGGCCATTCGCAGGAGTCCCGCATGATCCACCTTGCCTCCGAATCACGCCCCGGCCGTCCCGGCTGGCGCCCCGGCCCCGCGGCCCGTCCGCAGGCGCAGGCCCCGGGCAGTCCGCGTGTCGCCTCGCATGCGTGGCCCTTCCTGAGCCGTCCGGTGACCGGGCCCGCCGTGCAGGGCCCGTCGCCATCCCCCCGCAATGACAGCGGCAGCTGACCTGCCGCACGGAGCCTTTTCCCATGTCCCTCGACACCCGTCCCCCGCGTCGCCCCCCGGAAGCGGTCCGCGACAAGCCCCAGGTCGACCGCACCGAGCACGGCAACCTCGAACGGGCCCATGCGCGCCGGCACCCGCATGCCGCGCAAGCCCCTGCTTGCAATGGGGGATGGAGCCGCCACGGCGCCGGCCCCGCGGCCTGGAGCACCTGGAGATAGTCCATAAGAAATCGACTGATCGATCGACCAGCACCTTCGTGGCATAACTCGTTGCGCTTTGTCAATTCCGCGGCGTGAGTCCCCGCGCCCGGCGGCTCAAACCCATTGCTTTTCGCGGCATGCCCGCGCATAGTGAACCCGACCAGTGATCCTCACCCGGGCTGCTGCACTCCAGGTTGGCAGCCCATTCAACCCGTGCAACACAGGAGACTCACTCATGAACCTGACGATCAGCGGTCACCACCTCGAAGTCACTCCCGCCCTTCGCAATTACGTGACCACCAAGCTCGATCGCATCACCCGGCACTTCGACCAGGTGGTGGACATCAAGGTACTGCTCACGGTTGAAAACCAGACGGAGAAGGAAAGACGCCAGCGCGCTGAATGCAGGATCCACGTCAAGGGCAATGACCTGTTCGCCGAAAGCGCCCACGCCGACCTGTACGCGGCCTTCGACGAACTCGTCGACAAGCTCGACCGCCAGGTCTCCCGCCACAAGACGCGCCTGCAGGACCACAACCATCACTCGGCGAAACGCCTGATGGCTGTGGACGGCGGGCTCCCCGCCGAGGCCGGCCAGGCGGCCGGCGCGTGACACGAGGCGCCTTCGGGCGCCTTTCCATTTCAGGGACCTGCCTCCCGGCGCGTTGTGGTGCTGGGAACACGGCGGGCGCGGCCCCTGCGTTGCGGGGTTGGGGGCGGGTGCATAATCCACTCCCCAACCATGAACCGCCTTGCGTCCATCCTGCCCGTCTCCCAGGTTCTGGTGAGCGTCGACGCCACCAGCAAGAAACGGGCTTTCGAAGAAGCCGGGCTGCTGTTCGAGAACCTGCACGGCCTCTCGCGTGCCCTGATCACCGACAGCCTGTTCGCCCGTGAACGCCTCGGCTCCACCGGCCTGGGCCACGGCGTCGCCATTCCCCACGGCCGCATCAAGGGCCTCAAGGCCCCGATGGCTGCCCTGTTCCAGCTCGCCCAGCCGATCGGCTTCGACGCGCCCGACGAACAGCCCGTGGGTCTGTTGATCTTCCTGCTCGTGCCCGAGGCCGCGACCCAGAAGCACCTGGAGATCCTGTCCGAGATCGCCGAGCTCCTGAGCGACGCCGTCCTGCGGGAAAAGATCAAGACCGCTGCCAGCGCCGAGGCGCTGCACGGCCTGATCGCCAACTGGCAGTCGGCCCAGCCGGCCTGAAGCGCGCTTCGTGAAACCCACCGTCGTCAGCGCAGATGTCCTGTTCGAGGACCATCGCAGCACGCTGAAGTGGGAGTGGGTCGCCGGCCTGGGCGCCTCGGAGCGCCGCTTCGACGAAGTGGCCATCCGCGCCGCGCGCTCCGGCGCCGACCTGGTCGGCTACCTCAATTACATCCACCCGTACCGGGTGCAGATCCTGGGCGAGCGCGAGATCGCCTACCTGCAGAACGCCACCGCCGACGACTGCGCCCGCCGCATCGCGCGCATCGTCACGCTGGAGCCGCCGGTGCTGGTGCTGGCCGACGGCCAGGTCGCGCCCGACGCGCTGGTGGCCATGTGCGAGCGCGCGCAGATTCCCATGTTCGCCACGCGCGAGTCGTCGGCCTTCGTGATCGACGTGCTGCGCGCCTACCTGTCCAAGCACTTCGCCGAGCGCACCTCCATGCACGGCGTGTTCATGGACATCCTGGGCCTGGGTGTCCTGATCACCGGCGAGTCCGGCCTGGGCAAGAGCGAGCTGGGCCTGGAGCTGATCTCCCGTGGCAACGGCCTGGTGGCCGACGACGCGGTGGACCTGTACCGCATCAACCAGACCACCATCGAGGGCCGCTGCCCCGAGCTGCTGCAGAACCTGCTGGAAGTGCGCGGCATCGGCCTGCTGGACATCCGCGCCATCTTCGGCGAGACCGCGGTGCGCCGGAAGATGCGGCTGAAGTTGATCGTGCACCTGGTGCGGCGCGAGACGCTGGAGCGCGAGTACGAGCGCCTGCCCTACGAGCCGCTCACGCAGGACGTGCTGGGCGTGCCGATTCGCAAGGCCGTCATCCAGGTGGTGGCCGGTCGCAACATCGCCGTGCTGGTGGAAGCCGCCGTGCGCAACACCATCCTGCAGCTGCGGGGCGTGGACACCTACGCGGAGTTCGTCGAGCGGCATCGCCGCGCGATGGAGAGCGAGGGCTGACTGCCCGGGGTCCCCGCGGGCCGGGGACTCAGTTGCCGCGGCCGGCGGGCCGGTGCGGGCAGCCTTCCTTGACGCAGTTCGCGTACAGGCTCAGGGCGTGGTCGGCGATGCGAAAGCCCTGGGCCTGGGCCACCGCGTTCTGGCGCTTCTCGATCTCGGCGTCGTAGAACTCCTCGACCCGTCCGCAGTCCAGGCACACCAGGTGGTCGTGGTGCTGGCCCTCATTGAGCTCGTAGACCGCCTTGCCGCTCTCGAAGTGGCTGCGCGAGAGGATGCCGGCCTGCTCGAACTGCGTCAGCACGCGGTAGACGGTGGCCAGGCCGATGTCCGAGCGCTCCTCGAGCAGCACGCGGAACACGTCCTCCGCGGTCATGTGGCGCTGCGAACCCTTGTGGAATACGTCCAGGATCTTCAGCCGGGGCAGCGTCGCCTTCAGGCCGGTGCTTTTGAGTTCGTCGATGTTCGCCATGGTGCCTGTCGGGGCGGCCTCGCCGAGAGGGGCCCGCCGCTACAATCGTTCGATCATATACGCCACGCCCGCCTGATGCCCGCCATCCCCCTTCGCAGCAGCCGCCTCGCCCTCGTGCTGGCCGCCTGCGCCCTGGCCGCCGGCTGCGGCAGCCTCGACGGCGCCAGCGCCCGCGTCGCCGGCGCCGTCACGCCGTACAAGATGCCGATCGTGCAGGGTAACTTCGTCTCGCGCGAGCAGGTCGCCGTCCTCAAGCCGGGCATGAGCCGCCAGCAGGTGCGCGAGATCCTGGGCACGCCCCTCCTGGCGAGCGTCTTCCACGCCGACCGCTGGGACTACGTCTTCACCCTGCGCCGTCAGGGCGTGCCGCCGCAGGCCTACCGCCTGACCGTGCAGTTCAAGGGCGACGCGCTCGAGCGCTTCGAGGGCGACACCATGCCCACCGAGGCCGAGTTCGTGGCGCTGCTCGATGTCGCGCGCCGCAACCGCCCGGTGCCCCCGCTGGAGGCCACCGAGGCCCAGCTCAAACGCTTTCCCGCGCCGGCGCCCGCCGCGCCCGAGGCGCCGCTGCCGCCCGCCGCCGCCAGCTACCCCCCGCTCGAACCGCCGTCCCGCTGACCCGATGCCTTCCCTGAACACCCCCCACCGCGTCGCCGTCGCCGGCGCCACCGGCCGCATGGGCCACATGCTGATCGAGGCCATCCGCGCCAGTGATGACTGCCAGCTCGCCGGCGCGCTGGACGTGCCCGCCAGCCCCGCCATCGGCAACGACGCCTGCGCCTTCCTGGGCCACGCCAGCGGCGTCGCCGTTACCGCCGACCTGGCCGCCGGCCTGGCCAATGCCCGTGTGCTGATCGACTTCACCCGCCCCGAGGGCACGATGGCCCACCTGGCCGCCTGCCGCGCGCATGGCGTGGCCCTGATCATCGGCACCACCGGCTTCTCCGAGGCGCAGAAGGCCGAGATCGCCGAGGCCGCCAAGGTGATCCCGATCGTGATGGCCCCCAACATGTCTGTGGGCGTGAACGTCACGCTCAAGCTGCTCGAGATGGCGGCCAAGGCCCTGGCCACCGGTTACGACATCGAGATCATCGAGGCCCACCACCGCCACAAGGTCGATGCCCCCTCGGGCACGGCCCTCAAGATGGGCGAGGTCATCGCCGACGCCATCGGCCGCGACCTGAAGGAATGCGGCGTCTACGCCCGCGAGGGCGTGACTGGCGAGCGCGACCCGTCCACCATCGGCTTTTCCACCATCCGCGGCGGCGACATCGTCGGCGACCACACCGTGCTGTTCGCCGGCACGGGCGAGCGCATCGAGATCACCCACAAGTCGTCCAGCCGCGCCACGTACGCCCAGGGCAGCCTGCGCGCCGTGCGTTTCCTCGCGGACAAGAAGAACGGTCTGTACGACATGTTCGATGTCCTGGGACTGCGATAGCGCGGAGCATGACCGCCGCGCCGGGCCGCCCCAAGCAAGGTCGCGCCCCCTCGGGGGGCAGCGAGGACACGCAGTGCCGAGCGTGGGGGCCTCAATGACCGCCGCGCCGGGCCGCCCCAAGCAAGGTCGCGCCCCCTCGGGGGGCAGCGAAGGACACGCAGTGCCGAGCGTGGGGGCCTCAATGACCGCCGCGCCGGGCCGCCCCAAGCAAGGTCGCGCCCCCTCGGGGGGCAGCGAAGGACACGAAGTGCCGAGCGTGGGGGCACGGGTATGAACCTGTTGCAGCTGCTGCGCCAGGGGGATGCGATCACGCAGGGTGTGGCGCTGCTGCTCCTGGCGATGTCCGTGGCGAGCTGGGTCGCCATCGTCTGGAAGGCCTGGCTGCTGCGCCAGGCCTCGGCCGGCGTGGCCCGCGGCGTCGCCGCGTTCTGGCAGGCCGCCAGCCTCGATGAAGCCCGCGCCCGCCTGCCGGCCTTCGACCGCGTGGGCCTGGTCCTGCCCCTGGTCGAGGCCACCGCCCCGCCCGCGCCCGGCGGCCTGGCCGCCGCCGGCGACCGGTCGCAGCAGCTCACGCGCGGCCTGCGGGACGCGCTGCACGACATCATCGACAAGCTCCAGTTCGGCCAGGTGATGCTGGCCACCGTGGGCTCCACCGCGCCCTTCGTGGGCCTGCTCGGCACGGTCTGGGGCATCTACCATGCGCTCACCGGCATCGCCGGCAGCGGCCAGGTCGGCATCGACCAGGTCGCCGGCCCGGTGGGCGAGGCCCTGGTCATGACGGCCGCCGGACTGGCCGTGGCCATCCCCGCCGTCCTGGGCTACAACATCTTCAGCCGCCGCATCGCCCGCATCGAGGCCGACCTCGAAGGCTTCGCCCGCGACCTGCGCGACCTGCTCTCCGGGGCGCAGCAATGAGCTTCGGCCGGCTCGAGCGCACCCCGCCGCCGCAGCCGTTCTCGGACATCAACGTCACGCCCCTGGTCGACGTGATGCTGGTGCTGGTGGTGATCTTCATCGTCACCGCGCCGCTGCTGGCCAACTCGATCCGGCTGGACCTGCCCAAGGCCGCAGCCGCCAAGCCCCGCGAGGCTGGCGTCGCCATCACCGTCGTCCTCGACCCGCAGGGCGGCCTGTTCATCGACCGCGACCCCGTCACTCCCGCCCAGCTGGCCGAGCGCCTGGCCCAGGCCGGCAAGCTCAATCCCGCCACCGAGGTGCAGCTGCGCGCCGACCAGTCCGTCCCGTACGGCCGGGTGGTGGAGGTCATGGGCGCGGCCCAGGCCGCCGGGCTGAACCGGGTCGGCTTCGTGGCCGAGAGCCCGGCGCGCTGACCGGCCGGCGGCCGCGGGCTGCCCCCTACAATTTCGCCCATCATGCAAGACAAGTACAACCACCTCGAGATCGAGAAGGACGCGCAGGCGCACTGGACCGCGCGCGACGCCTACCGCGTCGTCGAGGACCCGAAGAAAAAGAAGTTCTACGCCTGCTCCATGCTGCCGTACCCCAGCGGCAAGCTGCACATGGGCCATGTACGCAACTACACCATCAACGACATGCTCACGCGCTACCTGCGCATGAACGGCTACAACGTGTTGATGCCCATGGGCTGGGACGCCTTCGGCCTGCCCGCCGAGAACGCCGCGCTGAAGAACGGCGTGCCGCCGGCCCAGTGGACGTACGAAAACATCGCGTACATGAAGAAGCAGATGCAGTCGATGGGCCTGGCCATCGACTGGTCGCGCGAGGTCGCTACCTGCGACCCGGCCTACTACAAGTGGAACCAGTGGCTGTTCCTGAAGATGCTCGAGAAGGGCATTGCCTACCGCAAGACCCAGGTCGTGAACTGGGACCCGGTGGACCAGACCGTGCTGGCCAACGAGCAGGTCATCGACGGCAAGGGCTGGCGCACCGGCGCCGTCGTCGAGAAGCGCGAGATCCCGGGCTACTACCTCAAGATCACCGACTACGCCGACGAGCTCCTGCGCTTCGTGAAGGACGACCTCGCCGGCTGGCCCGAGCGCGTCAAGCTGATGCAGGAGAACTGGATCGGCAAGAGCGAGGGCGTGCGCTTCGCCTTCACCCACGACATCGCGGGCGATGACGGGCAGCTCATTGGCGACGGGAAGATGTACGTCTTCACCACTCGCGCCGACACCATCATGGGCGTGACCTTCTGCGCGGTCGCACCCGAGCACCCGCTGGCCACGCATGCCGCCCGGACCAACCTGCGCCTCGCCGCCTTCATCGAGGAGTGCAAGAAGGGCGGCACCACCGAGGCCGAGCTCGCCCTCAAGGAGAAGGAGGGCATGCCCACCGGCCTGTTCGTCACGCACCCGCTGACGAACGAGAAGGTCGAGGTCTGGGTCGGCAACTACGTGCTCATGTCGTACGGCGACGGCGCCGTCATGGGTGTGCCGGGCCACGACGAGCGCGACTTCGCCTTCGCCCTCAAGTACAACCTGCCGATCGTGCAGGTGGTGCATGTCGATGGCGAGCACTACGACTACAAGCACTGGCAGGAGTGGTACGCCGACAAGCTCCAGGGCGTCACCATCAACTCCGACATCTTCAGCGGCTTCAAGTACAAGGAGGCGGTGGACGCCGTCGCCCACGCGCTGCAGCAGAAAGGCTTGGGCGAGAAGAAGACCACCTGGCGCCTGCGTGACTGGGGCATCAGCCGCCAGCGTTACTGGGGCACCCCGATCCCGATCATCCACTGCCCCGAGCACGGCGCCGTGCCCGTGCCCGAGCAGGACCTGCCGGTGGTGCTGCCGGCCGACTGCGTGCCCGATGGCACCGGCAACCCGCTGAACAAGCGCGAGGACTTCCTCGCCTGCAAGTGCCCGGTGTGCGGCCAGGCCGCCCGCCGCGAGACCGACACCATGGACACCTTCGTGGACTCGTCCTGGTACTTCATGCGGTACTGCGATCCCACCAACGACCAGAAGATGGTCGCCGAAGGCACCGACTACTGGATGCCGATGGACCAGTACATCGGCGGCATCGAGCACGCCATCCTGCACCTGCTGTACGCGCGCTTCTGGACCAAGGTCATGCGCGACCTCGGCCTGGTGAAGATCGACGAGCCCTTCACCAAGCTGCTCACTCAGGGCATGGTGCTGAACGAGGCCTTCTCGCGCACCACCACCGGCAAGCAGTACTACTGGCAGCACGAGCTGGACATCGTGCGCGACGAGCACAACAAGGTGCTCTCCGCCACCTCCAAGGCCGACGGCCTGCCGGTGACCTACGAGGGCTGGACCACCATGTCCAAGTCCAAGAACAACGGCGTCGACCCGCAGGCCCTGATCGAGCAGTACGGCGCCGACACCTCGCGCCTGTACACCATGTTCACCGCGCCGCCCGAGGCCACCCTCGAGTGGAACGACGCCGCGCTGGAGGGCAGCTACCGCTTCCTGCGCCGCGTCTGGAACTTCGGCATGAAGGTCGGCGGCACCGAGGCGGTGGCCGCGCGCTCGCGCGAAACGGCCCAGGCCGCGGGCTTCGGCAAGGCCGCCAAGGCCCTGCGCCTGGAGATCCACACCGTGCTGCGCCAGGTCGACTACGACTACCAGCGCATGCAATACAACACCGTGGTCTCCGGCGCGATGAAGATGCTCAACGCGCTCGAGGACTTCAAGGCGGTCGACGAGCCCGGCGCCCAGGCCGCCCTGGCCGAGGGCTTCGGCATCCTGCTGCGCGTGCTGTACCCGGCCACGCCGCACATCGCGCACGGCCTGTGGCAGGCCCTGGGCTATGCCGCCCTGCACGGCGACCTGATCGACGCGCCCTGGCCGCATGTCGACGAGGCCGCCCTCAAGCAGGACGAGATCGAGCTGATGCTGCAGGTCAATGGCAAGCTGCGCGGCTCCGTGCTGGTGCCGGCCGGCGCCGCGCGCGAGGAGATCGAGCGCCTGGCCGTGGCCAGCGAGGCCTTCACCAAGTTCGCCGAGGGCGCCGTACCCAAGAAGGTGATCGTGGTCCCGGGCCGCCTCGTCAACGTGGTGATCTGATGCGCCGGCGCGGCCTGCTCCTGGCCAGCCTGGGCGGCGCCGCGGCCACGCTGGCGGGCTGCGGCTTCCGCATGCGCGGCGCGCCCAGCTTCGCCTTCGACAGCATCCACCTCGCCGGCACCTCGGAGCTGGCCTCCGAGCTGCGCCGCAACCTGCAGTCCGTCCCCGGCCTGCGGGTGCTCGATGCGCGCACCCCGCCCGACCAGGCCCAGGTGATTCTGGACATCCTGGGCGAGCAGCGCCAGAAGGTGGTGGTGGGCCGCACCTCCACCGGCCAGGTGCGCGAATTCCAGCTTCGCATGTCGCTGAAGTTCCGCCTGCGCAACCCGCGCGGGCGCGAGCTGATCTCCGACACCGACCTGCTGCAGCAGAGGGACATCAGCTTCAACGAATCCGCCGTCCTGGCCAAGGAGGCCGAGGAAGTGCTCCTGTACAACGACATGCAGTCGGACCTGGTGCAGCAGGTGCTGCGCCGGCTGGCGGCCGTGCGGGCGGTCTGACCCCATGCAACTGGCCCTGCCCCAGCTCGAGGCGCACCTGCAGAAGACGCTGCGCTCCCTCTACACCCTGCACGGCGACGAGCCGCTGCTGGTGCAGGAGGCGGCCGACGCGATCCGCGCTGCGGCGCGGGCGCAGGGCTACACCGAGCGCACGGTCCACACCGTCGCCGGCGCGCACTTCGACTGGAGCGCGGTGCTGGCCGCCGGCGGCTCCCTGAGCCTGTTCGCGGACAGGCAGGTCGTCGAGGTCCGCATCCCCTCGGGCAAGCCGGGCAAGGAGGGCAGCGCCGCCCTCCAGCAGATCGCCGAGCAGTCCCAGGGCAACGACAGCACGCTGACCCTGGTGCTGCTGCCCAAGCTCGATCGCATGACCCTGCAGGGCGCCTGGTTCGGCGCCCTGGACAGCTTCGGCGCCACGGTCAAGGTCGACCCGGTGGAGCGCGCGCACCTGCCGCAGTGGATCGCCGGGCGCCTGGCGCGCAACGGCCAGCGCGTGGCGGCGGGCGAGGAGGGCCAGCGCACCCTGCAATTCTTCGCCGACCGGGTCGAGGGCAACCTGCTCGCCGCGCACCAGGAGATCCAGAAGCTGGCCCTGCTGCACCCGGCAGGCGAGCTGTCCTTCGAGCAGGTGGAGGCGGCGGTGCTCAATGTGGCCCGCTACGACGTCTTCAAGCTCTCCGAGGCGGTGCTCGCCGGCCAGGCCCAGCGCGTGCAGCGCATGCTCGAGGGCCTGCAGGCCGAGGGCGAGGCCGAGGTCCTGGTGCACTACACCCTGGCCGAGGACATCCGCGCCCTCAAGCGGGTGAAGGACGCCATGGCCGGCGGCAAGCCCCTGCCCCTGGCGCTGCGCGAGCAGCGCGTCTGGGGCCTGAAGGAGCGCCTGTTCGAGCGGGTGCTGCCGCGCCTGACCCCCCTCATGCTCGATGGCCTGCTGCACTCGGCCCACGTGGTCGACGGCATCGTCAAGGGCCTCAAGGCCCCCGGCTGGCCCGCCAGCGGCTGGCAGGCCCTGCACAAGCTGGCCCTGGACCTGTGCCTGGCCTGTTCCCCCCAGGCGCAAGGCCATACCCCGCGTGCGAAAATGGGCGGATGAACGCCCTGAACGTCGCCGAGTACATCCAGTCGCTGGGTGTGCAGGCCCGGCAAGCCGCCGCCCTGATGGCGAAGGCGAATGCCGCCACCAAGAACAAGGCTCTCAAGCGCCTGGCCGTCCTGCTGCGTGAGAACGCCGCGGCCCTCGCCGTGGACAACGGCAAGGACATCGCCCGCGCCGAGGCCGCCGGGCTGGCCGCCCCGATGGTCGACCGCCTGCGCCTCACCCCCAAGGTCATCGACACCGTGGCCGAAGGCTGCGAGCAGCTCGCCGCCATGCCCGACGTGATCGGCGAGATCCTCGGCATGAAGCAGCAGCCCAGTGGCATCCGCGTCGGCCAGATGCGGGTGCCGATCGGCGTCTTCGGCATGATCTTCGAGAGCCGGCCCAATGTGACCATCGAGGCCGCCAGCCTGTCCATCAAGAGCGGCAACGCCTGCATCCTGCGCGGCGGCTCGGAGGCCATCGAGTCCAACAAGGCGCTGGCGAAGCTGGTGCAGCAGGCCCTGGCCGACGCCGGCCTGCCGCCCGAGGCCGTGCAGCTGGTGCAGACCACCGACCGCGAGGCCGTGGGCCAGCTGATCGCGATGCCCCAGTACGTGGACGTGATCATCCCGCGCGGCGGCAAGGGCCTGATCGAGCGCATCAGCCGCGAGGCCAAGGTGCCCGTGATCAAGCACCTGGACGGCAACTGCCACACCTACATCGACGACCCCTGCGACATCGCCATGGCGGTCAAGGTGACCGACAACGCCAAGACCCAGAAGTACAGCCCCTGCAACGCCAGCGAGGGCCTGCTGGTCGCGCGCGGCGTGGCCGCTGAATTCCTGCCGGAGATCGGCGCCGTCTTTGCCGCCAAGGGCGTGGAGATGCGCTGCGACCCGGCGGCCAAGGCCATCCTCGCCGCCGTGCCCGGCGCGAACGTGGTCGACGCCACCGAGCAGGACTGGTACGAGGAGTACCTCGCGCCCGTCATCAGCGTGAAGGTGGTCGAGGGCCTGGACGAGGCCATCGCCCACATCAACCGGTACGGCAGCCACCACACCGACGCCATCCTCACCCGGGACCACATGCACGCCCAGCGCTTTTTGCGCGAGGTCGATTCGGCCAGCGTCATGGTGAATGCGAGCACCCGCTTCGCGGATGGTTTCGAGTACGGCCTGGGCGCCGAGATCGGCATCAGCACCGACAAGTTCCACGCGCGCGGCCCGGTGGGCATCGAGGGCCTGACCTCCCTGAAGTGGGTGGTGCTCGGCGACGGCGAAGTCCGCAACTGAGCGGGCGCCCACCATGCGTGATTACTGGCCTTCCTGCGGCTGGCGCCTCCTGGACCGTGACCCGCAGGGCCGGCTGGTCGTCACCGACGATTTCCTGCGCCTGCTGCTGGCGCGCCCCGAGCTCGCGCCGGTGCCCGAGTCCTGCGACGCCGAACGCGCCCTGCACGAGCGCCTGCTGCAGCAGCCCCGGCGCGAGGTGCCTGCAGCCGAACTCGCCGCGCTGGCGGATGCCGACGCCCGTGAGAACTACGCGGTCTGGCTGCGGTTCCGCGAGCGCCTGCTGGCGCAGCCCACGCTGGAGGCCAGCTACCTGCAGATCTTCCGCGGCCAGGTCGACGTGCCGCCGCTGCTGGTGCACCAGCTCACGCAGGTGATCCTGCGCGAGGCCCTGGGCGACGCCGCGCCGGCGCTCCAGGTGCGCGCCGCCGAGATGTTCTTCCGGCCCCAGCGCATCGCCGTCCAGGAGGACGGCCAGGTCATGGCGGCCGACGACGAGGCCGTGGAGCGCCTGGCCGTGGCCAGCTCCTTCGGCGCCATCGGCGAGCTGCTGCGGCAGGGCGGCGCGCCGCTGCGCGAGGCCGAACTCGACGTGCTGCGCGAGGACAACGCCGAGGATTACTGGCCCCGCAGCGAGGCGCACGACATGGTGGTCGCCCTGCACCACGGGCAGCCCGCGCTGGAGGGCCTGTGCCGGGTCATCGAACGCTGGGTGGGGCGCCTGCTCGGCGTGTCGGTGCAGGTGCGCGTCGAGCGCGAGATCGACGACGCGCAGTGGCTCTGGCACGTGGGCCTGGACGCCCAGGCCAGCGCGGTCCTCAATGCGCTCTATCAGGGCCAGGACGTTGAGCCCGCGCAGATGGAGCGCATGCTGTGCCTGTTCCGCCTGGATTTCGACGAACCCTCGGTGGTTCGCCGCGAGCTGGCCGGCCACCCCGTCTACCTCGCCATGGGCATGGATGCAACCAAGGTTCTCAGGCTCAAGCCGCAGAACCTGCTGTTGAATCTGCCCTTGTCGCGCCCGTCTTGATGCGGCGCACAAGCCTACTCCTACAATCGGGAGCCGAGGCCTCATCCCACCCCCTGAAGAGGGTTGCAGCATGGTTCCCCATCTCATCACGGCCCTGAGCGGCCCCATCAACGAGCTCGAGCAGCGCATCCTCGAGTCCATGCCCGCCATCGAGCGCTGGTTCCGCCTCGAATGGATGGAGCACACCCCGCCGTTCTACAGCTCGGTCGACATCCGCAATGCCGGCTTCAAGCTCGCGCCGGTGGACACCAACCTGTTCCCCGGCGGCTGGAACAACCTCACCCCCGAGATGCTGCCGCTGGCGGTGCAGGCGGCGATGGCGGCGATCGAGAAGATCTGCCCCGAGGCCAAGAACCTGCTGGTGATCCCCGAGAACCACACGCGCAACACGTTCTACCTGTCGAACCTGGCGCAGCTCCAGCGCATCTTCCACATGGCGGGCCTGAACGTCCGCATCGGCTCGATCAGCCCGGACATCACCGAGCCCACGCCGATCGACCTCCCGGGTGGCGAGTCCATCACCCTGGAGCCGGTGGTCCGCAGCAAGTACCGACTGGGGCTCAAGGACTTCGACCCCTGCACCATCCTGTTGAACAACGACCTCTCGGCCGGCGCCCCGGGCATCCTGGAGGACCTGCACGAGCAGTACCTGCTGCCGCCGCTGCACGCGGGCTGGAGCGTGCGCCGCAAGAGCCGCCACTTCCAGAGTTACGAGGAAGTCTCCAAGCGTTTCGGCAAGCTCCTGGGCATCGACCCGTGGCTGATCAACCCGATGTTCAACGTCTGCGGCGAGGTCGACTTCGCCAATGGCACGGGCATGGACTGCCTGGCCACCAACGTCGACGCGCTGCTCACGCGCATCCGCCGCAAGTACAAGGACTACGGCATCAACGAGAAGCCGTTCGTGGTGGTCAAGGCCGACAACGGCACCTACGGCATGGGCATCATGACCGTGCGCGACGCCAAGGACCTGGAGCAGCTCAATCGCAAGACCCGCAACAAGATGGGCGTCATCAAGGACGGCCAGGAGGTCTCGCAGGTGATCATCCAGGAAGGCGTGCTCACCAACGAACGCATCCACGATGCCGTCGCCGAGCCGGTGGTCTACATGATGGACCGCTACGTGGTCGGCGGCTTCTACCGCGTCCACGCCGAGCGGGGCGTCGACGAGAACCTCAACGCGCCGGGTGCCGGCTTCGTGCCGCTGGCCTTTGCCGAGAGCACGCGCCTGCCGCAGCCGGGCTCCAAGCCCGGCGCCAGTGCGCCGAACCGCTTCTACATGTACGGCGTCATCGGCCGCCTGGCCATGCTGGCCGCCAGCTACGAGCTCGAGGCCACCGACCCCGACGCCGAAACCTACGAATAAGCCCGTGTCGCACTCCAAGTCCTCGCTCGCCGCGCTCACGCTCGGCGCCATCGGCGTCGTCTACGGCGACATCGGCACCAGCGTGCTGTATGCGGTCAAGGAGGTGTTCGGCTCGGGCCACGTGCCGTTCACGCCGGGCAATGTCTACGGCATCCTGTCCATCTTCTTCTGGACGCTGACCATCATCGTCTCGCTCAAGTACGTGGTGCTGGTGCTGCGCGCCGACAACCACGGCGAGGGCGGCCTGGTGGCCATGCTGGCCCTAGCCTCGCAGGCGGTGAAGGACAAGCCGCGCCTGCGCTCCGCGATGCTGGCGGTGGGCATCTTCGGCACCAGCCTGTTCTACGGCGACGGCGTCATCACCCCGGCGATCTCGGTGCTCTCCGCGGTCGAGGGCCTGGAGGTGGTCTCGCCGCAGTTCAAGCGATGGGTGATCCCGCTGACGCTGGTCATCCTGTTCTGCCTGTTCTTCGTGCAAAAGCGCGGCACCACCGGCATCGGCCGCTTCTTCGGGCCGATCACCCTGGCCTGGTTCGCGGTGCTGGCCCTGCTGGGCGTGTCCAACATCCTGCTGCACCCGGAGATCCTGCAGGCGATCAGCCCGCACCATGCCATCGGCTTCGCCCTGGCCAACCCGGGTACCACCTTCATCATCCTGGGCGCGGTGGTGCTGTGCGTCACCGGCGCGGAGGCCCTGTACGCCGACCTCGGCCACTTCGGCAAGAGGCCGATCCGCCTGGCCTGGTTCGGCGTGGTCATGCCGTCCCTGGTGCTCAATTACTTCGGCCAGGGCGCGCTGCTGCTGGAGAACCCCGCGGCGGTGAAGAACCCGTTCTTCCTGATGGCCCCCGACTGGGCCCAGCTGCCCCTGGTGCTCCTGGCCACCGCCGCCACCGTGATCGCCTCGCAGGCCCTCATCACCGGCGCCTTCAGCGTGACCAAGCAGGTGATCCAGCTGGGGTACCTGCCGCGCCTGAACGTGCAGCACACCAGCGTCAGCGATACCGGCCAGATCTACATGCCCTTCGTGAACTGGGGCCTGTTCGTGGCCATCGTGCTGGCGGTGGTGATGTTCCGCTCCTCGAGCAACCTGGCGGCGGCCTACGGCATCGCGGTCACGCTGGACATGCTGATCACGACCATCCTCACCTTCTTCGTGATCCGCTTCGGCTGGAAGTACCCGCTGTGGCTGTGCCTGGCCGCCACCGGCTGGTTCTTCATCATCGACGTCACCTTCTTCGCGTCCAACCTCCTGAAGCTGCTGGACGGCGGCTGGTTCCCGCTCCTGATCGGCGGCGCGATCTTCACGTTGATGATGACGTGGAAGCAGGGCCGCTTCATCCTGAACCAGGCCCTCAAGACCGACGCCATCGACCTGAAAAGCTTCCTCGAGGCGGTCTTCGTCGCGCCGCCCTCGCGCGTGCCCGGCACTGCGGTCTTCCTCACCGCCGAACCCGGCGCGGTGCCCAACGCCCTGCTGCACAACCTGAAGCACAACAAGGTGCTGCACGAGCACAACGTGTTCGTCACCGTCCGCAGCCACGAGGTGCCGTGGATCGAGGCGAGCGAGCGCGCCGAGATCACCGCCCTGGGCAATGACTGCTGGCAGGTGATGGTGCATTACGGTTTCAAGGACGACCCCGACCTGCCGCTCGCGCTTGAGGCGGTGCGCACCCACGGCTGCCAGGTGGACCACATGAACACCAGTTATTTCCTCTCGCGCGACGTGGTCGTCCCCAGCATCGGCGGCGGCATGGCCCCGTGGCGCGAGAAGCTGTTCGCTCAGATGCACCACAACGCGAGCGCGGCGGCCGACTTCCTGAACCTGCCGAACAACTCGGTCGTGGAGCTCGGCTCCAAGGTCGCGATCTGATTCCCAAGGAGGCTGGCATGGAGATCCTGTTCGTCGCCGACCCCCTGGAGACCTTCAAGGTCTACAAGGACACCACCTTCGCGATGATGCGCGAGGCGCAGCGCCGCGGCCATCGGGTGGTGGCCTGCGAGCCGCGCCACCTTTCGTGGCGCTCGGGCGGCGTGGTGGAGGCGCAGGTGCGCGAGGTCACCCTCACCGGCGCCGACGAGGAATGGTTCGTCGAGAGCCACACCCGCGTGCGGGCCCTGCGCGAGTACGGCGCCATCGTGATGCGCAAGGACCCGCCTTTCGACAGCGAGTACTTCTACGCCACCCACCTGCTGGAGCAGGCCGAGCGCGAGGGCGCGCGCGTCTTCAACAGGCCGGCGGCGCTGCGTGACCATCCCGAGAAGCTGGCGATCATGCAGTTCCCGCAGTTCACCAGCCCCACCCTGGTCACGCGCGACGAGCAGGCCGTGCGCCGCTTCCACGCGGAGCACCGCGACATCATCCTCAAGCCCCTCGACGGCATGGGCGGCATGGGCATCTTCCGCGTGCGCGACGACGGTCTGAACCTGGGGGCCATCGTCGAGTCGCTCAACGCCGGCGGCGCCACCACGATCATGGTGCAGCGCTACGTGCCGGAGATCGTGCACGGCGACAAGCGCGTGCTGGTCATCGGCGGCAAGCCGGTGCCCTATTGCCTCGCCCGCATCCCGCAGGGCGGCGAGGTGCGCGGCAACCTGGCCGCCGGCGGCAAGGGCGTGGCGCAGCCGCTGTCCGCCCGCGACCGCGAGATCGCCGAGGCCCTGGGGCCGGTGCTGGCCGCGCGCGGGCTGCTGCTGGTGGGCCTGGACGTGATCGGCGACTGCCTGACCGAGGTCAACGTGACCAGCCCCACCTGCTTCCAGGAGATCACGCAGCAGACCGGCTTCGACGTGCCGGCGATGTTCATCGACGCCCTCGAGGCGGCGCTGAAGTCGAAGGCGTAGCGGTCAGCCGGCGGCCTGGCCGTCCACGAACACCCGCAGCTCGCCGGAGGCGAAGGGCGTCCAGGCCTCGTTGGTCGTGAGGGGCGCGGTCACCACCACGGCCACCCGGTCGCCCGGCGAGGCGACCTGCGAGAAGTCCACCGACAGGTCCTCGTCCGCCAGCTGCGCGTGGGCGAAGGGGTGCCTGCGCTCGACGAAGAACAGGTTCGTGGAGCAGTGCGCCCACAGCGCCTGGCCGTTGGACAGCAGGAAGTTGAAGGTGCCATGCCGCGCGATCTGGGGCGCCAGTTCGCGCAGCGTCAGGGTGAGCTCCTCGATGCTCGGGACGCCGGCATGCGACTTGGCCAGCTCCTGCATCAGCCAGCAGAACGCGCGCTCGCTGTCCGTGTCGCCCACCGGGTGGAAGCCGGCATGCAGGCGGGGGTGGAAGTCCTTCAGCGTGCCGTTGTGGGCGAAGACCCAGTAGCGCCCCCACAGCTCGCGCACGAAGGGGTGGCAGTTCTCCAGGGCCACCTCGCCCACCGTGGCCTTGCGGATGTGGGCGACGACGTTGCGGCTCTTGATCGGGTAGCTGCGGATCAACTCGGCCACCGGCGAGGTGGCTGCCGGCAGGTGGTCCACGAAGTGCCGCACGCCCCGCCCCTCGAAGAAGGCGATGCCCCAGCCATCCCCATGGTGGTCGGTGCGCCCGCCGCGCTGGGCGAAGCCGGTGAAGCTGAAGGTCACGTCCGTGGGCGTGTTGCAGTTCATTCCGAGGAGCTGGCACATGGCGCCATTGTCGCCCCGGCCGGCCCTGAACTCACCGCCCGTCCGGGTTACTGATGGGCTGCCTCGACCATCCGGAGACATGCATGACCGAGCCGCCGCTGGACCTGACCACGACCGAGGGCCTGTTCGATGCCCTGGTCCTGAATGGCGTTGCGCCGGCTCGCGTGCAGGGCTTCACGCCCGAGCAGCTCGCGCAAGTCCATGCGCAGGCCTGCGCCGACCTGGAGGCGGGGCGCTATCACGAGGCCGTCGACCGCGGGGCCTGGCTCGTCGAGCAGGACCCCTGGGATCGGCGGCACCACCTGGTGCTGGCGGCGGCGCTGCAGCACCTGGGCCAGTGGGAGGCGGCGGGGCGCTTCTATGTGCAGGCCCTGCTGATGCAGGCCACCGACGCCCACTGCGCCTACCGGGCCGGCGAGTGCCTGGGGGCGATGGCGTCTTTCGAGGAGGCGCGCGAGGCCTTCGAGACGGCCATCCAGCTGTCCTGGCTGGACCCGGCGTACGAGGAGGTCCGGGCGGCGGCGCAGCGCCGGCTGGACCAGATCGCCCAGCTGGGCGCTTGAGTGACGGGAGCTGACTGCATGAGCGTGTTCAACGACGGCGGGGCCCGCCCGCGTTCCTCCTCGCTGCCCGCAGCGTTCACCGGGCCCGGGCCCTCGAGGGAGCTCCTCTCCCTGCATCCCGACGGTGCCCCTGTGTCCTGGCAGCCCGTCCCTTTGCCAGCGCTCCAGCCGAAGACCGAGGCGCAGGTGCAGGCCCCGGACGACACCTCCCCCTTGCCTGAACCCCCCGGCCCGAAGCCGGCCACGATCGCCGCCCCCGAGCTGGGCGAGGCGCAGGCCGCTGCCGTCAAGCGTGTGCGCGACTCCGCGCAGGCCCTGGAGACCGCCTTGCGCCAGGGCGTGGACGTGGCCCGCAAGAACTTCGTGGGCAAGCTGTGCAGCGTCGCGGCGGGTTCGGTGATGCTGGGCCTGGCCATCGCAGCGACAGTGGCTACCGGCGGCGCCGCCGCTCCCCTGGTGGCCTTCACCGGGCTGCGGCTGCTGATGTCCGTCGCGGATGCGCGCGCCGCGCGGGAGTGCGTGAAATGCGCCGAAGCGAATCTGCGCGGCGAGAACCGCACGCCACCGCCCCTGGGGCCCAATGCGCTGGGCAACTGGCTGCATGGCAAGCTCAAGGGCCGCTATGGCGATGACAAGGCCAAGGTCTATGCCGCTTACGGCTCCACGGCCGTCGCCCTGGGCCTGTTCGCGCTGACCGCGGCGATCAAGGTGCCGGCCACCGCCGCCAAGCTGTCCGTCAAGGCGGTCAAGACCGCCACCCTGGGCCTGATGGCCCTGGTCTGGGGCAATGACACCTGGGTGATTTCCAAGGGGGATCGCCAGCGCGTGACGATCGATGAGGCCCGCCAGGTGTTCCGGGAGGCGGAGCGCGCGCTCCGTGACCACGATCCGCAAGGCCTGGGAATCGCGGAGATCCGGCGGGGCCTCGGGGAGCGCCTGGGCGCGGATGGAAAGGCTGCGTCCGCGGGGGGCGGCGACGTCTTCCTCCGGCAGCTGCTGGAGCCGTCACGCGAGGAGGACGACCGGGCCATTGCCATCACGCCCGCCGCCTCCCAGGCCCGGGCCGAGGCCCAGGAAGCCCGCGGCATCGGCCGCGGCGTCGGCCTGGCCAGCGTGGTGGCCGGCCTGGTCAACGACCTGAACGACTGGCTCGACTAGCCGGCGTCCGCCTTCCCCGGCGCCGCGCAGGCGGCGCAGATGCAGGCCTTGCGCCGGGCCTCCTGCGGCACCCGCGCCAGCAGCGCCTCGGTGAACTCGACGCGCGTGCACCAGCACGGCGGCTGTTCCTGCCCGGTGGCGCGCTGCGCCTCCATGGCGCAGCCATTCGGGCCGCCGCACAGGGGGCAGCGGCCCGGGTCGATGGAGGGCGCGGTGCCTTCCACCTTCCGTCTCCCTCAGGCCTTCGCCTTCGCCTTCTGGCGCCAGGCGTGCAGCAGCGGCTCGGTGTAGCCCGCGGGCTGCTCCTCACCCTTGAACACCAGGTCCAGCGCGGCGCGGTAGGCGTAGCTGGTCTCCCAGTTGCCGGCCATGGGCTGGTACAGCGGGTCGCCCTTGTTCTGCTTGTCCACCACCTTGGCCATGCGGCGGAAGGTGGCATGGACCTGCTTGGGGGTGACGATGCCGTGGCGCAGCCAGTTGGCAATGTGCTGGCTGGAGATGCGCAGCGTGGCGCGGTCTTCCATCAGGCCCACGTTGTGGATGTCGGGCACCTTGGAGCAGCCCACGCCCTGGTCGATCCAGCGCACCACGTAGCCCAGGATGCCCTGGACGTTGTTGTCCAGTTCCTGCTGGCGCTCCTCGTCGCTCCAGTGGGCCTTGGGCGCCACCGGCACCTGCAGCAGGCCGTCGAGGATCTCGTCGCGCACGGCGTCGGCGGAGGTCTTGGCCAGCTCCTTCTGCACGGCGAACACGTCGACCTGGTGGTAGTGCAGCGAGTGCAGCGTGGCCGCGGTGGGCGAGGGCACCCAGGCGGTGTTGGCGCCGGCCTTGGGGTGGCCGATCTTCTGCTGCAGCATGGCCGCCATCAGGTCCGGCATGGCCCACATGCCCTTGCCGATCTGCGCGCGCCCGCTCAGGCCGCAGGTCAGGCCGACCAGCACGTTGTTGCGCTCATAGGCCTGGATCCAGGCGGAGGTCTTCATGTCGCCCTTGCGCAGCATCGGGCCGGCGCGCATGGCGGTGTGCATCTCGTCGCCGGTGCGGTCCAGGAAGCCGGTGTTGATGAAGGCCACGCGGGCCTTGGCTTCGGCGATGCAGGCCTTGAGGTTCACGCTGGTGCGGCGCTCCTCGTCCATGATGCCCAGCTTCACGGTGTTGGGGGCCAGGCCCAGGACCTGCTCGACGCGGCCGAACAGCTCGCTGGCGAAGGCCACTTCCTTGGGGCCGTGCATCTTGGGCTTGACGATGTAGACCGAGCCGGTGCGCGAGTTGCGGATGCCGTCCTTGCCGTGGCCCTGCAGGTCGTGCAGCGCGATCGCGGTGGTGATCACCGCGTCCATGATGCCCTCGGGGATCTCCTTGTCCTCGTCGCCCCACAGGATGGCGGGGTTGGTCATGAGGTGGCCCACGTTGCGCAGGAACAGCAGCGAGCGGCCATGCAGGCGCACCTCGCCGTCGCCCTTGGGCGCGGTGTAGACGCGGTCGGGGTTGAGGCCGCGGGTGAAGGTCTTGCCGCCCTTGGCGACTTCCTCGGTCAGCGTGGCCTTGAGGATGCCGAGCCAGTTGCTGTAGGCGAGCAGCTTGTCCTCGGCGTCGACGGCGGCGATGGAGTCTTCCAGGTCCAGGATGGTGGACAGGGCGGATTCCAGCACCAGGTCGCACACGCCGGCCGGGTCGGTGGCGCCGATCGGGTGCGACTTGTCGATGCGGAGGTCCAGGTGCAGGCCGTTGTGCTGCAGCAGCACGGAGGCGGGCGCGGCGGCGTCGCCCTGGTAGCCCACGAACTGCTTGCCGATCTCGAGGCCGGAGGTGGTGCCGTCCTTCAGCGTGACGACCAGCTTGCCGCCCTTGACCGCGTAGGCGGTGGAGTCGATGTGCGAGCCCTCCTTCAGCGGGGCGCAGCGATCCAGCACGTAGCGGGCGTACTCGATGACCTTGGCGCCGCGCACCGGGTTGTAGCCCTTGCCCTTCTCGGCGCCGCCGGTCTCGGGCAGGGCGTCGGTGCCATACAGCGCGTCGTACAGCGAGCCCCAGCGGGCGTTGGCGGCGTTCAGCGCGTAGCGGGCGTTCAGGATCGGCACCACCAGCTGCGGACCGGCCTGCTTGGCGAGCTCGGCGTCGACGTTGGCGGTGGTGGCCTTCACGTTCTTGGGCGGCGTGACCAGGTAGCCGATCTTCTCCAGGAAGGCGCGGTAGGCCTTCATGTTCTTGATCGGGCCGGGGTTGGCGGTGTGCCAGGCATCCAGCTCGGACTGCAGGCGGTCACGCTCGGCCAGCAGGGCGGCGTTCTTCGGCGCGAGGTCGCGCACGATGGCGTCGAAGCCTTGCCAGAAGGCGGCGCGGTCGACGCCGGTGCCGGGCAGCACCTGTTCGTCGATGAAGCGGGCCAGGGCGGCGTCGACCTTGAGGCCGTGGATGGCGGTGCGGGCAGTCGTCATGGGTTCTCCGGGGTTTGTTGTCTCAGTCAAAAAAGGAAAGCACGTCGCGCAGGCTGTGGCCGATGCGGGTGGGCGGGGTGCCCAGTTCCTCGAAGGGCAGATTCTGGCGGTTCACCCACAGCGTGCGGTAACCGAACCAGGTCGCGGCCAGCGCGTCCCAGCTGTTGCTGCTCACGAACAGCACCTGCGCGGCGGGCAGGCCGGTGGCCTGCGTGCCCAGCGCGTAGGCCTGCGGGTGGGTCTTGTACTTGCGGATGCCGTCCACGCTGAGCACGTGGTCCAGCAGCCCGTCGAGGCCGGCGCTGCGCACGGCCACGCCCAGCATCTGCGGGTCGCCGTTGGACAGGATGCCGGTGGCCACGCCGCGATCGCGCAGCGCCTGCAGCACCTCACGGTCCTCGGGGAAGGCGGACAGGTGCCGGTACTGGTTCATCAGCTGCTGCTCGCGGGCCGGCGTGAGGTCCAGGCCCAGGCGCTTGCAGGCATAGCGCAGGCCGGCCTGGGTCAGGTCCCAGAAGGGGCGGTAGTGCGCGCCGTCGTTGCTGGTGGTGACCAGGCGGGTGTACTCGATCTGCTTGTCACGCCACAGCACCGACAGGGCCTGGCCCTGGCCGGGAAACAGCTGCTCGGCCAGCAGGCCGACGCTGTAGACGTCGAAGAGGGTGCCGTAGGCGTCAAAGAGCACGGCGCGCGGATGTTCCATCCCGCGACTTTATTTGATACTTCTCGGGCGATTAACATGCCAAAAATCAAGTCGTCTTTGACTTTTTGTTAGGTAATTTCGCCATGGACAAGCTCAAGCAGCTCGAATCCTTCGTCTCCGTCGCCACCCGCGGCAGCCTCACCGCGGCGGCCCGGGCCGAGGGTGTGGCCCCGGCCATCATGGGCCGCCGGCTCGACGCGCTGGAGGAGCGCCTGGGCGTGAAGCTGATGGTGCGCACCACCCGCCGCCTCTCCCTCACCCACGAGGGCAGCGCCTTCCTGGAGGACTGCCAGCGCGTGCTGGCCGACCTCTCGAATGCCGAGGCCAGCGTGAGCGCCGGCGGGGTCAAGGCCAGCGGCCACCTGCGGGTCACCGCGCCGGCCGGCTTCGGGCGGCGCCATGTGGCGCCCCTGGTGCCGGGATTCCGCGAGCTGCATGCCGACGTCACGCTGTCCCTGAACCTGAGCGATCGCGTGGTCGACCTCGCCGCCGAAGGCTACGACTGCGGCGTGCGGGTGGGCGACTTCCCCGACTCCTCCCTGGTCAGCGTCCGCCTGGCCGACAACCGCCGCCTGTGCGTGGCCACGCCGGAGTACCTGCGTCGGCACGGCTCGCCGGCGCATCCCGACGACCTCGCCCGCTTCGACTGCCTGGTGCTTTCGAGCGAGGCCTCGCAGACCCGGGGCTGGGCCTTCCGCGACGCGGGCGAGGTGCTGTACCTGCGCCCCGCCGGCCCGCTCGATTGCTCCGACGGCCAGGTGCTGCACGACTGGTGCCTGCAGGGCCGGGGCATCGCCTGGCGCAGCACCTGGGAGGTGGAGGCCGACATCGCGGCCGGCCGGCTGGTGGAGGTGCTGGCCGACTACGCCGCCCCGCCCAATGGCATCTACGCCGTGTTTCCGCAGCGCAAGCACCTGGCGCTGCGGGTGCGCCTGTGGATCGACTACCTGCGCCACCAGTTCAGCCTGTCGGGGCTGGGCCGGCCCATCGCGGCCTTGTAGCGCGAAAGCTCGAGGGGCGGCCCGTAAAATCCGCCGATGCTCCAAGTCACCCAAGACCTGCTCGGCGCGCTCGCGTCCGGGCTCGAACAGCTGCAGCCCGGCGCGGGCGCGAAGGCGGCGTTCGAATCCCCCAAGGCCGCCGCCCACGGCGACCTCGCCTGCACCGCGGCCATGCAACTGGCCAAGCCCCTCAAGCAGAACCCCCGCCAGGTGGCCGAGGCCCTGAAGGCCGCCCTGCTGGCGAGCGAGGCCTTCCAGCGCTGGGTCGACGCGATCGAGATCGCCGGCCCCGGCTTCATCAACATCCGCCTCAAGCCCGCCGCCAAGCAGCAGGTGGTGCGCGAGGTGCTCGCCGCCGGCGCGGCCTTCGGCCAGCAGCCTGCCAACGGCCAGCGCATGATGGTGGAGTTCGTCTCCGCCAACCCCACCGGCCCGCTGCACGTGGGCCACGGCCGCCAGGCCGCCCTGGGCGACGCGATCTGCAACCTCTACGCCAGCCAGGGCTGGAGCGTGCACCGCGAGTTCTACTACAACGACGCCGGCGTGCAGATCGGCACCCTGGCCACCTCGACCCAGCTCCGGATCAAGGGCTTCAAGCCCGGCGACGCCGAGTGGCCCGAGGCCGCCTACAACGGCGACTACATCCAGGACATCGCCAACGACTTCCTCGCGAAGAAGACCGTCAAGTCCGACGACCGCGAGTTCACCGCCTCCGGCGACCCCGACGACCTCGACGGCATCCGCCTGTTCGCCGTGGCCTACCTGCGCCACGAGCAGGACCTGGACCTGCGCGCCTTCGACGTGCGCTTCGACCACTACTACCTCGAGTCCAGCCTCTACACCAGCGGCAAGGTCGACGCCGCGGTGCAGCGCCTGCGCGACGCCGGCAAGACCTACGAGCACGACGGCGCGCTGTGGCTCAAGTCCACCGAGTACGGCGACGACAAGGACCGCGTCATGCGCAAGGGCGATGGCTCCTACACCTACTTCGTGCCGGACGTGGCCTACCACATCACCAAGTTCGAGCGCGGCTTCACCAAGGCCATCAACATCCAGGGCACGGACCACCACGGCACCATCGCCCGCGTTCGCGCCGGCCTGCAGGCGGTGGGCCTGGGCATCCCGCAGGGCTTCCCCGACTACGTGCTGCACACCATGGTGCGCGTGGTGCGAGGCGGCGAGGAGGTGAAGATCTCCAAGCGCGCCGGCAGCTACGTCACCCTGCGTGACCTGATCGAGTGGACCAGCAAGGACGCGGTCCGCTTCTTCCTGCTCTCTCGCAAGCCCGACACCGAGTACACCTTCGACGTCGACCTGGCGATCGCCCAGAACAACGACAACCCGGTCTACTACGTGCAGTACGCCCATGCCCGCATCTGCTCGGTGCTGGCGGCCTGGGGCGGCGACTCCGCCAGCCTGAAGGACGCCGACCTGTCGCCGCTGGACTCGCCCGCGGCCCAGGCGCTGATGCTGGTGCTGGCCAAGTACCCCGAGATGCTCACCGCCGCCGCCAAGGACTTCGCGCCGCACGACGTCACCTTCTACCTGCGCGAGCTGGCCGCGGCCTACCACTCGTACTACGACGCCGAGCGCATCCTGGTCGACGACGAGGGCGTGAAGAAGGCCCGCCTGGCCCTGGTGGCTGCGTGTGCGCAGGTGCTGCACAATGGCCTGGCCATGCTGGGCGTCGGTGCCCCGCAGAAGATGTGACAGCCAGGGAATCCCAGAGATGAATCAACAGCGCGGCAACACCCTCGTGGGCATCGTCATCGGCCTGGTGCTGGGCCTGGGTGCGGCCCTGGCGGTGGCGGTCTACGTCACCAAGGTGCCGATCCCATTCGTCAACAAGACCCAGACCCGCACGCCCGAGCAGGACGCCGCCGAGACGAAGAAGAACCAGAACTGGGATCCCAACGCCCCCCTGTACGGCAAGAACCCGGTGAAGCCGCCGGCGGAAGGCGCGGCCTCGGCGCCGGCTCCCGCCGGCGCGCCCGCCCCCGCCGCGACCCCGGCGCCACCGGCCTTGCCCTCGCTGGGCGGCTCGGTCGCCCCGGTGCCTGCGCCGGCCGCTGCGGCCAGCAAGCCCGCCGGCAAGTCGGCCGACCCGCTGGGCGACCTCGCGGCGGCCCGCGCCAACGCCCCGGCCGCGGCGGGCGCCGACCCCTTCATCTACTACGTGCAGGCCGGCGCCTTCCGCACCCCGGAGGATGCCGAGGCCCAGCGCGCCAAGCTCTCGCTGATGGGCCTGGAGGCCCGCGTGAGCGAGCGTGACCAGTCCGGCCGCCAGGTGTTCCGCGTGCGCGTGGGGCCTTTCGACAAGAAGGATGATGCCGACCGCAGCAAGGCGCGGCTGGAGTCCGGCGGCTTCGAGGCGGCCCTGGTGCGCGTGCAGCGCTGAATCCCCAACCTCTCACCACCCCATGATCCAACGACGCGATTTCTCCGCCGGCCTGCTGGCCGCCGGCGCCCTGTCCCTGGCTCCCGCCGCCTTCGCCCAGAAGGCTGGCACCGACTACCGCGTGCTGTCGCAGTCCGCGCCCGTGGAGGCGCCTGCCGGCAAGATCGAGGTGGTGGAGTTCTTCTGGTACAGCTGCCCGCACTGCAACGCCTTCGAGCCGCAGCTCGAGGCCTGGTCGAAGAAGCTGCCCGCCGACGTGGTCCTGCGCCGCGTGCCGGTGGCCTTCCGCGACGACTTCGTGCCGCAGCAGCGCCTGTTCTACACGCTGGAGGCGATGAACCGCCTGGACCTGCACGGCAAGGTCTTCGACGCGATCCACAAGGAGCGCCAGCCCCTGAACCGCGACGACACCATCCTGGCCTGGGCGCAGAAGTCCGGCCTGGACCGCGCGAAGTTCCAGGAGCTGTACGCGTCGTTCTCGGTGCAGACCAAGGCCCGCCGCGCCTCGCAGCTGCAGGATGCCTACCGCGTCGAGGGCGTGCCCGCCCTGGGCGTGGCCGGCCGCTTCTATGTGGACGGCGAGAGCGCCGGCAACATGGGCCGCGCCCTGCAGATCGTCGACGCCCTGGTCGCCCAGGTCCGCCAGGGGCGCTGACCCCGCTCGGGGTGCGGGGCCGGCCCGATGTTCCCGCCCCCACCGCCGGGTTGACCCGGATCCGGGGCGTACAATGCTCGCAAGATTCATGCCTCTATGAAGCGCCCCATCCTGTCCCTCTCGCTGACCCTCGTGGCCCTGCTCGTGGCGGGGAGCGCCTCGGCCGAGCGGGCCGACCGCAGCAAGCCGATGAACATCGAGGCCGACACCCTGCGCCATGACGACCTCAAGCAGGTCAGCGTGTTCACCGGCCAGGTGGTCGCCACCAAGGGCACCATCGTCATTCGCGGCGCCCGCATGGAGGTTCGCCAGGACGCCGAGGGCTACCAGTACGGCGTGGTCACCGCCGAGCCCGGCAAGCGCGCGTTCTGGCGCCAGAAGCGCGAGGGCGTGGACGAATACGTCGAAGGCGAGGGCGACACCATCGAATACGACGGCAAGGCCGACCGCGTGCGCTTCAACGGCCGGGCGGAGCTGCGCCGCTACCGCGGTGCCGTCCTGGCCGACGAGACCCAGGGCAGCGTGATCACCTACGAGAACACCACCGACGTCTTCACCGTGGACGGCGCGCCCCTCGGCAACCGCCAGGCCCAGGCCGGCAACCCCGGCGGCCGCGTGCGGGCGGTGCTGGCGCCGCGCGGCGCGGCCTCGGCGCCCGCCGCGCCGGCAGCGCCGCTGCGTCCCTCCACCACGCTGGGCGGGGAGCGCAAGTGACGGCGGTGATGGAAGCCGCGGACCGGGTGGAGGCTCCCGTGGCCGGCGCGAAGCCGAGCCGGCTCGAAGCGCTGCACCTGCAAAAGAGCTACGGCAGCCGCAAGGTCGTCAAGGACGTCTCCCTGGGCGTGTCCAAGGGCGAGGTCGTCGGCCTGCTGGGCCCCAACGGCGCGGGCAAGACCACCTCCTTCTACATGATCGTGGGCCTGGTGCGCGCCGACGGCGGCACCATCACCATCGACGGCCAGTCCGTCGAGCACATGCCGATCCACCGCCGCTCGCGGCTGGGCCTGTCCTACCTGCCGCAGGAGGCCTCGATCTTCCGCAAGCTGAATGTGGCGGACAACGTGCGCGCGGTGCTGGAGCTGCAGCTCGACGAACACGGCAGGCCCCTGGGCCGCCGCGCCGTCGAGGAGCGCCTGACCGAGCTGCTGCAGGACCTGCGGGTCGACCACCTGCGCGACTCGCCCTCCATCGCCCTGTCCGGTGGCGAGCGCCGGCGGGTGGAGATCGCCCGCGCACTGGCTACGCAACCGCGCTTCATCCTGCTGGACGAGCCCTTCGCCGGCATCGACCCGATCGCGGTCATCGAGATCCAGCGCATCATCAGCTTCCTCAAGTCCCGCGGCATCGGGGTCCTGATCACGGACCACAACGTGCGCGAGACCCTGGGCATCTGCGACCACGCGTACATCATCAGCGACGGCCATGTGCTGGCGCAGGGCACGCCGCACGAGATCGTGAACAACGCCGACGTGCGCCGCGTCTACCTCGGCGAGCATTTCCGCATGTAAGGCGGGCCCGGTGAAACAAGGCCTCTCGCTCCGCGTCTCGCAGCACCTGGCGCTCACGCCGCAGCTGCAGCAGTCGATCCGCCTGCTGCAGCTGTCGACGCTCGAGCTGTCGCAGGAAGTCGAGCAGATGCTGGGCGACAACCCGTTCCTCGAGGTCACCGACGACAGCGCCGCGCGCGAGGAGTTCGGCCTGGCGCAATCCGACGCGCCGGTGGCGGCGGATGCCGCCGAGGCCGGCGACGGCTTCAGCGGTGACTTCGGCGGCGTCTCCGACGTGCGCGCCTCCTCCGAGGGCAGCGACGCCGGCGACGGCCCGCCCGCCGAGGCCGGCCCCTCCGACTGGGAGGGCGACGGCACCACCGAGGTCGTGCCCGACGACGGCGAATGGGGCGGCGACGCTCCCGCCCGCAACCACACCAGCAGCAACGCCGGCGACGGCGACGAGGCCGACGCCACCGAGCTGGCCCGCGGCACCGAGTCGCTGCAGATGCACCTGCACCGCCAGGCCCTGGCGCTGCGCCTGTGCGACGAGGACGCGGCGGCGCTGCGCTTCCTGATCGAGAACCTCAACGACGACGGCTACCTCGAGGACTCGCTGGAATCCCTGGCCGAGTCCCTCGCGCCCGGCGACTTCGAGCAGCAGGAGGACCTGGTCCACCACTTCACCGTGGCCCTGCGCCTGCTGCACCACCTGGAGCCCGCCGGCGTCGGCGCGCGCAGCCTGGCCGAATGCCTCACCCTGCAGCTGCAGGCGATGGCCGAGGCCCGTGGTGGCGAGCGCGATTCGCCGGTCTCGGCCGCCCTGGCCATCCTGCGCCACCCGATGGAGCTGCTCGCCAAGCGC
The DNA here is from genome assembly GCF_052600055.1 of Ramlibacter sp. MAHUQ-53. Lineage (NCBI taxonomy): Bacteria > Pseudomonadati > Pseudomonadota > Betaproteobacteria > Burkholderiales > Comamonadaceae > Ramlibacter > Ramlibacter sp. MAHUQ-53. The sequence goes on from NZ_JBQWTS010000005.1 coordinate 253,614, forward strand.
GACGTCAAGCGCCTGGTGCAGCTCACGGGCGAGGGCGAAGCCGCCATCAAGGCGGCCATCGGCCTGATCGCGCGGCTCGAGCCCAAGCCGGGCCGCCGCTTCGTCGACGTGGAGCGCAACATCGTCGTGCCCGACGTGATCGTCACCCGCGTCGTGCGCGCCGGCCAGCCGCGTTTCCGCGTGCAGCTCAATCCCGATGTCATGCCGCGCCTGCGCGTGCACGACATCTACGCCGGCGCCCTCAAGGCGCACAAGGGCGAGGGCCACCAGGCGCTGCAGCAGCGGCTGCAGGAGGCGCGCTGGTTCATCAAGAACATCCAGCAGCGCTTCGACACCATCCTGCGCGTGTCCAACGCCATCGTCGAGCGCCAGAAGAACTTCTTCATCCACGGCGAGCTGGCCATGCGCCCGCTGGTGCTGCGCGAGATCGCCGACGAGCTCGGCCTGCACGAGTCCACCATCTCGCGCGTGACCACGGCCAAGTACATGTCCACGCCCTTCGGCACCTTCGAGCTGAAGTACTTCTTCGGCTCGGCGCTGGGCACCGAGACCGGCGGCAACGCCTCGAGCACCGCGGTGCGCGCACTCATTCGACAGCTGGTGTCGGCCGAGAGCCCCAAGAAGCCGCTGTCCGACAGCCAGATTTCCGACCTGCTCAAGGAGCAGGGCATCGAATGCGCCCGCCGCACCGTCGCCAAGTACCGCGAGGCCCTGCGCATCGCGCCGGCGAACCTGCGCAAGGCGCTCTGACCTTCCTCTTTCCATGAATTCGCTGCAGCTGTTCCTGCCTTGCGCCGCGGGCGTCGAAGACCTGCTGGCCGACGAGGTGCACCGCCTCACCGGCCTGGCCGGCCACGACCTGATGGTGGGCCGCGGCGGCGTGGTCGCCACCGCCTCCTGGCGCGAGGCCCTGCGCCTGAACCTCCACAGCCGCCTCGCGCAGCGCGTGCTGGTGCAGCTGTCGCACACGCCCTATCGCAACGAGGCCGACATCTACGAGGCCGCCGCCGCCGTGGCCTGGGAGATCTGGTTCACCCCGCGCCAGACCTTCAAGATCGAGATCACCGCGCAGCACAGCCCGCTCAAGAGCCTGAACTTCGCCGCGCTCAAGGTGAAGGACGCCATCGCCGACCGCTTCCGCCACAAGGCCGGCGTGCGCCCCAGCGTCGAGACGCAGTGGCCCGACGTGCGCGTCTACGTGCACCTCACCGCCAGCCACTGCACGCTGTACATCGACACCTCGGGCGAGCCGCTGTTCAAGCGCGGCTGGCGCGAGGACAAGGGCGACGCGCCGCTCAAGGAGACCCTGGCCGCGGCCATGATCGCCGCCAGCGGCTGGGACGGCAGCGTGCCGCTGTACGACCCGTGCTGCGGCAGCGGCACCATCGCCATCGAGGCGGCGCAGGTGGCCTGCGGCATCGCGCCCGGGCTGCTGCGGCGCTTCGGCTTCGAGAAGCTGCTGCCGTACCAGGCGCATGTGTGGTCGCAGGTCAAGGCCGAGGCCGAGGCGCTGCGCAAGCCCGCGCAGGTCACGGTGTACGGCTCCGACGTGGCCTTCCGGATGGTCGACTTCGCCAACCGCAACGCGCAGCGCGCGGGCGTGGCCGGCGTCGTGCAGTTCCGCGGCGGCGACGCGCTGCAACGCATGCCGCCCAGCGAGCAGCCCGGCATCCTGCTGGTGAACCCGCCCTATGGCGAGCGCATCGAGACCGCGGGCGTGGCCGGCCGCCACCAGGGCGGCCGCGAGCGCGCCCAGGTCGAGGAGGCGGGCGACTTCTTCGCCCAGCTCTCGGCGCACTGGAAGAAGCACTACCCCGGCTGGACCGCCTGGGTGCTCACGCCCGACCTCAAGCTGCCCTCGCGCATGCGCCTGAAGGAGTCGCGTCGCATCCCGATGTGGAACGGCCCGATCGAGTGCCGCCTGTTCCGTTTCGACATGGTGGCCGGCTCGGCGCGCGAGCGCGCGCCCGCGTCCCCGGCTCCGACTCCGCCCGCCGCATGACCGCCGTCGTCCTCGACACCAACATCGTGCTGGACGCCTTCGTCTTCGCCGACGAGGCCGCCCGCCCGCTGCTGCCCGCGCTGGAGGCCGGCCGCCTGCAGTGGCTGGCCACCGCCGCCATGCGCGAGGAGCTCGAGCGCGTGCTGGCCTATCCGCAGATCGTGCCGCGCCTGGCGCACTACGGCCTGCAGCCGGCCGACGTGCTGGCCCGCTTCGACCGCCACGCCGCGCTGGTCGAGGCGCCCGCCAAGGCCCCCGTCACCTGCAGCGACCCCGACGACCAGAAGTTCATCGACCTCGCCGTCGCCCGCCAGGCCCTGCTTCTGAGCAAGGACCGCGCGGTGCTCTCCATGAAGAAGCGCCTGGCCGCCTGGTCCGTGCGCGCCCAGCCCGCCCTTGAAAACGCCTGATGCCATGACCGACCCCCTCAAGACCGACGCCCCCCTGGGTTCCGACGATTTCGACGCGCTCGACGCCGTCCTCGACCAGCTGCGCGAGCAGGACGAGGACACGCCCGACTGGGAGTTCTGCGAGGGCTTCCTCGCCGCGCTGGTGTGCTGCCGCCGCGAGATCCCGCCGCAGGAATACTGGCCTGTGCTCCTGGGGGAGAAGTTCAACCCCATGGAGCACATGGAGTTCGTCTGGCGCTGGAAGCGCCGCTGGCAGGAGATCGCCGACGGCCTCGACGCCGAGGTCGACACGCTCGAGGACGAGCGCGCCTACCAGCCCGAGGTGCTGGACGTGCGCGGCGCGGTGCTGGCCCTGCCCGAGGGCGAGCGCGGCGACGGCGACCTCGAGGACCTGCCGTCCTTCGCCGAGACCTGGGCCCACGGCTTCCTCTATGCGATGCAGGCCTGGGAGGAGGACTGGGCGCCCCCGCGCGACAAGGAGGTGGCCGAGATGCTGGCCGATGCTATCGAGTCGATCGAGCAGCTCGCCTCGCCCGACACCGGCAAGCCCGAGATCAACATGCACACCGAGGACGGCCCGCCCAGCGTGAGCGACGCGCGCCTGAACGACTTCGGTGAGGCGATCTGGTCGGTCTACGACATCCGCCAGATCTGGCGCAGCCTGGGCCCGCGCGTGGAGGCCGTGCGCAAGGCGCCGGAACCCGGGCGCAACGATCCCTGCCCCTGCGGCAGCGGCAAGAAATACAAGAAGTGCCACGGGGCCTGACGCCCCTGCCCCTCAGCGGAAGAACGACCAGAGGGCGTCCGCCGTCTCCTGCGGCAGCTCCTCCGGGATGAAGTGGCCGGCGGGCATCGCCTGCCCGCTCACATGGCCGGCGCACTGGGCCTGCCACAGGTCCAGCGGCTTGAACATCCGGTGCACCAGCCCGCGCTCGCCCCACAGCACCAGCAGGTCGCAGGCGACCTGCTCGCCGCGCGAGCGGCTCTCGCGGTCGTGGTCCAGGTCGATCGAGGCGGCGGCGCGGTAGTCCTCGCAGGCGGCATGGATCGCCTCGGGGCGCATGAAGCAGCGTTCGTATTCGGCCAGGGCCTGCGGCTCGATGTGGCCCAGGCCGCCCGCGCCCCAGCCGCCCAGCTTGGCATGCAGGTACGGCCGCGGCGCGCCGCCGATCATGGTCTCGGGCAACGGCGAGGGCTGGATCAGGTGGAACCAGTGGTAGTAGCCGCGGGCGAAGGCCATGTCGGTGGCCGCGAACATGTCCAGCGTCGGCGCGATGTCGACCACGCACAGGCGCTGTACCCGCTGCGGGTGGTCCAGTGCGAGGCGGTGCGCGACGCGCCCGCCGCGGTCGTGGCCGCACACGAAGAACTGCGGGTGGCCCAGGGCCGTCATCAGCGCCACCAGGTCGCGCGCCATCTCCCGCTTGCTGTAGTTCGCATGGTCCGGCAGGCCGGGCGGCTTCGACGAATCGCCGTACCCGCGCAGGTCGGGTATCACCAGCCGGTAGTGCGTGGCCAGCTGCCGCGCCACGCGGTGCCACATCGCATGTGTCTGCGGGAAGCCGTGCAGCAGCAACAGCGGCGGCTTGCCGCGGTCGCCGCCGAAGCGGGCAAAGATCTCGATGCCGCCGCCGACCGGGAAGCGGCCCTGCTCGAATCCGTCGAACCAGCCCATGGATTCCTCCTTCACGGGTGTCATTCCTCGGTGGCTTCCACCAGCTGCGCCAGCCGCTGCAGCGCGTGGCGCACGGTGGCGGCGCGCACCGCGGCGCGGTCGCCGTCGAACTTCAGCATCTGGCTGGACAGGCGCCCGTCCACCATGAACCCGAACCACACCGTGCCCACCGGCTTGGCGGCGCTGCCGCCGGTGGGGCCGGCGATGCCGGTCACGGCCACGGCGACGCGGGCGCGCGAGCGCCGCGCCGCGCCGTGGGCCATGGCCCGGGCCACGATCTCGCTCACGGCGCCATGGGCCTCGATCTGCGCCGGGTCCACGCCCAGCATGTCGGCCTTGGCCTCGTTGGAGTAGGTGACGAAGCCGCGGTCGAACCAGTCGCTCGAGCCGGCCATCTCGGTGCAGGCCGCGGCGACCAGGCCGCCGGTGCAGCTCTCGGCGGTGGTCAGCATCCAGCCGCGATCGAGCAGCAGCCGGGACAGGCGGGTGACGTCCTCTGTCATGCGAAGAACCTCCACAGTGCGATCACGAACAGGGTGCAGAACGCGGCCACCAGGTCGTCCAGCAGGATGCCCAGGCCGCCGCGCCAGCCGAAGCCCTTGAACAGGCGGTCGGCCCAGCCCACCGGACCGGGCTTGGCCGCGTCGAAAAAGCGGAACAGGCCGAAGGCCGCGAGCTGCGCCCAGAAGCCGGCCGGCATCACCAGCCACAGCACGATCCAGAAGGCCACCACCTCGTCCCACACGATGTTGCCGGGATCGAGCTGGCCCAGGTGGTCGGCGGTGCGGGTGCAGGCCCACCAGCCCACCACCAGGGCGGCGGCGATCACCCAGCCCAGCGCGTCGGCCGGCAGCCACAGCTGCAGCACCAGCCAGGCCAGCCAGGCCCACAGCGTGCCGGCAGTGCCCGGGGCCAACGGCGACAGGCCGGTGCCGAAGCCCAGCGCGATGGCATGCGCCGGGTGCGAGAACGTGAAGCGGACGCTGGGCCGCAGCAAAGGTGGGGTCATGCGGGGTTCAGGCGAAATGGTCCCAGGAGGCGAAGCGGCCCTCGACGGCGCGGCCCTGGCCGTCGACCAGGCGCAGGCCCGCCGCGGCCTCGGTGTGGCCGATGCAGGTCACGCGCGTACCGGCGGTGCGGGCCGCGGCCAGGACCGCCTCGCGCCGCGTGGCGGGCGCGGTGAAGGCCAGCTCGTAGTCGTCGCCGCCGGCCAGCGCCAGCTCCAGCCGCTGCGCCGGCGTGAGCGCTGCGCCGGTGGCCGGCAGGGTGGCAGCGGCGTCGGTGTCGATCACCGCCCCCAGGCCGGACTGCCTGAGGATGTGGCCAAGGTCGCCGAGCAGGCCGTCGCTGATGTCCACGGCCGCCGTGGCGATGCCGCGCAGGGCCTGGCCCAGCGCCACCCGCGGCGTCGGCAGCTCCATCCGCTCGCGCGCCGCGTCGAAGGCGGCCTGCGGCACCGAGAGGCGGCCGCGGAACACCTCCAGCGCGAGGCGCGCGTCGCCGGTGTGGCCGCTGACCCAGAGCTCGTCGCCGGCGCGCGCGCCGGACCGCAGCAGGGCCTGCCCCGCCGGCACCTCGCCGAAGACGGTGATGCAGATGTTCAGGGGGCCGCGCGTGGTGTCGCCGCCCACCAGCTCGCAGTCGTGCGCGTCGGCCAGGGCCAGCAGGCCCTGCGAGAACGGCTCGAGCCAGCGCGCGTCGGCCTGCGGCAGCGACAGCGCCAGGGTGAAGGCCAGCGGGCGGGCGCCGCACGCGGCCAGGTCGCTGAGGTTGACGGCCAGGCACTTGTGGCCCAGGCGGCGCGCGTCCACGGTGGACAGGAAATGGCGGCCCTCGACCAGCATGTCGCTGGAAACGGCCAGCTGCATGCCGGGAGCGGGCGCGAGCAGCGCGCAGTCGTCACCCACGCCCAGCGGGCTGCGGCGCGCGGGGCGCTTGAAGAAGCGGTCGATCAGGTCGAATTCACCCATGGAGCGCCGAGCATAGCGCCCGCGCGCCGGGCCCCTAGGCCGATCCCCTCAGGCGGCCGGCGGCCTGGCGCACGGTCTCCGCCAGCAGCCGCTCGCGGGCCTGGCTCTCGCGCAGCCAGCGCGCGTCGTTGCGGCCGCGCGCGGCCTCGTCGGCGAGCAGGGCGAGGCCGGCGTCGGCCCCCAGGTCCATGCCATGGTCGGCGATGCGCTCCAGCGTCAGCGCGATGTGGTCCCGCAGCGGCAGGTGCTCGCCGGTGGTGGGCTCGACGTACACCGCTTCCAGGCCGAAGCGGCAGGCCTGGAAGCGGTTGTAGGTGTAGACGAGGTAGTCGTCCTCCGCGGGCATGAACGGCGACTCCTTCAGGAACCAGGCGGCCAGCGACTGCACCAGCCCCGCCAGGGCCGCGGCGCGCTCGATCGACAGCGGCGTGTCGAACACCCGGATCTCGATGGTGCCGAACTCCGGCTTGGGCCGGATGTCCCAGTAGAAGTCCTTCATGCTGCGGATCACCCCGGTACGGGTGGTCTTGGCGAAGTAGGCCTCGAACTCCGTCCACGACAGCGTGAACGGCGCGCGCCCCGACATCGGGAAGGCGAACACCGAGTTCAGGCGCGCCGAGTCGAACTGCGTGTCCTGTCCCTGCACGAAGGGCGAGGAGGCCGACAGCGCGATGAAGTGCGGGATGTAGCGCGACATGCGATGCAGCATCAGCAGCGCCGCGTCGGCGTCCGGGCAGCCCACATGCACGTGCTGGCCGAAGATGGTGAACTGCTTGCTCAGGTAGCCGTACAGGTCGGAGAGCTGCCGGAAGCGCGGCTTGTCGTAGATGCGCTGCTCGTGCCAGCGCTGGAACGGGTGGGTGCCGCCGCCCACCACCGCGATGTTGAGGCGGTCGGCGCAGTGCACCAGGGCGTCGCGCGTCACGCGCAGCTGCGCGGCCACCTCGCGCGCGCTGCGGCAGATGCCGGTGGAGACCTCGATCATGCTGGAGGTGATCTCCGGCACCGCGCTGCCCGGGATGGCGTGGCGCTGCATCAGCCGTAGCATCTCCTCGGCGTAGGGCGCGAGGTCGTAATCGTGGGTGTTGACCAGCTGCAGCTCCAGCTCCACGCCCAGCGTCAGGGCGTCGGACCGGCTGAAAGGCTCCAGAGAGAGGGCTTCAGGCATGGCGCTCCCGTGCCTCGGTCGCCGCCTCGCGCGAGGTCTCGCCGGCGCGGTAGATCGCGAAGGTGGCGACGATGGCGCCCACCACCTCCATCAGCAGGATGGCGGGCAGGGCCACGCTGGCCACCGGGGGGCCGAGGCTGGGGGAGGCCGCCGCGAACTCGGACACCAGCAGCAGCGCCACCGAGGCCATCGGCGACATGGCGCAGGCGGTCCACAGCGCCTGCCGCCAGCCCAGGCCGCTGCCCGCGTTGGCCAGGCCCACGCCCAGCACCTTGCCGGCCATGCGCGCGGCGAGCAGCGCCAGCACCAGGCCGGCGACGGCGGGGTTCCAGGGCGCCTGCGCCGCCACCACCGCCACCAGGACGAAATTCAACATGACCAGCAACGACGCCGCGGTCCCCAGCTGGTTCGGCCAGGACCAGGGGCGCGGGTGCATCTGCTTGAGGAAGATGCCCCCGAGCAGCGCAGCGAGCGGCGCCGAGCCGCCGAGGTCGTCGACCAGCACGGCGCTGGCGGCGATGCCGCAGATCAGGACGATCGAGGTGTTCTCGCTGGTCGGGCTCATCACGCGCAGCGCCGCCCGCAGCGCCAGCGCCAGGCCCAGGCCCACCAGCACCGACAGGCCCAGCACGAGCAGGATCGGCCACAGCGTGTCCCCCAGCGTCTCGCGGTGGCGGTGGATCACGTGGGTGCGCGCGCTGACCAGCGCCAGCGCGTAGAGCGCCCCCAGCGTGGTGAGCACCAGGGCGCGTTCGGTCACGGCGCCGGTGGCGCGGGTGTCGCGCACCACCCGGTTCAGGAGTGCGGGCGAACCCGTCACCGCGATCGCGGCCAGCGCCTCGCTGACGGTGGCGGCCATCCCCAGCTTGCGCATGGTGAAGTAGACGAGGGCGAAGGTGAGCGTGGCCTCGAGCAGGCTTTGCAGCAGCACCATCGGGTTGTGCCGGAACCAGCGCAGCGCGATGCGCCCGCCGGCCTCGAACAGCACGATCGCCACGCCCAGCTGCAGCAGCAGCAGGCCCGTGCCCTCGAGCGGCCAGACCGCCCCCGAAAAGCCCGCCAGGCCGGCGACGGCGCCCACCACGGAGTAGCCCACCACCTGGGGCAGGCCCAGTCGCCGCTGCACCAGGTGGCCGGCGGCGGCCGCCAGCGCCAGCAGCAGCGGCCATTGGAGGAGGGTGAGGTCGAAGGTGTCGCGCAGTGCGTCGCGCAAGGCGTACAGGACGTCGATCATGCAGAGTTCCCGTTGCGGGACTTTATCGACGACCTCCTGATGAGTCTGTAGGACTGGGGCTGAGCCGCGCCCGGATGCCGTCTCAGTGCAGGACGCGGCGCGAGCCGTCGTCGAGCACGAACAGCGGGATCTCGCACTCGAAGCGCTCGCCGTCCTCGGCCACGAAGAAGTACGCGCCGTGCATGGTGCCGGTGGGCGTGCGCAGGCGGCAGCCGCTGGCGTACTGGAACGACTCGCCCGGCTTGAGCAGGGGCTGGTGGCCCACCACGCCGAGCCCGCGGACCTGTTCGACCTGGCCGGTGGCATCGGTGATGTGCCAGTGCCGCGAGATCAGCTGCGCCGGCACCTCGCCGGTGTTGGTGAGGGTGATGGTGTAGGCGAAGCTGTAGACGCCATGCGACGGGTCGGACTCGTCGGGCAGGTATTCGGGCTGCGCTTCCACCTGGAACTGGTACTTGGCCATGGGCCGATGGTAGCGCCCGCGCGATTTGCGAGAATCGCGCGATGACCCAAACCCATCGCATCGCCCCCTCCATCCTGTCGGCCGACTTCGCCCGCCTGGGCGAGGAAGTGCGCAACGTGATCACCGCCGGCGCGGACTGGATCCACTTCGACGTGATGGACAACCACTACGTGCCGAACCTCACCTTCGGCCCGATGGTGTGCCAGGCGCTCAAGCCGCACGCGAAGAAGCCCGACGGCACGCCCGTGCCCATCGACGTCCACCTGATGGTGCAGCCGGTCGACGCGCTGGCCCAGCTCTTCGCAGACGCCGGCGCCGATTTCATCAGCTTCCACCCCGACGCCTCGACCCACGTGCACCGCAGCGTGCAGGCGATCAAGGCGCGCGGCTGCAAGGCCGGCCTGGTGTTCAACCCGGCCTCGTCCCTCGAGGTGCTGGATCACATGATCGATGAGATCGACCTGATCCTGATCATGAGCGTCAACCCCGGCTTCGGCGGCCAGGGCTTCATCGATTCGGCCCTGCGCAAGATCGAGCAGGCGCGCAAGCGCATCGACGCCAGCGGCCGTGACATCCGCCTCGAGGTGGACGGCGGCATCAAGGCCGACAACATCGCCCGCGTCGCCGCCGCCGGCGCCGACACCTTCGTGGCTGGCAGCGCCATCTTCGGCAAGCCCGACTACCGCGGCGTCATTGACGCGATGCGGGCGGCGCTGGCGGGCTGACCGGCTTCGCCTCGCCGTCCTCCCCGGTTCTTCCCCCGGCTTTCTCCTCGCGCTCCACCTCGCCGGGCGGCGCCGGCTCGCGCAGCCGGTGGTAGGTCGCGTCGGTCTCGACGCTGCGCGAGGTATCGGGGACGCCCCGTTCCAGGTCCTCGTGGGCCTGCCGCCCGACCCGCTCCATCGAGGGGCTGCGGGGGGCCTGATCGTCGCTTGATTCGTCCCGCTCGTGCGGCAGCCGAGGCACCGGCTGCTGGGTCTCTCCCTGCGCCGGCGAGGTCTCGCCCTGCGCGGGCGCCGCGGGCCCGGAGACCCCGGGGACATGTCCACGTCGTCGGATGCGCATGATGCGGCCAGCGTGCGCGCCGCGTGCCGCGCCCGCCATCGGACATCACCGCGGCCGCCGTCGGTGCCCTCCTACCCGGCCCGGCCGTCTGCTCCCACACGCGGGCCCGCCGGGCGATGACGGGTCACGCCCATGAGCTTTCCTACCCTTGCCGGCTGCAACCGGATCCAAGGCAGGGAGGGACATCGACATGCACATGCTGGCCGAGCTCGTTGGCTGGCCCGAGTGGCTGGTGTGGTGCGCCGCGAGCGCCGGCGGCATCCTCGTCGTGGCGGTCGTGGTCTACCTGGTCGAGGCCAGGCTGGACCTGGACCGCGCCTGAGGCCCGGGATGCCGCAGGCCCGCCCCGACCTCCCGCGCAAGGCCCGGCCGGCCGATGCGGTCGCCGCGCGCCAGCGCCAGCTCGACGCCTTCAGCGCCGCCCCCGAGGGGCCGCTCACCACCGACCAGGGCGTGGTCATCCCCGACAACCACGGCTCGCTTCGCGCCGGCGAGCGCGGCCCCACCCTGCTCGAGGACTTCATCCTGCGCGAGAAGCTCGCGCACTTCGAGCACGAGCGCATCCCCGAGCGGGTGGTGTTCGCGCGGGGATGCGCCGCCCATGGCTGGTTCGAGACCTACCGCAGCCTCTCGGCCTTCACCCGCGCCGACTTCCTGCAGGAGCCGGGAGGGCGAACGCCGGTGTTCGTGCGCTTCTCCAACCTCACCGGCGAGCGCGGCTCGGCCGACACCGTCCGCGACCTGCGCGGCTTCGCGGTGAAGTTCTACACGCGTGAGGGCAACTTCGACCTGGTGGGCGCCAGCTTCCCGGTGGCCTTCGTGCAGGACGCCATGAAGTTCCCCGACTTCGCCCACGCCCTCAAGCCCGCGCCTCACCACGGCATGCCGCAGGCGTCCAGCGCGCATGACGGCTTCTGGGACTTCTGCTCGCTGATGCCGGAGACCACCCATGCGCTGATGTGGCTGATGTCGGGGCACGCGCTGCCCCGCAGCCTGCGCATGATGGCCGGCTACGGCGTGCACACCTTCCGCCTGGTGAACGCGCATGGCACCCCGCACTTCGCCAAGTTCCACTGGCGCCCGCGCCTGGGCCGCCACGCGCTCGGTGCGGACGAGGCGCGCCGCATCGCCGGTCGCGACCCCGACTTCCTGCGCCGCGACCTGTGGGAGGCGGTGGCGCGCGGCCCGCAGCCCGAGTGGGAACTGGGCCTGCAGCTGATCGAGGAGGACCGCGCCGGCGGCCTGGGCATCGACCTGCTCGACCCCACCAAGCTGGTGCCCGAGGAGGTGCTGCCTGTGCAGGCCGTGGGCAAGCTGGTGCTGCATCGCAACCCGGACAACTTCTTCGCCGAGGCCGAGCAGGTGGCCTTCCACCCCGGCCACCTGGTGCCCGGCATCGACTTCAGCCACGACCCGCTGCTGCAGGGGCGGCTGGCGGCCTACACCGGCGCGCAGGTCTCGCGCCTCGGCGGGCCCAACGGCAGCGAGCTGCCGGTCAACCGGCCGGTGTGCCCGGTCCATGCGCTGCACCGCGATGGCGCCGGCCGGATCTCCATCGCGCAGGGCGTGGCGCACTACGAGCCCAACACCCTGGCCCAGGGCGGCGAGTTCCGGGTCGACGGCGGGCAGCAGGGGTTCCGCGGCGCCGATGCCGTCGCGGGCGCCGCCAAGCTGCGGTGCCGCCCGGCCAGCTTCGACGACCATTTCAGCCAGGCCACCCTGCTCTGGAACAGCCTGAGCCCGATGGAGAGGGAGCAGCTCGTCGCCGCCTTCCAGTGGGAGCTGGCCCAGGTGGAGGCGGTGGCGATCCGCCAGCGCGTGGTCGACAACCTGGCCCATGTCGACGCCCGCCTGGCCCGCAAGGTGGCCGAGCCCCTGGGGCTGGGCACCCCCGACCCGCGCGCCGCCGCAGGCCGCGCCGGCTTCCGCGAGGCGCCGCCCGCGCGCGGCGAGCCGCTGGAGCGCTCGCCCTCCCTGAGCCTGGACGCGCCGGCCCCGGGCATCGCGAGCCGGCGCATCGCCATCCTCGTCGCGCACGGGGTGGAGATCGGCGCCATGCGGGTGTTGCAGCAGGCCCTGCACGACGCCGGCGCGGTCACGCGGGTGGTCGCCGCGCACCTGGGCTTCGTCTCCACCTCCTCGGGGCAGCAGCTGGCGGTCGACCACGCCCTGGCCGCCGCGCCCTCGGTGCTGTTCGACGCGGTCATGGTCCCCGCCGGCGCGTCCAGCGCGCAGGCGCTCGCGGCCAGCGGCGACGCGGTGCATTTCGTGCTCGAGGCCTTCCGCCACGGCAAGGCCCTGTGCCTGATCGGCGAGGGGGCCCAACTGCTGCGGGCGCCGGGCGGGGAGGCCGCCTCCGCCCCCGGCGTGGTCACCGGCCGCAACGACCCGGCCACCCGGCTGCCGATGGCGCAGGAGTTCATGCAGGCGATCGCCCGGCACCGGCACTGGGGACGGCCCGGGGCCGAGGCCGTACCGGCCTGAGCCTGGTGCCGGCCGCCGGCTCGGCGCCCGCCCCCTCCTACGCGGGCTGCGCCGTCGTGCCGACGCACGTTGCGGCGCCCGCGGCTCCCAATGGCGCCCATGGGGCCGGCATGGGGCCGGCCGCCTGCATCCACAGGAGCATCACCATGGCATCCAGCAACCAGGGAAATCAAGGCAACCAAGGCAACCAAGGCAAGCAGGGCCAGCAAGGCGGACAGGCCAGCCAGAACGAGCAGGGCGGCTCCAACCGCGGCTTTGCCTCCATGGATCCCGACCGCCAGCGCGAGATCGCCAGCCAGGGCGGCAAGGCTGCCCACGAGAAGGGCACGGCCCACGAATTCACGCCGGAGGAGGCGCGCGAGGCCGGCAGCAAGGGCGGCAAGGCCGCCCATGAAAAGGGTACTGCCCACGAGTTCACCTCCGAGGAGGCGCGCGAGGCCGGACGCAAGGGCGGCGAGGCCAGCGGCGGCGGCAACCGCGGCGGCAGCCAGGGCGGCCAGGGAGGCAGCGACCGCAACCGCTGAAGGCCGGCACCGGCAAGGGGCCGCGCGTGGCCCCTAAGATGGCGCGGTTTCCACTTCCCGGAAGTCGCGCCATGTCCCTGCCCGCCCGCCTCCTGGCGACCGCGCTCCTCGCGCTGTCCGCCGCCGTCCATGCCGATACGGTCAAGGTCCTGACCACCGGGGCCTTCAAGCCCGTGGTCAGTGCGCTGGTGCCGGCCTTCGAGGCCCGCACCGGCCACCGCGTCGAGGTCGTGAACGACACGGCGGGCGCCATCATCCGCCGCATCGCCGGGGGCGAGGGTTTCGACGTGCTGGTGCTCACCCCCGCCGGCCTGCAGCCGCTGGGGGCCGAGGGCCGGGTGGAGGCGGCCAGCATCCGGCCGCTGGCGCGCGTGGCCATCGGTGTCGCGGTCAAGGCCGGCGATCCTGCGCCCGCGCTCGGCACGGTCGACGAGTTCCGGCAGGCCGTGCTGGCGGCGCGGCGCGTCGCCTACATCGACCCGGCCGCCGGCGGCTCCAGCGGCATCTACCTCGACGGCCTGTTCCAGCGCATGGGCCTGGCCGAGGCGGTGCGGGCCAAGGCCGTCCTGGTGCCGGGCGGCCTGGTGGCGCAGCGCCTGGTCACCGGCGAGGCCGACCTGGCGATCCACCAGGTCAGCGAGATCCTGGCCGTGCCCGAGGCCCGCCTGGTCGGCACGCTGCCCGAGGCGATCCAGAACTACACCACCTACGCCGGCGCGGTCAGCGCCCGCACCGCGGTGCCCGCGGCGGCCCGCGCCTTCCTGGCCGAACTGGCCGCCCCGCAGGCGGCTGCGACGGTGCGGGCCAAGGGCATGGAGCCCGTGGCGCCCTGAGGCCGCGGGGGTGAGTCCCCCCTCGGGCTCGGGCACACTCGGCGCATGAGCCTTCCCCCGCTGTCCTCCTTCCAGGCTGCCATCGTCGACCTCGACGGCACCCTGGTCGATACCCTCGGCGACTTCACCGTCGCCCTCAACGGCACCCTCGCCGAACTCGCCCTGCCCACGCTGGAGCGCGCCGCCATCGAGCGCATGGTCGGCAAGGGTTCCGAGCACCTGATTCGCAGCGCCCTGCATGCCGTCGGTGCGCACGCTGACCGCTTCCGCGACGCCTGGGAGGCCTACCAGCGCCATTACGACGCCACCAACGGCCGCCATGCCGAGGTCTACCCCGGCGCCGCCGAGGGCCTGCGGCGCCTGCGCGAGGCCGGCCTGCGCCTGGCCTGCGTCACCAACAAGCCGGGCCGCTTCGCCCGTGACCTGCTGGAGGCCAAGGGACTGCTCGAGCCGTTCGAGCAGGTCTTCGGCGGCGACGCTTTCGAGCGCAAGAAGCCCGACCCGCTGCCATTGCTCATGGCCTGCCGCGCGCTGGGCAGCGAGCCGGCGCGCACGCTGATGGTGGGCGATTCGAGCAACGATGCCCAGGCCGCGCGCGCCGCCGGATGCCCGGTGGCCCTCGTCACCTACGGCTACAACCACGGCGAGCCGGTGACCGCGGTCGATGCCGACGCCTGGGTCGACGCGATCGACCAGCTTTGACTGGCCGTGGTCCGCGCGCCACGGCCGTTTGCTACACTGGCCCGTCATGTTCATCCACCGCACCACGATCACAGGTTGCTCCGACCGGGGAGCCTGGCCCTGGCGTAAGCCAGTGAACGTGCGCGCCTGATTGCACGGGGCCACCCGTGCCCCCGCGCCCCGCGTCGTTGCCATGCGCGGGGCACACCGATCGAATCCGCGGCCCCGTGCCGCCGAGCTTGTGGAGGCTCACCCATGATCACTGAACTCGAGTTCAAAAGCCTGGCCCAGCAAGGCTTCAACCGCATCCCCCTCATCGCCGAGGCCTTCGCGGACCTGGAAACCCCCCTGTCCCTGTACCTGAAGCTGGCCCATGCCAAGGGCGACGGGCGCCTGTCCTTCCTGCTGGAGTCCGTCGTCGGCGGCGAGCGCTTCGGCCGCTACAGCTTCATCGGCCTGCCCGCGCGCACCCTGTTGCGCGCCAGCGGCTTCGGCGCCGAGGCGAAGACCGAGGTGGTGCGCGACGGCATCGTCATCGAGACGAACCGCGGCAACCCGCTGGACTTCATCGAGGCCTACCAGCAGCGCTTCAAGGTGGCCCTGCGCCCCGGACTGCCGCGTTTCTGCGGCGGCCTGGCTGGCTACTTCGGCTACGACACGGTGCGCCACATCGAGAAGAAGCTCGCGGCCACCTGTCCGCCCGACACGCTGCACTGCCCCGACATCCTGCTGCTGCAGTGCGAGGAACTGGCGGTCATCGACAACCTCTCGGGCAAGCTGTACCTGATCGTCTACGCCGACCCGTCGCAGGGCGAGGCCTACGCCAACGGCAAGAAGCGCCTGCGCGAGCTGAAGGACCTGCTGAAGTACTCGGTCAGCGCGCCCACGGTGAAGCAGACCCAGTCCTACCCCGTCGAGCGCGAGTTCGCCAAGGCCGACTACCTGGCGGCCGTGGAGCGCTCCAAGGAGCTGATCGCCGCCGGCGACTTCATGCAGGTGCAGGTGGGCCAGCGCCTGAAGAAGCGCTACACCGAGTCGCCGCTGTCGCTGTACCGCGCGCTGCGCTCGCTCAATCCCAGCCCGTACATGTACTACTACAACTTCACGGGCTACGACGGCCAGGGCGGCGACTTCCACGTGGTCGGCGCCTCGCCCGAGATCCTGGTGCGCCAGGAGCAGGTGCCCGAGGGGCAGAAGGTCACCATCCGCCCGCTGGCCGGCACCCGCCCGCGCGGCGCCACGCCCGAGGCCGACAAGGCCACCGAGATCGAGCTGCTGGCCGACCCCAAGGAGCGTGCCGAGCACGTCATGCTGATCGACCTGGCCCGCAACGACATCGGCCGCATCGCCAAGACCGGCAGCGTCAAGGTCACCGAGGCTTTCGTCGTCGAGCGGTACAGCCACGTGATGCACATCGTGAGCAACGTCGAGGGCCTGCTCAATGACGGCATGAGCAACATGGACGTGCTGCGCGCCACCTTCCCCGCGGGCACGCTCACCGGCGCGCCCAAGGTGCACGCGATGGAGCTGATCGACCAGCTCGAGCCGAGCAAGCGCGGCCTGTATGGCGGCGCCTGCGGCTACCTCAGTTTCGCGGGCGACATGGACGTGGCCATCGCGATCCGCACCGGCATCGTCAAGGACCAGACCCTCTACGTGCAGGCCGCCGCCGGCGTCGTCGCCGACTCCGTCCCCGAGCTGGAGTGGAAGGAGACCGAGGCCAAGGCGAGGGCGCTATTGCGCGCCTCGGAGCTGGTGGAAGAAGGACTGGAGTGACGCCATGAAGCTCGTGATGATCGACAACTACGACAGCTTCACCTACAACCTGGTGCAGTACTTCGGCGAACTCGGCGCGCAGGTGGAGGTGTTCCGCAACGACGAGATCACCCTCGAGGGCGTCGCGGCGCGCGGCGCCGACCGCCTCGTGATCTCCCCCGGGCCCTGCTCGCCCGCCGAGGCCGGCATCTCGGTCGAGGCGATCCGGCACTTCGCCGGCAGGCTGCCGATCCTGGGCGTGTGCCTGGGCCACCAGAGCATCGGCGCGGCCTTCGGCGGCAACATCATTCGCGCGCAGCAGCTGATGCACGGCAAGACCAGCGAGATCACGACCACGCAGGAAGGCGTCTTCGCCGACCTGCCGGCGCGCTTCACCGTGAACCGCTACCACTCGCTGGCCATCGAGCGCAGCACCTGCCCCAAGGAGCTGGTGACCACCGCCTGGACCGAAGACGGCGAGATCATGGGCGTGCGCCATCGCGAGCTCCCCATCCAGGGCGTGCAGTTCCATCCCGAGTCCATCCTCACCGAGCACGGGCACGCGATGCTGAAGAACTTCCTGGACCAGCGCTGAGGCTGCCATGCCGATCGACCAGCTCCTGCTGTTCATCGTCGCCGGCCTGCTCCTGAACCTCACGCCGGGGCCCGATGTCCTGCTGATCGTCTCCCACGCCCTGCGCAGCGGTGCCCGCGCGGGCCTGGTGGCGGCGGCGGGCATCTGCGCCGGCTGCATGGTCCACATCGTGGCCGGTGCGGTGGGCGTGAGCGCCCTGGTCGCGGCCTCGGCCTCCGCCTTCACCGTCCTCAAGTGGGTCGGCGCGGCCTACCTGGTGTACATCGGCGTGCGCGCGCTCCTGAGCCGCTCGCCCGCGCCGCTGGACCTGCCCCAGGCCGGCGCCGCACCGGTACCCGCGGACCTGCGCCGCGTGTTCTGGCAAGGCTTTGCCACCAACGCCCTCAACCCCAAGGTGGCCCTGTTCTTCCTGGCCTTCCTGCCCCAGTTCATCGGGCCGCAGGTGCAGGACAAGACCCTGGCCTTCCTGCTGCTGGGGCTGTTGTTCGACTTCAACGCGCTGTGGGTCTGCGCCGGCTGGGCCGTCGCGGCCGCGTGGCTGGCGCGCCGCGTCGGCGCGGTCCGCCGCAGCCTGCACGGGCTCGAACGCGCCGCCGGCGCGCTGTTCGTCGCCTTCGGCCTCAAGCTCGCCCTCTCCGAACCCCCGACCCGCTGACGGGAAAGGAACACCCCATGCCCATCACCCCCCAGGAAGCCCTCCAGCGCACCATCGAGCACCGCGAGATCTTCCACGACGAGATGCTGCACCTGATGCGCCTGATCATGAGCGGCGAGCTCTCGCCCGTCATGACCGCGGCCATCGTCACCGGCCTGCGCGTGAAGAAGGAGACCATCGGCGAGATCACTGCCGCCGCGCAGGTGATGCGCGAGTTCTCCACCAAGGTCCACGTGGCCGACAAGACCCACCTGGTCGACATCGTCGGCACCGGCGGCGACGGCTCGCACACCTTCAACATCTCCACCTGCTCGATGTTCGTGGCCGCCGCCGCGGGCGCCAAGGTCTCCAAGCATGGCGGGCGCAGCGTGAGCAGCAAGTCCGGCAGCGCCGACGTGCTCGAGAGCCTGGGCGTCAACATCAACCTCCCGCCCGAGGCCATCAGCCGCTGCGTGCAGGAGACCGGCATCGGCTTCATGTTCGCCCCCAACCACCACCCCGCGATGAAGAACGTCGCGCCGGTGCGCAAGGAGCTGGGCGTGCGCACCCTCTTCAACATCCTCGGCCCGCTGACCAATCCCGCCGGCGCCCCGAACATCCTCATGGGCGTGTTCCACCCCGACCTGGTGGGCATCCAGGTGCGCGCGCTGCAGCGCCTGGGCGCCGAGCACGCGCTGGTGGTCTACGGGCGCGACGGCATGGACGAAGTGAGCCTGGGCGCCGCCACCCTGGTGGGCGAGCTCCGGGACGGCCAGGTCACCGAGTACGAGATCCATCCCGAGGACTTCGGCTTCGCGATGGCGAGCAACCGCGCGCTCAAGGTCGAGACGCCCGAGCAGTCCCGCCAGATGCTGCTGGACGTGCTGGACAACCGGCCCGGCCCGGCGCGCGACATCGTCCTGCTCAATGCGGGCGTCGCGCTGTACGCGGCGAACGTCGCGGACACCATGAAGGCCGGCATCGACAAGGCCCGCGCCGCCATCGAAAGCGGCGCCGCGCGCGCCAAGCTCGCGCGCCTCGTCGAAGTCGCCGCACAACACAAGGCCTGAATCCCATGTCTGACATCCTGAACAAGATCGTTGCCGTCAAGCACGAGGAAATCGCCGCCGCGAAGAAGAAGGTCTCGCTCGAGTCCATTCGCGCCGACGCCGAGAGCCGCGTGCTCACGCGCGACTTCGAGGGCGCCCTGCGGCGCAAGATCGCCGCCGGCCTGCCCGCCGTGATCGCCGAGGTCAAGAAGGCCAGTCCCAGCAAGGGCGTGCTACGCGCCGACTTCATCCCCGCCGACATCGCCCAGAGCTACGCCGAGCACGGCGCGGCCTGTCTCTCGGTGCTGACCGACCGCCAGTTCTTCCAGGGGCAGCCCGACTACCTGAAGCAGGCCCGCGCCTCGTGCGACCTGCCGGTGCTGCGCAAGGACTTCATGGTCGATCCCTACCAGGTCTACGAGGCCCGGGCCATGGGCGCCGACTGCATCCTGCTGATCGCGGCCTGCCTCTCCGATGCGCAGATGGCCGACCTCGAGGCCATCGCACGCGGCCTGGACATGGCCGTCCTCGTCGAGGTGCACGATGGCGACGAGCTCGATCGCGCGCTGAAGCTCAAGACCCCGCTGGTGGGCATCAACAACCGCAACCTGCGCACCTTCGAGGTCTCGCTGGACACCACGCTGGGGCTGCTGCCCCGCGTGCCGGCCGACCGCCTGCTGGTCACCGAGTCCGGCATCCTCTCCAAGGCCGATGTGCAGAAGATGCGCGCCGCCAACGTCAACGCCTTCCTGGTCGGCGAGGCCTTCATGCGCGCGCCCGAGCCGGGCGAGGCGCTCGCGGCCCTGTTCGGGTGAGCCCGGTGACGCCGGACCTCTTCGCCTCCGGCGCCGCCGACCGCCTGCAGGACTGGGACCCGCACCACTGGCCCGTCGCGCCCGACTGGAGGCCGGTGGTCGACGCCTTCCTCGACAGCCCCACCGGCCGCTCGCTCGGCGCGTTCATCCGCGCGCGCCTCGACGCAGGCGCGACCGTCTTCCCGCCGCAGCCGTTCCGGGCGCTCGAGCTTACGCCGCTGGCCTCGGTGCGCGCCGTCATCCTGGGCCAGGACCCGTACCACGGCCTGGGCCAGGCGCAGGGGCTGGCCTTCTCCGTCGCGCCCGGCGTGAGGCTGCCGCCGTCGCTGCGGAACATCTTCAAGGAGCTGGGCGTGAAGCCCGCCGACGGCTCGCTGGTCGCCTGGGCGCAGCGCGGCGTGCTGCTCCTGAACACCAGCCTCACCGTCGAGGAGGGCCAGCCCGCCAGCCATGCGAAGAAGGGCTGGGAAGTGCTCACCGACGCCCTCATCGCGCGCGTCGCCGCCACCGCCTCGCCCTGCGTCTACTTCCTCTGGGGCGCGCACGCGCAGGCCAAGGCCGGCCTCATCGAGTCCCAGGCCCTCGCGCATGGGCGCGAGGTGCTGGTGGTCCAGTCCAACCATCCCTCGCCGCTGTCGGCCACGCGCGGGCCAGCGCCCTTCATCGGCAGCGGCCAGTTCGTGCGGGCCCGCGAGTGGCTGGCTGCGCGCGGGGTCGCGGGCGTCATCTGAAGCGCCTGGGGGTCTGCATCCCGGGCGCTGCGTGGCCGGCGGACGCGCCGGATCCATTCACGGCGCCTGGCCGTTCCCGCCCTCCCGTCCGCGTCCGAGCAGGCGCCCCAGCCACGGCCTGAACCCGCGCTCGCGCACCGTCGCGCCCTCGGCCGGCGGCGCGCAGGCCGAAGGCCAGTCGATGCGCGTGTCGTCTTCGTAGTCCGCGGCCACGTCGACCGTGCCGCGCACGCCGATGTCGTCGGCATGCAGGACCAGCCACTGGCGGCCCGCGTCCTGCCCGATGTGGAACAGGTCGCGGATCAGGGCAGGGTCGGTGTCGGCCTTGCTCGCCGCGGTGTACGCCAGCAGCGCGGCCCCGCCATCCACGCGGTGCAGCCGCACCGACTTGCAGTGCCCCGGCACCATGTGCCCGCCCTCGATC
This sequence comes from Ramlibacter sp. MAHUQ-53, assembly GCF_052600055.1. Classification (NCBI taxonomy): domain Bacteria; kingdom Pseudomonadati; phylum Pseudomonadota; class Betaproteobacteria; order Burkholderiales; family Comamonadaceae; genus Ramlibacter; species Ramlibacter sp. MAHUQ-53. The sequence goes on from NZ_JBQWTS010000005.1 coordinate 274,126, forward strand.
AGGCGGTTGATCTTGTCGATGCCGCGCATCTGCGCCAGCAGGCTCGCGTTGAAGGTCAGCTCGTTCATGCGGTCCGCGATCCGGCTGGCCGTGTCGGGCAGGCCGTCGCGCCGCAGCGGGTTGATCTGGACGACGAGGATGTCGTCATGCCGCCCCGACGCGATCAGGGGCGTCAGCGGCGGGTTCACCGCATAGCCGCCGTCCCAGTACGCCTGCCCGCCGATGCGCACGGCCTGGAACAGCGTGGGCAGGCAGGCCGAGGCCGCCACCGCATCGCGCGTGAGCGCGGCGCCGCTGAAGATCACCGCCTTGCCGGTGGCCACGTGCGTGGCCGAGACGAACACGCGCGGCACGCCCGCGCGGCGCAGTGCAGTGAAGTCGATGCGCCGCTGCAGCAGGTCTCGCAGCGGGTTGATGTCCAGCGGATTCGTCTGGTAGGGCGACAGCAGGCCGGTGACGGCCTGCGCCCATGGGTTCGGCAGGCCCCATGGCGCACCGTCGCCGCCCCACAGCGCACGGGCCATGCGGTCCTGCAGCGAGCCGAGCGCGCCCCAGCTGCCGACCTCGTCCCACAGCCTCGCCAGCGCCTCGCGCGCGGCGACGCGGCGATCGCCTTTCGCGGTGGCCCACCCGCTGGCCAGGGCCACCGCATTCACCGCGCCGGCGCTGGTGCCGGACAGGCCCTCGATGGCGATGCGACGGTCCGCCAGCAGCGCGTCGAGCACGCCCCAGGTGAAGGCCCCGTGCGAGCCGCCGCCCTGCAACGCGAGGTTGAGGGTCTTCGGTCCGGGGCCGGTGTCGGCGTCCATGGCCAAGATTTTCTTCAGCCTGATGCGGTCCGCCTTGGGAATGTCACGGTTTGTTTGGCACAATAGCGGTCTTCGTCGCAAATTCTTCGAAGAGCACTTCGGCTACTGCGCAAAACCGTGCTATAGTTCGAGGTTCCTCGCGGAGGGGTGCCCGAGTGGCTAAAGGGGGCAGACTGTAAATCTGTTGGCTTACGCCTACGCTGGTTCGAATCCAGCCTCCTCCACCAGCGATTTCTTCGGAAGTTGCGACAGCGAGAAAGTGTGAACTGATTGAGTGGTAGCGCCAGGAAGCCTGCCGAGGGCCCAAAGAGCTTCGCCCGATGCGGGAGTAGTTCAATGGTAGAACCTTAGCCTTCCAAGCTAATGACGCGGGTTCGATTCCCGTCTCCCGCTCCATCGATCAGGTTGCGCAGCGAAAAGAATTTCGCCCTTGTGGCTCAGTGGTAGAGCACTCCCTTGGTAAGGGAGAGGTCGCGGGTCCGATTCCCGCCAAGGGCACCAATTTCAGTTGTGATCGTCTAGCTATCTCTTTCGAAGGGCGAAAAAAATGGCAAAAGGTAAATTCGAGCGGACCAAGCCGCACGTGAACGTGGGCACCATTGGCCACGTGGACCACGGCAAGACCACCCTGACGGCGGCGATCACCACCGTGCTGGCCACCAAGTTCGGCGGCGAAGCCAAGGCCTACGACCAGATCGATGCGGCCCCGGAAGAGAAGGCTCGCGGCATCACGATCAACACCGCCCACGTCGAGTACGAGACGGCCAACCGCCACTACGCCCACGTGGACTGCCCTGGCCACGCCGACTACGTCAAGAACATGATCACCGGCGCTGCCCAGATGGACGGCGCCATCCTGGTGTGCTCGGCCGCTGACGGCCCGATGCCCCAGACCCGTGAGCACATCCTGCTGGCCCGCCAGGTGGGCGTGCCCTACATCATCGTCTTCCTGAACAAGTGCGACATGGTCGACGACGCCGAGCTGCTCGAGCTGGTGGAGATGGAAGTGCGCGAGCTGCTGTCCAAGTACGACTTCCCTGGCGACGACACCCCGATCATCAAGGGTTCGGCCAAGCTGGCGATGGAAGGCGACAAGGGCGAGCTGGGCGAAGGCGCGATCCTGAAGCTGGCCGAGGCCCTGGACTCCTACATCCCCACGCCTGAGCGTGCGGTTGACGGCGCGTTCCTGATGCCGGTGGAAGACGTGTTCTCGATCTCTGGCCGCGGCACCGTGGTGACCGGTCGCGTCGAGCGCGGCATCATCAAGGTCGGCGAGGAAATCGAGATCGTCGGTATCAAGCCGACCCTGAAGACCACCTGCACGGGCGTGGAAATGTTCCGCAAGCTGCTGGACCAGGGCCAGGCTGGCGACAATGTGGGTATCCTGCTGCGCGGCACCAAGCGTGAAGAAGTCGAGCGCGGCCAGGTGCTGTGCAAGCCCGGCTCCATCAAGCCGCACACGCACTTCACCGCCGAGGTGTACGTGCTGTCCAAGGACGAGGGTGGCCGCCACACGCCGTTCTTCAACAACTACCGTCCCCAGTTCTACTTCCGCACCACGGACGTGACCGGCGCGATCGAGCTGCCGAAGGACAAGGAAATGGTCATGCCCGGCGACAACGTGACGATCACCGTCAAGCTGATCGCCCCGATCGCCATGGAAGAAGGTCTGCGCTTCGCCATCCGCGAAGGCGGCAAGACCGTCGGCGCCGGCGTCGTTGCCAAGATCATGGAGTGATTCCAGTAGGGGTATAGCTCAATTGGCAGAGCGTCGGTCTCCAAAACCGAAGGTTGTAGGTTCGATTCCTACTGCCCCTGCCACCTGAGTGGCCCCCGGCTCACCGCAAGGTGATGCAAAAACCAACCCGCCGCGCCCCGGCGGGTTTGGTGCCTTCAAGGCACCGAAGAACCTGAAGCAGGAAAACGCCTTCCATGGCCACTTCTCAAGTTGAAACCGTCAGCACGGGCGCCGACAAGGCCAGGCTCGCGGTGGCTGCTGCGCTGGTGATTGCCAGCCTCGTGGCCTTCTACCTGCTTGCCAAGCAAGGCGCCATCGCCCAATGGGGCGCGCTGCTGCTGGGGCTGGTTGCTGCCGCCGCCGTGTTCTTCACGGCCGAGACCGGCAAGCAGCTGATCGCCTTCGGTCGCGAGGCCCTGCGCGAGGTCAAGAAGGTGGTGTGGCCCACCCGCAAGGAATCCATGCAGATGACGGCGTACGTGTTCGCCTTCGTGCTGGTCATGGCCATCTTCCTGTGGGTCACCGACAAGACGATCGAATGGGTCTTCTATGACCTCATCCTGCGCTGGAGGTAACCCGTGAGCGAGAACGACATCTCCCAAGCCGTGACGCAGGACGCTTCGGCTCCCGCCGCCAAGCCCGTCAACCCCGACCTGCGCTGGTACGTGGTCCATGCCTATTCGGGCATGGAAAAGGCCGTCGAGCGCAACATCCGCGAGCGCATCAACCGCGCCGGGATGCAGGACCTGTTCGGCGAGATCCTGGTTCCGACCGAGGAAGTCGTCGAGATCAAGAATGGCCAGAAGCGCACTTCGGAGCGCCGCTTCTACCCCGGCTATGTGCTGGTGCAGATGGTCATGAACGACGACACCTGGCACCTGGTGAAGCACACCAACAAGGTCACCGGTTTCGTCGGCGGCGCCAAGAACCGCCCGGCCCCCATCTCCGAAGACGAGGTCGCCAAGATCCTCGGCCAGATGGAAGAGGGTGTCGACAAGCCGCGCCACAAGGTGGAGTTCACCGTCGGCGAGTACGTGCGCGTCAAGGAAGGCCCCTTCACCGACTTCAACGGCACCGTCGAGGAAGTCAACTACGAAAAGAGCAAGGTCCGCGTGTCGGTCACGATCTTCGGTCGTGCCACCCCGGTGGAGCTCGAGTTCTCCCAGGTCGAGAAGACCTGAGCGTCGCCTGTCCGCCGGGTCGGCAAGACCTGGGCGGGCGCGGCCCCCGTTTCACGACCTGCGCTTTCCCGGCTCGGCGCAGGTTTCAAGAAGACAGAGCCTCAACCCCGGGGAGCCTGGCCTGACGGTCAGGCGCTACTACCCGTAAGGAGAAAAAAACATGGCGAAGAAAATCGTCGGTTTTATCAAGCTGCAAGTGCCGGCTGGTAAGGCCAACCCGTCGCCCCCGATCGGTCCTGCGCTGGGTCAGCGCGGCCTGAACATCATGGAGTTCTGCAAGGCGTTCAACGCCCAGACCCAAGGCGTCGAGCCGGGTCTGCCGCTGCCGGTGGTCATCACCGCCTTCGCGGACAAGAGCTTCACCTTCGTCATCAAGACCCCGCCCGCGACGGTCCTGATCAAGAAGGCCATCAAGCTGGACAAGGGCTCCTCCAAGCCGCACAGCGACAAGGTCGGCAAGATCACGCGCGCCCAACTGGAAGAAATCGCCAAGGGCAAGATCAAGGACATGAACGCTGCCAGCATCGACGCCGCCGTGCGCACGCTGGCCGGTTCCGCCCGTTCCATGGGCGTCACGGTGGAGGGTCTGTAATCATGGCCAAGCTGACCAAGAAGCAAAAAGCCCTGCAGGGCAAGGTCGACAGCACCAAGCTGTACGCCCTGGCCGACGCCCTGGCCATCGTCAAGGAAGCCGCCACCGCCAAGTTCGATGAGTCCATCGACGTGGCCGTGCAGCTGGGCATCGACGCCAAGAAGTCGGACCAGGTGGTCCGTGGCGCCGTCGTGCTGCCCCATGGCACCGGCAAGACCAAGCGCGTCGCCGTGTTCGCCCAGGGTGCCAAGGCTGACGAAGCCAAGGCCGCTGGCGCCGACGTGGTCGGCATGGACGACCTGGCCGCCATGGTCAAGGCCGGCGACATGCCCTTCGACGTGGTCATCGCTGCTCCCGACGCCATGCGCGTCGTGGGTACGCTGGGCCAGATCCTGGGCCCGCGCGGCCTGATGCCGAACCCCAAGGTCGGCACCGTGACCCCGGACGTCGCCACCGCCGTCAAGAACGCCAAGGCTGGCCAGGTCCAGTTCCGCGTCGACAAGGCCGGCATCATCCACGGCACCATCGGCCGTCGTTCGTTCGACGCCGACAAGCTCCAGGGCAACCTGGCGGCGCTGATCGACGCCCTGAACAAGGCCAAGCCGGCCACGTCCAAGGGCATCTACCTGCGCAAGGTGGCTGTGTCCTCGACCATGGGCGTGGGCGTTCGCGTCGACACCCAGTCCATCTCGGCGTAATCGCGAGAAGAAATTCCTGGCTGCCGGCAACGGTGGCCGGGTGTGGTGGGCTGCCGGGGACCATCCCGGAAACGGGCAGGAGCCTGGCAGGCCATCAAAGACCGCTGGCGCGCACGCGAGTGCGCTTAATCGGTGAAAGCCAGCGCAGATGGCGATCCCGCCGCAGATGGATAAAAAAATTTCCAAATACGGTTGGTCGCTGCAAGAAAGGCGTGCCGGAAGGTGCAAACCGGACGGCACATTTGAAGGAGTAGACCTTGAGTCTGAATCGCAGTGAGAAACAAGCGGTCATTGAAGAAGTGACCGGCCTCGCCGCCCAAGCTCAAACGCTGGTGATTGCGGAATACCGCGGCATCACGGTCGCCGACATGACGAAGCTGCGCAACGAAGCGCGTGCCAAAGGCGTGAACCTGAGTGTTCTGAAGAACACCCTGGCCCGCCGTGCGGTCGCCGGTTCCAGCTTCGAAGTGGTCGCCGACCAGATGACCGGTCCGCTGATCTACGGCTTCTCCGTGGACGCTGTGTCTGCCGCCAAGGTGGTGGCCGACTTCGCCAAGACCAACGACAAGCTGGTCATTCGTGGCGGCGCGTTCGCGGGCAAGGCCCTGGACGTCAACGGCGTGAAGGCCCTGGCGAACATTCCCTCCAAGGAAGTTCTGCTGGCCCAGCTGTGCGGCCTGCTCATGTCGCCCATCTCCCGCACCGCGGTGGTCCTGGGCGCCCTGGCAGCCAAGAAGGGCGAAGGCGCCGAAGCGCCCGCTGCTGCTTAAGCAAGCAGCCGCCCCTCGTAACCAACATATTTAGGAAATATCAAAATGGCATTCGATAAAGACGCTTTCCTGACCGCCCTGGACAGCATGACCGTCCTGGAACTCAACGACCTGGTCAAGGCCATCGAAGAGAAGTTCGGCGTGTCCGCCGCCGCCATGGCCGCTCCGGCCGCCGGTGGTGCCGCTGGTGGTGCTGCTGCCGCCGCTGAAGAGAAGACCGAGTTCAACGTCGTCCTGACCGACGCCGGCGCCAACAAGGTGTCCGTCATCAAGGCCGTGCGCGAAATCACCGGTCTGGGCCTGAAGGAAGCCAAGGACCTGGTCGACGGCGCCCCGAAGAACGTGAAGGAAGGCATCGCCAAGGCCGACGCCGAAGCCGCCCTGAAGAAGCTGGTGGAAGCCGGCGCCAAGGCCGAGCTGAAGTAATTCGCTCCGCGCCCGAGGCTGGAGGCTCCCCAAAGGGCCTCCAGCCTTTGGTGCTTCTGGGAAGCATCCAGAATGCACCCGCAAATGCCGCCCCGGCACCCGGAGGCCGCGGTCTTTGCGAGTGTCTTCTGACCCCGACTGCAGGAGACGCCTTGGTTCGGGCGATGTGCAATGCATCGCCGTCCGCCATGGTTGGTAGTGGCCAACCCGCCAAGCCGGTCGAGACCTGGACCACCCCAGGCCCTCGACCAGACAGTTGCGCAAGAGCTCAATAGCCCGGAGATCTCATGGCCTACTCTTACACCGAACGCAAGCGCATCCGCAAAAGCTTCGGCAGCCGCGACAGCGTGCTGGAAGTCCCGTACCTGCTGCAGATGCAGAAGGACGCCTACACCGCCTTCCTGCAGGCCGACGTCACCCCCCAGAAACGTACCGTGGAAGGCCTGCAGGCCGCCTTCGACGCCGCCTTCCCGATCGTCTCCCACAACGGCTTCGTGGAGATGAAGTTCATCGAGTACAACCTGGCCAAGCCGGCGTTCGATGTGCGTGAGTGCCAGACCCGTGGCCTGACCTTCTCCTCGGCCGTGCGCGCCAAGGTCCAGCTGATCATCTACGACCGCGAGTCCTCCACGCCTTCTTCCAAGGTCGTCAAGGAAGTCAAGGAGCAAGAGGTCTACATGGGCGAAGTGCCCCTGATGACCGACAAGGGCTCGTTCATCATCAACGGCACCGAGCGCGTGATCGTCTCGCAGCTGCACCGCTCCCCCGGCGTGTTCTTCGAGCATGACAAGGGCAAGACGCACAGCTCGGGCAAGCTGCTGTTCTCCGCGCGCATCATTCCGTACCGCGGCTCCTGGCTCGACTTCGAGTTCGACCCCAAGGACCTGCTGTACTTCCGCGTCGACCGCCGCCGCAAGATGCCGGTCACCATCCTGCTGAAGGCCATCGGCCTGACGCCGGAATCCATCCTGGCCAACTTCTTCGTCAACGACAACTTCCGCCTCATGGACAGCGGCGCGCAGATGGAGTTCGTCTCCGAGCGCCTGCGCGGCGAAGTGGCCCGCTTCGACATCACCGACAAGTCCGGCAAGGTCGTCGTCGCCAAGGACAAGCGCATCACCGCGCGCCACACCCGTGAGCTCGAGCAGGGCGGCACCACGCACATCAGCGTGCCGGAAGACTTCCTGATCGGCCGCGTCGTGGCCCGCAACATCGTCGACGCCGACACCGGCGAGATCATCGCCAAGGCGAACGACGAGCTGACCGAAGCCCTGCTGAAGAAGCTGCGCTCGGCCGGCGTGCAGGACCTTCAGGTCATCTACACGAACGAACTGGACCAGGGCCCGTACATCTCGCAGACCCTGCGCACCGACGAGACGGTGGACGAGTTCGCCGCCCGCGTGGCCATCTACCGCATGATGCGCCCCGGCGAGCCGCCGACGGAAGACGCCGTGCAGGCCCTGTTCCAGCGCCTGTTCTACAACCCGGACACGTACGACCTGTCGCGCGTGGGCCGCATGAAGTTCAACGCCCGCGTGGGCCGTGACGAGGCCACCGGCCCGATGGTCCTGACCAACGAGGACATCCTCGCCGTGGTCAAGATCCTGGTCGACCTGCGCAACGGCCGTGGCGAAGTCGACGACATCGACCACCTGGGCAACCGCCGCGTGCGCTGCGTGGGCGAGCTGGCCGAGAACCAGTACCGCACCGGCCTGGCGCGTATCGAGAAGGCCGTGAAGGAGCGCCTGGGCCAGGCCGAGCAAGAGCCGCTGATGCCGCACGACCTGATCAACTCCAAGCCGATTTCCGCGGCCCTGAAGGAGTTCTTCGGCGCGTCCCAGCTGTCGCAGTTCATGGACCAGACCAACCCGCTGGCCGAAATCACGCACAAGCGTCGCGTCTCGGCCCTGGGCCCGGGCGGTCTGACCCGCGAGCGTGCCGGCTTCGAGGTGCGCGACGTGCACGTGACCCACTATGGCCGCGTCTGCCCGATCGAAACGCCTGAAGGCCCGAACATCGGCCTGATCAACTCGTTGGCCCTGTACGCCCGCCTCAACGAGTACGGCTTCATCGAGACCCCGTACCGCCGCGTGGTGGAAGGCAAGGTCACCAACGAGATCGACTACCTGTCCGCCATCGAGGAAGGCAAGTACGTCATCGCCCAGGCCAACGCCACCCTGGACAAGGAAGGCCGCCTGACCGGCGAGCTGGTGTCCGCCCGTGAGAAGGGTGAATCCATCCTGGTCGGCGCCGACCGTGTCCAGTACATGGACGTGTCGCCCGCGCAGATCGTCTCCGTGGCCGCCTCGCTGGTGCCGTTCCTCGAGCACGACGACGCGAACCGCGCGCTGATGGGCGCCAACATGTCGCGCCAGGCCGTGCCCGTGCTGCGTCCCGAGAAGCCCCTGGTGGGCACCGGCATCGAGCGCGTCGCCGCGGTCGACTCCGGCACCGTGGTCACCGCCCGCCGCGGCGGCGTGGTCGACTATGTCGACGCGACCCGTGTGGTGGTGCGTGTCAACGACGAGGAAGCCCAGGCGGGTGAAGTCGGCGTGGACATCTACAACCTGATCAAGTACCAGCGTTCCAACCAGAACACCAACATCCACCAGCGTCCCATCGTCAAGCGCGGCGACAAGATCGCCAAGGGTGACGTGGTGGCCGACGGCGCCTCGACCGACCTGGGCGAGATCGCCATCGGCCAGAACATGCTGATCGGCTTCATGCCCTGGAACGGCTACAACTTCGAAGACTCGATCCTGATCTCCGAGCGCGTCGTCGCCGACGACCGCTACACCTCGATCCACATCGAGGAACTGGTGGTCATGGCGCGTGACACGAAGCTGGGCGCCGAGGAAATCACCCGCGACATCCCCAACCTGTCCGAGCAGCAGCTGAACCGCCTGGACGAGTCCGGCATCATCTACGTCGGCGCCGAAGTGCAACCCGGCGACGTGCTGGTGGGCAAGGTCACGCCGAAGGGCGAGACCACCCTCACCCCCGAGGAGAAGCTGCTGCGCGCGATCTTCGGCGAGAAGGCTTCCGACGTGAAGGACACCTCGCTGCGCGTGGACCAGGGCTCGCAGGGCACCGTCATCGACGTGCAGGTCTTCACCCGCGAAGGCATCCAGCGTGACAAGCGCGCCCAGCAGATCATCGACGACGAACTCAAGCGCTTCCGCCTGGACCTGAACGACCAGCTGCGCATCGTCGAGGCCGACTCGTTCGACCGTATCGAGAAGCTGCTGACCGGCCGCGTCGCCAACGGCGGTCCGCAGAAGCTGGCCAAGGGCACCAAGATCGACAAGGCCTACCTGTCCTCGATCGAGAAGTACCACTGGTTCGACATCCGCCCGGCGGAAGACGACATCGCCCTGCAGCTCGAGTCCATCAAGAACTCGATCGAGCAGCAGCGCCACAGCTTCGACCTGGCCTTCGAAGAGAAGCGCAAGAAGCTCACGCAAGGCGACGAGCTGCCGGCCGGCGTGCTGAAGATGGTCAAGGTCTACCTGGCCGTCAAGCGCCGCCTGCAGCCTGGCGACAAGATGGCCGGCCGCCACGGCAACAAGGGTGTGGTCTCCAAGATCGTCCCGGTCGAGGACATGCCCTACATGGCCGACGGCACCCCCTGCGACATCGTGCTGAACCCGCTGGGCGTGCCCTCGCGAATGAACGTCGGCCAGGTGCTGGAAGTGCACCTGGGCTGGGCGGGCAAGGGCATCGGCCAGCGCATCGGCGACCTGCTGCAGAAGGAGTCCCGCGCGGCTGAACTGCGCCAGTTCCTGGAACAGGTCTACAACGGCTCCGGCCGCAAGGAAGACCTGTCGCAGCTGTCGGACGAGGAAGTCACGAAGATGGCCCGCGAGCTGACCACCGGCGTGCCCTTCGCCACCCCGGTGTTCGACGGCGCCTCCGAGGACGAGATCCGCGCGATGCTGAAACTGGCCTACCCCGACGAGGTCGCGCAGGCCAAGGGCCTGACGCCCACGCGCACCCAGGCCTACCTGTACGACGGCCGCACCGGCGACCGCTTCGAGCGTCCGACCACCATCGGCTACATGCACTTCCTGAAGCTGCACCACCTGGTGGACGACAAGATGCACGCGCGCTCCACCGGCCCGTACTCCCTGGTCACCCAGCAGCCGCTGGGCGGCAAGGCCCAGTTCGGCGGCCAGCGTTTCGGCGAGATGGAAGTGTGGGCGCTGGAAGCCTACGGCGCTTCCTACACCCTGCAGGAAATGCTCACGGTCAAGTCCGACGACGTGCAGGGCCGTACCAAGGTGTACGAGTCCATCGTCAAGGGCGAGCACGCCATCGATGCGGGCATGCCGGAATCCTTCAACGTGCTGGTGAAGGAAATCCGCTCGCTCGGTATCGACATCGAACTGGAACGCTCCTAAGAAAAGAGGGATTGAGTCATGAAATCGCTACTCGACCTGTTCAAGCAATTCACGCCGGACGAGCATTTCGATGCCATCCGCATCGGCATGGCCTCGCCGGAGAAGATCCGTTCCTGGTCCTTCGGTGAGGTGAAGAAGCCCGAGACGATCAACTACCGCACCTTCAAGCCCGAGCGCGACGGCCTGTTCTGCGCGAAGATCTTCGGCCCCATCAAGGACTACGAGTGCCTGTGCGGCAAGTACAAGCGCCTGAAGCACCGCGGCGTGATCTGCGAGAAGTGCGGCGTTGAAGTCACGCAGACCAAGGTGCGCCGCGAGCGCATGGGCCACATCGACCTGGCCGCGCCCTGCGCCCACATCTGGTTCCTCAAGTCCCTGCCGTCCCGCCTGGGCCTGGTGCTGGACATGACCCTGCGCGACATCGAGCGCGTGCTGTACTTCGAAGCCTACGTGGTGACCGACCCCGGCATGACTCCGCTGAAGAAGTTCAGCATCATGTCCGAGGACGACTACGACGCCAAGCGCAAGGAATTCGGTGACGAGTTCATCGCCAAGATGGGCGCCGAGGGCATCAAGGACCTGCTCGAAGGCATCGACATCGACCTCGAGATCGAGAAGCTGCGCGGCGACCTCACCGGCTCCGAAGTCAAGGTCAAGAAGAACGCCAAGCGCCTGAAGGTCCTCGAGGCCTTCAAGAAGTCCGGCATCAAGCCGAACTGGATGGTGATGGACGTGCTGCCCGTGCTGCCGCCGGACCTGCGTCCGCTGGTGCCGCTGGACGGCGGCCGCTTCGCGACCTCCGACCTGAACGACCTGTACCGCCGCGTCATCAACCGCAACTCGCGCCTCAAGCGCCTGCTGGAACTCAAGGCCCCCGAGATCATCGCGCGCAACGAAAAGCGCATGCTCCAGGAAGCCGTCGACTCCCTGCTGGACAACGGCCGCCGCGGCAAGGCCATGACGGGCGCCAACAAGCGCGCCCTGAAGTCCCTGGCCGACATGATCAAGGGCAAGTCCGGCCGCTTCCGCCAGAACCTGCTGGGCAAGCGCGTCGACTACTCCGGCCGTTCGGTCATTACCGTGGGCCCGACCCTCAAGCTGCACCAGTGCGGCCTGCCCAAGCTGATGGCGCTGGAGCTGTTCAAGCCCTTCATCTTCTCGCGCCTGGAAGCCATGGGCATCGCCACCACCATCAAGGCGGCGAAGAAGGAAGTGGAATCCGGCACCCCCGTGGTGTGGGACATCCTCGAAGAGGTCATCAAGGAGCACCCGGTCATGCTGAACCGGGCGCCCACGCTGCACCGCCTGGGCATCCAGGCCTTCGAGCCGATCCTGATTGAAGGCAAGGCCATCCAGCTGCACCCGCTGGTGTGCGCGGCGTTCAACGCCGACTTCGACGGCGACCAGATGGCCGTCCACGTGCCGCTGTCGGTGGAAGCGCAGATGGAAGCCCGCACGCTGATGCTGGCCTCCAACAACGTGCTGTTCCCCGCCAACGGCGAGCCCTCCATCGTGCCGTCTCAGGACGTGGTGCTGGGCCTGTACTACACCACCCGTGAACGCATCAACGGCAAGGGCGAAGGCATGGTCTTCGCCGACGTCGCCGAAGTGCAGCGCGCGCTGGACGCCGGCGTGGTCGAACTGACCGCCAAGATCGCCGTGCGCCTGGTCGAGTGGACCAAGGACAAGGCCACCGGCGAGTTCGTGCCCAGCACCTCGCTGGTCGACACGACCGTGGGCCGTGCCCTGCTGTCCGAAATCCTGCCGAAGGGCCTGCCGTTCTCCAACCTGAACAAGGCCCTGAAGAAGAAGGAGATCAGCCGCCTGATCAACGCCTCCTTCCGCCGTTGCGGCCTGAAGGAGACCGTGGTCTTCGCCGACAAGCTGCTGCAGAACGGCTTCCGCCTGGCCACCCGCGCCGGCATCTCGATCGCTATCGACGACATGCTGGTGCCGCCGCAGAAGTCCGAGATCATCGGCCGCGCCGAGTCCGAGGTGAAGGAGATCGAGCAGCAGTACGTCTCCGGTCTCGTGACCGCTGGCGAGCGCTACAACAAGGTCGTGGACATCTGGGGCAAGGCCGGCGACGAAGTGTCGAAGGTCATGATGGCCCAGCTGGCCAAGGAAAAGACCACCGACCGCAACGGCAAGGAAGTGGAGCAGGAGTCGTTCAACTCCATCTACATGATGGCCGACTCCGGCGCCCGCGGTTCCGCCGCCCAGATCCGCCAGCTGGCGGGCATGCGCGGCCTGATGGCCAAGCCGGACGGCTCGATCATCGAGACGCCCATCACGGCGAACTTCCGTGAAGGCCTGAACGTGCTGCAGTACTTCATCTCCACGCACGGCGCCCGTAAGGGCCTGGCCGACACGGCGCTGAAGACCGCGAACTCCGGCTACCTGACCCGCCGACTGGTCGACGTGACCCAGGACCTGGTCGTGACCGAAGAGGACTGCGGCACCGCCGACGGCTCGCTGATGCGCGCCATCGTCGAGGGTGGTGAAGTCATCGAGTCGCTGCGTGACCGTATCCTGGGCCGTGTCGCGGCCGAGGACGTGCTGCACCCCGAGAACCGCTCGGTCATCGTGCCCGCCGGCAATATGCTGGACGAGGACGCGATCGAGGAGCTCGAGGCTGCCGGCGTCGACGAGGTCAAGGTCCGCACCGCGCTGACCTGCGCCACCCGCTTCGGCCTGTGCGCCAAGTGCTACGGCCGCGACCTGGGCCGCGGCGGCCTGGTGAACACCGGTGAGGCCGTGGGCGTGATCGCCGCGCAGTCGATCGGTGAACCCGGCACGCAGCTGACCATGCGTACCTTCCACATCGGTGGTGCCGCCTCGCGCGCCGCCATCGCCTCCAGCGTGGAAGCCAAGTCCAACGGCGTCATCGGCTTCAACAGCACGATGCGCTACGTGACCAACAGCAAGGGCGAGCTCGTCGTCATTGCCCGTTCCGGCGAGATCGTCATCCATGACGAACACGGCCGCGAGCGCGAGCGCCACAAGGTGCCGTACGGCGCGACCCTGGCTATCAAGGCCGACCAGACCATCAAGGCCGGCACCGTGCTGGCCAACTGGGACCCGCTGACCCGACCCATCATCACGGAATTCGCCGGCAAGGTGAAGTTCGAGAACGTGGAAGAGGGCCTCACCGTCGCCAAGCAGGTGGACGAGGTCACCGGCCTGTCGACCCTGGTCGTGATCGACCCGAAGCGCCGCGGCTCCGCCAAGGTGGTGCGTCCGCAGGTGAAGCTGATCGACGCCAACAACCAGGAAGTGAAGATCCCGGGCACCGACCACTCGGTGACCATCGGCTTCCAGGTGGGCGCGCTGATCCAGGTGCGCGACGGCCAGGACGTGGGCCCCGGCGAAGTGCTGGCCCGTATCCCGATCGAAGGCCAGAAGACCCGCGACATTACCGGCGGTCTGCCCCGCGTGGCCGAGCTGTTCGAAGCCCGTTCGCCCAAGGACAAGGGCGTGCTGGCCGAGATGACCGGCACGGTGTCGTTCGGCAAGGAGACCAAGGGCAAGATCCGCCTGCAGATCACCGATCCGGAAGGCAAGGTCTGGGAAGAGCTCGTGCCCAAGGAAAAGAACATCCTGGTGCACGAAGGCCAGGTGGTGAACAAGGGCGAATCCGTGGTCGACGGCCCGGCCGACCCGCAGGACATCCTGCGCCTGCTGGGCATGGAAGAACTGGCCCGCTACATCGTCGACGAGGTGCAGGACGTGTACCGACTCCAGGGCGTGAAGATCAACGACAAGCACATCGAGGTGATCGTTCGCCAGATGCTGCGTCGCGTGGTCGTCGAGAACCCGGGCGAGTCCGGCTACATCGCCGGCGAGCAGGTCGAGCGCTCCGAGATCCTCAACACCAACGAGGCGCTCCAGAAGGACAACAAGATCCCCGCGACCTACAGCAACCTGCTGCTGGGCATCACCAAGGCCTCGCTGTCGACCGACTCGTTCATCTCCGCGGCTTCCTTCCAGGAAACCACGCGCGTGCTGACCGAAGCGGCCATCATGGGCAAGCGTGACGAGCTGCGCGGCCTGAAGGAGAACGTCATCGTCGGCCGCCTGATCCCGGCGGGTACCGGCATGGCCTACCACCAGGCCCGCAAGGTCAAGGACCAGATGGACGAGGCCGAGCGCCGCGCCATCGCCGAGGCCGAAGCCACCGAGCTGGCCGGCACGGCCGATGCCGAGGGCGTGCTGCCCGAGGCTGGCGAGGGTTCCGCGGCCGAGTAATCGCACCGCGCCTTCCTGAGGAACGCCCCGTGCCGCCCGGCCCGGGGCGTTCTTCTTTGGCGGCTTGGTAAGCTCGCCGGTCCATGACGACTCTCCTGATGTGGCTCCTGCCGGCCGTGCTCCTGTTCTGGAGCGTGGGCGCCTACAACCGGCTGGTGCGCCTGCGCGGCGAGGTGAAGTCCGCATTCGCGAGCGTCGAGGCCGAGTTCCAGCGGCACCTGCAGCTCGCGCAGGACCTGCCGCCCGACGACGGCGAGGACCCGGCCCGTGCGCGCGGCAGCGCGCCGGTCTGGGCCCAGGTCCGTGCTGCCACCGACCAGCTCGCTTCCACCCTCGCCGGCGCCCGCGCCCGGCCGCTCGACCCCCAGGGCATCGAGGCCCTGCGCACCGCCACCGACGTCCTCGCCATGGCCTGGGACCGCGCCGAGCGCGAAGATGCGCACGACCTCGGCGGCCCGCGCCTGCCCGAGACCCATGCCGCCGTGCGGGCCCAGGTGCTGGCCCAGGTCCAGGCGGCCACCCAACAGTTCAACGACGCCGTGACCCGCTACAACCGCGCCATCGCGCAATTCCCCGCCGTGCTGCTCGCCTGGGTGTTCGGCTTCCGGGCCGGGACGGCCCTGTGACCGCCGTGACCGCGAACCGAACCCTCCCGCTGTGGCGCCTGCTGCAGGCCGCCGCCTCGGTGGTCCAGGCCGTGCGCGACGGCACCTCGGCCACCCCGGCCCTGGCCGCCGTTCCCGGCGAGCTGCGTCCCGGCGCCCAGGCCCTGGTGTTCCAGGCCCTGCGCCAGCTCGGCCGGGCGCAGGCCCTGCGGGCCCAGCTCGCCCGCCGCCCGCCGCCGCCCGCGGCCGACGCGCTCCTGTGCACCGCCCTGGCCCTGGCCTGGGACCCGGCGCAGGCACCCTATGAGCCCTTCACCCTGGTGAACCAGGCGGTCGAGGCGGCCAAGCGCCAGCGCGCCACGGCCGGCCAGGCCAGCTTCATCAATGCCTGCCTGCGCCGCTTCCTGCGCGAGCGCGACGCGCTGGTGGCCGCCACCGAGGCCGACCCGGTCGCCCGCTGGAACCACCCGCGCTGGTGGATCGAGCGCCTGCGCCGCGACCACCCGGACCGCTGGGAGGACATCCTGCGCGCCAACAACCGCCAGCCGCCGATGGCCCTGCGGGTGAATGCGCGGCGCGCCACGCCCGAGGCCCTGCAGGCCCGCCTGGCCGGCGCGGGCATCCCGGCGCAGCGCTTCGGCGCGTACGGCCTGCAGCTCGAGCGGCCGCTGCCGGTGCACGAGATCCCGGGCTTCGACGAGGGCGCCCTGTCGGTGCAGGACGGTGCCGCCCAGCTCGCGGCGCCGCTGCTGCTGCACGGCCTGCCCGCCGGCGGCGCGCCGCGCCTGCTGGATGCCTGCGCGGCGCCCGGCGGCAAGACCGCCCACCTGCTGGAGCTGTCGGACGGCGAGGTCACCGCGCTGGACGTGGACCCGGCGCGCTGCGAGCGCATCCACCAGACCCTGGGGCGCCTGGGCCTGAAGGCGCGGGTGCTGGCCGCCGACGCAGGCGCGCCCGCGGCCTGGTGGGACGGCCAGCCCTTCGACGCCATCCTGCTGGACGCGCCCTGCACCGCCTCGGGGATCGTGCGGCGCCATCCCGACGTGCGCTGGCTGCGCCGCGAAGCCGACATCGCCGCCCTGGCCGCCATCCAGGCCCGGCTGCTGGCCACCCTCTGGCCGCTGCTGCGACCCGGCGGGCGGATGCTCTATTGCACCTGCTCGGTCTTCAAGGCGGAGGGGGAGGCCCAGGCCGGAGCGTTTGTTGCGCACAACACCGACGCGGTTTTGCTGCCCGCGCCCGGCCATTTGCTGCCCCAAACCGGGGAGACGGGCGCGACCGTCCCGGACAATTGCCCGGGTGACCACGACGGTTTCTATTACGCCCTGCTGGAAAAGCGCCTGGCGCCGCGGCCTTGACCGCGCGCGGCTGCTGGCCGCCGCCGTCCTGTGCCTGCTGGCCGTCCTGGCGGGGCCGGCCCGGGCCACCGAGATCAGCGGCCTGCGGGTGGAGCGCACCCCCGAGGGCCTGATGGTCGCCGCCCAGGTGCACTTCGACCTGCCCCAGGGCGTGGACGAAGCCCTGCAGAAGGGCATTCCCCTGTTCTTCGTCACCGACGCCGTGCTCCTGCGGGACCGCTGGTACTGGTACGACAAGGAGGTCTCCGCGGCCAGCCGCTACATGCGCCTGTCCTACCACCCGCTCACCCGGCGCTGGCGGCTGCTCGCCGCGTCCAGCCCGATCGGCAACGCCGGCCTCTCGCTGGGCCAGAACTTCGAAACGCGCGACGAGGCGCTGGCCGCGGTGCAGCGCATCTCCGGCTGGAAGATCGCCGACGCCGGCGACCTCGAGCCGGACCAGCGCTACAGCGTGAGCCTGCGCTTCCGGCTCGATGTCTCGCAGCTGCCGCGCCCCTTCCAGATCGGCGTGGTCGGCCAGGCGGACTGGAACATCGCGACCAGCCGCTCGCTGCGCCTGCCGGCCGAGATCGCGCGATGAGCACCGATCCGGCCTCGTCCTCCCCGGGCACCGGTGGCGGGCGCCGCGCCCCGCAGGTGCGCAATGCCCGAACCTACCGCTGGGCCGTGGGCATCGGCGCCAGCACCATGGTGGCGATCGGCATCGTCCTGCTGTTCCTGCTGGCCCAGGCCACCAACAACCGCGAACTCTACGAGCGCAACTACGGCCGCCTGTTCATCGTCAACATGGTGGTCGCCGCCATCCTGCTGGGCACCATCGGCTGGATGGGCCTGCGGCTGTGGTCCCGGCTGCGTGCCGGCAAGTTCGGCAGCCGGCTGCTGATCCGGCTGGCCATGATCTTCGCCCTGGTGGGTTTCGCGCCCGGCTTGCTGATCTACGTGGTGTCCTACCAGTTCGTCTCGCGCTCGATCGAGAGCTGGTTCGACGTGAAGGTCGAGGGTGCGCTCGACGCCGGCCTGAGCCTGGGCCGCTCCACGCTGGACATGCTGTCCAACGACCTGGCCCTCAAGACGCGCATCGCCGCGGCGCAGCTCGCCGACGCGCCCGAGGGCTCGCCCACGCTGCTGCTCGAGCGCCTGAAGGACCAGCTCGGCGCCACCGACATCTACCTGTGGAGCGCTTCCGGCCAGCTGGTGGCCAGTGCCGGCCAGTCGCGCTTCCAGCTCGCGCCGGAGCGGCCCACGCCCGCCCAGCTGCGCGCGGTGCGGACCCAGCGTTCGGTGGCGGTGATCGAGGGCCTGGAAGAAGGCGGCACCGCCGCGCTGAACAACGCCCGCATCCGCGCCCTGGCCCTGGTCTCGCCGCCCAGCCTGGGCCTGCTCTCGGAGACGCGGGTCCTGCAGGTCACGCAGGCCCTGCCGGCCACCCTGGTCGCCAATGCCATCGCGGTGCAGGAGGCCAACCGCGAGTACCAGGAGCGCGCCCTGGGCCGCGACGGCTTGCGGCGCATGTACATCGGCACCCTCACGCTGGCGCTGTTCCTCTCGGTCTTCGGCGCGGTGCTGCTGGCCGTGGTGCTGGGCAACTCGCTGGCGCGGCCGCTGCTGCTGCTGGCCGCCGGCGTGCGCGAGGTGGCGGCGGGCGACCTCAGCCCCAAGCCCGTGCTCCAGGGCAAGGACGAACTCGGCGGCCTGACGCGCTCCTTCGCGCAGATGACCCAGCAGCTGGCCGATGCCCGCAGCGCGGTCGAGAAAAGCATGTGGCAGGTGGACGCGGCCCGTGCCAACCTGCAGACCATCCTGGACAACCTCACCGCCGGCGTCATCGTGCTCGATGCGCAGGGCCGCATCCTCTCGGCCAACCCGGGCGCCACGCGCATCCTGCGCGCGCCGCTGGCGGCGTACCAGGGCCAGCCCCTGGCCGGCGTCGAGGGCCTTGAGTCCTTCGGCCGGGCCGTGCAGGCGCAGTTCGACGAGTACCACACCGAGCGGCTGCAGCACGGGCTGGACCACTGGCAGCAGTCCTTCGAGCTGCAGGCGCCGCAGCCGGGCGCGCCGGCCTCGACCCACGCGGTGACCCTGGTCGTGCGCGGCGCCGAGATGCCCGCCGACACCGGCGGCGAGCCGGTGCACCTGCTGGTGCTGGACGACATCTCCGAGATCGTCTCCGCGCAGCGCGCCCAGGCCTGGGGCGAGGTGGCACGGCGCCTGGCGCACGAGATCAAGAACCCGCTCACGCCAATCCAGCTCTCGGCCGAACGGCTCGAGATGAAGCTCGTGGACAAGGTGGCCGACCCCGAGCGCGCGGTGTTGACCAAGAGCGTGCGCACCATCGTCGACCAGGTCGACGCGATGAAGCGGCTGGTCAACGAATTCCGTGACTACGCGCGCCTGCCCACGGCCGACCTCAAGCCGGTGGACCTCAACGCCCTGGTGGGCGACGTGCTCCTGCTCTACGCCCGCGAGGCCGGGCAGGCGGGCCACGGTGCGCCGGTGCAGGTGGAACTGGACCCGCAATGCCCGCCCATCTCGGGTGACGCGCAGCAGCTGCGCCAGGTCATCCACAACCTGCTGCAGAACGCGCAGGACGCCACCGAGGGCCGCGAGGTGCGCGAGGTGGTGGTGCGCACCCAATGGAACGAGACCAACCGGCGGGTGCGCCTGCTGGTGCAGGACTCGGGCGCGGGTTTTCCGGAGCACATCCTCAAGCGGGCTTTCGAACCCTACGTGACGACGAAGTCCAAGGGCACGGGGCTGGGGCTGGCGGTGGTCAAGAAGATCGCCGACGAGCATGGGGCGCGCATAGACCTCAAGAACCGTGTCCGCGATGGCGAAATCCTGGGGGCCCAAGTCTCGCTATCATTCACAGTTGCGGTCTAACAACACCGCCCCGGCCGGCCGCGCGGGGTGCTGGTAGGAACATGGCAAACATCCTGGTCGTTGACGACGAGCTCGGCATCCGAGACTTGCTATCCGAAATCCTCAACGACGAGGGCCACCATGTCGAACTGGCGGAGAACGCGGCCGAGGCCCGCGCCATCCGCCAGCGCATGCGCCCCGACCTGGTCCTGCTGGACATCTGGATGCCGGACACCGACGGCGTCACGCTGCTCAAGGAGTGGTCGACCTCCGGCCTGCTGTCCATGCCCGTGATCATGATGAGTGGCCATGCCACCATCGAGACCGCGGTCGAGGCCACGCGCATCGGTGCCCAGGCCTTCCTCGAGAAACCCATCACCCTGCAGAAGCTGCTCAAGGCGGTGGAGTCGGGGCTGAACCGCAACGTCCCCGCTGCCGCCCCGGCGCCGGCGCGCCGCCCGGGGGTGCTGGCGTCCCCGTCGGTCGCCGCGCCGGTGGTGCACTACGTGACCACGACCGAACTCACCGTCGAGGCCGCCATGACCGGGGGGCAGAGCCTGCCCGCGGTGACGGAGATGGGCCCGCAGTCGCGCCAGCTGTTCGAGCTGGACAAGCCGCTGCGTGATGCGCGTGACGAGTTCGAGAAGTGCTATTTCGAATTCCACCTGGTCAAGGAGGGCGGCTCCATGACTCGCGTGGCCGAGAAGACCGGCCTGGAGCGCACGCACCTGTACCGCAAGCTCAAGCAACTCGGCGTCGACCTGTCGCGCGGAAAACGCGGCGGGAATTGATGTATACTCGCTGTCTCACGGCCCGGTAGCTCAGTTGGTAGAGCAGCGGATTGAAAATCCGCGTGTCGGTGGTTCGATTCCGCCCCAGGCCACCAGATTCAAGCGCCCGACAGTTCTCTGTCGGGCGTTTTTGTTTGTGCTCGGCCCGCTGGCGAGTGGCGAATGGCAGCTGCGCGGTGTTACCGCTCGACACCACGCTTTCGCGCCAGACGTATTCAATCCAATGTGCTCATCCGTTAGGGAGGAAAACCCAACAAGGAGCCCACCGGAATGAAGGCCATCGTTACCCTGGCTTGCGCCGTCGCCACCCTGGCCCCCGTGGCCGCGCGGGCGACCGATGTCGGCGTGAGCGTCCAGATCAGCCAGCCTGGCGTGTATGGCCGCATCGACATCGGCCGCTACCCGCAGCCCGCCATCATCCTGCCGCAGCCCGTGGTCATCGTGCCGCCCGGCCCGGCGTACGTCGTGCAGCAGCAGCCCGTCTACATGTGGGTGCCCCCGGGGCACCGCAAGAAGTGGAGCAAGCACTGCCACCAGTACAACGCCTGCGGCGTCCCTGTCTATTTCGTGCGGCATGACTGGTATGACAGCCACGTCCGCCACCCGCACCCGGGCGCCTATGGCCCGGGCGACCACCGCCGTGACCGCGGCGACCGGGACGACAAGGGCGGGCGTGGCCGGGGCCATGACCGCGACCATGACCGGGACCGTCGCTGACGCCGCGGGAGCCGCCCGTGGCGAAACAGCTTCTCCGTGTGATCGCCATCGCCGCGGCGATGGCGCTGGGTCCTGCGGCCTCCTGGGCCGGGCCTGAACTGCACCTGGAGGCCCAGGCGCGCAGCCTGGTCGACAACGACCTCATGGCGGTGACCCTCGGCGTCGAGCACGAGGGGCCGCGGACCCAGGAGCCGACCCAGCGGGTGCTGGCGGCCCTGCAATCTGCCGCGGCGCGCGCCCGGGCCGTGCCGGGCATCGAGGTGCGCCTCGGCTCCGTCAACACCCAGCCGGTGTGGGGGCCGAAGGGCCGCACCGGCCAGTGGGTGGTGAGGGGCAGCGTGACGCTCACCTCCACGCAGCAGGCGGCGCTGGGGCAACTCGCCTCGGAGCTGGCCTCGGAGCTGCAGGTCCATGGCGTCCATTTCTCGCTCTCGCGTGCGCGCAGCGACGAGGTGGAGGCGCAGCTCATGACCGAGGTGGCCGCGGCATTCCGGCGCAAGGCCCAGGCCATGGCGGGCGCGCTGGGGTTCAAGGACTACGCCGTCAAGGCGGTCACCCTGTCCCAGGCGGGCGGCGCGGTGCCGCCGCGCCCGGTCGCGGTGCAGCGCGCCGCGGCGGCCGCTGTCGATGCCGCCGTCGTGCCCATTCCTGCGGAAGGGGGCAGGACCGAGGTCGTCCTGACGCTGGGGGGCGCGGTCGAACTGCGGTGAGCGGCGCGCGGCGGGGTCAGGACGGCAGGACGAAGGAGATGCTGCCGGCCAGCCCGCTGGTGTCGGCCACGCCCACCAACACCACCGAGCCGCCGGGAACGGAGATCAGCAGGTCGTTGCCGGTGTCGGTGACGTACTTGGTGACGAAGTCGGCGGCGGTGAGGGTGCTGGGGAACATGTCCACGAAGTGGAGCATGTCCTGGCCCTTGACGAAGCCGGTGAGGCGGTCGGCGCCGAGCTGGGGTTCGAACACGAAGTGGTCGTTGCCCAGGCCGCCAATCATGGCGTCGTTGCCCTTGCCGCCGGACAGAACGTCGGCGCCGTCATCGCCGTTCAGGGTGTCGTTGCCGCTGTCGCCGAACAGGTAGTCGATGCCGTCGCCGCCCGAGAGGAGGTCGTCGCCGTTGCCGCCGTAGAGGGCGTCGGTGAGCTTCCCGCCACTGAGGTTGTCGTTGCCGTTGCCGCCTTGGAGGACATCTTCATTGTCCGAACCGACGAGGATGTCGGCGCCGTTGGTGCCAGTCAGGTTCTTTCCCTTGTCGGAGGTGGAGCCGATGATGGTGACGGTGATCGTGTTGGAGTCCGTCATGCCGGACTGATCGCGGACCGTGTAGTGAAGCTCCACTGACAGCTGCTGCGTAGACATCATCCAGTTGAGTTCGGCTGCCGGGGTGAACAGGGCGGACTTGCCGTCGCTGGAGATCGTCAGTTGGCTGGTGAGGCCGGCGATGTTGACCGCTTGTTTGGTCACCGGATTGGTCAGCGTCGTAGCGGTCCCCCCCGTGCCCCAGGAATAGTGGGATGCCGTGACGCTGACAAGGGTCAGGACATTGCCCGCGTCAGGGTCTGTCGCGTACTCCTGGGCGAGGGGGATCAGGAGGGGGGCGTTCTCCACCGTGGAAACAGTTCCCCCCTTGGCTTCTGGCGCCTCATTGATGTCGATGATTCCCAGCGTCACGGCCCGCGTGGCCACATTGCCCGCGGCATCGACGGCCTGGACCGTGAAGGCGTAGCTGGACTTGGTTTCGAAGTCCGCGTTCTCCAGGAGGGTCACTGCGCCGGTTGCTGCATCGATTGCGAACTTCGCGGCGTCGTCGCCCAGGCCAGCAGCCAGAGAGAAGTTGACGCCGTGCAGGTCCGATGCTTGGGCGGTGTGGACCACGGCCGACAGCGGGCTGTTCTCCGGGATGGATGCAGTCGTAGAGGACGAGAACTGGGGGAGGGTGTTGTCGATCACGACCTCCAGCACGTTGGAGATGGCATCGTTGTCGGCGGCGTCGGTGACGACGGCGCGATAGCGGTAGTTGCCATCGGCCAGGGCGCTCTGGGCGGCGGTGGTCGAGGTCCAGTCTCCGTTGTTGAAGGAGACCTGGTAGACGACGTTCGCCGTGGACTCATGACCGGCCAGCGAGAGATTGAACGCGTTGTCCTGAGTGATGTCGATGGGATCGTCGCTGCCGGTGTCGGTCAGGTCGGTGAAGCTCAGGACGCCCGGAGCCGGATCGGTGTTGTCGATGACGACCTCCAGCACATTGGAAGTGGCATCGTTGCCTGCGGCGTCGGTGACGACGGCGCGGAAGCGGTAGTTGCCGTCGGCCAGGGCGCTCTGGGCGGCGGCGGTCGAAGCCCAGTCGCCGTTGTTGA